>DXEG01000029.1 GCA_019115125.1 Candidatus Blautia faecipullorum
TCATATGAATCTTCACATAACAAAATCCAAAAATGCAGAGTCCTTCTATATCTGTAAATCTTATGTAAAAACAAATGGAAGTACTTCTTCCACGATCGTACGCAAGTTAGGAACTTTGGAACACCTTCTGGCGGAACACGGCCCAACCAGAGATGATGTGATTGCATGGGCAAAAAATGAAGTGAAACTGGAAACCGAAAAATACAAAAAAGAAAAAGACGCAAAAACGGTATTGATTCCTTTCCATGCGGACAGGCAGTTAGATTATGAGAAACAGGTCTTCTACCGCGGCGGATATCTTTTCCTGCAATCTATTTATTATCAGATGCAGATGCCTAAAGTCTGCCGGAAATTAAAACAGAAATATAAATTCAAGTATGATATCAACGCCGTCCTTTCCGACCTGGTCTATGCCAGGATCCTGGAGCCTTGCAGCAAGCGTTCTTCCTACAAAGCTGCGCTGGAGTTTTTGGAGAAACCTTCCTATCAGCTTCATGACGTATACCGCGCGTTGGATGTCCTTGGTACGGAATGTGACATGATCCAGGCGGAACTCTATAAAAACAGCCCCTTCCTGGGGCAAAGGAATGATAAGATCCTTTATTATGACTGTACGAATTATTATTTTGAGATCGAGCAGGAAGACGGCAGCAAGAAGTATGGGAAGGGAAAGGAGCACAGGCCGAACCCGATCATCCAAATGGGGCTTTTCATGGATGGGGATGGGGTCCCTCTTGCATTCTCCCTTTTCCCAGGAAACGCAAACGAACAGACGTCCCTGAAACCTCTGGAGAAGAAAGTCCTTGGGGATTTCGGATGCCAGAAATTTATTTACTGCTGCGATGCCGGTCTGGGTTCAGAAGCCATCCGGGAATATAATCATATGGGAGAACGGGCTTATATCGTGACCCAGTCGATCAAAAAGCTAAAGAAAGAAGAAAAAGAGTGGGCGCTAAGCCCACAGGGGTTTAAGCGGGTCACGGATGACACACCTGTCGATATCACGAAGCTGCCGGAAGATGACAAAGGGCTTTATTACAAGGATGAACCGTATACCACAAAAAAACTGCACCAGCGCCTGATCATAACGTATTCCCCAAAGTATGCTTTATACCAGAGATCCATCCGCGGCAAACAGGTGGAGCGGGCACAGAAAATGCTGGATTCGGGGAATACAAAAAAGAACCGGAGGAACCCGAATGACCCGGCGCGTTTCATTGGAAAGACGGCTGTTACAAAAGATGGGGAAGCTGCGGAGATCAGGCAATACCTGGATAAGGATAAGATTGCGGAAGAGGAACAGTATGATGGACTTTATGCCGTATGCACGGATCTTTTGGACGATGAGGTCGGCGACATTTTAAAGGTAAGCGAAGGCAGATGGCGGATTGAGGAATGTTTCCGGATCATGAAAACAGATTTTTCTGCAAGGCCGGTTTACTTACAGGATGAGAATCGGATCAAGGCTCATTTCCTGATTTGTTTTCTAGCACTGGCTCTCTATCGGTTTCTTGAGAAAAAGCTGGATCATAAATATACCTGCGAAGAGTTATTGGATACACTGAAAGATATGAACTTTGCGGAGATACAGGAGCAGGGATTTATCCCACTGTACAGAAGAGAGGAGATCACAGATGACCTCCACGAAGTCTGTGGTTTCCGGACGGACTATCAATTCATAACCAAAAGTAAAATGAGAAGCATCCAGAAAAAAAGCAAAGGGAAAGAATAAATTACTAGACTCCGTAACGACGGTAAAAATCGCTGCAGCCCAGTAAACACAAGGGTTACAGCGATTTTTTCTTTCTCTAACTGTCAAAGATGGGATTATAAATTTTATTAAACCATGTTTCAATAATTAATACTATAATCGATAATGCAGTATGGAATTTAAGTTTACATGTGGAATTTACTTTTTCACTCACCCCCCCCAAATTTAAGCGCTTACTATCTGGATCGCATCACAGCCATCCCATCCTTTCTTTTTAGACAAAAAAGGCAGGGTATAAAGTTCATTCTTCCATACCCTGCCGGCAGTTTTCCGCTGCACAAAATTCATATGTGGTTTTTTATCGTTCCCTGTCTTCCAGAATTTCCATCATTTCGTGAGGTGTTACAATAAAATCACGAATTGGGAAATGTTTTTGGTTCCCGGTCACAAGATAGGCATCATCCTCCCGTTTTTCCATTGCGACTTCGTAAAAAATCAAATCATCCATATCGATCAGCACTTCTCCCGTTGCCTGTGGAAATACCTCTATCCCATAGCGAACGATCACAGCTAACAATTTCATGATCAATTCCTCTGGGATATGGAATTTTGTGCGATGCAGCACTTCGGCATATTCCGCAAGAATATCTTTATGATACAGCGGTATGATCCTGCCTTGAAATACAGCCTCCATCACTCGCACAGTTGCCGCATCATCCTTTTTTGAGATCAATGCAGAAAGGAATACATTCGTGTCAATAACTGCATAGCATTTCATTTTTCGTTTGCCCTTCCTTCTTCCCTGATCGTTTTGATTTCGGCATTGATCTGGTCAAGGGACATTTCCGGAGTTTCTGATAGGATTTCTCGAATCTCACGGAATGCCTGAAGACCATCCATTCTTGTCACAGCATCTTCTGGAAGCTTCACTTCAAAAGGAAGCCCTCTTTCCATTACACTTCTTTTCATGAACATCCGAAATGCAGTCGGCAAATCCATTCCCAAAGATTCATAAATTTCCGTTACTTCTTGCTTTAATTGCTTATCTGCTCGGAATTGGATCAATACTTGCTCTGCCATGCTTTCACCTCACAATCATTCATATTTGATTTGCAGTTGTTTGTATTATAATTATATGCTTATTATTTCATCAAATCAATATGAATTTTCAACCTTTTACGCCGACTTCTGCTTCTGCTGCGCTTCCTTCATGATCCTGCGCAGTTGCATCGCCAGCCGGGTATTCCTTCTTTTCGTCACTTAAAGCAAGCTCTCTCATTCTATGCATTCTCGGTTCCCGCTTGATTAGAAACGTCCCTTTTGTCTATTTATGTCTTATGTTTTTACAGATAATGCCGCAAAAAAAGAACTCCCCCGTCAGCAGTTATGCGTTCAGAGGGAGCCCCTGTTTCTATTTCCTTTTTCTGTTTCATTAAAGGGCCTCAAATAACGGCCTCGATGCCCCGCTGCATTTTGGTCAGGTATATGTGTAGCGCCAGACTTCCAATATCGCACTATCGGCAAAAATAGAAATCTAAGTCCCATAAAATTCTGGAAACGTTTCCTTCACAACGGCAGATAAATATTTCACAATAAAATCTATTTGGCTCATATTTTTATTGCCCAATAGTCTGTACTTGATAATGATTGATAGCATACCATTCAGCAAAAAGTCTAGGGGACATTTCCTGTTGTTGGCACAATTGTTGCCGTGGACACGAAGGCGGAAAAATACACGCTGCAAGCTCCGGATTTCCCCGACAAAGTTATACATAATCCAGATTTCCTGCACCTGCTCCCACTCCTCCGTAAATTACATTTTATTTTATCCCCATTATACCTACTTGCATATTTGATAACCAGATTATTTCACTATATCTAAAACCGCAATCTGCCAGAATTTTTATATGTTCATCAATAGTAATAGGAAAATAATCTTTTTCATAACGTTGAAGATGCCGGTCTGCTTCTTCCTGAGATTTTCCTTGTGAAAGCTGATAGGCTTTCCATCTTTGAAGATATAGCGGCAGGAGCACCTCGTTTCCAGGACGGAAATTTTCAAAATATATAAAAATCCCATTCTTACGGAGTGCATTTAGACAATTTTTGATTGCCGCTATTCGTTCTTCGTAAGATAGATAATGCAACACCTGTATTGCTGTGACAATATCAAAGCAATCTTTTTCTTTTATATCAAGAACTGAAATATTCATAAACTCTGAGCATGGCTCAGTATGCTGCTTTTTGACCAGCTCAATCATTTTCTGAGAATTATCACAAAATGTGAAACGTTTAACGGGTATATTATGAAATACCTCTTCTGCCATCCGTCCCGTTCCACACCCTACATCAAGCCAACACAATGGAAATTCTGTTTTAGCTTTAACAACTGAAATAATTTGTTTATAAAATTCATCATAATAGGGAATCGTTTTTCGGATTTTAGTATTGTATTCATGCGAATTAAAAGCAGATACATTATCTCCCATAAATACTTCTCAACTCCTATTTGTAAAATTTAATATATCCTGCTTCTGTCGGATGATCTATAAGCAGACTATCCTGCTCCTTTAATACATTAAAAGCAATAACCAAATCTGCTCCTGATGCAATAAAATTAACCATCATAGTAAGTAAAGATATAGTACCGGGATATATAAAAACAAACAGTACACTACCCAATCCTAGTATGACAAAAGGTGTTAAAACACCGATTAGATACTGTTTCTTGTTCAAAGCTGCTTTACACGCACAGCTCGGCATCATTGCATTGATATTAAAGTGAACTACATTCCAGCCTTTAGCGCTTGACAATGCCCAACCAAGGCCATGTAGTAACTCATGTATTACAACAGAAACAGCAATAATCACAATAAACATAATGTAGAATGAAAGTCCCCCCACTTCTGTTAAGTGTGCACTTTCAATTAGCAGGAAGCGATACAGCAGACCGAAGATTATTACGAATGGAAGAGCATAAAGAAGTCCTAAGACCATTGCTTTTCCTGATGAAATTGTAACATCTTTTTCTTTGTACCCATTTTTATGTAATTGTACTTTCATTTTTTCAAATTCTTCACTGTGGTTACTCAATAGATGTCCTCCTCAACTCCCGTTTTTTCTTCATATCCACATTATATCAACTATATTCCAGCCATTCAATGAAATTCATCGCAAGATTGTCTTTTATCCGCATATCAGTAAAATATCCTTCAATCAGTCACTCCGATTCTACATTTTCACGTCAGTCAACATGCTCAGCTTCAATTTTAAATACATTGATCACATCCGCATCCGGACAGCAAAATACAGCAGAACCCTCCGGTTGATTCGGAAGCCTGCCTCCATAGCGCAGAATATCAATGTAAGGGAACGCAACATGCATGGCCATAGGACATAATTTTCCTCTCTCTGTATCAAAGTCAAAGGTATCGCCCACCTGATGGCCTCGGTGGCATCCCATCTGGCCCTTCTGATCGATCAAAGTGATTTTTATTTTAGGTTTCTTCATTCCTATATTTCCTCCAGAAATTGCTCGATTGGAATTCCTTTATATTTATCTGTATTGTTCATATTAGAACGGATAATTCTTTCAAGACAGTGCATCGCAGTCTCGACGCTTTTCGATAATTTTCCTGATCTCAGATAATGTCCCACCACGATCGACATAAAAATATCTCCGGTTCCCGGAAAGCGAACCGTGATCTCCTCATAAGGGATCAGCACCAGAGAATCGTGGGGAGAAGCTTTCACTGCGGTAAACATCTGCCCGTCAATATTGGTACTGGTGATTACAACTGCCTTTGCGCCCAGCATATGAAGCTGCTCCGCGATCGTTTCGATATCGGTCTCGGTATACGACTGCTTCACATTATGACCGGATAAAAAGCAGGCTTCTGTAATGTTCGGGACAATCACATCCGCAGTGGAACATAACCTTCTCATATACATGACAGATTCATCGGTTACTCCATTATATCGTTTCCCGTCATCTCCCATGATTGGGTCCACAAAGACAAGCGTGCCATTCTTCCTCTGTTCTTTACAGTACTCGTAAACTAATGCGGACTGCTTTTCGGATACGATAAAGCCTGTACAGACTGCATCAAAAGAAAACGAAAGGTTCTTCCATACGCTGAGTGTATTTCGCATATATTCTGTTGTATCCAAAATGTCAAACTGTCCGTAATCCAAAGTATTGGAAACCAGTGCAGTCGGCAGATTGAAGGTTTCATACTTTAAGTGTGAAAACACCGGGATCATTACCGACAGGGCAACTTTTCCATATCCGGCCATATCATTGATCAGCAGTATCCGGGGATTTGATTTTATTCTGTCCATCATTATACACTTCCGTTTCTCAATATTATCCTCTCCATTATACACTATTTTCAGGGGAATGGTATCCTTTTACGGCTGTTTTTCCAGCAAGACAGCCGCCTCATCTGTTATAGCTGGGGCGGCTGATACGTTCTGAAATCCAGATTATGATATTTTTCAGGACTGCCCTGTCACTTGGCCTGGCCGGTTCCCAGACTGTCGATAATGGTGATGACAAGTCCCTTGATGCTGTTTTCTGTGGTCCGGTAGGGCGCGATACGAAGTGTGTAGTACTGTCCGTTATTAGCCACTACCTCCCGGTCAATAGGCGTCAGCGTTTTCAGTACGCTCCGGGCGTCCTCCACGATTTTCTCATAGGGGAAGCTGTGAGCGAAGATCTGAATGGAACGGCCGATATCCTGTTCCATAAGCTGAAATTCCCGTCCGATATACTCTGTAAATTTACGGATATTCAAATTCCCGTCCACAAAAAGAATACCTATCATTGTGGAGGAAAGGAAGTTGGACAGGTCGTTCGTCATCATAGTCAGCTCGTCCACCTTCTGCTGATACTCCGTGTTGACAGTATAAAGCTCCTCATTCACGGACTGAAGCTCCTCGTTGGAGCTTTGCAGCTCTTCGTTAGCTGTCAGCAGCTCCTCGTTGGCAGCCTGGAGCTCTTCGTTGACTGTTTCCAGCTCACCGATGGTCTTATGAAGATCATTCTGGGATTCCAGCAGCTCCTGTTCCAGATCGGTAATGCGCCGGGCCGCTGTGGTATCAATATCATATTTTTCCTGGATACCTTCCTCCGGGGATTTTTGCTTCTGATGCTCTTCAAAAATCATGGCGGTGAGACCGCTTTCTCCCTTCTTCTGAAGAGGAATCGGATGTACGCTCAGATTTACCCGTCTGGAACCGGAAGGAGTATCTACCGGTATGTCCGCGTAAGTTACAGAAGTATGCTCGGAACGGCTGCGGCTCAGAGCGGTTGAGGCTGCCAGGCTCAGATCCTTGTTAAGGATATGGAACAGGTTGAAGGAAGCCTTCCCCGGCGCGATGGAAACGTAATCCATATAGTTTCCGAAAAAGTGGATGACATTGTTCGCCTCATTAAGTACAAGAGACGCGGGCATATATTTTTCAAGAAATTCTGTATAAATAGACTCCATCTCATATTCCTGCTTATCCAGTCCCTGAAGGCTGATGGAATGAGGCAGTATCGGCTGAAAGCTCGGTACATGGAAGGTGGGCGTCATCAGGTGATCGGTTTTTCCGGAGCTGTTGTGGATATAAATTTTTTCCGCGCTGCAGGCCGGCTTAAACACATCTGAATATTCGTTGGCCGTTTCGCTCTTTCCCAAAAACAGATATCCGCCGTTCTTTAACGCGGAATGGAATACAGCGAATAATCCCCTCTGGAGAACCGGCTGAAAATAAATCATCACGTTGCGGCAGCTGATCAGATCCAGCTTGCCGAAAGGAGGATCCGACAGCATATTATGGGGAGCGAATATGATCATCCGCCGGATATCCTTGGATATATGGTACTGCTCGTTGCGCTTGATAAAATATTTTGAAAGACGTTCCGGTGAAAGATCGTCGATGATATTATCTGAAAAGACTCCCTTTCCGGCCTGTTCAATAGCCTGGATATCAATATCAGTGGCGAAAATTTTAATATCACGCCGTACATGGAGCTCCTCCAGTATTTCCTGGAAAAGAATAGCGATGGAATAGGCCTCCTCGCCTGTAGAACATCCGGCGCTCCATACGCGGATCGGTTCTTTTTCGTTTGCGTTCTGAACGATGGGATAAAGGGCTTTTTCCTTCAAAGTCTGGAAGAAAACAGGATCCCTGAAAAAATTGGTGACTCCGATCAGGATCTCCTTGACCAGGATATTTACCTCCTCCTGGTTAATATCCAGGAATTTTGCGTACTCGGCAAGACTTTCGCAGTGATTTACCACCATACGCCGTTCTATGCGGCGCAGCACCGTTGTTCTCTTATAATGGGTAAAATCAATCCCCCGGATTTTCTTCATTACTGAGTAGATATGGGAAAAGCTTTCTTCGTCATTGGGACGCATTTCTCCGTGATCCGGCTCAATGATCGTCCGGTATTTGGAATAATGGAGAATTTCTCCGGCGATATCTTTGGGTGAAAGTATATAATCCGCCAAGCCTGTATTAATAGCGCTCCTTGGCATACCGTCGAATTTGGCGGTTTCCGGATCCTGAACGATGGTAAGGCCTCCTTTTTCTTTTACGGCCTTTACTCCATTTGTTCCGTCAGAGCCTGTACCCGACAGGATTACGGCTACCGAGTGATCGCCCTTCTGCTCTGCCAGCGAAATGAGAAATATATCAATAGGATGGTTCAGTTGTCCCTGAATGTATTCTTTAAGATAAAGCTTCCCATCCTGATAAGTAATATTCATTTTGGGCGGGATCAGATAAACCCGGTTTGGTTCCATCTCCATACCATTTTCCGCCTGCAGTACCATCATTTCCGTATATTTCCCCAAAATATCAGCCATCAGGCTTTTATAATCAGGCGCCAGATGCTGTACCACCACAAAGCTGAGTCCGCTGTTTGCCGGCATAAAACGGAAAAACTGCTGCAGAGCCTCCAGGCCTCCGGCTGAGGCTCCCACACCTACTATAAATAACTCCTTCTCTCTCAGCGTCAGATCTGATTTATAAATCTTTTGTTCTTCCATCATTTACGAATCTCCTTTTTCATCGGCCGTAAATACTTTTCCTCAAAGCTCTCCAGAGACATTGGCCGGTCATAATAAAATCCCTGGGCGCAGATACATCCGTCTTCCAGCAGCATATCCGCCTGGGTCTGATTTTCTACTCCCTCGGCGACGCAGAGCATTCCGCAGCTTTCGCAGATATGCACCAAATCCCTCACAATCATACGGGTCATTGTATTTTCAGTTATATTTTTGATCAGGCCGCGATCCAGTTTTACCGAATGAAATTTCAGCTCGGACAGCATAGTTACATTGGAGTAGCCCGACCCGAAATCATCCAGCGAGAAACGAAGGCCATATTCTCCGAAACGGCGGATCTGTTCTTCAAAGGTATTATTTTCAAAATCACCTGCCGTCTCTGTGATCTCCAGCTCTATCAGCTCCTGGGGCACCTGGGGATAACGGCTCATGACTGCCAGAACAGAGGCCAGAACAGAGGAATTCAGCAGCGTGTACCTGGAAAAATTGCTGGACATGGGATATAGAGGATATCCCTTTTTCTGCCATTGACTCATGCTGTCCAGCATCCGGTCAAATACAAAATAGTCCAGCTTCTGTATGGTTCCCTCTTTTTCCATATCTTCAATAATACGGCTGTGAGACAAAAGCTTTCCGTCTTTATCCAGAATACGCACAAGAGCCTCCGCCCCCATCAGACTGCCGTCCCTCATGTCAATCTTCGGTTGGATGAAGATCGTCAGTTGTCCTTCCGCCTGGAGCTTAGCCATTACATCCTTTTCCAAGGAGTAGTTCTGTTCCTGGATGGCCCTGAGATCTGTCGGTGAAAATTCTCCCGGATTGTCACATTCCATGATGGAACGGGCTTTTTTTACAAGATCACGCCCTCTGAACACTCCGTCGGACCAGGTGATCCCCACCCGGTACAGTCCCGTATACTGCCGTCCTATCATCTGCTTCGCTCTGGCGCACAGATTCAAAAATGAATGGTAGACCACGTCCGTACACAGAACAAGAAATTCTGTTTCATGGGTGTGAAACAGGAGCGATTTATCAAATGCTTCCCTGAGGATCTCAGAAATATGAAGCAGAAACTGACGGGCAAACTCGAAGCCCCTCAGCTCTTTCAGCTTATCGTACTCCGGAACATCTACCATCATAACGCCAAGAGAGCTGTAGCTATCCGAATCTATAGAATACAGCGCTTCCATGCAGGCGTCCAGATTTGACATCGTAAAAAATCTGTCCAAAAGAGAATCCTGCGTTCGCACATCACGGACCCGCCTTCTCTCCCTGATCAGATAGGGAAGCAGTTTTTGTATTAAGGCCGTACAATTCATATTCTTCCGGGGATTCTCAATGCACAGCATCTGTTCGGAATCTTTGTCGCTGTCCATGGGAAATATCGCGTACTGCCAGGACGATTTATCTTCTGTCTGTCTCGTCAGAATTACCTGAGCCGGATTCACCGCGTAATTGGCGATCACAGGAAAGCTTGCCGTTTTCTTTCCGGAAATAGAATGTTGTATATTGTATTTTCCCGGGCCGACCCATTCGTTGAGCATTGTCATGATCTGCTTTCCCTCTGTCAGCATCAGGATATATACGCGGTCGGCCTGATAATACTGGCCGATTTTACACAGAATTCCATTTAAAGAATCTTTCGCGCTCTCAGAGGACAGCATCAGCTCCATACATTCCAGAGCCATATCCTTGTCCTCCTCCGTCAATATATGGGAAGTTGTCAGCGCATGGGATTCTTCCGGTGTATTCAGATCCCCCGGCACCAGGTCGTTTCTGAAATGTGTCTCTTTTTCCTGACAGAAGTCCACCGTATCCGCCGCTTCCCCGGCATGCAGAACACACAGACCGGATACGGAACTGAGCATATCCTCCAGTACGAAATCATCTGATCTTTGCGAGACCGCGCCGGCTACGAAACGGATAAATCTCATCTCACGCATTCCGCTCAGGGAAATCCGGGCAAAGGAAAACGCGTTTTCCAGTCGTCTGCGTATCTGGGAGCTTGTATCGCTGTCAGGAAAAAATACCAGTAAACTACGTTCATCTTTCCATCCCACCAGACAGTCTGTATTTAATAGAACATGCAGAGCCGTGGCAATATCCTGCTCCTTCTGGCTGAGCCAGCCGTCGCAAAACAATTCTCCGGCTCCTTCTATGCTGATCTGCACTAAAGTGCAGGTGTGTCTGCTGTTATTACTCAGCAGACTTCTGATCAGCTTTTCTGTTGTTTCGTATGTATAAAGCCCCGTATACGGGTCAGTCTGTATATCCCCCCGAAGCTTCTTTTCCCATTCCGCCCTGCGGTCTCTTCTGTTGAGATAAGCGTACAGGCAGACATCCCCCGTTTCCTGGTCCCTGTTCAGATTGACTCCTATGGAAACCCAACGGATACTTCCGTCAGAGTCAACAATGCGGCACTTATCGTAAATCCAGCATCTTCCTCCGTCAAATTCGCCCAGCAAATACTCTCTGTTGAATTTTTTTCGGAAGCGCTTCACATCCTCCTCGGAAAAAAGTCTGGAAATACCCTTATCTATAATTTCATCATATGTCTGGTATTGGAGAAGCCGGATACGCTCCCTGCCTTCAAGGAGAAGCTTTTCAACTGTGTCGTAGGTAAGATTCGCCTGCAAAAAACAATACAGATTCGAGTACATATCCGACGGCATGATTCTCCGCTGCATAAAACGCGATTGCTGCCATGGAATATAGGAAAGATCCTCCTTAATACCAATGGCCTTTACCGGACTTCCATTCTCGTCGCAGAGCAGATGATAAGACATGGCTGCCCAGCCATAGCAGCTTGTCTGACGGTACTGGATCATAAAATTTCCGCTGTTCTGCATCCGTCCGGACAGCAGTTCCCACCCGAAGGCACGAAATGCTTCCGCCGAGCCGCTGTGTATTCTTCCGCTTTCAATCAGAGATTCAGGAAAATCCTGGTATATGTTATGACGGCCCTCCAGAAGATCATTGGTATAAAGCATACGAAATACTCTGGAACGGACATCCACCTCCCAGAGCTGGTAGTCCGTCTGATCCGCCACAAAGTTCAGCCATTCTTTTTTTTCGTCCAACTGCGCCTTCAGTCTCTCCAATCCTTCGGTATTGTGAGAGATTTCAATAATGATCGGCTTCCGGTCCTTGCTTCCGCCAGTGATACGAAGAAATCTGACCCGGCAGGAAATCCAGTTCCTTCCGTCAGGAGAAATCCTGTAGCAGGTGTTACCCGGCTTCCCGGTCCTGACCGTTTCCCATGCGTAAGACTCATAAGCTTCTATATCGTCCGGATGGATCTGAATCAGCTCTATGTTTGAAATTTCCTCGTCAAGGGACAGCCGTCTGTAGAAGCCAGGACTGACATATATGGGCTTTAATGAATCCCCTGCTTCAAAAATCCTCACGCCCTCGTCAATATAATGCAGCATCATCTGAGAAGAGGCGGACGAGGTCCGATCCATTTCACGCTCCGCCCATATGTCCGGAGACGTATAAATATAGTAATGGCAATTTTTATTCTTTTTTGCCATCTCGAGAGCATAATCGGCCTTTCGGGACAAATCCTCATAATCCGTTTCTTTTATAGAGGAAAGGTATACTCCAGTCGTCACTTTTATTTCTCCGGCGCCGCTTTCCTCAAAAGCCAGACGTAGCGATTGTACGATTCCGTTGATTTTTTCGTATATCGTTTTTTCTGTCAGACTGCCTGCTATAAATATCGCATACCGTCTGTTTCCAATGTCCCCCGCAATATCCGTCTGCCGGAAAAAGCGCGCAAACACATCCGATATCAGTTCAGAATATTGCTCCTCTGCCTGTTTTGGTCCGGTGTTTTCTGGCTCCTTTTCTCTGAGAGAAATCAAAAAAAGAGCGCACAAATCAGAGGGCTTCAGCCCCTGCATACGCTCTTTTATCTTCCTCATAACCGCATCTCTGTTCAGCATTTCCTTTTTTACCCTACCCCTGGGAAAATCGCTGGTTCAGCGATTTTCCACATAAGGGTGATTATGTCCTATGCACTTGCGATATCCTCTCCATATAAGGGTAATGACACTGCAAATAAATATTGTCAGTTACTTTTTTACTTTAGCATAAATTTGTTTATTCTTCAAGTGTCAGACTCTCTCTATTTTTTAAGAATCCCGCTGTATAACTAAATAAGGAGAGACATCATTCTGTCTCTCCCTATGGTGGTTTACCCTAACTCCACTCCCCAGATCTTGCAGTCCCGCGTTCCCACTACGGCGCAGTTTCCATAGACCGCGGGAGACGCCTCGATCACGCCATCGCTTAAAGAGAGTGTGTCATGCACCTCTCCTGTTTCTCCGTTCAGGAGATACATATTTCCGTCGCTGCTGCAGTACAGTACCTTGCCTGTGCCCTGGGAATCATATACGCAGACGGGGGAAGACCACGCGTAACCCGCATGATGCTCCCAGCAGATTTCTCCTGTCTCCTTATCCAGACATGCCAGCACTCCGGACGCATTGTCTTCTGTCTTGGAAACCGTCACGTAAATATAGCCGGACAGGCTGTCTGCGCCGGAAGCGATGGTGGACTGTACTCCGCCGGATACGCCGTCGTCAGTATAACATTGATAATCCGTATGCCAGATGATTTCTCCTGTTTCCGCGTCGATCTTCCATATGGGGATCTCCGCCCTGTCGCTGCTCCGCCATCCCAGCCGGAATGAGGTGCTGACATAAAGGTACAGCCGTCCGTTTTCTATGGAAAGGACAGGTGTGGAATTAGAATCGTCCAGCACATCCTGCACCCATACGAGCTGAAGAGTGTTCAGGTCAAGGCACATCAGATTTCCGCCGTTGTCAGCGATAAAAAGATATCCTTTATAGATGGCGGCGCTGTCCTCCATGCCCAGCCAGAAGCTTTCGGTACTGGACCGCGTTCCGTTATACCGCCATTTTACCGTCTTTCCCGGAGCGACGGATAAGGTCCCCGCCTCCTGGTCGTACTGCGTATTCAGTTTGATCAGATAAACGATCCCGTTTTCACCTGGATAGATCAGGGTGTCCGTCTCCTCATCCACCAGCGCGGAGCCGTCAAAAAAGCTGAGACTGCCTCTGAGAGAGAACGGATCGTTGTCTCCGAAGGTATACATGGTGCTGCAGTCCAGAAGATTGATGATAAATACTCTCGCCGTGCCTTCGTCGCTGTTGTATCCGGCTCCCACATACATAATGGGATACCCTCTGGGATCAAGCGCCCCGGCTCCCTTGAAGGTATATCCCAGATAAAGGGCGTCGCGGGTGGGTTCTCCGTCCTCCAGATCCAGAAAGTATACATAGCCGTTCATGCAGGCGTAGATCACCTCCACGAGACTGTCCTTTTCCTTCGCCCAGTCGTACATATTCATATGGGCTTTTACTTCCTTCGGCCAGCGGCGCATCAGAGGCTGGCCGGTCCATCCGCTTCCGGTCCATACGGTTCCTCCGGAGGAAAGAGACCCGGTATCGTGAGACCATTTTGAACTGAGGGTGTAATTTTTCATTTCCGCAGTTTTGAAGGAAGCCCCGTCTCTGAAATTGTTTCCACGGAAGGTAAGGATACCGTCCGCGTCTGTGTACTCCTCCCCCACCAGAAAACTGATCTCCTCGTCGGAAACATATTCTGCGGGACTGTCCAACATGGTTCCGTCGATTTCAATATCTGTGGAACTGATCAGATTTGAAGGAGCGGTCGCCTCCGTACTGTGCGGCTCAAAGGTAATTTCCTTTGTGGCGACCATATCCACAGGAGCCGCTTCCTCCTCTCCCATCCCGGCGGCCGCTTCCATGAGCTTTTCCGGCGCCTTAAAAATATTTACTTTCCCCCGAATGAGCAGAATTACAACCACAAGCGCGCAGAGAATACCCGCTCCTGCAAAAATCCTCAGCGCCGCTGGATTTTTGATTCTTTTTCCGGAAGGCCGTCTGCCGCTGGATTTCCGCTTCTGTCCGGGGCGTTTTGTTCCCTCGGCAGGATGTATCTGATTCGTCTGAGAATAGTATCCGGTTCGGGGCCGGGCGTTATTCTTATCCTTTGTATTTTTTATCTGACTGCTTTTTACCGGGGCTTCCGTCCTGTATACTGCTTCACGACGGCTTTCCGCCCGGGGAGATTCTGATCCCGTGGTTTTCCGGGAAATATTTTTCTCAGAGTTCTCCTGTCTTTTTGCCGCAAGCGCTCTCTGGCGGCTTTTATACTGGCTGCCGAACCTGCTTTTTCTCACATGAGACTTTTTTCTTTCGTTCATACGCTTTCCCTCAAAATGCCGGAGCAGGAATCCTTCCCCGTCTCCGGCTCTTACACATGTTTTTCTTATATTTTAAGTTCTTCCGCCTTATCTTCTGGCAAGTTCCCGGGTGATCTCATCCCAGGTAACGCCTTTTTCCGCCATCAGCACCATCACATGATACAGAAAATCAGAAATCTCATATTTAATCTCTTCTTTATCCGGGTTTTTGGCCGCTATGACGATCTCGGTACATTCCTCCCCCACTTTTTTAAGGATTTTGTCAATTCCCTTGTCAAACAGATAGTTGGTATAGGAACCCTCCTTTGGATGGGCCTTCCTGTCCAGGATCACGTCATAAACCTCCTGGAACACACGGAGCGGATTGGTATCGTCATATTCCTTTTTCATCAGCGGCTGGAAAAAGCATGTTTTGTTTCCTGTATGGCAGGCTGCCCCCACCTGGGCTACCTTTGCCAGAATTGTATCATTATCACAGTCCAGTGTCAAAGACTTTACATACTGGAAATGACCTGAGGTCAGGCCTTTTACCCATAATTCCTGACGGCTGCGGCTCCAGTAAGTCATCTTGCCTGTTTTCAGGGTTTTCTGAAAAGCCTCCTCGTTCATATAGGCCACCATCAAAACCTGATCGGTTTTGTAGTCCTGCACCACCACAGGGATCAGCCCGTCGCTGTTCAGCTTGAATTCTTCCCAGGAGACCGCGCTTTCAAAGGTGTCCACGGCAACTCCGGCTTTTTTACATTCCTGCTTAAATTCCAGGACAGAGGTTTCCCGGGCGCTCACATATGCGCCGCTTAAGCCCGATACGCCGGGATGCTTCAAAAAGCTTATCAGAGCATCCTGACGGCTCTCTTCTGTGTGAAGGATCACCTGCATATCCGAGGTATCCGCCACAATATCCTGTACCGTGTCCAGGGCGAGGATTCCCCCCGCGTAGGCTTCGATCCGTTTTTTATTTTCTGTAAACTCTTCCGGGGAGGAAATGCAGACGATCATCTTTTCTCTGCCGAAGCGTTTGGACATTTCCTCCAGAAGCTCGACATTGCTCTGTTTTGAAAAATTGAGCGCCACCTTGGCGCAGCCTGCGTAGATGAGCTTCTTTACATCCTCCATCCGGTTGATATTGCCTGCCGCCATTACCGGGATCTCTGACGCCTTGCAGATATCCTTAATCCGGGCAATGGCCTTTTCATGCTCCTCATCTCCGGAGGAAAAGTCGAAGACCAGAAGCTCGTCCGCTCCATTGTCGCTGTAAAAACGTGCAAGAGCTTCCACGTCTCCATTGCCGAAAAGATTTCTCTGTCCGAATCCGGTCACCGCTTTGCCGGACTGCAGATACAGACAGGGAATGATTTGTTTGTTCATCATATTTTAACTCCTTATGAAAGACTGCCCTTTGTGGAGAGCACGTCTGTGATACGCGGGTCGAAGGAAACCGCCTGATCCAGCGCCTTGGCAAAGCTCTTGAACATAGCCTCGGCCAGATGATGGCTGTTTCCGTTGGTAAGAACCTTCAGGTGCAGATTCATTCCGGCCGAATAGGAAACGGCGTAGAAAAATTCCTTTACCATCTCCGAAGACATGTCCCCGATCTTTTCTGAAGAAAATTCTCCGTCCCAGGAAAAATAAGGCCGTCCGGAAAGATCCACCGCGCACAGCACCAGGACTTCATCCATGGGAAGGATACAGCTTCCGTAGCGGCGGATTCCTTTTTTGTCTCCCGCCGCCTCCCGGATGGCGTTTCCCAGCACAATGCCCGTGTCCTCTATGGTGTGGTGGTCGTCTACCTGGAGATCCCCGTGAACGCGGAGACAAAGGTCAAAAAGCCCATGGCGGGTAAAACCGTCCAGCATATGATCAAAAAATCCCACCCCTG
Source organism: Candidatus Blautia faecipullorum (assembly GCA_019115125.1). Lineage (GTDB taxonomy): Bacteria > Bacillota > Clostridia > Lachnospirales > Lachnospiraceae > Blautia_A > Blautia_A faecipullorum. The sequence continues at coordinate 16,908 of DXEG01000029.1, forward strand.
TTTCGATATCGGAATAGCCGCTCCCGTCGAGAACCAGCTTCAGCTTGATCTCTGTTTCCTTTGTATTTCTTTCTAAAGACGCTTCTCTTATCATAATCTGTCTCTTCTCCGTTATTTCTTTTCATCCTCAAACCGCACGGCGATAGAATTCGCGTGAGCCGTAAGCTGCTCCGCGGCGGCGAATTTCTCAATATCGCAGTGAATTTTCTCCAGGGCTTCCCGGGAATAATATACGATACTGGATTTTTTTACAAAATCATCCACCGAGAGAGGCGAGAAAAATTTCGCCGTTCCGTTGGTGGGAAGCACATGGTTCGGACCCGCAAAATAATCGCCCAGAGGCTCCGAGCTGTAAGGACCGATAAAAATCGCTCCGGCGTTGCGGACCTTCATCATCACCTCGAAGGGATTGCCGGTAACGATCTCCATATGTTCAGAGGCGATCTCATTGGCAGCCTCCACAGCCTCGTCCATATTCTCCGCGATGAGGATATATCCGAAATTGTCCAGGGATTTCTCTATGATCTCCCGTCTGGAAAGCTTTTCCGCAAAACCGTCCACCTCCCGGCTGACCTTTTCCGCAAGCTCCGCGCTTGTGGTGATCAGTATCGCGGAGGCCAGCTCGTCGTGCTCCGCCTGGGAAAGAAGATCGGCGGCCACATACCGGGGATTGGCCGTCTCGTCCGCCAGAACAAGAATTTCACTGGGGCCGGCGATTGAATCAATGCTTACATAACCATATACGGCCTTTTTCGCCAGGGCTACAAAGATATTTCCCGGCCCCACGATCTTGTCCGCCTTGGGGATACTCTCTGTTCCGTAGGCCAGCGCCGCCACTGCCTGGGCGCCTCCGGCTTTATAGATCACGTCCGCTCCCGCTTCCCTGGCCGCCACAAGGGTGGTGGGGCATACCTTCCCGTCCTTTCCCGGAGGCGTGGTCATGATGATCTCATCCACTCCCGCCACCTTTGCCGGAACAATATTCATAAGAACAGAAGAAGGATAAACCGCTTTTCCGCCCGGAACATAGACGCCTACTCTTTTCAGGGGCGTCACCTTCTGTCCGAGCATGGTTCCCTCCTCTGTGCTTGAGAACCAACTGTTCTGCTTCTGCTTTTCATGAAAGCTTCTGATATTGACGAGAGCCCTGCGGATCACCTCCACAAGAGAAGGATCCACCGCCTCATAGGCCTCCTTTATTTCTTCTTCTGTCACGCGGACGGTTTCCGCCGTGATCTCCGCCTTGTCAAATTCTCTGGTATAGGCGAAAAGAGCCTTGTCTCCTTCTGCCCGTACCTTTTTTAAGATCTCGTCCACGGCGGCTTCATACTTCCCGTAATTATTCGGGCTGCGCTTCAGGAGATTTTCCAGAATATCCTTCGTGCTGTCCTTTGTCAACCTTACTGTACGCATATTATTTCATCCCTTCTTCTCTTAAATCCTGGATCAGTTTGCGGATCCTTTCGTCCTCCATTTTCATACTGACCTGGTTCACGATCATCCGGGCGGAAAGAGGACAGATTTCCTCCAGAACCTTCAGACCGTTTTCCTTCAGGGTGCTTCCTGTTTCCACAATGTCCACGATCACCTCGGAAAGTCCCACAATGGGAGCCAGCTCAATGGAGCCGTTCAGTTTAATGATCTCTACAGTCTGATGTTTTTTATTGTAGAAATAATCCTTGGCGATATTCGGATATTTTGTAGCCACCCGGATAAGCTGATTATTGCGGAGAACCTCCCTGGCGCTTTCCGGCCCGCAGACGCACATCCGGCAGGCTCCGAAGCCCAGATCCATCACCTCGTAAAGCTTCCGCCCCTCCTCCATGATGGTGTCCTTTCCGGTAACGCCGATATCGGCGGCTCCATACTCCACATAGGTGGGTACGTCAGGACCCTTTGCCAGGAAAAATTTCAGTTTCAGCTCCTCGTTTACAAAAATCAGTTTTCTGGAGTTTTTATCCCGGATCTCCTCACAGGTGATCCCGATTTTTTCAAACATGTCCAGCGTTTTCTGGGCAAGTCTTCCCTTTGTCAGTGCGACTGTCAGATATCTCATATCAGCACTCCTCCTTCTTCTGGCGCAGTGCCACTCGTTTTCCTTCTTTTCTCAGACTCTGGGCTTTCATCACGGCCTCCCTGCGGTTTTCCTCCGCATATGTGATCGTGCAGAGCGGCTCCTCCTCCGGAAGCCGGATCTTCTGTCTGGACAAAGCCAGAAGCAGGCTGTCCACCACGATCACGAACCCGATGGACGCGGCGGGCTTCCCGAAATGCTTCAAAAGCTCGTCATAGCGGCCGCCCTTTACCAGAGGCTCTCCTGTACCGTAGGTATAGGCCTGGAAGATCATCCCCGTATAATACTGGATCTTGCTGACCATACCAAAATCAAAGCTGATATACTTTTCATAGCCGTAAATCTTAAGGATTTCATAAATCTCCTCAAGTCTCTCCACCGCCTTCAAAGCCTCCGGATTTTTTGTAAGGGAACGGGCCTTATCCAGCACCTCATAGGAGCCGAACAGATGGGGCAGCGCCTGAAAGGCTTCCGACAGAGCCGCGTCCATCTTCTGTTCCTGAGTAAGGTCTTCCACACCAAAATAGTTTTTCTGGGAGATCAGCGAACGCAGCCGTTCTTCTGATTCCTCGTCCAGTCCCGCTTCCTTCAGAAGAGACTTAAAATAATTCACCTGGCCGACGCTGACCTGAAATTCCGTAAGGCCCGCCGCAAGAAGACATTCCACCGTCATTGCCAGCAGCTCCGCGTCCGCCTCCGGCGAGCTGTCCCCGATACGCTCGACGCCCATCTGTGTAGTTTCCTTCAGCCGGCCCTGATAGCTGGAGCTGTTGACAAAAGCCTGCCCCGTATAGGAAAGGGTTACAACCTCCCTGTCCGGTGAAAAATAAGAGGCGCAGGCCCTTGAAACAGAGGGCGTAAAGTCCGGCCTCAAAACAAGGGTGTTTCCCTCTCGGTCAAAAAATTTGTAGAGATCCTTGGAGGGGATCGTTCCTACCTCCCGGCTGAACACCTCAAAATACTCAAAGGTGGGCGTTTCAATTTCTTCATATCCATATCTCAGAAACACCTTTCTGATATCGCCCTGAAGCCGGTGCTTCTGACTGCATTCTCCGTTATAAATATCCCGAACACCTTCCGGTGTGTGAAAAATCCGCTGCATATTTCTCCTCCTCACAGGCAGAACGGACGCTTTAGTCCGCTACCATGTTACTATATAAAAACCAATCAAAATTATAGTAAATTATCAGAAACTTGTCAATCCCGTAATTCAAGATCTGTTTTCAGGCCCTCAAGGTAAGGAACCAGAAATCCTCCCTGCTTCGGAAGATAAAAGGCTTCCTCCAGTTCCTCCCGGCGAAAGCTCTTCCTTCCGCCGTTTTCCATCCTCTCCCAGAATTCCAGAAGCTTTTTCAGTGTGAGATAATAAAAAAGGTTCTCATGGCTGAAAAAGAGCAGAAAGAAAGCTACTCCTCCCTGCTCTTCAAATTTTTTCATAAAAGAAACCTGATGAGGGTGGATATTACTCAGAGGAAAGGTATCGGTACAGCATTCCTTGGCGTCGAAGCATACGGGGATTCCCTGCACCGCGCCGATATAATCCACAGTACTGCGCTGCTCAAAATACGCCAGCGTGATCTGATGATGCTCTTTATCCATCCGCACCGGGGTGATCGGGGTGGGGATTTTCTGGATGAGAGCCAGATTTTTTTCTGCGTACTGTTCATTTGTCCGGTTGATCAGTTCCTCAAGGGTAGAACCTCTGAGGCCTCTGCTGTTCCATGTCGCCATATCCGGTCTTTCCTAATCCAGAAGCTTAATGGACGGGAAGTAGCGGATCACAGCCTTGCCCACGATTTCATCAAAGGTGACAAAGGTATTGTCCCAGTATCTGGAATCTCTGGAATTGTTTCGGTTGTCTCCCAGCATAAAGTAGCAGTTTTCCGGAACCTTCACCGGTCCGAAGTCTCCCAGAGGAGTCTCCCGCACAAAGCTGTCGTCCAGGGGCTCCTCCGCTCCGTCGATAAACACCTTGCCGTTTTTGATCTCCACTGTCTCGCCCGGAAGGCCGATCAGCCTTTTGATAAAAAGCTGGCTTTCATCATCGGGATACTTGAAGATGATAATATCAAAACGCTCGGGATCCTTCATTTTTTTTGAAATATGCTTGCCGAAAAAGTCAAAATTGATGCCGTAGGCCATGCGGAAGCCGAAGATACGGTCTCCTGTCATAATGGTGTTTTCCATGGATTCTGAAGGAATCTTGGCGTTGATCAGCACAACGTTATTGACTACAAGTACTACTACGATCACAATGATGATCAGTTTTACATAATCCCATATTTCTCTCCAAATATTCATAATAACTCTCCTCTAAGTGTTCTTCCTTCAGTATATATCGAAAAATCTGCGGCGGTTCCCCGTAAAAGCTCCGCCCGGAAAGCCCTTCAAAGCGTCCGGAAAGCTCCGGAAACGTCAGGCTGTATCCATGCAGAAGCTGATGCTTCAGGTGATAACGGTCGCGGCAGAATCTGTTGAAACTTTCATTTCCATATTTCCAGTCCCCCATAAGAGGATGACCCTCCGCCGCCAGATGGGCCCGGATCTGATGGGAACGTCCGGTGATCAGCCGGATCTTCAGAAGCGTTGCCCTTCCGCTGCTGCCAAGGGGAGTGTACACGGTTTCTATGGGCAGCGAGCCCTCCCGTTTGCTTTCATATACAGATACTTTATTACTTTTTGTGTTTTTATGCAAATATCCTTTGATATGCTTTTCATGCTCCAGAACTCCCTCAGCCAGGGCCAGATAATCCTTGTGGACGCTTCTGTCCCGGAAAAGCTCTGACAACGTCTGAAGGCCGGGAAGGGTTTTTCCCGCCGCTACAATTCCGCTGGTATTTCTGTCCAGACGGTTGCATACGGAAGGTCTGAAGGTTTTCAGCTCTTCCTCTGTAACAGCTCCTGTTTCCAGAAGATATCCTGTCACAAACTCCACAAGGGACGGTTCCCCGCTTCCGTCCGGCTGGGAAAGAACGCCTGCCGGCTTATTGATCAGAAGAATATCCTTATCCTCGTAAATAATGTCCAGCTCCCGGCCCGGCGCCGCTTCTACGGTTTCAGCGCTTCCGGAAAATTTCTGAAAAGTCTCGTCTGCGAGAAAGAGCTTTACCTGGTCTCCTACGGACAGCTTTTCGCTTCCTGACGCCTTTTTCCCGTTCAGGGTGATGTTTTTTTTGCGCAGCATTTTGTAAAAAAAGCTTTTGGGAGCCTCCTTCATAAGCTTGGCAAGGTACTTGTCAAAGCGCTGTCCCGCTTCGTTTTCCTTAATTATAAATTCCTTCATAAAATACTCCTACAGACAGATGGCCAGAATCGTATGCCGGATCAGCTCGTTTCTGGAGAGCTCCGGATATCGTTCGTCGGGCCTGAAGCGGATCCCCTCCTCCAGAGATTCCCTGTGGGCGTTCATAGAATCCAGACGTTCCAGATAAGGTCCAAGATCCTTAAAAATTTTTACTGTGGTCCGGAACCCGTTTCCCTTCAGAATTTTCTGGGCTTCTGTTTCCATAAAAGCAATATCTATGTTCGGATCGCTGCTGTAGCCCACTACGAGATTGCCGCAAATGGCAAAAGCGTCGATAAAAGCGCTTTTCTCATAAAAAGTCATATACATCTCATAGGACATCAGAAGCTCTCCGCTGTGAGCGGCTATCTGACGGTAGCTGTTCTCATCCATGAAAGGACTCCGGAAAAGCATGATCAGGTTCACCATGCTTTTGCAGGCCGGAAGACATCCCACTGTGGCTACTACCGTCCATACGGTCAGCCGCGTCTTAAAATATAAAAAGGCAGTAAAAAAGATCAGAAGGGGGACTGCGAACAAAACCGCTGTGACAAGCAGCCGCCTCTTCCTCTCCGCCCGCGTATAGCCGTATTCTCCCTTTCGGGCTTTTCGTTTGCCTGGTTGTGTGCTCATAAACTCTCCTTGCTGCTATTTCTTTTTGCGGTGGATATTCCGGATGGTTTTCTTCCTGGGCTTTTCCCGCTCCCGGCTGGAATTTTCCCTTTTTTTCCCGGAAGCCTTTTCATTGCTTTTTTCTTTGATTTTGTCCCGGGAACCGAAAGTCCGCACAAGGCATTTCGGGCCGCCGCCGGCCAGATCCATCCGCCCCGCCTTTTTCAGTCCCTCCAGCACCAGCCTTTTGTTGGCCGGATTCTTATACTGCATCAAAGCCCTCTGAATCTCCTTCTCATGGGGATCCCTGGGAATATATACAGATTCTCCTGTAAGGGGATGGATCCCCGTATAATACATGCAGGTGGAAAGCGTAGACGGCGTAGGATAAAAATCCTGAACCTGCTCGGGCGTGAATCCAAGATCCCGCACATACTCCGCCAGCTTCACCGCCTCCTTCATGGTACAGCCCGGATGAGAGGACATAAAGTAGGGCACCGCGTACTGCTTCTTCCCCGTCTTTTTATTTTCCGTCTCGAAGGCCTTCAGAAAATCCTGATAAGTCTGATGATCCGGCTTTCCCATATAATAAAGCACCTGATCGGAAACATGTTCCGGAGCAACGCGGAGCTGTCCGCTGATATGATGCTCCACCAGCTCCCGCAGGAAAGTACGGCTGTGGTCTGCCATTACATAATCAAACCGTACGCCGGACCGGATAAAAACTTTTTTTACCCCCGGAAGCTTCCTGAGCTTTTCAAGAAGAGCCACATAATCTCTGTGATCCGCCCTGAGATTTCTGCACGGCTTTGGAAAAAGACACTGTCTGTCCGCGCATACTCCTTTTGTAAGCTGTTTTTCACAAGAGGGCTGCCGGAAATCCGCCGTAGGCCCTCCTACGTCGTGAATATATCCCTTAAACAGAGGATCCTCCGTCATAAATCTCGCTTCTCTCAGAATAGAATCATGACTTCTGGTCTGGAGGATCCTTCCCTGATGAAAGGTAAGAGCGCAGAAACTGCAGCCCCCGAAGCATCCTCTGTTGCTGGTGAGGCTGAAGCGGATCTCCTCCAGGGCTGGAATCCCGCCCTCCTTATCATACATGGGATGCCAGGTTCTTTCATAAGGAAGATCGTAGATATCATCCATTTCCTGAGTACTTAACGGACGGGCCGGCGGATTCTGTACCACATAGCCTCTGGTTCCGTAATCCTCCGCCAGGGCGCGCGCCGTAAAAGGATCTGTATTTTTGTACTGGACGGCAAAGCTGTCCGCGTAGGCCTTCCTGTCTGCCTGAAGCTCTTTAAAGGAAGGCAGGAGAATGGGATCGTAGGCCGCGTCAAGGGTTTTACTTTTATAGACAGTCCCCGGTACGAAGGTGATCTGCTCTGCCGGAATCCCGCTCTGAAGGGCCTCCGCGATCTCCAGGATCGAATGTTCTCCCATGCCGTAGGAGATCAGGTCAGCCCCGGAGTCCAGAAGCACGCTTCTGCGTATTTTGTCCTCCCAGTAGTCATAATGGGCAAGACGCCGGAGACTGGCTTCTATTCCGCCCAGAATAATGGGAGTATGCCGGTAGACCTGCCGGATCAGATTGCTGTATACTACGGTGGCCATATCGGGACGCAGCCCCATTTTGCCGCCGGGTGAATACGCGTCCCTGTGACGTCGTTTTTTGGATACTGTATAATGATTTACCATGGAATCCATGTTCCCAGCGCTCACAAGAAAACCCAGGCGCGGTTCCCCGAACACCTGGATGCTTTCCCTGTTCCGCCAGTCAGGCTGGGGGATCATCCCCACACGGTATCCCCGGCTTTCAAGCAAACGGCTGATGATGGCGGTTCCAAAAGAAGGATGGTCGATATACCCGTCGCCTGTGATATAAACGAAATCTACAGAATCCCATCCCAGGTCTGTCATTTCCTGTTTTGTTACCGGTAAAAAATGATTCATGTATCTGCTCCTAAAACGCTACCGACTGGGCGCGGTAGCCTTCTGCGATAATATCAAGCTGTCGGTGGAAGCGTTCAAGCTGCTGCAGATCCTTGGTCTGAAAAACCCGCAGGAATTCATTCTGGATCTTAGTAACCTCTCTTACATTGGATACCTTATACAGGTTTTCGATGATCAGCAGAATATCCTTAATAAGATTGGACTGGGTTTTTGATGAATTCTGCGCGTCCATAATCTCGTTCCGCACAGAAGACATCTCCTGATCCAGGGCGATAATCGCGTCCGCGGCATTACTGAGACGCTCCGCCACGTGCAGAGGCATCTCTCCTTTATATTTGTACTGGAGAGAATGTTCGATAGTGGCCCAGAAATTCATGGCCATGGTGCGGATCTGGATTTCCGCCTGGATCGTCTTTGGTCCGTTTATGGTCTCTACCGTATAGTAGATAATGAGATGATAGCTCCTGTATCCGCTCTGCTTAATATGCTTCAGATAATTTTTCTCGCTTTTGATGGTCATATCACTGCGTTTCTGGATCATGGCCGCGACCGTGTCGATATCCTCCTCAAACTGGCAGATAATCCTGATACCCGCAATATCCTCCACTTCTTCTTCCATACGCTCAATGGGAATATGCTTTCTCTGCATCTTTTCAAGGATACTGGAAACGCTTTTTACCCTTCCCCCCACCTGCTCAATAGGGGAATACAGATCATTCTGCTTGTACTCCATAATAATATGTTCAAACTTCACGGTCAGCTCCCTGACGGCAAGCTCATAGGGACATAATATTCTTCTCCATAACTGTATTTCCATCTGACATCGCTCCTTGCAGGAAATAATAATCTGGTTCAGCATAAAAAAATGTAAAAGTTCATTTTTGACGCTTCCTGCTCATTATAGCATACTTTTGATAAGATATTAACTTTAATATACATACTTCCTGATTTTTTTCTCTAAAATTTTTAAGATCCAGTATGGATTTACGCTCATCTCCTCCTGGCGGGGAGTGGCGATATAGATTCCCAGATGAAGATGAACAGGAAACTGTCCCTTTGTTCCTTCCGGCCCGTAGCCGGTATTTCCCATATATCCGAGAATGTCTCCCGCGGATACGGCGTCTCCCGGAAGGAAATCCTCCTCGTAGGAGCTCAGATGAGCGTAATAAAAGTAACCTCCCGATGAAGAACGGATTCCGATCCGATAGCCCCCAAGAGGCAGCCAGCCCTTGTTCTCCACAGTTCCGTCTGTCATACTGATCACAGGATAATAGCCCGACGCATCCTCCCTGCCGAAAATATCGGTTCCCTCATGAACTCTCTCCCCGCCATATTCTCTCGGCGCCATCCATGTGTCTTCAAAGAAAACGTCCTCCGCCGCCACAGGAAAAAATTCTAAGTCTGTCCAGACCGCTCTGTAGCAGTTTGCCAGAAGCCTGTATTCCCTTTCCTTATATTTCAGGTACAGCTCTCTGTTGGGAGATATTGTTTCCGGTGAAAAATTCCCGTCCAGCATGGAAGCCGTCAGAAGATCCGTCCAGGCGTCCCCATCTCCCTTTTTTCTGAGCCTTTTGTATAATCCGGGAGAAAGCTTTTGTTCCCGGAATCCTTCGGAAGAGCAGGTATTGATGGAAAGCCCTGAAACAATACTTCTTTCGCGGATCAGATCTTCAAGAGAGGCCAGAAAAAACACCCATAGGATTCCGGCGGTCAACAGACAAATCCACCTTCGTCTCATTTTGTCCCTCCCTGAGTCCGGAATTCCGCCCCATACGCCGGCCCCGGCGCCCGGTCGGGCAGATATTTCCAGAACGCTTTCTGTCCTCCCCTAAATATATGAGATTCCATCGCTTTTTTTTCCGGAATTGAGCCAAAAAGATCCGGAACCTGGTTTCCCGGCTCCCGGATCTTTTTAGAGATTTGTTTTCAGAGCAAAAGCTCTGCCATTCTTTTATCGTCAAAATAATATTCAGTTTTTCAGATGAGCAAGCACCTTCACCAGGTAATCCCATACCCGTCCCGCGGAAGCGATATCCAGAACTTCCTCTGAGGTATGGATATCCTTCATATTCGGTCCAAGTGAAACACAGTCCAGACCTTCCATCTTCTTATAAAACAGCCCGCACTCCAGTCCGGCGTGGATGGCGACTACCTCGGGTTTATTTCCGTACATTTCCTCATAAACCTCTACCATCTGATCGCGGAGAGAGGAATCCTTGCGGTATTCCCAGGCCGGATAAGCGCCCTGGATCTCGTAGCTTCCCCCAACAAACTCTGTCAGGTACTGGATTTTGTCAGAAAGAGCGTCTCTGGCCGCCTCCACGGAGCTTCTCACGCCTGAGCTGCCGAAAAACTCATCATCCGAAAGCTTCACAATACCGATATTTGTAGAGGTTTCTACCAGGCCCTCAATACTTCCGCTCATCTTCTGGATGCCGAAGGGAACCTCCATCAGATAAAACAGCACCTTTTCCCTGCTTGTGGGATGAAGCACCATCTCAGAGGATTCGCCCATTTCTCCGATCTGGATGGTAATGCCCGCGTCCGATCCGGCATATTCCTCTCTGAGCTCTTCCTGAACTTTTTCCGCGTATGCCCGGACAGCCTCTGCATCCTCTTTGCCGATCAGGATCTCTGTCACGGCTTCTCTTGTGATGGCGTTGTCCTTCTGACCGCCTTCCATGGAAATGATCTCATATTCCGCTTCCTTCTGAAGTCCGTAGAGAAATCTCCCCATAAGGACATTGGCGTTGGCACGTTTTTTGTCAATCTCCGCGCCGGAATGTCCGCCCATAAGGCCGCAGATCTTTACCTGAAGCTTCTGGCCCTCTGCCTGTACTCTCTGCACCGGGATACGGCTGATAGCGGAAAGTCCGCCCGCGCAGCTAATCCAGAGGCTTCCCTCCGCCTCAGAATCCAGGTTGATCAGTCTCCGGCCTTTCAGAACGCTGCAGTCCAGACCTACCGCGCCAAGAAGTCCGATCTCCTCATCTACGGTGATCAATACCTCCAGCGCCGGATGAGCGATGTCCGTGCTTTCCAGAAGCGCCAGTCCGTACGCCACCGCGATTCCGTCGTCGCCTCCAAGGGTTGTGCCGTTTGCGGTGATATATCCATCCTTTACGGAAATATTCAGTCCGTCTTTTGTAAAATCATGCTCCACATCCGGTCTTTTTTCGCATACCATGTCCATGTGGCCCTGGATAATGACCGTGGGCGCGTTTTCGTAGCCTTCTGTGGCCGGTTTGTAAATAACAACGTTATTCAGCTCGTCCTGCACATACTCGAGACCATGCTCTTTCGCAAAGCTTACCAGATAATCGCTGATCTGTTTCGTGTTTCCTGAGCCATGGGGAATTTTACAGATTTCCTCGAAATAGTAAAATACTCTCTTCGGCTCGCAGTTTTCCAATACTCTCATAATTGGTTACCTCCATTTTTGCCTTCATATTTATTTTATAAACACCATATATTTTAAGAAAAAAAGGTGTCTGTATATGAAGCGGATCTTATCTACAGCAGGAATCCTTCTAATGCTTCTTTTTTTATTGAAATATCCTCAGGAAGCCCTCGCCGCCTCCCGGGAAGGCATGGGACTGTGGCTGAATACCCTGATCCCGACTCTTCTTCCTTTCCTGATACTGACCGGCTTTCTGATCAAAACAGGAGCCGCGGAAAAGCTGACCGCCCCCGCGCGTTCATTCTGGAACACGTTTATAGGCATCTCACCATCAGGGGCTTACGCGCTGATCCTCGGACTGCTCTGCGGATATCCCATGGGCGCGAAAATCACCTCAGACATGTACATGCACGGAAAAATCGGACGCAGGGAGGCAGAATATCTTCTCACCTTTACCAATCATGCCAGCCCTGTTTTTATTAATACCTACATGCTCCATATCTGTCTGAAGGATCAGGCGGACGCCGGGAAGGTATATCTGCTCCTGCTTCTCTCCGCCGCGCTGACCATGGTGTTTTTCCGGTTTATCGTGTTCAGAAACCAGACGATCACGCAGGAAAATATTTCCACTTCAAAAATGGAGCCATCCGAACCTGGTTCCCTGGGAACGCTGCTGGATACCTCCATCATGAATGGTTTTGAGACAATCGCCCGTCTGGGCGGCTACATTCTCCTTTTTTCCATTTTGTCTGCCTGGGTCAGACATTATTGGAAAGCCGGCACATTCGCACTATGCCTGCTTCTGGGAAGTCTGGAGCTTACCACAGGACTCCATTTTCTGGCCCAGAGCGCAATGCCCTTCGGCATCACATATTTCTGCGCAATGACCATGGTCTCCTTCGGGGGGCTTTGTATTCTTGCTCAGACAAAAAGCGTTCTCCACAAAGAACTGTCTGTGATGCCTTATATCTGTGCAAAATGCGTGAATGCGGCGATTGCTGCAGCTCTGACCTTAGTTTTCCTCAAGGTCGTCTAAAAGCTCATCATCCTCATGATCCTCTGTATCTTCGTGATAGGAACCAGTGATGGCCGCTGCCTGCGCAGTCTGCGGCGCAAGCTCCTGACGGTTATGATTTACTACGTCAAGACAGCTCTGAAGCGCCTCAATGAAGCCCTTATATTTGCCGCCGGCATCTTCCAGCGTCTGATCCAGAACGGATCCAATATTCGCCATCATATCATCCGTATAGGTGATGGCGCTCAGACGGATGCTGTTAGCGTCCTGAGTAGCTGAATCGAGAATTTCCTGAGCCTGCTTATTGGCCGCGTTGATCGTATCGTTGGCCTGGGCGTATGCCTTCTGCATGATCTCATGCTGGGTTACCAGCTCCTGCGCTTTCGCCTGAGCGTCTGCGATGATCGCGTCCGCCTTTGACTGAGCGTCCTCAAGGATGGCGTCCTTGTTGTTGATGATCTTCTGATAACGCTTGATCTCATCAGGCGTCTTCAGACGAAGCTCTCTCAACAGCTCGTCCATTTCCTCTTTGTTTACGATGATCTTTGCTGTAGACAGCGGCTGATATTTACAGCTCTCGATAAATTCCTCGATATCATCAATAATCTGTTCAATTCTGCTGCTCATTTTACACTCTCCTTATTTGCTTTTCTTCCTGCATTTTTGCGCACAGCGCCTGTATGATCTCAGGCGGCGCAAATTTCGACAAATCACCGCCGAAACGGGCAACTTCTTTCATAATTGTGGAACTGACATATGCATATTCCAGACTGGTAGTCAAAAACACCGTGTCAACATCAGGAGCCAGAACCCGGTTGGTCTGCGCCATCTGAAGCTCATATTCAAAATCCGTAACAGCGCGGAGTCCGCGCACGATCACCTGAGCCTTATTTTCTCTGGCGAAATTCACAGATAATCCGTCAAACGGCCTGATGACAACATTTGGTATATCCTTTGTCGCCTTTGCTAATATATTAACACGTTCTTCTACAGAAAACAACGGACTTTTTGCAGAATTATGCAAAACGCCCACCACTACTCTGTCGAACGATACGCTGGCCCTGCGGATAATATCCAGATGGCCGTAGGTGGCCGGGTCAAAGCTCCCGGGATAAACTGCAGTTATCATGTGTATTCTCACTTTCTTTTTCGCAAAAAGACATGCTTATTGGTTTTGTATTCCTTGGAACGGATCATGTCATAGCCGAGCTCCTCCGCATAGGAAAAATCTGTATGCAGCTCCGCCTCGATAATGATCAGCGTCTCCCCGTCTGCCAGCGAACTTCCGGCCAGATACTCAAGAGCCTGCCGCTCCAGTTCCTTTCCGTAAGGAGGATCCATAAAAATACAGTCGAAAGCCTCCTGACCCTCCAGTGACCGGAGAGCCTGAAGAACATCCATGGTCAATAGTTTACCATCTTCCACCAGTTTTGTAAACGCCAGATTCTCGCGGATGCAGGCGCACGCCCTGGGATTCTTTTCTACAAATACGGCGTAAGAAGCGCCTCTGCTCAGGGCCTCGATCCCAATAGCGCCGCTTCCGCTGTACAGATCGAGAAAACGGCAGTCGGGAAGCTCCGGCTGCAGGATATTAAACAATGTTTCTTTTATGCGGTCTGTGGTAGGCCGCGTATCAGGACCCGGGAGCGTCTTCAGAGGAAGTCTCCGGGCTTTTCCGGCAATTACTCTCATTTCAGATTCAGTCTCCAATCCAGATCACCGCGTGCAAGACCCAGGATCAAAAGTTCGGCTGTGGCAATATTGGTAGCCACAGGGATATTATATCGGTCGCAGCGCATAACAATAGCTGATATGTCCGGTTCCTTGGGATCCATCATGGCAGGATTATAAAACAGAATGACCATATCAAAATCTTCTCTCTCGATCATCTCCATAAACTGCTTGTCCCCGCCCATACTTCCCGCGAGAAATTTGTGCACATGGAGGTTCGTCACTTCCTCGATCCGCCTTCCGGTGGTACCCGTAGCATAAACCTCATGCTTAGAGAGAATATTCTTATATGCGATGCAAAAATCTTCTATCAGAACCTTTTTACTGTTGTGTGCGATAATTCCTAAATTCATGGTTCACTCTCCATTCTCACCAATACACTTTATATTCTCTGATATTATAACAAGTCACCAAAAAAAGCGCAATAAAATCTTGTAAAATATACAAAGTTCATAGAATATTAATAATTACTATTTTCTGGAAGCAGATGCAGTAACTTCTAGTGTATTATTATTTTTTTTTCACATACTACCAGTGTAACACCAAACAACAAAAACAACCAAGGAGGAAATGAATAATGTCAAACACAAATTCTTCTAACAAAGCAGTTGTTCCGGAAGCAAAAAGCGCTCTGAACCGTTTTAAATATGAAGTGGCAAATGAACTGGGCGTACCGCTTACCGACGGTTACAACGGAAACCTGACATCCAAGCAGAACGGATCTGTCGGCGGCTATATGGTCAAGAAAATGATCGAGGCCCAGGAAAGACAGATGTCCTCAGGATCTCAGAGCGGACAGATGTAAATAGTAAATTCAGATCGCATCATATCTGAATTCTGACGCGCAAAAAGACTCAGGCAGCAAAACACGCCGCCTGAGTCTTTTTCGCACTTCCTGTAACGGCGCCTGAGAAGGGCCGCCGCATGTCCTGTGAAGGCTTCCGGTTATAAACCGAGGAAACCGGTGATCTCACCATTCATCACATAATGCGCTCCATTGTCTTCTGGTTTGATATATACTTTCAGGTCTGTAAGCTCTTCTTCCTTCTTGTCCATCTCGTCAGTCCATATTTTCTTGATGCTTTCCACTACGTCTTTCGCATATACCTCTTTGCCCCAGAACTGTACATATACCTCTGTATTTGCAGCAGCGGCTTTTTTGGCCGTTCTTCTGGCAGCCGGTTTCTTTACAGGAGTCTTTTCAGCAGTCTTTTTGGCTGCTGCCGTCTTTCTGGCGGGCGCTTTTTCAGTAGTTTTTTTTGCCGCTGTTGTTTCCTGTGCGGCAGCAGTTGCAGGAGCCTCTTTTTCGATAGCCTTTTTTGCAGTTGTTGTCTTAGGTTCTGCTTTCTTTGTTGTTGTCTTTGTAGCCATAATAGCCTCCTTACAAGGTGAAATAAAAATTGTACTGTAATAGGATACTACGTTTTATATTTTTTTGCAACATTTTCTTCTGTGCAATACAGTGTCAGCGTTCAAAAGCAGTTGCAATTCGCAGGCTCCTGCGGACTGTAATGGTTTCAGCATACGGGCGCATAGCTTGACAGCCAGTGTCAAACTTGCGAGTACACAGTAACAAAAAGTGCTCTCTACAGACCGAGATTCTCCAGGGCCGCTGTCTGTCCGGCCTCCAAAAATTTTCTCAGACTTTCATGCTGGGCAAGGGACAGGTCCGGGTCTAGAGCCAGGATTTCCCCGGCCGCTTCGCTGGCCTCTTTCAAAATACCGGCGTCATTGTAAATATCTCCGATCCGGAATTCCATCAGACCGCTTTGACGGATGCCGAAAAGATCTCCCGGTCCTCTCAGCTTCAGATCCTCTCCCGCGATAAAAAAGCCGTCGTTGGATCTGTTCAGTATTTCCAGTCTTTTGGATGTGGTCTCCTCGTTATTTCCCTGAACGAAAATACAGTAGGACTGATATTCTCCTCTTCCGACACGCCCCCGGAGCTGATGAAGCTGCGCAAGACCGAACCGCTCCGCGTTTTCCACCATCATAACCGTCGCGTTGGGAACATTGACTCCAACCTCAACTACAGTAGTAGAGACCAGCACCTGTATCCCGCCTCCGGCAAATTCCTCCATGATATGGTTCTTTTCCTTCGGTTTCATTTTTCCGTGAAGGGCAGACACTGTTATCTCTCCCGGCAGAATACCTTTCAGCTTTTTTGTATAGTCCATGACATTTTCCGCGTCCAGGCCCTCGCTTTCCTCTACCATTGGACAGATCACATATGCCTGGCGGCCCTCTTTTATCTGCCTTTCTATGAAGCTGTATGCCTTTGGACGGTAAGAGATGTCCACCACACAGTTTTTGATCGGCAGGCGTCGGGCCGGAAGCTCGTCTATAACTGAAATATCAAGATCTCCGTACAGGATGATCGCCAGAGTACGGGGAATAGGCGTCGCGCTCATAACAAGCACATTGGGCGGCGCTCCTCTGGTAGTAAGAGCCTCGCGCTGCTTTACGCCGAAGCGATGCTGCTCGTCTGTGATCACAAGCCCCAGGCTTTTGTATTCCACCGCTTCCTGGATCAGCGCGTGGGTTCCTATAATAACAGATACCTCGCCTGTTCTTATCTGCTCATATATGATCTTTTTCTCCCTGGCCGTACTGGATCCCGTCAGGAGTACGCATTTTACAGACAGCTCCTGTTCCCCGGCCAGCTTTCTGAAAGCCTCGTAATGCTGGCGGGCCAGCACCTCCGTCGGAACCATCAGGGCGGACTGATATCCGTTTTCCCAGGCCAGTATCATGGCAAGAAAGGCAATGATCGTCTTTCCGCTGCCTACGTCTCCCTGAACAAGCCGGGACATCAGCGCCTGGCCGGAAAGATCCCTCTCGATCTCATGCCAGGTGTTTAACTGCGCGTTTGTAAGCCGGTAGGGAAGCCTTTCTATGATCTGCTCTGTGGTCCAGGTTTTTTTCATAGGAAAGGAGTTTTCCGCCTCCTCCGTTTTTTCCTTCAGAAGCTGCACGGACAGAATAAATAAAAGAAACTCGTCGAAAACCAGTCTCCTTCTCGCCTTTAGAAGCTCCTCCATATTTTGGGGAAAATGAATCGTATTCAGCGCGTAATTGATATCCGCCAGCCTGTATTTTTCCCGGATCTCATCAGGAAGATATTCGGACTGAAGAGAACGGTCCTCCAGCACCTGACGCACCAGTTTTGTAACCATTTTGTTGGACAGGCCTGCCGTAAGGCGATAAACCGGCTGCATACTGTGAAGAATTTCCTCATAAGCCGCCGGAGTAAAAATTTCCGGATGCTCCATCTGGAGCTTTCCCTGTTTTTTTACGACTTTTCCCCGCAGCACAAAAAAACTGCCCTTTTTGAGCGTGCTTTTCAGATAAGGAGCGTTAAACCAGACGGCCGCCAGACGGCCTGTGCTGTCGCCCACTGTTACGGAAATCACCTGCAGATTTCTCACCGGATTCACGTAAACGCCGGAGCATACCGCGGCGGAGACGGCCTGAACCGTCCCCTCCTTTAACTCTGCGATACTCTCCGGCTTTTCATATATGTCGTAATTCCTGGGATAGTAACGAAGAAGCCCTTCTGTGTCATAAATCCCTGCCTTTATCAGAAGCTTTTCCGTTTTCTCTCCCACACCCTTTAAGGTTCTTAAGCTTTTTCCCATTTTTACTCTACGGAAACGATATAATAATAGATCGGCTGGCCGCCTCTGCTCAGCTCTACCTCGCAGTCAGGGTACTTTTCTTCTACGGAAGCCGCAAGCTCTTCCGCGTTCTCCTCTGTGATATCAGCGCCGTAATAGATGCTGATGACCTCCGCGTCCTCCGTCATCATGGCTTCTATTGTAGTGAGCGTCACAGCCTCCCTGTCCGCGCCCACGGCAAGGATACCGCTGTCGCCGATTCCCATGATATCGCCTTCATGGATCTCTTTATCGTCAATCCTTGTATCTCTTACCGCGTAAGTGATCTGTCCTGTTTTTACCTTAGAAACAGCTTCCGCCATTACTTCCGCGTTCTCTTCTGGGGATTTTTCCGGTACATAGCTGATCATGGCTGTGATTCCCTGAGGAACCGTCCTGGTAGGCACAACGATGATCTGCTTGTCTTCCGTGAGATCTCTGGCCTGGTTGGCCGCCAGAACAATATTTTTATTATTGGGGAAAATGTAAACGGTCTTCGCACGCACCTTATCGATGGCGTTCAGCATATCTTCCGTACTTGGATTCATTGTCTGGCCGCCCTCGATCAGATAATCGACTCCAAGCTCCTTGAAAATATCTGTCAGGCCCTGTCCGGCAGAAACCGCGATAAATCCGGCCTCTTTTTCCGGAGTCTGGGCTTCAAGAGCCGCCTCCTGCTCCGCCTGCTCTTTCGCGAGCTTTTCCGCGTCCTTGATCAGCTTCTCCTGATGCTCTTCTCTCATGTTGTCTATTTTCATACGGGAAAGCGCGCCGTAGGTAAGCGCCCTCTCGATCGCCTGTCCCGGATGATTGGTGTGCACGTGAACCTTTACGATCTCATCATCCGCCACAAGCACGATGGAATCCCCGATAGAGGTAAGAAACTCCTTAAAGCTGTGTTCTTCCTCCTCAGGCATCTCCTTGTCGAGAAGGATGATAAATTCTGTACAATATCCGAATTTGATATCTGCTTCCGCCTGGGGAGAGATCTTTGTCACGGAGGAAATTCCGCCGCTCTTCTCAAACGCTGAATAATCAACCTCTTTTCCAAGATATCCGTCCACAGCCCCTCTTAATACTTCGAGAAGTCCCTGTCCGCCGGAATCCACCACCCCCGCTTCCTTCAGCACCGGGAGCATCTCAGGAGTCCTGGCCAGCGTATCTTCCGCGTGAGTAAAAACTGTCTGGAAAAACGGAAGAAGCTCGTCCGCGTCCTCCGCGATCTCAGAAGCCTTCGCCGCCGCCTCTCTCGCAACGGTAAGGATCGTTCCCTCCTTCGGCTTCATAACTGCTTTGTAAGCAGTCTCCACAGCCTTCTCCATGGCTGCCGCGATTGCGGGCGCGTCAAGCCGGGAAGCCTTCCTGACGCTTCTTGTGAAGCCCCTGAGAAGCTGCGAAAGAATAACGCCCGAGTTTCCTCTTGCCCCTCTGAGAGAGCCGGAAGAGATGGCTTTTGCCAGAGTCTCCATATCGGGATCCTCAAGAGCGCTTACCTCCGAGGCCGCAGACATAATTGTCATCGTCATATTGGTCCCTGTATCGCCGTCCGGCACAGGAAATACATTCAGTTCGTTTATCCACTCTTTTTTTGCTTCCAGGTTCTTGGCTCCGGCCAGAAACATTCTGGAAAGTATTTTGGCATCTATGGTTTTCTCGCTCACCACAAGTTCCTCCTCTACATACTTAGTCTATGGCACGGACGCCTTCTACATAGATATTGATCTTCTCAATTTCCATGCCGGTAAATTCCTCTACCTTATATTTGACGTTGCTGACGAGATTATCTGCGATCGTGCTGATATTGACACCGTATGCCACGATTAAATGGAAATTCAGCCGGATTTTGTTTTCTTCTGTGATCGCCACGCTGATACCATGCTTCAGGCTGTCCCGGCGCAGCAGCTTCACAAGACCGTCCTTCATACTGACTGCCGCCATTCCCACAATACCAAAACATTCTACCGCGACACTTCCCGCATAGGTAGCGATCACGTCGGTATCAATGACAATCTTCCCGAGTCCAGAGTCTATATGTCCATTCATACAGGTACCTCCAAAATTTTTAATATGTATGTATTATAACCTCTTTTTAATAAAAAAGGAATATTATTTTTACATTTTTCCTTTTTTTGCTTGCAAAAGCAATATTCTTCTGTTACAATAAAACCTGTTGAAAAAAAGCGTCAAGGAGGTGCTATCATGGCTAAGTGTGCGATTTGTGAAAAAGGTGCTCATTTTGGAAATAATGTAAGTCATTCCCATAGAAGATCCAATAAAATGTGGAAATCCAATGTAAAATCCGTAAAGGTTAAGACCGCTAACGGCGGAGCTAAGAAGATGTATGTCTGCACTTCTTGTCTGAGATCCGGAAAAGTAGAAAGAGCATAAATAAAAGAGAGATCCCCCACGCAAACGCGAGGGGGAATTTTTTTATACCTTATCAACGCAGCAGGACGCAAAATTTACTCTTTATCGATCGTGTGTGCTCTTGTAAAGAGAGGGTACGGTGATTTATCCTTCCAGATGTCCGAGATAATAAAATCCCTTACATTCTTCCAGTCTCACATTTACGTAAGAACCGAGAAGACTTTCATCCGCCGGAAAATGTACCAGAAGATTATACTGGGTCCTTCCGGTAAAAATTCCCTTTTCCTTGCTCTCCTCCTCTACAAGAACCTCCTGTACAGTCCCTGCGAAACGGGAGGAGCGCTCTCTTCCCTTTTGCTGCACAAGAGCCAGAAGCCGGTTGAACCGTTCCTTCGCCACATCCTCAGGTATCTGATCTTCCATCTCCGCGGCCGGCGTCCCTGTTCTCCTGGAATATAAAAAGGTAAAGGCTGTGTCATATCCGGCTTTTTCTACCACGTCCAGAGTCTCCCGGAAATCCTCCTCCGTCTCTCCCGGAAATCCCACGATAATATCTGTCGTGAGGGAAATATCAGGAATCGCTTTCCGTATTTTGTCCACCAGAGTAAGATATTTTTCTTTGTCATACCTGCGGTTCATCTCTTTCAGGATCCTGCTGCTTCCGGACTGGAGAGGCAGATGAAGATGATGGCAGATTTTGCTGCTCGCCGCCATTGTTTCGATGAGCTCGTCGGAAAGATCCTTGGGGTGCGAAGTCATAAAACGAATCCGCTTCAGCCCTTCTACAGGCTCCAGCATTCTGAGAAGCTGCGCGAACGTTACCGGTTCCTCCAGAGTCTTGCCGTAGGAATTTACGTTTTGTCCCAGCAGCATTACTTCGGAAACGCCGTCTTCCACCAGTCTCTCTACCTCTTTTATGATGGCCTGCGGTTTCCGGCTTCTTTCCCGGCCGCGCACATAGGGCACTATGCAGTAGCTGCAGAAATTATTGCAGCCAAACATGATATTTACTCCTGATTTAAAGGTATAATTTCTCTCCGTGGGAAGGTCCTCAACAATCTGGTCTGTCCCCTCCCAGATATCTACAACCTGCATATCCGACAAAAGCATGCCGTAAAACAGTTCCGCGAACTTAAAAATATTGTGAGTACCAAATACAAGATTCACAAACGGGTAGGATTTTTTGATTTTTTCCACTACATGAGGCTCCTGCATCATACATCCGAAAAGTATGATCTTCATATCCGGATTCTCGTTCTTCAGGCTGTGAAGATGGCCCAGACGGCCGTAAACCTTCAGGTTGGCGTTCTCTCTGACTGTGCAGGTATTATAGATCACAACGTCGGCTTCCTCGCTGTCCTGACGCTGATATCCGATCTCATCCATGATCCCGGCCACCGCCTCAGACTGCTTCTCATTCATCTGGCAGCCGAAGGTGGTCAGACAATAGGTCAGGGGACGTCCGAGCGACTGGCTTTTTTGTCCGGTCAGGGCTCCCGCAAGTCTGATAAAAGAGCGCTGGAGAGCTGTTTCATCAATATTCTTTTGAGGTTCTCTGTTTTTTTCTTCTGTCATGAACGTATATTCTCCTTGCTGATCCGTACTTCAGATCTGTTCTATTATATTATCATTCTTACTGCCGCTTTATGTCCGGCCGCCGGCTGCGGCGCTGTTTATCGGCAAAATTCAATTTTATATGATACAGGAATTTTTCTTTTCTGTCAAAGAGAAAAAAGGTACTCCAGCGGCAGTGTATGGATCTCCTGATATTCCTTCATGCTGCAGATATCCTTTTCCTCTTCCGACACCGGAGGCACCTCAATACGGAAAGAAGGCTGTCTGCAGACTTCCGCGTAATAGCGTTCCGGAGATCCGCCGCCTGATAAATGGGAGATATCCTTTTTATCCATATCAAAGGTGTATTTTTCCATACGGAAGCCTGCTTTTTGCTGCAGATGACGGGCCAGCCGGTAGCTTTTCTGATTAACGGCAAAAGACTGCGGCTGGCGGAAATATACAATTTTCCTTCCGGCACTTCCGAAGGAGAGGAGTCCCCTGCCTGTGTATTCCTGAAAAACGCGGATAAGAGCCTTGGTTTCGTTTTCACTGGCCGGCTGCTGATGAATCCTGTTCCGGCTGTAATAACTGGTGGGAAAATTTCTCTGTATGTCCATTCCCCGCGCATTGCAGCAATATTCCACGCAGGGTGTTTCCTGCATTCTGAGCATTTGGCGGTAAATTGGATTCCGGATCACAATATAATCCTTTTCATATATCTCATAACCGTCGGGATTCAAAACAGGAATAAAACAGAGTCTCCAGCTTTTCAGAAGACTTCTGACATCATAAAATTCTTCCAGCTCCCAGCCGCATTCCCAGGCTGTACAGTATTCCTGAACCATCCACATAAGATAGGACGGCATCCGCCTGTCCGGACCGCACAGGCCGGCCAGACAGAACACGGCGTCCTCCCCCGTTCCCAGCTCCAGCATGGGGATCATCCGGTCGTCATGGCTTTTGCCGATCACCCGGAACTGCGCAATTTCTCCGTACCTCTGCGCCGCTTCCCAAAGTGTATAATAAATTGTTTCATATGCACAGGCCGCCGTCTCTGTCATTCTCATTCCTCCAAAAAATAAATATGTTCTCTGAAAAAGGGATTCCTGTAACCCTATGTAGTAAGATACAAACTTCCTTTCATGCAGAACACCGGAAAATCCACATTTCTACATGGTATATATATGAAAAGAGACAGGCATTCATACCTGTCTCTCATTGCAATCAAGATTCTTTTTTACGTTTTCTCATAAGAATATATCCGCCTGCCGCAAGGGAAAAAGCCGCAAGCGCGGACATCGTGCCGATGGGCGATTCATCAGCCGTGGAAACCGCGGATTTCGAAGTGCTTCCGCCGTCCTTGGAGCTTGCCGCTTCCGTCAGCTCCAAGGAATAGCCGCTGCTTCCCCCATTTCCACTGTAATCAATTCCCGGTGTAGCTGTCAGCTCTGTGAGTTCATCATCTGTGATCTCTGCAGAGCGGAATTGCGTAGTGATAGATTCGATTACGTCAGTGTCTGTCCACTCGGAACCATTATATACCTGTTTCTTGAAGAAGATATACATATTGTAGGTAGCCGCCTGAGTGATACCGCCTCCGGAGCCGATCCTCCATGTAGTATTCTTTTGATTATTGCCTGGATTCTGTGCTGTGCTCCAGTACATAGGAATCCATCTCTCGTCACCGGATACATGAGGCGCCTCGTCATTCTGGCCCGCGCCGGTTACACGGAACTCATAAAATGTATTCGGATAAAATTTTAAGGGCTCTTCCAATCCAGTTACTTTGCTCTCTGATACCGAATAAGTGCGCGGTGCCCGTGTGGTACCGGAAGGTGTAGCCGCAGGACGCTTTTTCTTAAAGGCTTCGCTGTTCAGCTTCAGCACACGCATCTGAACGTTTCCTGATGTAGGCTCCGCCGCGACTACCAACCAGCTGTCTGCCTCCGGAACATTCTCCACCTTTATGGTAAACGTGGTATTGGCCTTTGCCGGATTCACTGCTCTGCTGGAATCATACATTCCCTGAATCACTGAAGTGGATGTATCCGCATCCACAAAGAAATAATACCATTTGCAGTCTTTGGTGGTAGACATACCAACAGAAATCGTGTTATGATCCACCCATTTCAGGCTTCCGCTCTGATAAGCCAGGAATGAAGAAGAAGGTGTTGTGGTTGGTTCCGGTCCGGGTGTTACGGTGACAGAAGGAGTAACACTAGGTGATACAGAAGGTACCGGCGTCTCTTCAGCATTTTTTTTCAAAACAGCCGATACACCGTCAGAACCAAGTTCGACAGTATACTCAGATCCATCATATAAAAATTGACTCACTGCTGTCTTAAACTCTTCCTGGTCAAGCTGTGTTCCTTCTCCTGTATTCCCGGCTTTTATCACAATCTTCTGGTCGGCGGCACTGCCGTGAGTAAAAGATACAGAAGCATCAGACATGGCTCCTGTCACAACAATGGCCGCATCTGCGTCAAGATAAAGATTCGCGCCTGTATTGTCTTTAACAGAAACACTTCCCTGAACCGCAACATCTGTATTTGTATAAACCGCACCGTTGGAACCTTTATTACCTGTGATTGTTCCTCCTCTTAAAACCAGACTTCCGCCGTTATTCATAACCGCTCCGCCGTTTGCAGAGGAATTACTTCCGGTAAGAGTAACTCCGGAAGAAAGTCCAAAAGCAGCCCCGCTGCCTACATTTACAATAGAACCGGCAGAGGGAGCTTCTTCACCTTTGCCATTGTCCCCGTTAACTGTAAGAGAAGCCCCGTCGCCCACAGCGAACTGAAGCTCGCTTCCGCTTCCTGTTACAGAAAACATATCTCCGTCAAAAATACCGCTGCCGCTGTCTCCGCGGACAATACTGATATCTGCGGCAGTTGCCTGAATACAAACTTTCTTGCCGGATACAGTGACTGTATTTGAAAGAGAAAGCATTTTAGTAATTCTGATTACCGTAGTCTCTCCCGAATCCCCTGTTGTGGTTACTGCGTCTACCGCCTCCTGAAGAGACGTATAATATGTCACCATTTCTGAACCGTCTGCAGCAGTAGTAACAATAGAAATTCCTGTGTCTTCTTGTTCTGCTTCTTCGCCATTTTCCTGATCTCCGCTGTTCGCCGACTCAGTTTCCCCTGGAACAGGTGTCTCTTCTGCCGGAGTTTCTGTCGGTTCAGCAGACGCTCCTCCGGCAGCCGGAACTTCTGCAGGCTCTGTAGGCGCTGCTGTAGGCTCAGCAGGCACTTCTTCCGCCGGCGCCTCTGTAGGCTCAGCGGGAACCTCTGTCGGCTGAACGTTTTCGTCTTCTGCAGGCTCTAAATTTTCTCCTGCTGCGGCCGTCTCCGAAACAGACGCAGTGTCCTCTGCCGCCCATACGGCAGGTGAAGTGCTTCCCGCGGCCAAAGCGCCTGCCAAAAGAATTGCGTATAATTGTTTTTTTCTCAATTTAAGTCCTCCTGTGCAACAATCACAAAATCATTAAAAAACATCTAGTCCTGATCGAAAGCCCCTTCAAACACTAGTTTGATAAGCTTCACAAAAATTCTCTGCCTATTATACACAGTAACAGATAAAAAGTCAAACTACAGCGCCGGAAGCCGGCTGCTTCAAACGTTCAAATTACCATATCTAAAAAACGCCATACTTCATCCGCTGTTCTCAGGGCCGTACCTGACCGCTTCCGTAAATAATAAACTTGGTAGTGGTCAGCGCCAGCAGCCCCATGGGTCCTCTTGCGTGAAGCTTCTGGGTGCTGATTCCGATCTCGGCTCCGTAGCCAAACTCAAATCCGTCTGTAAACCGGGTGGAAGCATTGACATATACCGCCGCGGCATCCACCTCGTCCAGGAACTTCTGGGCGTTTGTGTAGCTGTTGGTGATGATCGCCTCAGAATGTCCGGTATTGTAACGGTTAATATGCGCAATTGCCTCTTCTACAGAATACACTACTTTGATCGAGAGAATGTAATCCAGATATTCCGTTCCCCAATCCTCCTCTGCCGCCGGAACTGCTCCGGGCATCAGGGCTATGGACTCGGCATCCGCCCGCATCTCCACCTTTTTTTCCTTCAGCCGCTGCGCCAGCGCCGGAAGGAGGGCTTCCTTTACACCGTTATGTACAAGAAGGGATTCACAGGCATTGCAGACTCCCACTCTCTGGGTTTTTGCGTTGATGATAATATCCGCCGCCATATTAAGATCGGCTGTCTCATCCACATAGATATGGCAGTTTCCGGTGCCTGTTTCTATGACCGGAATGGTGCTCTGGCTGACAACCGCCTGGATCAGGCCTTTTCCGCCTCTGGGGATCAGCACGTCCACATACTGATTCAGCTTCATAAATTCCGCGGCCGTCTCTCTGGAAGTGTCCGCGATAAGCTGCACCGCGTTTTCCGTCACTCCGTGCTCCCGCAGCGTCTCTCTGATACAGCTTACAATAGCCTGATTCGAATGGATGGCGTCGCTGCCGCCCTTCAGGATAACCGCGTTTCCGGTCTTAAAGCAAAGACCGAAAGCGTCCGCGGTAACATTAGGACGGGCCTCATAAATGATGCCGATCACTCCCAGGGGAACCCGCTTCTGGCCGATCAGAAGTCCGTTGGGACGTTTTTTCATTCCTGTGACTTCTCCTATGGGATCCTCCAGCTCCACAAGCTGACGCAGCCCTTCGGCCATGCCCTGGATTCTTTCTTTTGTCAGAAGCAGCCGGTCCACCAGACTTTCCGGCATATGATTTTTTCTTCCGTTTTCCACGTCCTCTTCATTGGCTCTTATCAGATTCTCCGCCTGTTCGACAAGGTGTTCCGCCACGGCGGAAAGAACCTCGTTTTTTTTGTCTGTGGAAAGTGAACGGGGTATAGTCTCCGCTTCCTTCGCGTTTTTTCCCATCTGTATCAGCATATCGTTCATGAACATCCTCCCTTTCATCTTATTATAAACGAGACGTCACGTCCAAATCATTCATTTTTCTGTTTTCCAGCTTTTTCTTTCAGAATCCGCTTCCGCCTGAAAATCTTATCGTTTCTTTTTCTGTCACCAGAATTTCCGGAGAGATATCTGTAGCTTCCCAGGGAACCTCCGGAAATACCTGGAAGGAAAAGGCGGCGGCGGCTCTTTTGATCCCCGGATGCTTTTCCAGAAAACGGTCATAGAAGCCGCCCCCGTAGCCTACCCGGTGGCCGCGCCTGTCAAAGGCCACGCCCGGCATGATCATCAGGGCATCCTCCCAGTGCACAACTTCTCCGTCCACAGGCTCAGGAATACCGAAATACCCCGGCTCCAGCTGCGCAAAATCCGTGAGGCGGTAAAAGACCATATCCTTTCCCTCTACTTTCGGAACCGCCGTCTCTTTTCCGGCTTTCCATGCCTCCTCTATCAGAAATCCAGTCATGACCTCGTGATTATAATCCGCGTATACAAGGATCCTTCCCGCGTTTTGGAATTCCGGCAGTTCTGTGATGCGCCGGGTGATCTCCTGGCTCCAGTTCCTGATATTTTCGCCGGAACATGCTTTTCTTTTTGCAAAAACCTGTTTTCTAATGGCTTTCTTTTCTTCCATATTTTTCACCTAAATTTGTAATACTTCCATCGGCTTCTTTAATACTGATATTGTCAAGCTGATTCCGGAGATTCATACGAATGGCGGCAAGATATTCCTTTCGGAGAGCCGCCTGTTCTTTTTTCTCTTCCTCCGTAAGGCCCACGCTTTTCGCTTTGTGAGCCAGCGTATTGATCCTGTCGATCTTGATGTTGTCCATAAACTCCTCCTATATCAGTTTTTCAATATAATCAATCAGATAAAATTCTTCTTTTTTATTCCGCACAAACAGCGTCCCGTAGCTGCGTCCTTCTATGATCTTATGGATCACATGAAAATCCGCCCCGTTCGCGATCACCATATCCGCTCCGGCGGCAGTGGCGATCTCCGCCGCGGTCAGCTTCGTGGCCATGCCTCCTGTGCCGACCTTGCTGACGGAGCCCTTTCCCATGCTTAAAAGCCTGTCGTCGAGAGCCTCCACTGTATCGATAAACTCCGCGCCTGGATTGGTATTGGGATCATCCGTAAAAAGTCCGTCGATATCAGAAAGCAGGATCAGAAGATCCGCTCCGATCAGGGCCGCGATCACTGCCGAAAGCGTGTCGTTATCGCCGAATTTATCCAGAGCCTCCAGCTCGTAGCTGGAAATAGAATCGTTCTCATTTACCACCGGAATGGTGTTCAGCCGCAGCATTTCTTCAAAGGTATTTCGGGCGTGCATTCTGTTCAGATTATTGACCATGGTATTTTTTGTCATGAGAATCTGCCCCGCCGTCTGATTATACTCCGCGAAAAGCTTCTGGTAGATCATCATCAGCCTTGCCTGTCCTACCGCCGAGCAGGCCTGTTTCACCTTCAGATCCTTAGGCCTTTCCTCCAGCCCCAGAACCGCGGCTCCTACCGCTACGGCTCCGGAGGATACCAGCACTACGTTTTTTCCCTGATTGTGCAGGTCGCTGATCTCCCGTACGAGCACCTCCACCTTTCTCAGATCCAGTTTTCCAGTTTCTTTGTGGATCAGGGAGGAGGATCCCACCTTGATCACAATACGCTTTTTGTCTTTCAGTAATTCCCGGTAATTCATTTTTGTCTGTCTCTCCAAATCTATTCCACAGCAGCCTCATCCTGCTGTCCGTTTTCATCCCAGTAAGTAATATCCGGAATCCTGTCGTCCTGAACGATCTCAACCCAGGTCACTCCGGGATTCAGCTTTACTTCCTGATTATCCATGGTGATATAATGGGTGATCCCCCAGGGCGAATCCTTCTGCCAGCGGATGTCGATGGCCTTTCCTCTGGTGATATATTTTCCCATGCCTCCGGAATTTCCATTGCCGTCTGTGATGGTGTCGATCTTTTTGTAGGTAGTGCCCTCATAGGTGGTCACATCCGAATACTGCACCAGTATATTGTCGCAGGTGAGCTGCTCTCCTGTCAGATCGTCGATCTGCGGCTCCCCGAACTGAAAACGGCTGTATTTTTTTGTTTCCGGATCATAAGTAAACCAGGGATGATTATGAGTGAAATTGTCAAAATGTACCTGATCCGCATCCCGGCCGCCCGGAAGCGTGTTTTCTGTACCATCCTCCGCGAAGATGTAATGCCCCTCATAGCCTTCCTTCAGCTCTCTGCGGTAGCCCATCTTATCGATCCCCTGCTGAAGAAGCTCATAGGTAGTATAGGCGTTGTGCGGAGCCACCCGGTCGCTGCTTCTGAAAAAGCAGGCGGTACCCAGCTTCACTCCATTCAGATTATCAATAAGATGCTGTTCAAAATACGGCAGCGCAAACGCCGACTGCCCGTAATGGGCATAGATCGCGTCAAATTCATTTGCGTAAAAAATATAATAATCACGGCAGCTTCTGACAGAACCGATACGCTCAAGATTTTCATAATCCTCAAAAATCCCCATCAGGCGGGTAATGTCTCCTTCCACCGGCGCCTCGTAGACAACGCCGGCTCCGGAGATCCCGCTCTGGGGACAGCCCTCCCGGATGTTGTTCAGCATGACGGCGACGGGCCGGACACGCCCTAAGGATTCCGGCACCTCCAGGCCTGTAAGATAGCTTTTTACCACAGGTTCCGTCTCCGCGGCTTTTACGGTCAGGGGCGTCATTCCCAGGAATAACGCTGCCGCTGCGGCAATGATTCTCTTTATCATATACACCCTCCTACCTGCCGATGCCAAGCTCCTTTAACGCATCCGACTGCTTTTTTTCCATTACGGCCGCCTCTTCAGGCTCCATATGGTCGTAACCAAGAAGATGCAGCATGCTGTGGGCAAAGAGAAAGCTGAATTCTCTTTCCCTGCTGTGCCCGTATTCCTCCGCCTGAGAATATACCTTATCTACGGAAATCATCACATCTCCAAGGAGAAGCTCCCCGGTATCCAGGTCAAAATAAATATCCTGGCCGTCCACGAAGGAATAATCCGCCGGACTGGGAAAAGGAACCATCGGGAACGAAAGAACGTCCGTAGGCGCCCCCACAGAGCGGAACTGAGAATTTACATTTTTAATCTCCTCGTTGTCTGTAAGGATCAGATTTACCGATACCTCATAGGGACAGTTTTCCATTTTCAGGATCTCACCCGCCACAAGCTCAGCCAGCCTTGTATAATCGACATCCAGCTCCCGGTCCGTTTCATAATCAATCAGTATCGTCATAGTTCCTCCTTATCTCTCGGAAAATGCCTGGCCCCGGCGTCCGGCCTTTCTGGGAGCCTTCTGTTTTTTCTCGTAGGAATCATAGGCCTGTACGATCTGC
This sequence comes from Candidatus Blautia faecipullorum, assembly GCA_019115125.1. Classification (GTDB taxonomy): domain Bacteria; phylum Bacillota; class Clostridia; order Lachnospirales; family Lachnospiraceae; genus Blautia_A; species Blautia_A faecipullorum. The sequence continues at coordinate 46,872 of DXEG01000029.1, forward strand.
TGCACCAGAGGATGCCGCACCACATCCTTGCTGGTAAGCTGACAGAACCCGATATCTTCTATCTTTTTCAGCACCTTCATGGCCACGTCGAGACCGGACACCGCGTCCTTCGGAAGGTCCTTCTGGGATGTGTCGCCGGTAACAATCACCTTGGAGCCGAAACCGATCCTCGTAAGAAACATTTTCATCTGAGCCGGGGTGGTATTCTGAGCCTCGTCAAGAATAATAAAGGCGTTATCCAGAGTTCTTCCTCTCATATATGCCAGCGGCGCCACCTCGATCAGTCCCTTCTCCATATTCTTGGCAAAGCTGTCGGCGCCCATGATCTGATACAGGGCGTCATACAGCGGACGAAGATAGGGATCCACCTTGCTCTGCAGGTCGCCCGGGAGAAATCCCAGCTTTTCTCCGGCTTCTATGGCGGGTCTTGTCAGGATGATCCGGCTGACCTCCTCGTTCCGGAAGGCGGTAACCGCCATTGCCATGGCAAGATAGGTTTTGCCCGTGCCCGCGGGCCCTATTCCGAAAACAATCATCTTTTTACGTATCTGCTCTACATAATCCTTCTGTCCGAGAGTTTTTGGCTTAATAGGCCGTCCCTGGATCGTATTGCATATAAAATCCTTATCAATTTCCGTAAGCACCTGGTTCCTCTGCTCCATAGCCAGAGCAAGGGCATAGGTGACATTTTGTTTCGTAATACTGTTTCCTCTTCCGGCCAGAGTCACAAGCTCCTCGATCAGTTTTTTTGTCTGGGAAGCGCTCTGCTCTGCGCCGATTATTTTAAGAATGCCGTCTCTTGATATCAGAGTGACATTTAATGTCCGTTCAATCAGTTTCAAATGTTCATCAAACTGTCCGAATACATTTCCTTCCAGATCCGCCGGGATCTGGACGTGCAGCTCGATAATGCCGTTAGTCATCCTCTGTGGTCCTTTCCGCAGGCTGCTCCAGCACCTCTACCGGAGTATCCCTGCCAATCTTCTCAATGATCTCCAAAGTCCCGCTGCTCACGCAGGTTTTATGATCAACCTCTATTTTAACATTATTTGCGGATATTTGAAGCCCCTTTTCCATTAATTTTTCTTCATATTCCTGTAATTCACGGAAAGCTTCCGCCTTTGCCTCTTTTTCTGTATATGTTTTTTTCTGCTTTTCATATGCCTTTACTGAAATTTTTCCCACGGAAACCGGAAGGACGAAATTTTCTGTAATGCGAAGAGGATACTCCTCCACGATCCGGTGCTGTCCATCTCCGCCCTGTCCGCCCCACTGGAAGTACCAGTCTCCGGCCTTCAGATAACCGCCTTTGTTCTCTTTGCCAAGGGGAACCTCTGTCTCATACTCCATAGGAAGCTCTGCGTAATAGGACAGGTTCCTTTTTATGTAAACATCCGCGTCCGCATGAACATATTCGTAACGGACGATCTCCTGACTGTCGTTTCTCAGATCCAGCCGTCCCAGGACCAGGATATCGCCTTCTTTACAGACGTCTCCCGGCTTCATCTGCGGAATTCCCGCCCGGGTTACCATTTTTATGATAGTTCCCCCTTCGTCAGCCACAATGCTGCAGGGCTCCGGCTGCTCCTCTTCTTTTTCCTGAACAAAAATCCCCTCCTCCACAGTCAGTATCAGTCTCGTTCCCTCGATACGGGCTGACACCCAGGTGATCTCCGGATAATTCTGCCGGACGGAGGCCGCGATCTCGCCGCAGTTGATCCTGGATTTTCTGATCCCGTGACTGATGCCCTGCTGTCCCAGAAATTCCAGTATTTCCGGCGTGCTGTTCTGAACGTTTCCCTCCACATGAATATTCCAGATACGGCCTGAACAGATAAAAAGCAGAAGCAGACATAGAAGGATCCCAAGAAAAAAAGCCTTTCTTTTTTTGCTTCTCACAAAAAAGAAGGGCAGTCCATGCTTTTCCAGAATATGAATCTGTACCTTTGTTTTTTTATGTATGGACGAAAGAAGGAAGAAATGGCGGACAGACAGAAAACAGACAAGGCTTCCGTCTTCCCCGCGGGCAAGCCCTCTCATGGTGATTCCCCTGCTTCGGCACAGATTCAGGAAGCGCTCGCCCTGCTCTCCCTGTATCCTGATTTTTACATAGCCTGACAGAAAACGCAGTAACCTTTCCATAGGCGCCTCCTACTGTTCCAGATTCATGCCGCAGATCACTCCGGTGAGCATCATTTCATCAGCAGTATACCATGGAATTTCCAGTCTTTTCCCAAAGACGGTAATTCTTCCCTGATAAGTGAGCACCACGATCTCTTCCCCGGTATATCGGAGAATACTGCGGTAATTTTCTATTACCGCCCGGTTTTTTCCGGTAAAAGTCACTATAGTTTCCTTACATGCCAGATCTCTGGGAACCTCGAGAGCTGTCACAAGCTGCTCTTTCAGATGCTGTCTTTTTTTCATACATTACCTCCGGCTTTATTGCTAATTTATGCCGGGGGCGGGAAGATTATGCGCGGAGGGTACTGAAACATCGGACAGCGCTTCTGCTTCACCGGAACAAAATGATAGAAAACCAGAGGATCGTATTTATCCCAAGCTGATATTCCATTTGCTCCGCTTCTATAATTTCCGCCGCAACAATACCGTGGCTTTCCAGGCAGGGATGCATCCTCTCCGGATAACGGCAGGGCTGTCCCTGGGGATAGGTACACTGTCCGCAGATGTCGCAGGATTCCGTAGAAAGAATATAGGTTTCATATCCTTCATTTCTCAGAAAAGCCGCGATCTCCCCTGTAAGCTCCTCATGGGCCCGTCTGGTGGAAAGCGTTTCCTCCATATTCAGTGCGTCCGAAACCTCAGCCACACTGGAAAAGAAAACTGCTTTTTCATAGCTGTGGATCTTTTCTGCACATTCACCGAGAGTTCCCACTGCCGGAGGACAGGCCCAGGTCGTTCCATAGCGTTCACATTCCTCTCTGCATATGGTCCTCACACGTTCCCGAGTATGGAGCCCTTCCGTGTCTAAAAGCCTGTACTCATAAACCGGATACTGCGAGATAAATTCTTCGAATTTTTCTGTATTAAACTTTACTCTCATTTTTCTTCCCCTCCGGGCCTTATTGTCTCTGTTCCTGCGGTCCGAGAATGATCAGCGCCATAAATACCAGATTATCATCTTCGGTATTTGTCAGAGCATGACCCTCTCCGTCGGGCGTAAAAGTCACATCCCCGGCCTGTACCATCCGCAGGATCCCGTTATCACTGTAGATGCCCTGGCCGGAAAGGATATAATAGGTTTCGCTCTCTCCATGATGCTTATGATAACCCAGTGAGCATCCCGGTTCCAGAGTTACCTCCGCATACAGCCCGCATTTTCCGTTCAGTTCTTTTTCTCCAAGCAGATGCCTGATCAGCACATGTCCATTGCCGCCGCACATGTTTTCAATTCTTTCTGTTCTCATATAAAATTTCTCCCGTTTTTCATACTTAAGATAGGAAATCGCTGAGACCTCCGTCACAGACCTTGTTTTCTTTGACTGCTTTTATTATAAAATGCCCGCCGCCTTTTTTAAAGTACTTTTATCAGATCTTTTATCTGTCAGGAATATCCGCGAAACAGAATTTTTTTGTTGCCTGGCCTTCCCCGGTGTGCTATAGTTAAAGCATCAAACAGGACAAAGAGGTTCTCCGCAAGGGTACTTCTTTGTCCTGTTTTCATAAAGGAGGGTTTTATGGCAGCATTTGATAAAATAAACAGCGGTATTCCAGGGGTGGATGAAATTCTGGATCACATCCGTCTGGGGGACAACGTAGTATGGCAGGTATCCACCATCGACGAATTCCGTTTTTTCGCGGAGCCCTTTGCCAGACAGGCGGTAAAAGACGGGCGGAACGTCATTTATATCCGTTTTGCCCAGCATGAGCCTGTATTGAGAGATTTGAGCGGGATCAAGGTATACGAATTCAATCCAGACGATGGCTTCGAACCATTTACCGTTGCTATTTACGAGCAGATCACCAGGGAAGGACGCGACGCCTTCTATGTATTCGACTGTCTTTCTGAGCTTCAGTCTGTATGGTATACGGATCTGATGATGGGGAATTTTTTCCGCGTAACCTGTCCGTATCTTTTTGAGCTGGACACCGTAGCCTATTTTCCTCTTCTCAGAGGGCGCCATTCCTTTGACGCCGCGGCCAGGATCCGGGATACCACCCAGCTTCTTCTTGACGTTTATACCGGAGACAACGATATATATCTTCACCCGCTAAAGGTCTGGAACCGCCACTCCTCCCGTATGTTTCTGCCCCACTGCTGCCGCCGTTCCGACAGCCGTTCCTTCCGGGCGGTGGAGGACGGAGTTGGTATGAGCAGATATTATCAGACCATACAAAAAGCCTCCGCCGGCTCCCAGGATCAGAATTACGACAGCCACGACCGCTTTTTTGCACAGGCAAAGCTTGATTTCTCCCGGGGCTACTTTTCCGAAGATACGGAGGAGCTGATCATAGACAGTACCATGACAAAGGACGATCGGCTGAAAAAACTGGTAAAGCAGTATTTTACACCTTCCGATTATTTTATGCTCCGCGACAGGATGATCGGAAGCGGAGCGATCGGAGGCAAAGCCTGCGGTATGCTTCTGGCAAGGAAAATCGCCGAGACAGAAATCCCGGAATATCCTTCCCTGAGCGAGCCTCACGACTCTTTTTATATCGGTTCTGATGTATTTTATACTTATATCGTCTCCAACGGCTGCTGGAGACTGCGTATCCGGCAGCGCACAAAAGAAGAATATTTCAGCGCGGCAGAGGAACTGCAGGAGCACCTGTCTACCGGAGAATTTCCGGCAAAGATCCGGGAGCAGTTCTTGAATGTGATCGAATATTTCGGCCAGAGCCCCTTTATCGTCCGCTCCTCCAGTTTTCTGGAGGATGGATTCGGCAACGCCTTCGCCGGAAAATATGAATCAGTGTTCTGCGTCAATCAGGGCAGCCCACAGAAACGGCTGGAAGAATTCGAGCAGGCGGTGCGCACAGTATACGCCAGCACAATGGATTATTCTGCTCTGGAATACCGTCTGCTCCGGGGGCTGGAGAAGAAGGATGAGCAGATGGCGATCCTGGTACAGCGGGTTTCCGGTTCTTATCAGGGACAGTATTTTATGCCCTGCGCCGCCGGGGTGGGATACAGCCACAGCGCCTACAAATGGTATCCTGACATGGATCCGGAGGCGGGAATGCTGCGCATCGTCATGGGACTGGGCACAAAAGCGGTAGACCGGACGAAAGAGGATTATCCCCGGCTTTCCAACCTGGATCGTCCCTCTGTGACAGTTCTCACCACCGTGGAACAAAAGCATAAATTTTCTCAAAGAAATATTGACGTTCTTGACTGCGGGGAAAACCGGCTGAAGGAAATCCCTCTGGAGGAGCTTCTTCCTGTGCTTCCTCTCTGGTATAAAAAAATGGTTCTGGAGCACGATTATGAAGCGGAATACCGGCTCCGGCAGCTTGGCCGCAACCAGGACGTGTGGTTCGTAAGCTGCCAGCGGCTTCTGGAAAAACAGGAATTTACATCTCTCATGCAGAAGATCCTGAAAACCCTGGAACGGGTATATAAAAATCCGGTAGATATCGAATATACGGTTAATACAGACGAATCCGGAGATTTTGTGGTAAATCTTCTTCAGTGCCGGCCCCTTTATATCGGCGAGGCCGGGGAAAAAACAGATCTGAAGAATCTCCGTCTGAAAAAGACCTTTTTTGATATCCGGGATTCCTCCATGGGACCATCGGGAAAAAGAAAAATCGACGTGGTGGTGCAGGTAGATCCTGTCCTCTATTATCAGTATCCTTACCGGAAGAAATATGACGCGGCTGCCGCTCTTGGCAAAATAAACCGCCATTACCGGGGAAGCGGCCAAAATCTTCTTCTGATGACTCCCGGACGTATCGGCACTTCCTCCCCGGAATTAGGCGTTCCGGTAAGCTTCGGCGATATCTCCGGCTTTTCCGCCATCTGCGAGATCTCCGAGAGCCGGGCCGGGTATATGCCGGAATTGAGCTATGGAAGTCATATGTTCCAGGATCTGGTGGAGGCCCAGATCCTCTACGGGGCTATTTTTAACAACAAAAAAACACTTTCCTATCATCCCGAGCTGTTCGACGGATGCCCGGATCTGTTTCAGGAGATCTGCCCGGATATGCCGGAGCTTTCCGGCATCATAAAGGTGCATCCCGCGGAATACTTATATTACTGGCTGGACGCCCTGTCAAACCGGGCTGTCTGCGGAATACCGGAATAAAAATTTTCACTGAATACCTGTGTCTCCGGAAATAGCATACATATATTTTCAGGAACACCATAAGGACAGCCGCAGGCGTTTCGCACCCGCGGCTGTCCTTATCATTTCAACAGGCGTCAGCCTTTATAGTTTTTGCCGTAGCAGTAATACAGAAAGCAGAGATTGGCAATAAATACTGCCAGCGCTCCCGCGAATATAACAATGCTTTCCCAATCGCTGAACATATCCCGGATAAGCCAGAGATTTGCGGTCACAAATATCAAAACCGGCAGAGCAATGATGGACAGAAAACGATACCTGTAGTATTTCTTTTCCTGCATTCCTTCAGGTATATAATCTTCAGGATGTACCATCTCGCAGTGAACAGTGATCCCAAATCTTCCAGAAGTTCTGTATGCGCGATATTCCACACCGTCTATCTCAAAACGAGGGGACAGACTTTCCTGGGTTATTACGATATTCATTCCCTCGTGACGGGCAAATTTCAGGAGCTCTTCTGTAAATTCTCTTGGATTGCCGCACATGGCCTCCGGCATAAAAGAAAATTCCCGTTTCATCTCAGATTTTATCACAGCCAGATAGTCTTTTGCGAAATCTGAAAATACAGAGCCCTTCTTTTCTTCCCTTTCCATTTTGTCCAGATATGCGTCCACATCAAGCTGAGAAAGATTGGATTCATGTATAGAAGAACAAAATTCAAACGCATTATCTAATTTGTCCCGTTCCTCTTTCAGACGGCGGCACTGTCTGTTCACGGCTTCCCGCAAAGAAATCTCGTCCTCAAACAGCTTCCGGATCTCCGAAATCGGCATATCCAGACTTCGGAACAGGCGGATCAGCTTTAATCGCCGAAGATCCTCTCCTGTGTACTCACGATACGAATTCGCTGCATTCCGTCCTGGCGTCAGCAGCTTCTGTTTTTCATAATAACGGATGTTTTGTTCTGCTATCCCTGTAATTCTGGCGGCCTCTTTTATAGATATCATATAACCCCTCCCATCTGATAATTTCTGCTTTTTATAGTGTAATTATAAAGCTTATACCAGATATAAGGTCAAGACTTACATCCCTCTTTTTCTCTATACTGCCTTAAAACAGCGATATTTCTGTAATCGCCGTATCCTGATATTTGCTTCCCGGAAAAACAGATAGTATGCTGAAGGTTACACTGGAGGTATCTACCGCGGAGCTGAAGGTGATCTCCTGCTGACCGATAAAATCTCCCAGTTCAGCGTCCGTACTGCTTCCGTCTGAAAAAGTCACCCTTAAAGCCGCAGGTCTGGAATTCTTGTAATAAATATCATTGCTTTTCTGGTACCCGGCGTTTATCCTGAATCCGGACACCCGGTATACGCCGTTCAGGGTTAGGGTAAGCGCCTCTCCTTCTCCCTGTCCGGCGGCGCTCTCCACCCATGCCGTAGAGCTGCTTCCGTCAATGGCGTTGGACGGGGCGTGCGCCAGATTATATTGAGGTTCTTCTAAATAAGAGGTTGCCGATACGTCCATGATAACATCAGCGGACACCTGGGGAACTACTGTTTCCGTATGGCTTGTGACAGAATTTATACCTAGGGCTGTTTCCCGGTCTGTGGACGAAGAATAGCTGCTGAGGTTTATATAAAGCACCTCTGGGCTGCCGGAGGGAGTCCCCTCAAAGGTGATCGCCGCCAGACCATCCTCAAGTACAAGCTCATAGGGCCATACATATTGGGTATCAAAAGAATCCACCCGGTTGATTGTGCCGCCGTTGCCATCAACGATGAAAAGGTCGGGGCCGTAATATCCGCAGAGATAGAGCGAATCGTTTTCATCAAAAGCGCTGGCGGAAACACATCCCCCAAAATCCCTGTTGGACCAGACGGAGGTTCCGTCCTTTACATTGAATACCCTGACTGTTCCGTCCTCCACCATGTAGTAGCGGCCGTTGTGAACGCCGATCTCACTGACTCTGTTAAGCTCTGTACGCTCATAAATGCCTGTCGTATAGGTCCATACAGTACTGCCCGCAGAAGAAACGCCCGTCACCACCCCATATTCATTGTATGGGTCGTCTGTTTTTCTTTCGAACTTAACTGTTGAAGCAAATGCGCCGTCTTTTTCTTCTGAAGATGAATTTTCCGCAGCCTCTTCAACGGACGCTTTTTCCTCTTCCTCCGCCTCAGATGGCGTCTCCCCGGCATCCGGCTCTTCTGTATCTGTTTGTGCTGACGATACTTCTTCAGAAGCTTTGTTGTCTTCGTCGGCCTTTTCTGCCAATTCGTCTCCGGCATTTTTTTCCTCTGTACCTGTCTCGCCCGACGATTCTTCCTCAGATTTTTCCTTCTCAGAAAATGCGCCCTTGTCCGATCCAAAAATGTCCGCAACAATTTTCGGTACTGTTTCTGCTGTGGAATCCGTCTTTATCTTCAGAAACAGGTAACCTCCCGCAAGCCCTGAAACGCACAGCAAAAGCACTGCGAGGATTACCGCCGCGGCAGTCTTCGGCCTCTGTTTCTGGGATATTTTGGGGGGAGAGGGCTTTTTTTCTTCCTCTTCTTTTTGGGGAGCTTTCCTCACATAGACCGTTTCGTTCAGAGAATCCTGCGGACAGTCGTTCGTTTCTTTGGAAGCTGCTTTCTCTGATACTTTCAGAAGCGCTCTTTTCATCTCCGCCGCCGACTGAAACCTCATCCCAGGTTCCGGAGAGCAGGCCCGCAGAATCACTGCCGCGAATGAACGGGAAGCATTGGCCGGCGCCGGAAGAGGCTCGCCGTTCAGGCGCCGGCGCAGCGCGTCCGCGCGCGCGTTTGGACTCATGCTCTTCTGTTCTGTGTCCAAAAACGGCATTCTGTTATTATTCATAAAACGATACAGTACCAGCCCCAGAGAATATATATCTACAGTAGCGTTATAAGGCTGGCCTTTTTCCACTTCCGGAGCGATATAACTGTAGGTACCCTTCCTCGACAATCCTGAGGTCAGATTCTCCAGTTTTCGGGCAATCCCGAAGTCACCCAGCTTAAAATCACCGAAATCATTGATGAAAATGTTTTCCGGCTTAATGTCGCGATGGATCACATTCCGTTTCGCGCATAATTCAAGAGCCGTACAGATGTCGCATCCAAGTTTGATCACCAGACTCTCTGACACCCCAACGTCCCGGATACAGATGTTAAGCGGAGTCAGGAGCTCCATGCGGATATAAATGTACCAGCCTATGCTGTTCTCGCGCTCCACCACTTTATAGTCATTGATACTGACAATATTCTGTACTCCTTTAAAGGTATCCATCAGTTGGATCTCACTGATAAAGCTGTTTACAATTTCCTGAAAATACGTCCTGGTTTCTCTCTGTGAAAGCCCGTCCGCCCGCAGAGATTCAATTTCTGATTCCTCCTGGGGAATCGAGATTACTTTAATAGCGGCGCGGCTTTCTACCTGATGCTCTCTGCGCACTGCTTCATAGACAGTTCCGTAAGAACCCTGCCCAATTTTTCTGACAATCTGCCATTCCGGCCATATACCGGCTAATTTATCCATATTCGTCATACTTCCTGTTCTTTTTATTATTTTTGACACCTTAATCTATTGATGCTGTGTCAAATAAGAATTCCTAAAACGGCCCCTGATACGGCTTGTCACTGTCCAAGCCAGTTCCCGGAATATTTGATATATGCGTCGGGATAAAATTTGCGGACATTTTGCAGATTTCCCAGCGCCGCTTCCTTGGCAGAATATACGCCGGCAGCTACCACATACCATTCCACAGGATTCAGATTATTCCAGTCAGTCGTAAGGAATACCTGGCCTTCAAAGCCTTTTTCCGATATCTGAGCCGCCATGCTTTGGGCGTCCGCCTGATTTTTAAAGGCCGCGCACCAGATTCCGTAAAACGGCGGATGTACACTGTCTGAGGATCCGTCCGGCAGTGATGCCGTCAGTGTGCTTGTATTTGGGGCGCCGCCCTGCCAGCTTCCGGAATATTTTACATAGGCCCCCGAATATACTGCCTGAACCCCGGCCAGGACACTTTTTGCTTCTTCCTCGGAAAAATATGTGCCGGCAGTTACCACATACCATTCTTCGGAATTCAAATTGCTCCAGTCGGCAGTCGCAAATACCTGACCTTGAAATCCTTTTTGTGAAACAGAATCCGCATAAGCCCGGGCCTCCGTACTGCTCTTCGAAGCGTAGCACCAGATTCCGTAAAATGGAGAGGGCTCAGCCTGTGAATTGGCCGGCTGAGGATTTTCCACCACATGAGTTTCCGCTTCGCAGACGATTTGCTCATCCGTATATTGCTTGACTTTTAAAGAAAGCTCCTGATCTTCTTCCAGAAGGGAGGAAGCTTCGCTGATTTTCTGGATCGCGCCTTCATAATCACCAGCGGCGGCGCGGTTATCCGCTGTCAAAACCGTCTGGTTTTTAAATTCCGCACAGTACGCTTCATATGTACTCTGATACTCCGAAATATCGCTGTTTTCACTTCTGGCACCGTCCAGCAGCTCTATCGCGGAAGCATAATCTCCCGCATTTTTAAACGCCTCCGCCCGAGACAATATTTCTTCTTTGTCTGCCGCTGTCTGCTCTGACTGATCGCCAATGACCCCCGTCTGTTCATTATCCTGTGTTTCATTTTCGGTATTTTCCGCGATTGCCGCTGTCCGGCTGTCTCCGGCCTGATCCGTCGTCAAATCGGTCTGTCCATCTTCCTGTGTTTTGTTTTCTGTATTTTCCGCAATTTTTTCTGTCCGTCTGTCTCCATCCTGAGTCTTATCAAAAAATAGGTAGTTACCGGCAGCAAAAATAATCAGACAAACTGCGGCTGTTGCTGCAAATACAGAAAGGGAAGTTCTTAGAATGTTTCTTTTCTGAGCTTTATGAGCAGATTGTTTGGATTTTGGCGGGGAAGGCTCTGGAGAAGTGGAATCGACCTTCCGTGCATACATGGTCCGGTCCGTATACTCGTTTTTTTCCTCAGATTCTTTATTGTTTTTCGCCACGGCTTCTATATCGCCATTCTTTGTCGACCCGCTCTCCTTCACCGCTTCCTTTTCCATATGGAGCAGAGCGTTTTTCATCGCTGACGCTGACGCAAACCGCTGATGCGGATTATAGGCACAGGCGCGGAGAAGGAGCCTGGCCATTTCCGGTGAAGCGCCGCAGGGCGGCGGAATCGGTTCTCCGCTCATCCGTCTCCTCACTGCGTTCATGCGTTCATTGGGGCTGAGAAGCTGCCTGTCTTCCGTCAAAAAAGGAAGACGGTTCCTGTTCAAAAGCCGGTATAAGACCAGCCCCAGAGAATAAATATCCGCCCTGGCGTCATAGGGCAGACCTTTTTCCACCTCCGGCGCCATATAACTGAAGGTTCCCTTCCGGGACATCCCGGCGGTGAGATTTTCCAGGCGGCGGGCAATCCCAAAGTCGCCTAATTTGAAATTTCCGAAAGTATTTACAAAAATATTTTCTGGTTTCACATCTCGATGGATAACATTGCGTTTCTCACATATCTCCAGCGCCGTACAGATATCACAGCCAAGTCTGATCACTTCCCGCTCTGAAAGTTCTCTGCCGGCGATATAGCTGTTCAGCGGTGTAAGCAGCTCCATCCGGATATAGATATCCCACCCGATATCCTTCTGTCTTTCAGCCACCTTATAATCCTCTATGCTGACAATATTTTGAACGCCCTTGAATGAATCCATGATCTGAATTTCCGCAAGAAATTCATCCACGACCTTCCGGAGATAAGACAAGGTCTCCTCCTCCGTCAGTCCTTCCAGCCGCAGGGACGCAATTTCCGACTGATCCAGGGGAATAGAGATTACTTTCACGGCGGCATGGCTTTCCATTTGGTATTCACGGCGCACAGCCTCGTACACCCGTCCAAAGGTCCCTCTGCCGATCTGTTTTATAGTTTTCCATTCCGGCCATATATTTCTCAGAATGTCCTCGTCCATTCTTCCGTTCTCCTTTTTGAGTTTTTCTTCTTCCGGGATCAATGGAGCGGTTCAAACTGAATTTTTTTGATATCCAGACTCGCTGCTGCTCTCCAAAACTCCGATCCTCTTTACTTCCTTCTGCGCTTCATCATATGTGTAAATTACAAACTGATACAGATGATCTACTGACCGATATCCTCTTTCCACTGCCTCTAGGCGTAACTGACATCGCAGCTTTCATCGGGATCAGCCTGGATAACTCTACACTATCTTTGCCATACATTCTTTCCGATAGAAAGCCACCCCGCATTTCAGAATATTCTGATACCCCTCATTGCGCAGCACCTCCTCATATTTTTTCTCATCAATCTGACTCAAGGCTTCTCTGCACTTTTCTTCCAACTCCTGATATGACCTGGCCACTTTTATCTCAATAATCACAGCCCTTCCCCTCACACTGGGGTATCTTACCAGAATATCCGGCCTGCCGATTCCTGATTCCCGATTAGACTGTACGATATAATTTCCGATATTTTTCAGCATTCCAGCCAAAAAACCATGGTAGTAGCTTTCCTGATAATCGTAAAAACTGATGGTCTCCATCAGATTTGCAGAGAGAATCTCCGAGAATTTTTCCGCATCGCCGCTTAGCAGACTATCGTACAGAGGAGTAAGTTCCTTTTTATCGGTCTGCCTGTCAAACCAGCGAAGAACCGCATTTTTATAGATATATCTTACTTCATTGTTTGGAATAGCCATCTCTATATAAATCGTCTCCCCCTCCTGATATTCCCGTATCTTTTTCAGGTATCCGGTGAAAAATAAAAAGTTCCAGAGATTATCCTGAGTGGAGTCCATATCATCATAAGTAATATCCTCATGAACAGGCTTGCTGATAGTCATTCCTGCAATCAGCGACTCGATTTCCTGTTTCACGGAAATATCCGCACGCTCGATCAGCGTCCGCACAATGCTGTTGGAACTTGTATTAGTCCAGTAAGGCTTGGCAAATGCTTTTTTATCGTAGTAACAGGAATCTGCATAATTAATTACACTCCATGGATTATAAACTTCTGTCTCTCCGAATCGGTATCCGTCATACCATTTTCTGACAGTCTCCAGATTTTCCTCCAGGCCGTATTCTTTCAGCATCTGCTCCACTTCATCCGGAGTAAAGCCGAAATGCTCCGCATAAGAAATAGCTGTAATGGACATAATCTTTAAATTGTTAAGACCGGTAAAGATAGATTCCTTGCTGATACGCAGACATCCTGTAATTACAGCAAATTCCAAATTGTCATTGGTCTTTAAAGCAGATTCGAACAATGCGCGTATCAGCGCGACCATCTTATCATAAAATCCCTCAAAATACGCATTCTCCAGGGGCACATCATACTCGTCAATAAGAATTACTGCTTTTCTGCCATATATCCTGCAAAGGCATTCAGAAAGGAATTTCAAAGCTACCAGATATTCGTCTGGTTCTGCTTTCATCTCAATAAACCGAAGAAATTTTTCTCTGTCCGCATCATAGTCCAAGCTTTCCAGTATTTGGTCATGCATCCTGTACTCTCTGGATATTTCTTCTTTCAGGCAATAAAAGGCGCTGTCATACGTCGCCTGTTTCATAGACTTCAAAGTAAGCATGATAACAGGATATTTCCCCATATGATCAAGGTACCGTTCTCCTGTATCCATGATCTTTGTTCCTGCAAAAAGCTTCGGAATATCCTTTTGCTCTATGTCCAGAAAATATCTAAGCATACTCATATTCAGCGTCTTACCGAAGCGTCGCGGGCGGGTAAAAAGATTGACCTCTCCTTTCCTGTCCAGCAGTTCTTTGATAAACAATGTCTTATCTATATAGTAATACTTTCCCTCTCGCATTTTTCTGAAATTATCTATTCCAATCGGCAGAGGTTTCCATATCATAAAAAACACCTCCATACATGGGTGGATTCTAAATTCTTCCTCTTAGATTTTATTATACCCCATGTTCTGTTTCGTGTACAGAAAAAGCACAGCAATTCTCTTACTGTGCTTTTTACCGATGATTTTGGATGTTTTTTGCTTAATGCTTTACGGAGAATCCAGACAAGACAGAAGTTAAGGTCTAGAACTCATATCTTGTTCCATGCGAAAGCAGCAATCCGTCCGTTAATTCCACGTATAAAATTATGGTGTTTTCATCGTCAAAATCATTATGCCCGTTATCAATCCATTCTTTAAAAACAATTTTCAATTTCTCGGCAATGATAAGATTTTCTTTTTTTCCAAAATAGCCTAAATTATTCGCCTTTCCGTGTGCGGTAAACCAATCGCCTGCTATCGCAACAGTAGAGTTGCTTTTCATTTGCTTCATTTTATTTGAAAGTGCATATGTAATAATATAAAATGCACCATTTTCATAATAGGCGTTTACATAGCGTACAAAAGGCGTCTCATTTTCTACTGTTGCCAATGCAATAATGGTATCCTTTCCAAAACGTTCCGTCATTATTTTTTCAGCGTCTTCACTTAACTTTTTCATAAGATAATTTCCTCCTTTATTTCATGCTCTCATTTTAGAGGGGTAAGCCGGGATTTACAAAATCAGTTCACTTCATACGCAATATATTCATGTGATAATTCATACCCCAATTTTTCCGCCAAACGGACA
>DXEG01000030.1 GCA_019115125.1 Candidatus Blautia faecipullorum
AACCCGCGGTCTCGACCTTGGCAAGGTCGCGCGTTACCAACTACGCCACTATCGCATAAGAGCGGGTGATGGGAATCGAACCCACGTATCCAGCTTGGAAGGCTGGTGTTCTACCATTGAACTACACCCGCATATCGCTGTGTTGTTCGCTACAACGATATTGAGTATATAACACTTTTTTGTGTTTGTCAACATGTTTTTTTAATTTTTTTATTTTGTGAAAATAAACCTTTCACTTCAGCATTTTTCCAGCAGCCACCCATCCGCCTCTTCTCTGGAATGAAAAACATAAATATTCCGTCCGTCTTTATATTTTTCCAGCAGTCTGCAAATTACCGGTCGCTGATCTTTAGAAAAATCCAGTATCCACTGCCGGAATTCCTGCTCGAGCTCTGTCTCCACCCACGGAAGATCCTCCCGTTTCTTTCCGATCCGGGATTCAGCTCCCGCTATGCAGAGCTCTGCAGGATAATCCAGAAAAAACACAGTATCGCAGAATCTTAGCCGCTGCTCCAGCGTGCGGAGATAGTTTCCATCCAAAATCCAGGAGGGGGATTTTATAATCTCCGCGATCCTCCGATCAAATTCTTCTCCGGAAATATTCGTTCTGTCCGGTCTGTGCCAGATCATATCAAGATAAAAGAGAGGCAGGCCGGATAAATCTCTGAGTTTCCTCGCAAAGGTACTTTTCCCGGCTCCTGGACTCCCAATCACAATCACTTTTTGCATCATTCATCTGTCTCAGCGCAAGAATCCCTCTACAATCTTCTTTTCAGCCTCATCCTCGGTAAGCCCCAGGGTACGTAGTTTCACAATCTGTTCTCCCGCGATTTTGCCGATAGCGGCCTCATGAATCAGAGAAGCGTCGATATCCCCGGCAAAAAGCTCCGGAGCCGCGTTGACCTTCCCTTCTCCGATCAGGATCGCGTCACACTCGGAATGGCCTGTGCAGCGGCAGTTTCCATGAATCTTGGAATGATATTCCTGATAGGAGTGATCCTTTGCCACCGACCGCGAGATCAGATCCACACCGGAATCCTCTCCCTGCATCACAACCTCAAAATCCGTGGAAGCCTGTTCTTCTCCGTCTGTCATAAGTCTTTCATGTATGATCAGCCGGGCCCTGGCGCCCAGCACAGCCTTTGTGGAACGCTTCGTCAGATCCACGCCGCCGATCTGGATCGTGTCCATCTCCATTACGGCGTCCTCTTTTAATTCCATATCTGTTACCGGATTGATTTTTTTAAGCCCGGTTCCTGTACCTGTTCCCACGTGCTTCTCTTTATAAAGAACATGCGCCCCTTTCTCCAGGAAAAAACGGTGGATACCGTCGTGCTCCGCTTCCCCTTCGTTGTCTGTATGAACGCCGCAGCCCGCCACGATCGTGACATCCGCGCCCTCTCCCACATAAAAGTCATTGTACGCCAGATCGTTTACATTGCCCCTAGTTACGCAGGCAGGGATATAAACAGTTTCCTTCTGGGCCTTCGGGCTGATATGAATTTCCAGGCCCGATCCGTCCGCCCGGGATTCTATTCTGATATTTTCTGAGGACTGCCTTCCCGCGCATCCTCCATTCTCACGGATATTGTACGCTCCCTTAAAGGTTCCCTGCCAGTCAGATACCTGTCTGAGAAGCTGCTCTGTTATTTTATTCATCTGGCACAACTCCTTTCCTCTTCTTTCGGGCAGCGGGCCGCCTTTTCCTGAGCAAGCAGCCTCGGGAGGATAACCTGGCGGTCGCCTGCGATCCGGATTTTTCCATTGTCCACTACCACGATACGGTCCGCGATTTCCAGAATACGTTCCTGATGGGAGATCACCAGAAGCGCCTCGCTGTCTTTGTTTTTCAGACGCTGGAATACATCGATCAGATTCGTAAAGCTCCACAGGTCGATGCCGGCCTCCGGCTCGTCAAACACCCGCAGCTTTACATTTTTTCTTGCCAGAACAGAGGCAATCTCAATTCTTTTGCCCTCTCCGCCTGAAAGGCTGGCGTCTACGACGCGGTCAATATATTCTTCGGCGCAGAGTCCTACCTCGCCCAGGTATCTGCAGACCTCTCCGCTGTCCAGCTTCCTCTCCGCGGAAATTTCCAGAAGATCGCGGACAGTGAGCCCTTTAAAACGCACCGGCTGCTGGAAAGCAAAGCTTATCCCACCCCGGGCGCGCTCTGTCATATCCCATCCGGTAATATCTTCCCCATCCAGCAGGATCCTTCCTTCCGTAGGATCCACCAGGCCTGCGATCAGCTTGGCAAGAGAAGTTTTTCCTCCTCCGTTCGGCCCTGTAATGACCGTCATTTTACCGTCTGGTATCTCCAGGCTGATATCTCTTAATATTTCTTCACCGTCAGATGCTTTCCAACTGACGTTTTCAAGTACAAGCATTGTATTTCCTCCTTTTCAAGTACAGCTCACAGGCTTTCCGGTATCTTTTTTAGTCTTTCCCTGATACGCCGCGCTTATCATATGTATCCCGGACATTATAGTGTACACCCTGTGAAAACAAAATGCAACTAAAAGCATCCATTTTTCTTCTCCTTCAGCTCTCCCAGTCCCAGACGTCTGTTTTTGAAACGCTGCTCCGTGGTTTTTTGATCACCAGCTCCGGACTTTTGGCGCTGACCTTGGTGTTTGCCGGAATAGATTCCGTAATAAAAGTATTTCCGCCTATGATCGTATTCTCACCGATTACAGTCTCTCCGCCCAGAACGGAAGAATTGGAGTAAATCGTCACATTATCGCGAATGGTGGGATGACGCTTCACATTGGCAAGCTGCTGCCCCTGTCTGGTGGAGAGAGCTCCCAGCGTCACACCCTGATACAGCTTCACATTATTTCCAATCTCCGTAGTCTCGCCGATCACCACTCCTGTACCGTGGTCAATAAAGAAATATTCGCCTATCTCCGCCCCCGGATTAATGTCGATTCCGGTTTTTCCATGGGCATACTCTGTCATGATTCTGGGGATATAGGGCACCTGTTTCTGATACAGGATATGGGCCAGACGGTATATATAGATGGCAAATACTCCCGGGTAGGAGGAAATAATCTCCTCTTTGCTCTTTGCAGCCGGATCGCCGTCAAATCCTGCCTGCACATCCTTTAAAAGCTTCTGCTGTATTTCCGGAAGGCACTCAATAAAATGGGCGCAGATCTTTTCCGACTGCTCCGCGGCCTCCTTCTGCTCCATCTCCTGATGGGCGTACAGGAGCGCAATCTCCACCTGCTCCTTCAGGCGGTCATAATATTCGTTCAGGCAGTATGTGCTGAACTGTTCAGGAAAAATGCGGGCCGCTGAATCGGCGCAGAAATACCCGGGAAATATTACGGACCTCAGATCCCTCACCAGATCGATCACCGCAGCCCTATTGGGAAGGCTCCTGCCATTTTTCGGCATAAACAATTTTTCTTTTTTATAATTTTCCGTCAAAGCTCTGGCGGCTTTGAGTATCGCATCCTTCTTTTTTTCCATAAATCCTCCTCAGCATCCGATATTCAATCCATGCTCTTTTCTCTATATCATATTATAGGATCTTCGCATCGTCAATTCCCAAGAAAAAAAGAATTGACCTTTCCCGCCTTACCATATATAATAGTAGCTGTTGACACGGAGATGTACCCAAGTGGCTGAAGGGTCCGCACTCGAAATGCGGTAGGCCGGGCAACCGGCGCGAGGGTTCAAATCCCTCCATCTCCGCTTGAAACAACGCTCACAAGCGGTTTTGCCGTTTGTGGGCTTTTCTTATTTCTTCAGGTAAAAGCATAACACATCATCATTTCCTTTCCTAATAGTAAATCATGTTTAGTTCAGTACACATTTTAGGCAGGGGCCGATAAATTTATGCGAATCATCCTGCCCCTGCCTATGGCTTATCTATTTTCGATTTTCAGATTTCCTTTATTTCACTGCACCTCAGCCCACATATCATTCCACTTTGTATAAAGCGCGTCTTTATTTTCTATTAAATAATCATAATCAAGGTCTACCAGACCTAAGGTGCTGTCTTCCGGAAGCCCATTCAGATCCACGCCAGAATTGGATCCTCTTCCTGAAGATTCTTCTGCCCGGGCATCCTGAAATTCTTTAGAAGCCAACAGATCCATCATTGCTTCCGCCGCTTCCTGATTTGGAGCATTCTTTACAATTGCAGCACCTCCGGCCATCGCCGTATTT
This sequence comes from Candidatus Blautia faecipullorum, assembly GCA_019115125.1. Taxonomy (GTDB): domain Bacteria; phylum Bacillota; class Clostridia; order Lachnospirales; family Lachnospiraceae; genus Blautia_A; species Blautia_A faecipullorum. The sequence continues at coordinate 4,180 of DXEG01000030.1, forward strand.
CCTTCTTCCATATATACACATTCTACAGGCGCCCCGTCTTTAATCAAAGCTGCCACTGTTGACTCGTAAGAAAGTCCAACTACATACTCTCCGTTAATTACAAGATTATAAACATCACTGGATGAAGTAGTGCTGAAACAGGAGGGCATCAGTTCTTTGATGTAGTCCCAGCCTTTATCATCATCAAATTCATCCCCCATGGTAGCAAGGATTGTTTGAAGCTGACGGTATCCGGAAGATGAGGCGTCTGGTGCGGCAAGAATTATCTTTCCTTTCAATTCTGGCTGAAGAAGATCCTCATATCCATTAATTTCAATCCCAAGTTCGTCTCTCAGCTCAGGATTTACGACAAGGCACATCACCTGCACATCATAATATGTATAATAGCCGGATTCATCATGATAAGCCTGTTCATCATCAATAACTGAAGTATAGGGCTGTAGAATATCATGGTAAGTATCTCCATCAGCTTCAAAGAGTCCGCCAATGACAACATCTGCGTCACAGGATTCGTCTCCTCTGATCCTTGTAGCGAGAGTTCCTACAGAATCCGCCTGAATCTCCATCTTGCAATCCGGATAATATTTACTCCACAGCTCCTCCAAGACCTCCTGCTGCGTCTGCTCCATTGTCGTATAAACAGTAATCGTCCCTGTAACCTCACTTTCGTCATGTACATATGCCGGGCGTTCCTCTTCATCAGCATAAACAAAAGTTGATCCTCCTACTGTCAATGCCATTACTGCTGCCATCCCTAATGCGACACCTGCTGTTTTTTTGTTCATACTTTTTCCTCCTTTAAATTATGTGAATTTTTTATTTTAAGTTTCTTTTTCTATACTTGTATATCCTCTGATTTTGTAACCTTCAGATAAAGAATAAGACATATAATGGTAAAAATTGTAGTAATCGTAGCAAATACTGCCGCTACTCCATAAATACCTCCCGTAATTGCGGAGTAAGTGCCGATCGTAAGAGTAATCGTACGGTTATTATATAAAATTACACCTGACGACATTTCAGTAATAATAGAAACCCAGCTTAAAATCGCCCCGGAAATAATTCCACTGGACATCATCGGCACAGTGATCCTTACAAATGTTTTTGCCTTTGACGCTCCCAGGCTTATTGCCGCTTCCTCGATACTTGTTGGAATTTTCATCATAGCGGCTGTAGCTGATCGGCTTGTAAATGGCATTCGTCGTATAGACAAAGCTATAATCATAATCAACAGAGAACCTGTCAATACAACCGGCTTCTTACTAAAAGTAATAATAAGAGAGATACCTATAACTCCACCCGGCATAATGTAAGGCATCATAGAAATCACATCAATTGCATTATTAAAAGCATTATTTTTCCTTACTACCAGATAAGAAAGCAGTACAGCTATGACAATAATAATCACAAGAGCAACAATACTGACAATCAATGTATTTTTTATAGCCCGAAAAAGATTTTTTTCAATTGCCTTCTGGTAATTTACCAAAGAATATCCCGGTTGGAGAATACTGTTATTATAGTTTCGGAAAGACATATTGATAATATAAAGTTGCGGCAAAAGAGCAAGAGCAACCACACCGTAGCAATAAATATGCATCAGAATCCCACCGATTCCATGTGCTTTTTTCGGTTCAATAGGATGAAGCGAGTTTATAGTAAACTTGAATTTATTTGTGGCCAGTTTCTGTATCACAAAGATAATAGCAGTAACAATTACCGCAATTACACTGATTGCTGCCGCAAAGTGATAATCAGCTCCATTTTCTCCAAGATATTGGTTATAAATCAAAACAGGGAAGGTAGAATAACCTCTACCAATCAGCACCGGTGTTCCAAAATCCGCAAAAGATCTCATAAATACCAGTAAAGCCGCAGCCAGAATTGTTGGCATAGTAAGGGACATGATCACTCTGAAAAAACGCTTTACGCCTTTACATCCCATACTTTCAGACGCCTCCAGAAGAGAATTATCTATATCACGAAAAGCTCCATTCATATAGATAACTACTAATGGAAATAATTTGAGCGCCTGGACAAAGACAATTCCACCGAAGCCATATATTGTGATACCTTTAATGCCTATAGACTTCAGCATTGTAGTTACAAGTCCCGAATTACCCATTAGAAGAATCCACGCGTATGCGCCTAAAAACGGAGCTGACATAGTACCCAGCAGACACATTACAAATAAAATTTTTCTTCCCTTGAGCTGATAGAAAGAATAGAAATACGCAAATGGAATTCCCAGAAGCAGGCAAACTGCCATAACTGCTATCCCTACTTTTAAGCTGTTAAAAATCGAACCGTAATAATAAGATTTACCGAAAAATTCCTGAAAAGCATCCAGAGAAAACTCACCATTAAGTATTACAGATTCTTTCAAAAGATTTCCTAACGGCCATACAAGAAATACCAGAAAAATAATCATCAGGAGAGCTGAAATTCCATTCCATCCGTCTATTTTTTTTGTCTTTCGCATAGAATGTCACACCTCCTCTGCAAAAATTACCTCTGGAGGATTTATGTCTGTTTCAACTCCCTCCATAATGCTGTTTGACCCTTCTTTTTCAAATATGTTCGCTTTTTTTTCATTCAAAGTAAGAAGTATTCTGCTGCCAGAAGATATAATCTCCTCCACATCGGATTCCTGGATAATCTCCACTTCCTCTCCTGTTTCCAGCTTTGCGAAATAGTGTGTATTCAATCCCAGAAAAACACTGTCCGTAACAGTTGCCCATATTCCATTCTTCTTTTCTTTATCCTTCTCTTTACAGATGACCAGTTCCTCAGGTCTTGCTGATACAACTACAGATCCGTTTTTTGTTCCTGCCCGAACGTTGGAAAATTCTACTTCATATCCATTTTTGAATACCACCTTATAGTTACTGCCAGCTTGCACAAGCTCTGCGGAAATCAAATTTGATTTTCCTATAAAAGTTGCTACAAATAAATCCGCCGGTCTTTGATATATATTCTTCGGTTTTCCGCAATGATGGATGACTCCGTCTCTCATAACCGCAATACGGTCAGAAATAGCCATCGCTTCCTCCTGATCATGGGTTACATATACCGTGGTAATTCCCACATCACGTTGAATTTTTTTAATCACTGTACGCATTTCTATACGCAGCTTAGCATCCAAATTGGATAAGGGTTCATCCATCAAAAGCACATCCGGTCTTATGACAAGTGCTCTTGCCAATGCCACTCTCTGCTGCTGTCCTCCGGAAAGTCGCTCCGGCATACGGTCCGCGTATTGATCTACATGTACGATTTTTAAAAATTTATCCGTTTCTTCTTTTATTTTCTGCTTCTCCATTCCACGGTTTTTCAATCCGAAAGCAACATTTTTCCGTACAGTCATATTAGGAAAAATAGCATAATTCTGGAATACCATTCCGATGTTTCTTTTTCCCGGATCCATTTCATTGATCCTTGTTTCATTAAACATAAAATCGCCGCCCTCAATACTGTTAAATCCGGCAATCATACGTAATAAAGTAGTTTTTCCACATCCTGACGGGCCTAATAATGTAAAAAATTCCCCATTATTAATATTCAGCGAAAGATCTGGAATTACTGTGATATTTCCATACTTTTTCAGTGCGTGGCAAATCTTAATCCCTACGCTCATAAAACCCTCCTCATTTTCTGTTTTTTAGTTTATTTTC
>DXEG01000031.1 GCA_019115125.1 Candidatus Blautia faecipullorum
CCATTAAAACAAAAGAATTTATAGTCTTTAAGATCTTCTGACTTTGTGTGATCTTCAATAGTCTGGGAGTTTAAGCAATCTACCCATGTCATAATCAGCGGAATCGGGGGTGAACTCTTCAAATCCATCTCCGGGATAAAAAGTCAGTTCTCCAAAATAAATATCTCCGTTAATTTCGTAAAAATCAACCCTTACAAAGGGGATGTCTGCGGATAGTTTTTCCGCAAGTTGTACCATCTTTTCAAAAGTGTGAGGTTTTGTAATAGGTTTCGTACTCTTAGGATAGTGCCGTTCGAATGGCAGGACGTTCCAATCATTATCAAAAAATGTCACTTTTAGATTGCTACTATATCTCTCTGAACAAACAAAAGAGCATTTAACCTTTCCATTAAAACACATGAGCTTGTAATCCATCAACTCTGTTTGCGGATTACTTGCCTCTTTGCCAGTATAGGTTTCATCCACATAAACTGATTCATCAACCATATACTTTTCTGCAATAATTCTAGGTTTTACATTCTTATAAGGCCATTCTCTGCCGACCCAATAGAAATTACACTTTAAAGATTGTTCTATTTTTTTTCTTGCTACATCTTTATCAAATTTACCTTTATTGTAGCAGATTACAAGCCCGCCCGAATCATGTGTACATTTCAAAACAAATTGTTCTGGCAATGAAGCGAAATCAATGTCGTCAAAATGATCCCATACTCCCAAAGTTGGAATTATATATTCGTCACCTATAATATCTGCCACATACTTCTTAGCTTCGTATTTATCTACCATTGTCGTGTATATAGGTTTTCTATCATAAAGTTTTAGCCACTGGATTTTCTCGTTAAATGTCTTTGGTTCTTTCAAATTAAGTTTTTTCCCTATACGGAGCCTATACACAATTTTCAAGTAAACATTATCTGGAATAAATCCAAATATATGTGCAAGTTTTTTAGTATCCACATGGTTTTTCACAAACTTTTTTATGTTCATAAGATTACCTTCATTTATATAAAAATAGAAAAATTCTTGATTTAGTTTATATCTGAAACTATTCCACTTATTTCATTCATATAAGCATCTACAACGATCTGCCTATCAAACCATTTCTCCATTTTCTGTCTACCAGCTAAGCCCATTTGGGTACGCTCCTCAACAGTCAATGATAGGAATTTCCTAATTTTGTCTATTAAGTCCTCGCTGTCGCGTTCTTTTACAAGGAAGCCGCTGATGCCATCGTCCACAGCATCTCTGCATCCCGGCCTATTAGTGGTAATAATTGGCCTAGCACTTGCCGCAGCCTCTAAGAGTACATTAGAAACACCCTCCGGATGAAACGAAGGTAACACAACGCAACTGCTCATCATCTCATACTTCTCGACATCAGTTACAAGGCCATGATATGTGACAACGCCTATAGCCGCCGCTTCATCTATGATGCCTTTATAGTCCTCTTCGCAATAACCGCAAATCTGAAATTCTGTATTTGGAGACTCTGCCTTTATTGTTTTTGCTGCATCAAGAAATTGATCAATGCCTTTTGCCTTCATAACACGAGCCATATATGTAAATACGACCTTGCCATCGTTAGGATAAGGCAACGCTTTGAATTTTTCCAAATTAACGCCTGAGCCAGGAAGTATTTTTGAGCGGTTGAATTTAATGCCGCTCATTTCAAAAAACTTCTTGTCTTGACTATTCTGAAAAAACACGCACTGCGCATTCTTTATTGCCTTCTTATATAGAGCTGTTGTTATGATTTTTGTCCAACTACCTTCTGCCAAGCCCTTCCCTAGTCCAGTGATGTTAGGAATATATGGTATGCCCAGATGACCACACGCTATTCCGCCATAAATGTCGCACTTGACCGTATAAGAAAGGACTATATCCGGTGAAATAGCCTTAATTATTTTTTTGTATTTATTTAAAAGTAAAAACTCTTCAATTGGATTCTTCCCCCACCGATTCATAGGTATTTCAACAAATCGGCAGCCATATTTCCAACTTGTCTCCTTGCCCTCACCAAAAGGCCCATTCGGGAAAGCCACAATTACTTCATAACCTTCCTTTACCAGCCGTTCGATGAGCTCACCACGAAACCCAAATATGACGAGATGGCTATTTCCGAGCATTAGTATCTTTTTTTTCACCCTACTATTCTCCCTATATCATTCTTTAATCTCGTCCGAACAAATCCCTCGTGTAAACCTTGTCTTTTACGTCATCCAGCAGTGATTCATATCTATTAGCGATAATCGCCTGCGACATTTCCTTGAACTTATCCAAATCACTAACGACCTTACTTCCGAAGAAAGTGGATCCATTTTCAAGAGTCGGCTCATAGATGATTACGACAGCACCTTTGGCCTTAATGCGCTTCATAACTCCCTGGATAGAGCTTTGCCGGAAATTGTCCGAATTGCTCTTCATGGTCAGCCTATATACGCCGACAACAACTTCTTTTTCTTTACCGGCATCCCAGGAATCATTAGCCCCATAAGCACCCGCAATCTCAAGAACGCGTTCAGCGATGAAATCCTTCCTCGTGCGATTTGACTCTACAATCGCCTCAATGAGGTTCTCAGGAACATCTGCATAGTTCGCTAATAATTGCTTCGTGTCCTTGGGGAGGCAGTATCCTCCGTATCCAAATGACGGATTGTTATAATGCGTTCCGATACGAGGATCGAGACATACGCCGTTTATGATGGCCTTAGTGTCCAAACCCTTCATCTCTGCGTAAGTGTCGAGCTCATTGAAATAGCTCACTCTTAACGCCAAGTATGTATTGGCAAAAAGCTTAACCGCCTCGGCTTCGGTGAAGCCCATAAAAAGGGTGTCAATATCTTCTTTCACAGTTCCTTCCTGCAGAAGCCCTGCAAAAGTCTCCGCCGCATTTACAAGCCTAGCGTTCTCCATATCTGTTCCAACGATAATGCGGGATGGATAGAGGTTGTCGTAGAGTGCTTTGGACTCTCTTAAGAACTCTGGGGAGAAAATAATGTTATCGCAATGAAACTTCTCACGGACGCTTGCCGTGTAGCCAACCGGAATTGTGGACTTAATGACCATGATGACATCCGGGTTGTATTGGATAACCAGCTTGATAACTGCCTCGACAGCCGATGTATCAAAGAAGTTCTTTTTACTGTCATAGTTTGTGGGAGTTGCGATAATAACGAAATCTGCGTCTTTATATGCGGTTTCCGCATCAAGAGTGGCGGTCAAATCCAGATGTCTCTTGCCACTCTTATTTTCATCGAAAAACTTCTCTATATATTCATCCTGAATCGGAGAGATACGATTGTTAATCTTCTCGACCTTCTCCGGGATGATATCCACTGCTGTCACATGATTGTGCTGGGACAGTAGCGTTGCCAAGGAAAGTCCCACATATCCTGTTCCTGCCACTGCTATTTTGGTACTACTCATAATCCATTGCTCCTCGAATTCTTCGTTTCTTCTTTGATTTTTCGTCTGTGCTTACTGCTCAGCCCTTATAAAACTCGGCATACCACTCGGCGAACTTCCTCAACCCATCTCTTAAGCTTGTGCTCGGCTTATATCCGAAGTCTGCCTCTAATGCACTTGTGTCGGCGTAGGTCACAGGCACATCACCGGGCTGCATAGCAACAAGCTCCTTATGCGCCTCGAAATCATAATCCTTATCAAGCACTCCAGCTCTTATCAGCTCCTGCTGAAGGATGTTCACAAAGTCCAGGAGGTTAACAGGCGAGCTGTTTCCGATGTTGTAGACCTTGTAAGGAGACTCAGGCAGCCCGTCCTCTCCGTCCTTCCTCACCGGTGCCTTCTGCATTACACGAACGACCCCCTCCACGATGTCATCCACATATGTGAAGTCTCTCTTGCAGTTGCCGTAGTTGAAGATCTGTATTGTCTGGTTATTCCTCAGCTTGTTTGTAAAACCGAAGTACGCCATGTCAGGCCGTCCGGCAGGACCGTAAACTGTGAAGAATCGCAAGCCTGTGGACGGGATGTTATAGAGCTTTGAATAGGCATACGCCAGAAGCTCATCCGATTTCTTCGTCGCTGCATAAAGGGACACAGGATTGTCTACCTTGTCTTCTACACTGTAAGGCACCTTTTTATTGGTACCGTAGACGGACGAGCTGGATGCATAGACGAGGTGCTCTACGCTATTCTCTCCACCGTCATAGCTGTGCCTGCACGCTTCCAAAATGTTGTAAAACCCTATTAAGTTGCTCTCGATATATGCATCCGGATTTATAACGCTGTAGCGCACCCCGGCCTGTGCGGCAAGGTTGACCACAATGTCCGGCTTATAATCTTTGAAAATATTATTGACCAGTTCCTTGTCAGCAATGCTGCCTTTAATAAAAGTAAAGTTAGAGTAGGATAAAAACTGCTCAAGCCTGTACTCCTTCAACCTCACATCGTAATAGTCGTTCATATTATCAATGCCGATAATTTTCACATCATCAAAATCATCGAGCATTCTCTTTGCAAGGTTCGAGCCGATAAATCCGGCAACGCCTGTGAGAAGCATAGTCTTCTTATGTAAGTTGATATTTGGTTGGAAACTTGTATTCGGTTCAAAACCGCTGCTTTTCATATAACTATCTCTTCCCTCGTTATTGTTTTTTTACTTATGACTTCTTTGCTTCTTATTTCTTCTCAAGGCTCAGTTGGCCTCTTTTTTATGTATAACTGTGGATATCCACAGTGTCTTTTCATCTTAATTTTTATCTTTCACCGGGTCCACTTTTCAGCCCTATTTCCCTGTCCAGCAATCAACAACAGTCTGCACAAAATTTTTATTGCCTACTTTTTTTCTTTCTCTCCATCACCCTCCGGGCTGCCCTTTTTCTCTTTCTACTTTCTTTGCTTTCCCTCTCCCATGTCTCTCTCCAACGGACAAATTGTACACACCCAACCAAATCTACGCGAAATCAAGTGGTTTTCATTGTTTTTCGGCGGTGCGGTTTAGTTGTGGTTTATGTGCCTTTTGGTAACGAAGTACCCACTGAAAATTTCGTGTACCTATTTTTTTCCACACTGCTATCATCAAATAAAATATCTTTTTATTTCCATGACCAATCCACCTGATGATTCTTATCTATTCTTTTATAACTTCAAGCACTCTCGCAGCCTCTCAGCCGCAGTCTTCCCGGGGTCTTATAAGGACTCCGGCGGGCGGTGCTCAGACCCAAAAACAGCACCCTGTAGACACTGTTCTTTTCGTGGTTGCCCACATTATCTATGAAAACAGCGGAATATCCGCCTGTTTTCTCTTCCATCTATGCAAATACCACAGCATATACTGAAAACTTTCTCTCCATAACATATAGAAAATGCGGTATTTGCTGAAATATCCTGCTGCAGGTATCTCCCCACATGTCCATCTGTAAACTTCCAATTTCTCAGCGCATCTCTGCACTTATCTAAACACTTACATTTTCTCAGTACACCTCTGCACCTATATGCACACTTAAAATTTCTCATTGTATCTATACACAATCCCATACGAGACTAATACCAGTGACACTGAAATCAAAAAACCATACATTGCTGCATGTAAAAAAGTAAAACGATTTTAATGCATATTTCCATTTATGTGGCAACGATCATCAAACACTCTCCTGCCTTTCAAATCCATACAGGAATTTTTTTCCAAGATTTCTTGCTGAATTCAGGTACCGGTTTCCCCGATGGCCGTTTTCACAGGAAAACTCGCTTCCGCAGATCTTTACTTTTCCGCCGCAAATACTGCACACAGAACTGATTTTATGCTGTTCCGGTTCCAAAACCACGATCCCCGCCTGCCAGGCTTTATACTTTACCTTTTCACGGATGGAGGTACTCAAATGGATCGGAGAAAAATTTCCCGCAGAGAGCATAACTATTTTTCTGTGCTTCTGCTCATATTTCGGCAGTACAAGAATCTTCGCGCCGCTGTTTTCACAGAATGTGATCACCTGTCTGCTGAACCGGTGCGCGTAATGCTCGTTCAGGTTTTTAAGCCTTTGCCAGTATTTTCCATTGGCTCGGGGATTTTCTCCTCCGCCGCAGGATTTCCGGGATTTTTCCAATTTTTCTGTCACCTGTCTGCATTTGTGAGTGTACTCCGCCCCGCCTTTCAGAAACAGGCAATCCTGCATCTCTCCTGATGCGTCCAGAGTACAGCAGATTACGCTGGCATCCTGATTCGTAAATGTCACGGAACATATTTTTTCTTTGTCGGTCATGCGCTCTTTAGCGCTCCGCCCATCCTCCACAGGGATTTTCCAGGGAATATGAAGCTCCGCTTGCCTTATTTCATTTTGGGAGTGATTTTTCCTCAAAACCAATGCCGGGGACATCATCTGCCCTTTTTCAGGGATCTTATTTCCTTTGATTCTGCAGCGGCACCAATTCCAGGCATCGCCGTTCCACAGTTTAAGGAAAACTGCACCTTCGCTGAAGTCTTTGTACATTCCCTTATAAAAAGTTACGGATTCATGAAATTTTTCTGTCCTTTTGCTTTGGTTTTCTCTTGCAAGATAGCTTCTTGCCGCGGAAATCGCTCCGTTGATGGCGGCTCTTCGGAAATACAGCGGAACCTTTTCCCAGGGCAGCGGATAGGGTACCGGCGCTTGGTCGCGTCCCGGAATTGTCAGTTTTTCCAGGCTGCGCATAGTCTCCATGGCTCCCTGCCGGACTTCCGGAAAAGTATCTAAATACAAGTCATAGTAAAATCCCAGGATCTCGTTGTACAGCTCCTGGGTTTTCTCCATCCAGTCCATATGTCTGAAAAAAATATGGAACTTTTTCACTATTACGGAATAATAAGTAGTTTTTTCCATAAAAAAACACCTCCGTAATTTTCGTGAAGTATACTCATTCACGAAAAATTACGAAGGTATTCCGGCAAAATCCGCCAAAAATAACTTTGAAATTTACTTAATAGCTTTTGTATAAGGCATTGGTTCGGCAAAAAATTAGGAATATGCGCTAAAAATCGCAGGATTTCCGTCATTTATTTGACTTTACATTCAAGATTGGCTGTGCTAGAATATGGTTGTTGAAAAAAGTATCGTGAATGAGTATAATTCACGATATTTTCTGATGTCATAATAAATTACTTCTTATTTTGGCACTCCATCACCCCTCACTATCATCGTTTTCATCTTTTGTTTCAATATATAAACCCGAAAAAGGGAGCCCAGTTCCTATCTGAGCCCCCTCTTTAATAAAATCTGTTATAGTTTTTTACTAAAATCCAGTTCTTTTATAAAATTCGCATCTTGACGATTCAATGCCCTCTCCAATTTTTCATTTTCCTTCTTTATCTCTGCAATCTCAACTTTTAAGATTTCATTCTGCCGCAGAATCACATAATCAAACACCATTTTTTTCAAAAAAACACCATCACATAAAAACCTCGTGCCGTCCTATGATATGTTTTCCCCCTCTTCAATAAGCCGGACTTTGCAGCGTTTCTTATAACAAGCGATACCGTATCTCAAAATTTTGCCAATCCCTTCTTTTTTCAATTCCTCTTCATAATGCGTATTTACAATCTGTTCAAGCGCATTTTTACAACTTTCTTCCAGGTTTCCATCATGTGCATACTTTATCTCCAATATAATTCCTGCCGCACTATTTTCTGTTTCCACAACAATATCACTATAGCCGTCTCCAGTTTCCCGGTTCGAAGAAATTCCCCATTTGTCTTTTACGCCTAATATCCCCAGTAAAATACCATGATAGAAATTTTCCTTCATCGGTTTTTTCACAAAAGTATCACGAATACTGATGGTCTTCTTGAGATACTCGGTAAAATATTTTTCTACTTCCTCTGCATCCCCTCTTTCCAGTGCATCACAGAATTGATTTAGAGTATATCCATCCTCTTTCACCTGTTCCCTAAAGAATTCCATAATCTGACTGGTGAAAATAGTCCGTATCTCCATATTAGGGATTGCGAGAGAGAGTTCGTTTCCTTCCCGCCTGCCTTTTTGCGTTAAATAACCCGTTGTAAACAGTACGCTCCACAGATTATCAATACTGCGGTACATATCTTTATAAGTCAATTCGTGCCTGATTTCTTTTTTTATTTCCTCACCTGCTACTAAACGTTCAATCTCCTTTTTTGTTGTTCCATTATCAGATTGTTCAATAAACACTCTCACTGCATCATTACTGCTGGTATTCATCCAATAATTCTGCGGCAGCGCGTTCGGATCACTCCTAAGTGTATCGCAGTAATTCAGTACATCCCACGGACAGTAAACATCTATGTTACCGAACCGGTACCCATCATACCACTCTTTTACCATGTCGTAATGATCCATAAATTCATAGTATTGCAAAAGATTGCGAACCTCTGCATCTGTAAATCCAAAATACTCATCAAATTCCACATCTGCGACAGACCGGATTTTGGGATTATTTAATCCGGTAAAAATGCTCTCTTTAGAAATCCTCATGCAGCCGGTAAGCACTGCAAACTTCAAGCTCCTATTGGATTTAAGAGCCTGCTCAAACAGATTTCGGATCAGGAATGTCATCTGTTCATAATAGCCATTCTCAAATGCTTTTGCCAGAGGAACGTCATATTCATCGATAAGAATGATCGTTTTTCTCTCGTAATGCTTTTCCAATAGACGGGATAGTTCGCGAAGGCTTCCAAAAAGAGCCGTTTCATCCATATCTCTTTTTAACAGTTCTCTGAAACTGTTCTTATCATTTTCAGACAATCGTGTGCTTTCCAATAAATATTCTATTCCTGAAGCAGCTTCATTCACCACCCGAATTGCCATCTTATATGCAGTTTCATAAGTTTGTCCGTTGATTCCCTTTAGTGAAACAGAGATTACCGGATATTGCCCCATATATTTTTCGCATAGTGCTTCCTCATTCATTATATTCAGTCCCGCGAAAACCGATGGATCGCTGCCAATAGAAAAGAACGATTGAAGCATACTCATATTTAATGACTTGCCAAATCTTCTCGGCCTGGTAAAAAGCGTTACTTCTCCCCAGTTATCAAGCAGGTCTTTGATCAATCCAGTCTTATCGATGTAGTAAAAATCATTTTTCCTCAATTTTTCAAAATCATCAATTCCAATTGGGAGTTTCTTTTTTAAAAATTCCATTTTCGCACACTCCATATCTCATCAAAGATCTCTGCCCTGATTAAAGTGCATATCGGGCTGATTCCGTCGCCTATTGCTCCGGTTCCGCCGCCCGTTCGTTTCTCTTCCGCAGATACTCCGCCCGCCCCTCCTCATACAGATTTCTTCCCCGGCTGTCTATGATGACTGTCAGCGGCATTTCCTCCACATAAAGCTTTCTCAGGGCTTCCGACTGCAGATCCTCGTAGGCGATCAGCTCGCAGCGTTTGATGCATTTTGCCAGAAGCGCTCCCGCTCCTCCAATGGCTCCGAAATAAACGCCGCCGTATTTTTTCATGGCCTCCACAACTTCCGGCAGACGGGCTCCTTTTCCAATCATTCCCCTTGCGCCCACAGACATCAGTGTGGGGGCATAAGCGTCCATTCTTCCGCTTGTGGTGGGGCCGGCGGAGCCGATCACCTGTCCCGGCTTGGCCGGCGTAGGCCCCACATAGTAAATCGTGGCGTCCGCAGGGTCAAAGGGAAGCTCCTCCCCTCTTGCCAGAGCCTCGCACATTCTTTTATGTCCCGCGTCCCGGGAGGTATAAATCTCCCCTGTCAGGTATACGGTGTCTCCTGCCTGGAGACTGCGGGCCAGTTCCTCCGTCAGGGGCAGTGTAATATGTTTTTCCATCTCAGATCACCTCCGTCTTATGCCGTGTCACATGACAACTGATGTTAATGGCGCATGGCATTCCCGCAATATGGGTGGGCATCGTCTCAATATTCAGTCCGATGGCCGTGGTCCTTCCTCCGAATCCCTGAGGTCCGATTCCCAGCTCATTAATCTTTTCCAGCATTTCTTCCTCAAGCTCTCCATAAAAAGGGTCACTGTTTCTTGAATCTATGGGACGCATCAGCGCTTTTTTTGCCAAAAGAGCCGCCTTGTCAAAGGTTCCTCCGATCCCGACTCCTACCACCATAGGCGGACAAGGATTCGGGCCTGCCGCCTCCACTGTCTCCAGAATAAAATCCTTGATACCCTGAAGTCCGGCAGACGGCTTGAACATACGGATGGCGCTCATGTTTTCACTTCCAAAACCTTTTGGGCCCACCGTGATCCGTATCTGTTCCCCGGGCACGATCTCTGTATACAGCATTGCCGGCGTGTTGTCTCCTGTATTTCCTCTTCTCACAGGATCCTTTACCACCGATTTACGAAGATAACCCTTTTCGTAGCCTCTGCGGACGCCCTCGTTCACCGCTTCCGTGAGACCGCCTCCGGCAATATGAACATCCTGCCCGATTTCCAGAAAAACACAGGCCATCCCTGTATCCTGACAGATCGGAACCTGCTCTTCCTCCGCAATTTTATAATTTTCTATGATATTATCTAAAATCTGACAGGCGATTTCCCCGTCCTCACAGGCTCTGCACTTTCCGATGGCCTGCTTCACATCCTCCGGCAATACCTGATTCGCCTCAATACAAAGCCGTTCGATTGCTTCTGTAATCTCTGACGCCTGAATCTCGCGCATATATGACAGCTCCTTCTTATAATAAATTTCTGTGAAACGCCCTCCGGCCTGTTTGTCCACACTTTTCTCAGATTTCTCTCCAGGCTGATACCTGATAAGTGTACTGGGAAAGCTGCGGTCTACCGCGCCGCAGATCATGTTTTCCCTCAACAGGTTCCCTGCTCTCTGCACACAGATATCACAGGATTATTGTAACGTATCTTCCAAAAACATGCAAGACCGGAGAGCCTGCGCCCTCCGGTCTGATGCCACTTATTGTTACAGTTCACTCCCGGCATTTTCACTCGCTGAAAATGCACGGGCCAATACGAAAAATGACCAAAGAATCCAGCCCCTCGCCGTAGGCGACTTAAAATGGGCTGGATTCAGTTACAGTTCACGCATGGCGTGAACTGTAACCACTTATTTAATAAAAATCATTGTGAAGCAGCTCGTGCTCCTTGCCCTTCAGAAGTCCTTCATACAGCTCGATCACCAGCGGGTTCTCATCAGATTTCTTGATGATCATGGTGTTGTCGGCATTGTAAAGTCCCTTCGCTCTGGCGGACTTGGTTCTGGAGCCGGCTCTGGTAGGCTGTCCGCCTCCCATGATGCAGCCCCGGCGGCAGGCCATAACCTCGATAAGATGATAATTTGCCTCGCCGTTCTTTACGCGTTCCATGACGATTCTCGCGTTGGCAAGACCGCTGACTACGCAGATATTCAGCTCTGTTCCATTATAAGGAACACTGAATTCCTTGATTCCTTCTTCCCCGCGGACGCCGCATTCTGAAATCTCCCGCATTGCCTCTTTTGTATGCTGGGGACTCAGTCTCCTGAGCACAGCCTCCGTCACACCGCCGGTTACGCCGAAGATAACGCCGCCGCCGGAACCAAAGCCGAAGGGCATGTCGCAGGCTTCCGGATCCAGGGACGCAAAATCAAGACCAAAGTTATTGATCATGCGGATCAGCTCTGTGGTAGTGATAACGATATCCGTATCCTGCTCTCCCTTGGTAAAGCTGTTTGGACGGATGGCCTCCGCTTTCTTTGCCGTACAAGGCATGATGGAAACCATAACGGTTTTCTTGCCGGCCGCGTGTTCCGGATCGCGGAAGTACTCTTTGATCACCGCCGACAGCATTCCCTGAGGAGAACGGCAGGTAGAAACATTCGGAATAAACTCCTGATACTGATCGGTTACAAACTTCACCCATGCCGGACAGCAGGAGGTCAGAAGCGGAAGGTTCTCTCCCTTCTCAATCCTTCTGAGGAATTCCGCGGACTCTTCCATGATCGTCAGGTCCGCGCTGAAGCTGGTATCATACACTTCATCAAAGCCCATTCTGTGGAGAGCGTTGACGATTTTTCCCATAACGCTCCGTCCCTTGGGCTGTCCGTAATGGTCGCCTACCGCTACGCGGACCGCCGGCGCGATCTGGGCTACCACACGCACATTCGGATCGGAAAGAGCCTCCCATACTTCATCCATATGCGTCTTAATAGAAATTGCTCCTGTGGGGCAGAATACCCGGCACTGTCCGCAGTTTACACACTGAGTCTCTGCAATCTTTTTATTGAAGGCAGGCATTACCATAGCCTCAGTGCCCCGGTACGCGAAGCCGAGCGCTCCGATTCCCTGAAGCTCCTCGCAGGCACGCACACAGTCTCCGCAGAGGATACATTTATTCGGATCTCTCACAAGCGACGGGGAGCTGGTGTCGATCTCGTGGATCTCTCTTGTATTTTCAAAGCGGATATCCCTGACGCCCAGCCGGTGCGCAAGCTCCTGAAGGATACACTCGCCGCTCTTTATACAGGTGGTACAGTCTCTGCAGTGAGCCGCAAGAAGCAGCTCCACGATGAGCTTTCTGTATTTTTTGATTCTTCCTGAATTGGTATAGATCACCATTCCGTCCCTCGGCTCCTCGGAACAGGATGCGAAGGTTCTTCCTCTGTCGTCCTCCACTGTACAGAGACGGCATGCGCCGAAGGTGGATACTTCGGAATGATAGCACAGTGTCGGTATATTGATTCCTGCCTTACGGATTACGGTCAGGACATTTTTTTCATCGGTAAATTCTACTTTTCTGCCGTCAATGGTCATTACTCCCATAATACAGCCTCCCTTCTATGCTTCCACATAAATCGCGTCAAAGTTGCAGTTGTCCTTACATGCGCCGCACTTGATGCACAGATCATTATCAATGTGATACGGATGCTTGATCTTTCCGGTAATCGCGCCTGCCGGACAGTTCTTCGCGCACTTGCCGCAGCCAATACAGAATTCTGCATTGATGTGGAACTGGCGCAGCGCTGTACAAACCTTCGCGCGGCATTTCTTATCCCGGATATGCTCCTCATACTCATTGCGGAAGCGTTTCAGGGTACTGATAACAGGAAGAGGCGCGCTCTTGCCAAGACCGCAGAGAGCCATACTCTGAACCATAGTAGCCAGCTCTTCCAGCTCATCCAGATCGGACATTTCGCCTTTGCCTTCTACGATGCGCTCCAGAATTTCAAGCATACGTTTCGTTCCCTCACGGCAGGGAACGCATTTGCCGCAGCTCTCTCTCTGGGTAAAGCTCATAAAGAATCTTGCCACCTCTACCATACAGGTGTTTTCATCCATAACTACAAGACCGCCGGAGCCCATAATAGCATCCAGTTTCTTCACGGAATCGAAATCAAGAGGAATATCCAGCTGATCCTCGATCAGGCAGCCGCCTGAGGGACCTCCGATCTGCACTCCCTTGAAAGCTGCTCCGCTTTTCAGTCCTCCGCCGATATCGTAAATAATGTGACGGAGACTTGTTCCCATTGGTACCTCGATCAGACCTGTATTCTCAATGGAACCGGTCAGTGAGAAGGTTTTTGTTCCCGGGCTGCCCTCTGTTCCGATAGTGCGGAACCAGTCGGCGCCCTGAAGAATGATCTTTGGAACATTGGCGTAGGTTTCTACATTATTAAGCACCGTAGGCTTTTCCCAGAGACCCTTCTCCACGGTACGAGGCGGTTTTACACGGGGCATTCCTCTGTTTCCTTCAATGGAAGCGGTGAGGGCTGAACCTTCGCCGCAGACAAAGGCGCCTGCTCCGCGGTTAATATGTAAATGGAAATTCACTCCGGAGCCGAGAATATTTTCTCCAAGAAGACCGTATGCTTCCGCCTGTTCCATGGCCATGCGGAGTCTCTTCACGGAAAGGGGATATTCCGCGCGGACATAGATATATCCGTTTTCAGCGCCTACGGCATATGCGGCAATGATCATACCCTCGATCATCTTATAGGGATCGCCTTCCATAACGGAGCCGTCCATAAACGCTCCCGGATCTCCCTCGTCGCCGTTGCACACTACATAACGGGTCTTTTCCTTCTGGCGGGCTACCTGGGACCATTTCTTTCCGGCCGGGAACCCTGCTCCGCCGCGGCCGCGGAGGCCGGATTTTGAAACCTCGTCGATCACATCCTGAGGAGTCATGTCGAAAAGGGCTTTTGCCAGAGCCTGAAAACCTCCGGCAGCAATATATTCGTCAATGGATTCCGCGTCTATCTTACCACAATTTTCCAGAACAATTCTTGTCTGCTGGTTCAAAAACGGAATATCATCCGGATGAGGACAGGCCTTGTCGTCTTCCCGGTAAAAAAGTCTCTCTACAGGCTGTCCCTGAAGCACTGTCCGCTCCACGATCTCACGGCAGTCCTCCGGCTGAACATGCACATACTGATAATCGTATGGCTCTATCCTCATCAGTGGTCCCAGCTCGCACAGACCCTGACATCCGGTTTTTATCACGCCCAGATGGGGAACATCCTTCTGCATTTCCACCTGAACGCCTTCCATATCTTCACAGAGCTTCACCATCTCGTCATAAATCTTCTGAGCGCCGGACGCCATACATCCGGTTCCGGAACAGACGAGAACCCGGCAGGTATATGTACCGATGGTGTTCTGAACCTCATTCTGTCTGGTCAACAGATCATCTTTTGACGTAATTCTCATACTTTCTCACCTCTCAATTCTTCCAGAAGATCCACCGCCTTTTCCGGTGTCATTTTCGGATGCACTTCATCATTTACAGTCAGCGTAGGCGCCAGCCCGCACGCTCCCAGACAGGAAACTGTCTCCACCGTAAACAGCATATCGTCTGTGGTATGCTTCTTATGACTCAGCCCCAGCTCCTTCATCAGGGCTTCCTTCACAGGCATGGATTTACGCACATGACAGGCGGTACCGTCGCAGACTTTAATGATGTATTTGCCTTTGGGCTCAAATGAGAAGTTCTCATAAAATGTAGCCACACTGAAGGCTTTTGCCTCGGTCACCCCGATCTGTGAAGCGACATAGGTGAGAAGCTCTCCCGGAAGATAGCGGTACTCTGCCTGAATATCCTGCATAATGGGAATCAGCGATGCCTGTGTACGTCCATAGTGCTCAATAATTTCGTCTGTCTTCCTGTAGTAAGACTGGTCTAACATTGACTTTCCTCCTTTATTTTTTACTTTTCCTTGCATTTTCGTCATTATTTCCAGTAGATCATATCCCAATTATACATGATACAGACATATTCCACAAGTAATATGTTTACATTTTTCTGTAAATTAGTCATAATTTTAACTTAATATATCTATTTTCGTTTCAAACTATGTATTTTCACTTTTTAGTATCAATTCTCGTATTTGAATATTATTTTGTCTAAAATTTATCAACATAGACAAATTATTCACATTCTAAATCAAAGCACAGCAAATTTCCCTTTCTCAGCATTTTTCTCCCAGGCGGTTAGGAGCCTGTCTCAATCCATGCTGAAATATGGGGGGGGTGACAGCAACGGCTGCAGGCCAAAAATGTCTAATAAAAAACACATACTCATATATTGATTTTGAAAATCGTTTCATATATGATGTAAATAAATACAAATATGAAGTAAATAAATGCAGAACAGCCTTACATTTACAGAAAAACAGAAGCAAAGGAGAAAATAATATGAGAAATTTAGACACTCCTGTAAAAAGAATCAGGCATAAGGTTTTTACGGCGGTTGCCAGAATCGGCTTCGAGTCCTCAGACGAGACTTTGATCCAGGATATTGAATCGATTCCGTACGAAATCGTACAGGAACGCGCCAAATACCGGGACAGCATTTACCGCGAACGGGCCGTAGCCAGCGAAAGGATCCGTCTCGCCATGGGTCTTTCCCTCCGGCCGGAAAACAAAGCCGTTCATCTCACTTCCGGTCTGGAGGCAAGCAATATTGACGAAAAATATTACGAACCGCCTCTCATGCAGGTAATTCCCTCCGCCTGCGCGGCATGTCCTCCCAATAAATATGTCGTCACCAACATGTGCCGGGGCTGTATGGCTCATCCCTGTATGCAGGTCTGTCCGAAAGGCGCCATTTCCATGGTAAACGGAAAATCTCACATTGATCAGGAAAAATGTATCAAATGCGGAAAATGCAAATCTGTCTGTCCCTACGACGCAATCTCCCACAATGTCCGTCCCTGTGAACAGGCATGCGGAGTAAAAGCCATCGGGAACGACGAGCAGGGCCGCGCGAAAATCCTGGAGGATAAATGCGTTTCCTGCGGCATGTGCATGGTAAGCTGTCCTTTCGGAGCGATTTCCGACAAATCCCAGATTTTCCAGCTCGCCCATTCATTGAGAGAGGGGAACGATATCATCGCCATCATTGCTCCCTCCTATGTCAGTCAGTTCGGGGACGACGTCACACCGGGTAAATTTAAAACAGCCCTGGAAATCCTCGGTTTTTCCGGGGTGTACGAGGTGGCTCTCGGCGCGGATATCGGCGCTATCTCAGAAGCCCACCACTACGCCAACAAGGTGGCCACCGGAGAGCTGCCCTTCCTCCTGACCTCCTGCTGTCCCTCCTGGTCCATGATGGCAAAGAAATTCTTTCCAGCCATGATCGATAATATTTCTCAGGAGCTGACGCCCATGGTAGCCACCGCCCGCAGGGTAAAGCAGGAGCACCCGGATTCCAAGGTTGTATTCATCGGACCCTGCGCCTCCAAAAAACTGGAAGCCATGCGCACCACCGTCCGCAGCGACGTGGATTTCGTAGTGACCTTTGAGGAGCTGTCGGCCATGTTTGACGCCAGGGACATTGATCCCGCGGCCTTTGACGAGGAGGACGCTCCTCAGGACGCAACGGCGGCGGGCCGTGGATACGCGGTGGCCGGAGGTGTGGCCGGAGCCATCGAAGCCTGTCTGAAGGAGTACTATCCGGATGTTCCCGTACACATCGAACACGCGGAGACTCTGGCCGACTGCAAGAAGGTTCTCTCCCTTGCCAAAGCCGGAAAACTGAAGGGCTGCATGATCGAGGGAATGGCCTGCCCCGGAGGATGTATGGGCGGCGCCGGAACCAACGTACCTTTTGCAAAATCCTCAAAAGCCCTCAAAAAATATCTTGCCGAAACAGATAAAAAGATCCCGCCCAGGGAGCTTGAGGACATTGAATTAAAATAATCCCCCGAAAGAAAACCGGGTATTTCCATTCTGCCTTATTCAGAAACAGGCGGAAACTGGAAATATCCGGTTTATTTTTGTTCTGTATGATCCTGTGCAGAGCCGGACGCCTCCGGAGTCTCAGGCAGCGCCGCTTCCGGAGTATACTCTTCTCCTTTCAGCTCCGCCAGAAGAACGCGCAGCTTGGAACCATAATCCGCTCCGGCGGCCCATCCGCCTCCATTAGGATTTTCCTGGATTCCCAGCCACTCTACATAAGGAGCTGAGCCCCTTCTCACCATATCAAAACGAGTATCCACGCAATTTTCGTTAAGCTCCTCCGTACTGGCATAAGCCTTTAAATGCTGTACCTGAGCCCGGATACCGGTCCTGACATCCGGATAGGACAGGCCCCTGACTCCTCCTCCTGTAGTTCCCAGTCCGGCAAAGTTATACTGCTGAGCCTGAGCGTCTCCTCCAAACTGCAGCCATCCTGTTTCCAGCATCGCCTGCTCGTAAACCACCTCTGCCCGTACTCCCTCAATATATGCCTCTTCCAGAATGATCCTGCAGAACTCCTCAATGGTTTCCGCGCCGCCCTCTTTCATGGACTCTGAAGGGTAGGATACGCCCTGGGCTTCATACTGAGCTGTCATTTCTTCCAGGGTTGCCGTAGTGGTCCCCATAATCGTATAATACCCGTATGTATTATCCGTGGAATCATCAACAAATCCCTCTGCATCCGGGCCTGAACTGATCTCATAGGAGGGGCGGCTGATCTGCCCTTCTTCGGAATGATCCGCTTCTCCTGCGTCCGTGCCGCTGCTGAATGGGACGGTACTCTGAAAAACGGAAGCCGCATCCACAGTATCCCCAGCGGATATATCCTGATTTTCCGCCGCGGCGCCGCTTCCCTGTACTAAGACAGGCGCCCCGAAAACCAGGGCACCTGTCATTACTGAGCAGCACAGAAAATACTGGACTCTCAATCTCATTTTCATGCGTTTACTTTTCTCATGGCAGCTTCTACAACATGTCCCACAAGAACAGATGTCGTCACGCTTCCAACACCGCCGGGAACCGGAGTAATAGCGTCCACAACCGGCTCTACCGCCGCGTAATCCACATCACCGCAGAGCTTGCCTTCCGCGTTTACATTGATTCCTACGTCAATGATCGTCTGGCCTTCTTTTACATACTCCGCGCCTACCACGCCTGCGCGTCCCGCGGCGACGATCACGATATCCGCCTCTTTCGCGACAGCAGGCATATCAACTGTTTTTGTGTGGCAGATCGTTACAGTAGCGTTCTTTTTCACAAGCATCATAGCGGCAGGTTTTCCTACCACAAGACTTCTTCCGATCACAACTGCTTTTTTGCCGGTGCAGTCGATTCCGTAATGATCCAGAATTTCCATACATGCCTGGGGCGTGCAGGGCGGGAAGCCGATCTTCTTTCCTGTGAAAACACCTGACATGGAAAGATCGGTCATGCAGTCCACATCCTTTTCCGCCGCAAGGGCGTTCTCAATTACCGCCTGATTCAGATGCTTCGGCAGCGGACGGAACAAAAGAACTCCGTGAATATGGTCATCCTTGTTTACTTTGTCGATCACTTCCAGAAGCTCCTCCTGGGATACGTCTCCGGGAAGAAGGATCTTCTCGCAGGCTACTCCCAGTGTCTCACAGCGCTTTGTAGCGCCTTTTTCGTAGGAAATATCGCTCGGATTTTCTCCCACACGAATGATGCACAGAGTCGGATTTACTCCTTTTCCCTGTAATTCAGCAACATTTGCCTTGATCTTCTCATTCAGCGCTGCCGTTACTTCTTTACCTAATAACTGTTTTGCCATTTCTATTTCCTCCGTAATATCATTTCAGACGTCCAAGAACGCTGTCAAAGGTTTCGTCAGCGATCTTCGTATACTTTTCAAGCATCGCGTCCGCCTTTTTGTTCAGCTCCTCGGCGTATTCCCTGTCAGCCATGGATTTTGTGTTTATGTAGACATTGAGGCTGGCGCCCTTTAAAGCCGCCTTACAGAACGCCGCGCCTACGCCGGCGTCACTGATCGCCAGCTTGGAGCCCTTTGCACCGAATTCCACGATCAGCTCAATGGCCTCGCAGCATTTCTCCATGATCTCCATGGGAACAGAGCAGGCGTCCTTGAGGACGATTTCCATCACTCTTGCCTTTTCTGCCTTTTCCTCTTCTGTCTCCCTGGGCATTCCATATGCTTTGGAAAGAGGCTCGAATACCTCTGCGTCTCTTTCGATCAGACGAAGGAAATCCTTCTGAAGCTGGTCGCATTTTGCTTTCAGCTCCCACATTTCATCTTCCACATCCGCGTATTTCTTTTTGCCTACCGTCAGGCTTCCTACCATATTGCCAAGGGCCGTTCCTACAGCAGCCACAAGAGCAGACGCTCCTCCGCCGCCCGGAACCGGAGCCTTAGAAGCCAGAACTTCTACAAACTCTGTACAGGTACTTGTTGAAAATCCCATCGTACCGTTCCTCACTTTCCACAAGTTTACTCATTAACTCAAATATTCATCAAATCCTACTGGTCCTTCAGACTTCGCCTCAGTCCAGATCCATGCGGATCTTTTAAGCTTCCGCCTCATCCCAGACCCCTGCGGATCCTTTCTGGCTTCCGCCTCATACCAGATCCCTGCAAGATCTTTCAAGCTTCTGTCTTAAACCAGATTCATGCAGATTCCTCTTCTTCTCATTCCAACAGATTCCTCTTTCTTTTATTACAAACAATAAGGAATCTGCTTCCCCTCCCGTACCCTTCCCCATACGGGGCGTGGCCGAGGAAGGGGGAGTTTGAGGGGGAACCATCGGCCTTCGCAACTTTGAGAGGGTTCCCCCTCAACATACCTTCGCAGCCTCGAGAGGGTTCCCCCTCAATATCCTTTAAAACAGACCTGTGATCTTTCCGGTCTCGTCCACGTCGATTTTCTCAGCGGCCGGTACCTTGGGAAGTCCGGGCATGGTCATGATCTCGCCTGTAAGGGCTACGATAAAGCCTGCTCCCGCGGAAATCTTCAGGTTGCGCACAGTTACCTCGAAATCTGTGGGCGCGCCGAGCTTCGTCTGGTCGTCTGTCAGGCTGTACTGGGTCTTCGCCACGCAGATCGGGCAGTTTCCAAAGCCAAGATCCTCAAGCTGCTTCGCCTGCTTCTGGGCGTTGGCGGTAAGGACGGCTCTCTTTCCTCCGTAGATCTTCTGTACGATCTGGTTCAGCTTGTCCTCGATGCTTCCTTCCAGTTCATAGGAGTAGGTGAAGTCGTTGGGCTCTTCCACAAGACGGATCACTTCTTCCGCAAGCTTGATTCCGCCTTCGCCGCCCTTTGCCCATACCTCGGACAGGGCTACGTTTACGCCCAGCTCCTTGCATTTTGCCTCTACCAGGTCAAGCTCTGCCTTGGTGTCGGTGGGGAACGCGTTGATAGCCACTACGCAGGGAAGCTTATATACGTTCTTGATGTTGCTTACATGCTTCAGAAGGTT
>DXEG01000032.1 GCA_019115125.1 Candidatus Blautia faecipullorum
TTGATAAATTTGTTTATAATTCTTAAAAGGATTTACAAAGTGATTGATTTTGATATGGAAAAATAATCCACTTTAAAGAACAAAGATGGAGGCAGCCCTCCGGGGCTGCTTTTCCTATACTCCAAAACAAATGATTGAGAGGTGGTGATAGTTGCCAAGAGGACCGGATCAGCGCGTGACAGAAGCGAAAAAGCTTTTTGATCAGGGGCTGAAATTGATTGAGATTGCAAACCAGCTTGACATCCCGGAAGGGACAGTGCGGAGCTGGAAGAACAGATACAAGTGGGATTGCAACGTTGCAAAGAAGAAACGCAACGTTGCAAAGCGCCGGGGCGGGCAGAAGGGCAACCGTAACGCCGCCGGGCATGGCGCGCCCAAACTAAATAAAAATGCTGAGAAATATGGCTTTTTCAGCAAGTATCTCCCGGAAGAAACCCGGGAGATTTTTTCTGCCATTGAAGAGGCGGATCCTTTAGATCTTCTCTGGCATCAGATCCAGATTGCTTATGCTGCCATCATACGGGCCCAGAGGATCGCCTATGTAAAAGATCAGCAAGATAAGACCATTGAGAAAATTGAAAGAAAAGACGGCAACGTGTTCGGAGAACGCTGGGAAGTGCAGCAGGCCTGGGACAAACAAAATGAGTTCTTGAAGGCTCAGGCGAGGGCCCAGGGGGAATTACGGTCCATGATCAAACAGTATGATGAGATGCTGCATAAGGATTGGGAGGCTGCTTCAGATGAGCAGAAAGCCCGGATCGACCAGATCAAGGCCCAGACGGAACACATGTATTCCGGCAGCAGTGATGAGGATGACGGAATTGAGGTGATCAATGATGCATGGGAAAAAGAAGGTAAGGATATCGGAGCTGATCATACCGAAGTATCTGCCAATATTCAATGATACGCGCCACAAACATATCATCCTGACTTCCGGCCGCGCGGGTACAAAATCCAGCTATGCGGCTATCCGTACAGACTATCAGATTATCGCGGATCCCCATGGATCGGCGGTGGTTCTCCGCAAGCATCACAATAAGCTCCGGAAAACTGTCTACAAGGAAATGCTCCGCGGCATCAACCGCCTGCAGATCCCGAAAAAGCGTTTCTGCATCACCAAGAGCCCTATGGAGATTACTTATAAGAAATATGGCACCACCATTTATTTTTCCGGCTCAGATGGAATTGACGATACGAAGGGTATTATTGATGAAGATAAGCCTATCAAGCTTGTTGTAATAGACGAAGCAACGGAATTCTTTGACGATGGGGAGGGCGAGGATGAATTTGCAAACATTGAAGCGACGTTCGTCCGTGGGAACAGCGCCGGATTCCAGATGCTTTATCTGTATAACCCGCCGAAGAACCCAAATGCTCCGGTAAATGTCTGGTGCAGGAAGATGGAACAGCGGCCGGACTGCATCCACATCCATACGGATTACCGGGATGTGCCGGAGGACTGGTTGGGAAAGGCTCTTATTGAGTCCGCGGAAATGATGAAAGCGGCAGATGAGAAAATGTACCGCTGGATCTGGCTGGGGGAACCGGTTGGAGTGGACGAACTGATCTACTATATGTTCTCGGACCGGCACAGGCAGAAGCCGGAGGAAGGGCGGCAATATGACCGCGTTTATATCGGCGGTGACTACGGGCAGCAGAACGCTACCACTTACCAGGCGTTCGGACTTGATACCTACCGGAGGGAATTTGCTGGCCTAAATGAGTATTACCACAGCGGACGTGAAACCGGGAGGCAGAGAAGCCCGTCTGAGTACGCGCAGGATCTTATAGAACTTACGGATCATATCCATGAGGAGTATGGGACGCGGGCTTTTTATATTTACCTGGATCCATCTGCAAAAGGCTTGCGGGAAGAGATCCGACGCGCGGTACACAGCACGAGCCTGGATTACAGTGTCCTGATGCGGGACGCGGAAAACGATGTAGCGCTGGGGATCAGCCGGGTACAGAAATCCCTTACCTTCGGGATCCTGAAAATTGCGCCGGCGCAAAAGAACCTGATACGGGAAATGGGCCTGTACCAATATGATAAAAAGTCCATAGAGAAGGGCAAGGAAGTTCCTGTGAAAGAGGAAGATCATGGATGCGACGCGCTGCGTTACGCAGTCATGGGAGTCTGGAAGTATATAAAGCGCTGGCTTCCGGTAGATACCGAAGAGAAGCAGTATGAAGTAGACATAGCAAAGAAAGAGATGAATGAAGATGGATATTTTTAGTTATTTCCGGCAGAAGGGGATTGATACGCTGGACGCGGGATTCTATCGAAAAATAAAAGAATGGGGAAGCTGGTACAACTCGAACGTCAGAGGTTTCTCTTTCTATAAAGTGTATACCGGACAGGGGGCGTATACAAGGCGGAAGAGAAAAAGCATGGGGATGGCGAAAAAAGTTTCAGAGGATATCGCGGATCTGCTTCTGAATGAAAGGGTGCAGATCACGCTTTCTGATGAAGCGACAGGTAATTTTGTAAAATCAGTGTTGGATGAGAACCGCTTTCTGGTATTGGGAAATGATTATCAGGAGCGGAAGGCCTATACCGGGACAGTTGCATACATACCGTACCTGTATGATACAGAAGTCAATGGGGACAATGTTGTGATCAATGGAAAGATAGGGATCAACTATGTGAGTGCAGAAAACATCTACCCTGTGAGCTGGCGTAACGGTATAGTGACGGAGTGCGTCTTTACTTTTCCCCATACGGTGAACAGAAAAAAGTATGTACAGGTGCAGCACCATAAACTTGAGGATGGTTTATATGTTATTGAAAATGTCGTACTGGAAAATGTTTCCGGCAGCAGGGAAGGAAAGGAGCTTTCTCCTGAAGAGTGGAAGGAGCTGAGACCTTTTGAGGGATTGGCTCCCCGGATTGATACAGGCAGCCCGGAGCCCCAATTTGTGCTTGACCGCCTGAATATCGTAAACAATGCGGATGAAGATGAAAGCAATCCTATGGGAGTTGCCATCTTTGCAAACGCTATAAGTACTCTTATGAAACTGGATATTGAGTACGATTCATACTGTAATGAATTTGAGCTTGGAAAGAAAAGGATCTTCGTTGCGCCGGAAATGCTGCAGAATATTGACGGATCTATGGCTTTTGATCCTGATGATACCGTATTTTACAAACTCCCGGATAATTATAACAAAGATGAGGAAGGGATGATCCATGAAATAAACATGGACATCCGCGCGGAGCAGCATAGCAAGGCGATCAACGATGATCTTAATTATCTTTCAATGAAATGCGGGTTCGGTACAGAGCGGTACCGTTTTGATGGAGGAGAAGCGAAGACCGCCACGGAAGTGATCTCTGAAAACTCTGATATGTACCGGATGCTGAAGAAGCATGAAATTATCCTGGAGGATGCCATCAAGCAGTTGGTTCGGATCATCATACGCCTTGGCATTACCGTGGACCAGCCGCTGAACCCGGAGACAAAGATCACGATCGACTTTGACGATTCTATCATAGAGGATAAAGAAGCAGAGAGGAACAGTGACCGCCAGGATGTAAGTATGGGAGCGATGAGGCTTGAAGAGTACAGGGCAAAGTGGTACGGGGAAACGGAGGAACAGGCAAAAAAGAAAATACAGGAGCCGGCCGAGGTGATTGAATGAGATCGCAGGGAGAACTGGAGCAGATCCCCCAGGAGGCAGTGAAACACATTTCGGATCTGGAAATCCGTATCATGGAGGACATTGTAGGCAGGATCAGGGAAAACGGCTTTTCCTCTGCTTCGTCTGACTGGCAGATCACGAGACTGCAGCAGTTAGGGGAATCAGAGACCCGCATAAAGGATATGATCCGGCAGGCGTTAGGCAATATTGATACGGATATTGATCATATATTTTCTGACACAGTTTATGAGGAGTATTATGGACATAAGCGCTCCTATGAACTGTTTGGCCGGGAACAGATCCCTTTCGAAGAGAACATGCAGCTTCAGGAGCTGATCGAGGGGATCCGGCAGCAGACAAAGGACAGCTTCAGGAATATCACAGGAAGTATGGGATTTGCAATTAAAGACCCAGCTACAGAAAAGATCATGTACTCCCCGCTAATGGACTTTTACCGGGATACTCTGGACAACGCCATGTGGGACATCCTTTCAGGAGCTTTTGATTTCCACACCGCTTTATCCCGCGCAGTGAACCAAATGACAAATTCTGGCGTGCGGTACATTGATTATAATTCCGGTAAGAGATTCCGGGTGGATGTAGCGGCCAGAATGTCTATCATGACCGGGTTCCGGCAGGTGCAGGGGAAGATCAACGAGCAGGTTGCGGAAGAATTGGGAGTGGATCAGTACGAGGTATCTGCGCACACCGGCGCCAGGCCGACACATCAGCCATGGCAGGGACGGGTATACACAATGCAGCAGCTTATAGATGTGTGCGGACTTGGGAGAGCGGATGGGCTTCTGGGTGTAAACTGTTACCATGACTACGACGCTTTCCCGCCTGGATCCATCCGTAACTATACCGACGAGCAGTTAGCTGATATGATACGGGAGGAAAACACACCCAGAGAATACAATGGGAAACAGTACACTACCTACGAGGCCTTGCAGAGACAGCGGTATATGGAGCGGAAGATGCGGAAGACCCGGCAGGACATCCGGCTGCTCCAGCGAGGGGGAGCTTCCGATCAGGATATCACGCTGAAAAAGGCAAGGTATCAGGGACAGATGCAGGAATACAAGGATTTTTCAAAAAACATGGGCTTGCCAGAGCAGATGAAGCGGGTATACCAGGATGGATTGAGAGGAAAATTCATGCCTTCCAAAACGCAGCAAAAAGTGCTTGAAGAAATGGCCGTAAATGATAAAATAAAAGCAGATATGAAATCAGCTGGAATGAGGGGAGAGATTGATTTGAAGCCCCAAATTCCTGATGTTAATAAACTTTCGTTTGACGAGAAACATATAAACCAGGAACGAGGGCATAATGTAACGGAGGCTGAGGCAAAAGGCTTTATTCAAAATGCGTTGTTCTCTACTACAAAATGGAAAGGAAAATTCACAAACTATTACAGCAGCGAGGGTGCGGCTTTTGTGGATAACGAAGCGCAGCACATCAAGACAGCTTTTAAAAAGGAACAATATGATGAAAAGGTAACGGCAGCTATGGAGGTGTTGAAGAATGGGCGGACCTGACTTTGTGATGTGTCCATTGGTGGATGCGGAAATTGAAAATATTGATTGTATCGAAAACTCAGATGCAGTAGACGGAATCCTGAAGAAGGATACTGTCCCGGAAAAGTTCAAGAAAAAACCAAACTGGGAAGAAATATGTGAGAAATGTAAATGGCACGGATATTGATACCACTGATCAAAAAGGTCGGTGGTATTTTTATACCCATTTTCAGGAGGTGAGAGATAAATGATAAAGGTAAAAGTAAGGCCGGACGGCATCCGTATGGACGGCCATGCAAACCGGCATATTAATGGCCAGGGCATTGTATGCGCTGGGGTATCGGCGCTGACCTGCGGTCTGATCAATGCTCTTCAGGATCTGACAGGAGATTGCATCTGCGCGGACGCTGGCAGCGGAATGACCGTGATTAAATGGCAGAAGCTGTCTGATAAGGGCAGAACATTGGTAGACGCCTGGTTCCTTGGAATTGCGGCTATCAATCAGGAATACAACTGCATAGAGTATCTTTAAGCTCCTCAGGCGAGAGGGGCTATTATTATGTCCAAAACATGAAGACAGGAAAAGCTGTGGGAGCCCGTCGGGGCGAAACGGAGGTAAATATGAGAGATAAAAAGATGAATTTACACATTTTTGATGGAGAAGGCGGTACCGGAGGAAATGGTGGGGCTGGTGACGGTGGCCAGGGCGGAAGCACCGGGTACACATTTGAGCAGGCGGAAGAGATCGCCAACAACAGGGCTGAAAAAGCGTCCAGGGCAGCGCTGGCGGACTTCTACCGGAAACAGGGGCTGAGCGAGGAAGAGATCACGACAGCCATAAAAGAGTTTAAAACAAGGCAGGCTGCAAACAAGCCGGATATTGACAAGATCCAGAAAGAACGTGACGACGCGTTGAGAGAAAACGCAGAGATGAAGAATGAAAAAGTGCTGCGGGCGAAAGGCGTTAAAGATGATGACCTGGATTATGTCATGTTCAAGGTCAGCAAGCTGGTGGATGATAAAACAGACTTTTCCAAGGCGGCAGAGAAGTTCCTGAAAGAAAATCCTCGTTATACAGGCGCAGGGGGATACCGGATTTCAGGATCTTCCAGTACGGAAAGCAATAGTTCGGGAGGAAATATGAATACGTCCATCAATGACGCGATCCGGCGGGCGGCAAGAAGATAATGGAGGTAAAAGATGAACAGAAATCGAATGAATTTAAGGATGTTTGACAGTGATGTGAACATCATCGACCGTACAGGGGCGGATTCCCTGATCCCGGTACAGGAAGCAAACGAGATCATCCAGGGCGTTATAACCCAGTCGGCCGTACTGTCTAGAGGCAGAAAGCTGGCAAATATGACCTCAAGGCAGTATAAGATCCCCGTACTGGATATGCTGCCGATCGCTTATTTTGTAAACGGGGATACCGGGCAGAAGCAGACAACTAAGCAGGCATGGGATAAGAAGATGATCACCGCGGAAGAGATCGCCGTGATCGTTCCCGTTCCCGAGGCAGTGCTGGATGATTCGGAATATGACATCTGGGGAGAGGTGAGACCAAGGATCGTCGAGGCGTTTGGAAAGAAAATTGACGGCGCCATCCTTTTTGGCGCTGATAAACCTTCTACCTGGAGAGATGATGTAGTAACCACGGCGACAAAGGCCGGAGCAACTGTAACGCTTTCAGACGGAGACAGCCTTTACGAAAAGATCATGGGAGAGGCCGGCGTTATCGCGAAGGTAGAGGAATCCGGGTATTTTGTAAACGCCCATATGGCGGATATATCCATGCGGGCAAAGCTCAGGGGTCTGAGGGATTCCACAGGGCAGCCGCTTTTTAAGAGCGATATGCAGACAGGGACAAATTACACTCTGGATGGAAGCTCCATGAATTTCCCCAATAACGGAGCGTTTGACAAAAGCAAGGCCCTGATGATTTCCGGGGATTTCGGCCAGCTTACGTACGCGATCCGGCAGGATATCACCTTCAAGCTGTTTACCGAGGGTGTGATCCAGAATACAGACGGTACGATTGCCTACAATCTGATGCAGAACGATATGATCGCGCTGCGTGCGGTCATGCGGCTGGGCTGGGAGATCCCGAACCCAATCAATTCTCTGAAGACAGACAAGACCAAAAGATGCCCGTTCGCGATCCTGAAATAAAGGAGGGATAACATGCAGATCACAGATGCATTGAAAAACCTGGCGGTGAAAGCCTGCGGCAGCTCCCTGGAGGACCTGACGGAAGACCAGATCGCCGATTTAATACAGCATATCGCAGATAACTGGAACGGACAGGGCGGGAGCGCGGGATATACGCTTCCGGCTGCGACCGAACAGGAGCTTGGAGGTGTGAAGAAAGCGGCTGCAGTTACCTTTACGCAGGCGGAGGCTACGGCTGAAACCTGCGCTCAGGCGATTGCCGATATCATCACAAACCTGAAAACATCCGGCATCATGGCGTAAGGAGTGGATATGCAGATGTATGTGGATTATACATACTACGAGAATTATACAAGATGCAGCGACACGCCTCTCATTTATAAGGATTCCTGGAATTACTGGGAAAGAATGGCAGAAGGAGAGATTGATAAGCGGACTATGGGAAGGCTGAAAAAAGATTCTGGCTTGATCACAGAGTCCGTAAAGGACTGTATCTGCGAAATTGCGGAATTTTTATTCCGGGCAAATGAATTTGAAACGCAGGCGCGGGAGCAGGGCGGGGCCGGCCTTCTGACATCATACAGCAACGATGGGGAATCCGGTACATTTGACCTGTCCCAGTCTGTTTATACAGAGGAAGGGAAAGCCAGGAAGATAAGGGAGATTATCTACCGTTATCTGGCTTTTTCGGGCCTTCTGTATACGGGGGTATGAGGATGAACCGGAATTATATTTCTACGATCACTCTATACAGCCGGGTGATGGCATCCTTCACAGAGGACAGAAAAGAAAAATGGATCCGGACAGTGATTCACAACTGTTTCTGGAAATCCCAGATCAAGACGGGGTTTTCAGATACAGCGGCTATATCCCAGAATGTATACACTGTCAGGATCCCGGAAGATGGGAGATATCGTCCTTATGCGGAATTTGTCAGAAACCCGGGAGGATGCTTTTCGATCTCTCAGGGAGATATCGTGATCCTGGGAGAGTGCCAGGAGCGTATCACCGGAGAAAGCGGACATACAGCCGCGCAGCTTCTGAACCGGTACAAACCAAACGCGTTTCAGGTAACGGCTTTTTCGGATAATACTACATTCCCCGTGGCAAAGCATTACCGACTGGGAGGGTGAGCATATGGCAAAGATTGTCTTTGAATGGAAAAAACCGCTTCTGGAGATCGGCGCAAAGAAGACTGGCGGACGGAAAGGGATGCTGTACCTGGCTAATACCGCGAAGCGTTTAATGGAGCCTTATGTTCCGGCCGATACATTAACATTGTCGCAGAATGTCCGCGTAAGCGCAGACGAAAAAAACGGCCAGATCCATTATCTGAGCCCCTACGCCCACTATCAATGGGAAGGGACTTTGTATGTGGATCCTAAAACCAAGAAAGGCGCGTTTACCAATGGAGAGGGCATGTTCTGGTCACGCCCGAAGGTGGCAAAAATCCCGTCAGACAGGAAGCTGCATCACAGCGGCTTCCGTCACCCGCTGGCAACGTCACATTGGGATACAGCCATGATGACGGCCAGAAGGGACGATCTGGTAAAGGCATTTGACCAGTATTTAAAGGAGCGGAAATTATGACAAAGCATGATGCGGTAAAGAAATATTTTGAACCGAAAATACAGGAGCTGACCAGTGATGTCCTGCATTTTAATCATTCCCCGGAGTCTGCCAACAGCTTTGGCCTGATCACAAATTACGCAGAGCAGGTGATAAAGAAATTCATCAATGGGGATGCGAGAAAAACCTATGGTTTTACCATAGAAGTTATAAAGGAATACTCCACCTATGATGATGACCTGAACCTGGAATGCATGAATTTTGTGCAGGGGTTTATGGATTGGCTGGATGGCCAGAATGAGAAAAAAGAATATCCGGATTTCGGAGAAAATTGCAAGGTTGAAACAATAGAGATCTTACAGAATATGCCGAATTTTGCCGGAGTGAATCCAGAGGCAGGGCTTGCCAGGTATATGGTACAGGGCAGGATCCTGTATATCGAAAGAGATAAGAATAAAATATGAAAGGACGGATGGGAAATGAAGAAAAGAATCAATCTTCACTTGTTTGATGATACTGTGCAGGGAAAAATTGACCGGAAGTACATGGCGCATTTTATTGACTCCGGCTCCCTGTGCAATGGAGAAGCAACGGGATATGAACGCCTGGGGGAAGACCTTGAAGAGTATAACGTTGAGCTGAATCCGGATACGGAAATCACGCCGAATATACTTGGCGACCTTTCTTTCAAACATAATGGGTACGAGGTTTCCTCTGAAGCGGATCCGTACTATGCACGGACGGACAGCGTCTTATCACAGAAGCTTCAGGAGATCATTGACAACAGGTATAAGGATGACAACTGCAAAACGAGCGCCTTGGAAGTGCATCTCTGGGAGGGGACCGCTACTGCCGGGTACACAGCATGGAAACAGGATTGTTACATCATCCCCACTTCCTATGGCGGCGATACCTCCGGTTACCAGATCCCGTTTACAGTGAATTATGTAGGAGAGAGGACAAAAGGACTGTATAAGCCGGATACGAAAACATTTACACCAGATTCCAGCCAGTCTGGCGGCGGTGGTTCCTGAGATTGACGGAACCTGAAGGATTGAAAATATGGAATAAGGAGGAGCATTATGCCGCAGGATTTAAACAAAACATTGAAATTAAAGGTTGATACAGGAAAAATCGTAGTCCCGATCGAGGACGCGGACGGAGAAATCCTTGGAAAAATGTCATTTATCCCTACCGATACAGACATCCTCAAAAGATATGGCTCCGTGGTTGATTTCTTCAATCATACAAAATTTTCAGAAGATGTGTCCAACGAAGAAATCGTAGAATATTCTGAAAATGTGAAAGAGCAGTTAAATTATCTGTTCGGATACAACGTTTCTGAGTCTCTGTTCCAGAAATGCGGGCCTCTGACCGTGATTTCAAACGGAGACTTTTTCTTTGAAAACGTTCTTGAGGGGATTGTTGGAATTATGGAAGCGATCAGCAATGAACGTGTGGAAAAGAAAATGTCAAAAGTGCGGAAAGCTACCGCAAAGTATCATAAATGAATTCCTGGGACCTTCCGGAGTCACTGCCTGTAGGAGACCGGAAATACAAGATACGCTCAGATTTTCGTGCGGTTTTGGATATTCTGGGATATTTTAATAATCCGGATTACGAGGAAGATGAGAAGTGGTGGATATGCCTGGATATTCTGTTTGTAGATTTTCAGGAAATGCCGAGAAGACTGTGGATGGAAGCAGCAGAACAGGCAGTCTTATTTATTGATTTGGGAACAGAGGAAGAAAAAGGACCAAAACCGCGGCTGATGGACTGGGAACAGGATGCCCCGATCATAATCCCGTCTATCAACCGTGTACTTGGAAAAGAGATCAGAGCTCTCCCCTATCTTCATTGGTGGACTTTTATGGGCGCCTATATGGAGATTGGGGAGAGTTTGTTTTCCCAGGTGGTCTCTTTGCGGAAAAAACGTATCCAAAAAAAGAAACTGGAAAAATGGGAGAAGGAATTCTACAGGGAGAATAAAGCTATCTGTGACCTGAAAAAGAAATATTCCGAAGCAGAAAGGGAAGAACAGGAGCGGCTGAAAGCAATGCTGGATTAAGGCGGTGAGGTAATATGGCGGTAAAACCGGACGGGACATTGATTATTGAGACGGGCGTTGATCTGGAAGGATTCCAGGCAGACTGCAAAAGACTTCAGGAGTCTGCAAAACGGGCGGCGCGCTCTGTTCTGGATATTGAGAAAAATCTGAAATCTGTTATGGATCAGCTTGCTTCCTCATCTTCTGAGGCTGGATCGCACGCGGATTCCGCAGGACAAAAGGCAAAAAGCGCGCAGCAGGAAGCGAAAAAAGCGGCGAAGGCAGCTCGTGAGGCTGCAAAAGAAGCAGATAAAGCCAAAAAAGAGATGGCTGATACACAGGAGCAGAAGATTACGATCACCAGGATGGAAGAATCCCCACAGGATGATTACGACGGGCCTCTGCACGAGCCAGTAGAAATTGACTTGGGGAAAATGCGCCGGGAATCGCAGGCTGCTACGGCTGAAATAGAAAGAGGCATGAAGGGAGCAGCGGAAGATACCAACGAATTTCTTCAGGAACTGAAGGAAGCGCAGAAAGCCCTGGATACTTTGGAAAGTCAGGGAAAATGGTTCGGGGATGAGGACTATGACAGCGCTTACCTGAATTTGGAGCGGATGCATCAGGCCGCACAGGAATATAAAAAAGATCTGATATCCCCGGCTCCATCCGCAAATCCTTTTGGCATTGATACCCTGGCGGGTAAAATCCGTGAGGCGGAGCTGGAATTAGCGAAGCTTGCTGATGCGGGAAAAGGTCTGGGAAATGAAGAGTTTGACCGCGCCTACCGGAAACTTGCGCTTTTGAAAACAGAAGCCAAAGAATATGCCAAAGAGCTTGCCAAGACGCCGGAGCAGTCCAGAAAAGAGGCGGAACAAGTCGCTGCTTTGAACCAGAAGCTGGAAGAGACCAGAGCCAAGGAGGCACAGGCAGCCGCAGAAGCGAAGCGTCTGAAAGATATTGGGGATAACACAAAAATCTCCAGGCAGAGGATTGTAGACCTGAACAGCAGGCTGAGTGAGCTCAAAAACAGGCAGAAGGAGCTGGAGTCAGCCGGGCTTGGTTTAGGGTACCAGGAATACGATAAAAATGCGAAAAAGATTGAAAAGCTTAACCGGAAGCTGAAGAAATACGAGAATGCCGTAACCGGGGCGAATAAGAAAACAAAAAAGTATTCTGCATTGCTGAAGGGAGCTGCCGACCGCGTCTCCAGGCTGGCAAGGGTCGTATCAAGGATGAGCTCCACCCTGATAAAGGGCGCCGGGAATGGGGCAAAAGCAATAGCCGGCCTGAACAGTCATGCAAAAAACACGCAGATGTCTCTTGGAAAAATGCTGGGTACGTCTTTACTGTTCAGTACTGTATTCCGTGCGATTTCCATACTGACAAGCGGAATCGGGGAAGGCTTCCAGAACCTTGCGCAGTATTCGGATGAAACAAACGTTAGCCTGTCCGCGTTGATGTCTGCTTTGACAAGGCTGAAAAACAGCTTTGCCACAGCTTTTTCGCCGCTGCTTACCGTGGTTTCTCCGATCCTGGTGACATTTATCAATCTGATATCAAAGGCATTGACTTATGTCGGGATGTTCTTTGCCGCCCTGACAGGGCAGAGCAGCTTTGTAAAAGCGATCGGAGTGCAGCAGGACTACAGGGCTTCATTATCGTCTACTGCTGACGCGGCGGATGATGCCGCCGATGCAACCAATCGCCTGGCGGACTCGACAAAAGATGCCGAGAAAGCAAATGACAGTTATCTGTCAGGATTGGACGAAGTAAGGCGGTGGGAAACAACAGATACAGGCCATACCTCAGGAAGCGGCGGGAACGGGGGAGGATCTGTTCCAGCCGGAGGAATAGGCGGGATCTCACCGGGGGACATGTTTGAAACGGTCCCGATTGAAAATTTCATCAAAAATCTGGCGGATAAAATCAAAAAACTCATAAAGGCGGAAGATTGGGAAGGCCTTGGCGAATTCGTTGCAGATGGAATCAACAAAGGTCTTCAGAAAGTTTATGGTGCGATAAGCTGGAAAAAAGTAGGCCCAAAGATCACGAAATTCGTAGATGCATTTACAAGGACCTTCAATAGCCTCGTGAATCACCTCGATTTTGACCTTCTGGGCCGGACGGTGGGCGCAGGCGTCAATACACTTGTGAACACATTTAACCTGCTGATCGGACCAGGAGGGATTGATTTTGGCCTGATCGGCCGGAAGCTGTCGCAGGGACTCCGGGGCGCCATCGGGGAAATCCAATGGACAAACCTTGGAAACCTTCTTGGAAACTATTTCATGATTTCATGGAATATACTCGGCGGTTTTATATCCGATATGTCACGGAGATCCGGCGCTGGTTTGACTGGCTGGGATGAGCTTGGAGAGGCGATCGGACAGGCAGTCAACGGAGCTTTTTCACGGATCAGCTTCAGCGATATCGCCCTGACGCTTACAAACGGCATCAACGGTCTTTTTGACACTCTATTGAAGCTTGCCGAAACAGTAGAGTGGGATGAGATTGCAGACAATGTTTCAGACGGCCTGAATACGGCATTTTCCAATTTGGAATGGGAAGAGGCAGGGAAATCGCTGAATACTTTTCTAAGTAAATTGGTTGGATTCCTTGTGGATATTCTGGAAGATACAGATTGGGAGGAACTGGGGAGAAACGTTGGGAAATTCTTAAGAGAAGTTGACTGGGGCGGGCATCTGTGGAGTATGGTCACTGCCATTGCGGGGGCTATCGGAGAGCTTTTTGACGGACTGAGCGAAAGCGGGACCGCCGGAAAAATCGCCGCGTTCCTGGGAAAAGCCTTTATTGCCGTAAAAATCGCGGATATCACGGGAATCGGATCTCTGGTAAAAAAACTGGTAAGCGTAATCGGAAAGAAGCTGATCACAGAGGAAAGCATTACCAGTGTTGCCGGAAAGATCAAAAGCCTGTTCAGCAGCGGAACGAGTTCCGCAGGTGACTTATTGGAAGATATCGGAGAGGCGGCTGCGAAGGCGGCAGGGACATCCTCTGGAGGAGGACTGGCCGGGTTCGCGAAAGCGCTTGCTCCTCTGGTCGGGGAAGCCGGTCTGATCGTAGGCGTTGGAGTAGCGGCAACAGTTGCGCTTTCCGGGCTGCGCGACTTCATAGAAGTTATGCAGGGCGGAAATGGGATTGCCAGTGCGTTTGGAGCATCTATGGATTCCTATTTCAATGTTCTGACAGAAAAAGGGTGGATTTCCTCTGATACAGCAACGAAGCTTTTTGAGCTGAAGGAAAGCCTGGAATCCGGGGACATGTCGGCAGAAGAGATGAAAGAGGCCACCAATCAGCTCATGACGGAGCTGAGTAATTCTGGTGTTACCGCGGATCAGGCCAGATATGCGTTTGATCTGCTCCGAGGGCAGTACCAGATGTCTGATGAGATGATAGACGCTTTGACCCTGGCGATTGATGGAATGAATACATCCTTGTCCAATTCAACCGTGACAGTGCCGAATACACAGGTTGCATATAGCGCGCTTGAAGAAAATGTAAGGCTCTTGATAGATCAGTTCCATTTGGCTCCGGGAGCTCTAGTAACACTTCAGACAGCACTGATCAATACAGACGGCAGCGCGAAAACGGCTCAGGATGCATTTGATTCTGTAATAGAAGTTCTTGAGTCCATGGGAGTCAATAC
Organism: Candidatus Blautia faecipullorum; assembly: GCA_019115125.1. Taxonomy (GTDB): domain Bacteria; phylum Bacillota; class Clostridia; order Lachnospirales; family Lachnospiraceae; genus Blautia_A; species Blautia_A faecipullorum. The sequence continues at coordinate 14,618 of DXEG01000032.1, forward strand.
AGAAGAGGCGGCGCAATACCTGTCTGAAAAAATTCCGGGAGCAATGTTGACGGTGGAAAGCAGCGTGGATACCCATATGAGCAATGCGCAGGAAAAAATCGAGACCACTACGGAAGAGGCAGAAAAATCTGTATCAGAGTCTATGGAAAACATGCAGTCGGATACGGAGACGGCTTTTGGGGATATTGATGATGTCACAGTGCTCAAATGGGGAAATTCTTCTGAAGAAGTGAAGAAGAACCTCAGAGCTATGAAGCTGGCGGCATCCACAGAGCTGGCAAATATGACCAAAACTGTCAAAAGCTATTCTACATCTATGTATAACATCATGACAGATAAATGGGAGTACATTGCGCAGAGTGTCGCCCAGATCATAGAAGGAATGACATCAAATATCAGAAACCAGATGAATTCTGTTATTGGCACTGTGAATCATGGGATTTCCAACATAAACAATTCCATTGCGGGTATTGAGGCTGCCATGAATTTTGGTCCGTGGACAATTCCTACGGCAACAGGCAGCAGAACGATTGGGTTCAGCGCTTCCTTCCCGAGAGTACCGCATGTGCCGTATCTGGCATCGGGAGCCGTAATTCCGCCCAGATCTGAATTTTTGGCGGTATTGGGAGACCAGAAGCACGGAAACAATATCGAAGCACCAGAAGACCTGCTCCGAAAGATCGTCCGGGAGGAGTCTGGCAGAGACCAGGAGAATGGCAAGGTGCTGCATAATGTAATGCAGGTCAACCGAAGAACACTGTTTGAGGAGATGATTGAGGAAGCAAAGCTCCGGCAGACGTATTCCGGGAAAAATCCATTTGAATTGACTTAAGAGGTGATAGGATGGCAGCACAGGAAGCAATATTAATGAATGGAAAAAGAATAAAGCAGCCGGATAAGGATCTTGGTTATGATTTTGAAACGACCTATACAGAGGATACCACAAGGACAATCATTGGACCGATCCATCTCACGCCTCTTTTTACAGTAGAGGCGCTTTCTTATCAGGCCACAGAACTGACCATACAGGAGATAAAACAGATCTTGAGTATTGTGGCCAAAGGAAATGCATTTACACTGCATTACTTTTCTCCATATTACGGAGAATGGCGGAACGATAAATTTTATGTGGCAAAGGGAAACATAAAAATTGGCACATTAAAGGTGGATGAAGAACGGTTTAGCAGTTTGTCATTCACCATGACAGGAGTGAATCCGATTGATTAATGTAAGCAATGAGTTTAAAACTACAATGGCGGAGCGGACGGACTTTAATCCCTCCGCTTCCTTTACCTTCCAAGATGGAAGGACGCTGGCATTGACAGATAAAGATTTTTCCATATCCAACAATATGGTTACAGACGGGGCAGAAAGCAGAAGCTTTCCCCTTGGTGTGGCTGTGGGAAGATCCATACAGCTTGAAATCACGAATTATGAGGATCAGTACGCTGACTATGATTTCAACATGGCAGTGATCCGCCTGAAGCTGAATTTCCAGTTATCGGAGACAACTGAAAGTATAGATTTCGGGAAGTATACAGTGACGGAGCCGGAAAACTACGGATCCATCATTACGATTCAAGCTGTGGACGATATGTACAAAGCTAATAAAGAGTATGACACTGCATTGAGTTTTCCTGCGTCATTGGGAAGCCTGGTAGCGGATAGCTGCGCGGCCTGCGGGATCGATCTGCAGACGGCGGCGTTTAAAAATGATGATTTCCTGGTACAGAAAAAACCAGAGAATATCACACACCGCCAATTCTATGCCCTGGCCGCAATGCTGGCCGGTGGTTATGCCCGGATGAACAGGCAGGGCCGGCTGTGTATCAACAGCTACAATTTTTCGGGATTTGAAGAAAGCGTGACGGATATAAATGTACAGGAGGTTACTCCGGCCAGTAATTACCATATATTTAAGTCTTTTATATCATCACCAAATATAGCGACAGATGATGTGGTTATTACCGGGATCCAGGCAAAGGGTGAAGATCAGGATTACATATATGGGGAAGAGGGCTATGTGCTGGAAATTGACAATCCGTTGATTGAGGGGAAGGAACAGACTGCGGTAAGCCTGATCGGGGAATCCGTTGTCGGATGCAGGTTCCGTCCTTTTACCGCGGATTATATTGCGTACCCGGTGGCGGAGTTTGGAGATATCTGTTATCTGGTGGATCGTAACCAGAATGTATTTCAGTCCATACTCACCGATATTTGTTTCACATTTTATGGAATTACTACCCTGAAATGTGCTGCTGACAGCCCTTTAAGGAACAGCAGTAAAATGAATTCAGAGGCTGTGAAAACCTTGTTGGAGGCAAAAAAGAACACGGAAAAGGTGTTTTCCGCATATGATACCGCGGTGCAGACCATGAACCAGATTGCGGCAAACACTTTTGGCTTTTTCAGCACCACGGTGAAGCAGCCTGATGGATCCATATTGGCATATCGGCATGATAAACCGGCGTTAGCGGAGTCGAAGGTTGTTTATAAATTGGGTATTGACGGTTTCTGGACAACGCGGGATTACCAGGGCACCGACGAAGCGACAGAAGCAGCGGGAAAATGGAAAGCCGGGTTTGACAGTTCCGGTAATGCCGTCTTAAACATACTTTCTGTAATAGGCATCAACTTTGACTGGGCCACGGGCGGCGCGATCAGGATCGAGGATGAGGAAGGAAATGCAATTTTCTCAGCAGATATGGATACCAAACAGGTACTCATATCAGGCGATTCCGTCCGTATCGGCGGGAAGACCGCAACCGCGGCGATCAATGACGTGTTGGACGATTCGAAAGAGTACGCGGACGGGAAGCTGGCAGACTACGCTAATACGGTTTCCGGTGACCTGGCGGCGCTGCAGGCGCAGGTGGACGGGCAGGTGGAAGACTGGTATTACGATTATGAACCGTCCATGCAGAATTATCCTGCGGCTGAATGGACGACTAATGAAGAAAGAATCAAGCATATCGGTGACCGGTTCTTCTGGAAGTCAAAAGGGTATGCGTACCGCTTTATGGAGACGGACGGCGTATGGGGCTGGGTACTCCTGAAAGACACGGATATTACAAGCGCTATGCAGGCCGCCCAGGAAGCTCAGGACACTGCGGATGGGAAACGCCGGACATTTGTTGTAACGCCTCAGCCGCCCTATGACATTGGAGATCTGTGGTGTAATGGCGAGGATATCCTGACGTGCGGAGTTGCGCGGGCACAAGGAAGCGTATTTGTTTCTGCGGACTGGCAGAAGCTCAACAACTATACAGATGATACAGTTGCAAATGAAGCCCTGGACGAAGCAAAGAAAGCCAGGAACCTGAACATGATACTGGACAATGAATACCAGGGGATCCCGGCGGATCATGAAGGAAATATAAGTACTTTCCCTGTTGTCCAGACAGGGGTGCAGGTGTTTTATGGAAGCACGGATGTAAGCGCGAGCTGCAGTTACAGCATTGCGAAGTCTGGCAGCGTTACGGGGAGCTGGGACAATACACTGAGAACCTATACGGTAACAGGATTATCTGCGGATACTGGGTGGGTGGACATTACAGCTAGCTACCTGGGGCTGTTTTCCGCAACCAAGCGCTTTAATGTTCAGAAGGTTCGGGATGGAGCGAAAGGTGAGGACGGGATACCGGGAGAAGCTGGTAAAGGAATTAAATCTACCACGGTAACCTACCAGGCCTCATCAAGCGGGATAACAGTACCAACAGGAACATGGAGTACAGAGATTCCCTCAGTATCAGCCAATCAATACCTATGGACGCGAACAGTAATCATATATACAGATAATACAACGTCTACATCATATTCTATTGGGAAGATGGGCGCCACAGGAGCAAAAGGCGACAAGGGAGATAAAGGCGACACCGGGGCTGCAGGAGCGGCAGGAAATGGAATATCGGGCATAGCGGAGCATTATGCGGTATCTTCCAGCAATACCACAGCTCCGACTTCGTGGAGTTCCACGCCGCCGACCATGACAGCCACAAACAAATATTTGTGGAATTATGAGACGATCACCTACACCAACGGAACCACGACGGATACCGCTAAGCGCGTGATCGGCGCGTATGGAAATACCGGATCCACGGGCGCGGCCGGAGCCACCGGAAAAGGCATTAAGTCTGTGGTCAACTATTACCTGGCATCTGCATCCTCATCCGGTGTGACAACGAGCACATCCGGCTGGACAACCACCATACAGACGATTACCACATCGAAAAAATATCTGTGGAATTACGAGGTAATCACTTATACAGATAATTCGGCCACGACCACCACTCCTTGCATCATCGGGGTGTATGGAAATACTGGCGCGACCGGAGCCAAGGGCGACAAGGGAGACAAAGGAGATACTGGGGCTGCCGGAGAGAAAGGTGACAAGGGAGATACAGGAGCCACCGGAAAAGGCATTAAGTCTGTAGTCAATTATTATCTTGCCAGCGCGTCTGCCTCCGGCGTAACAACGTCTACGTCAGGATGGACAACCACCATACAGACGATATCCACATCAAAGAAATATTTGTGGAACTATGAGAAGATCACATATACCGACAACACCACATCTTCAACCACACCATGTATTATAGGTGTTTACGGGAACACTGGTGCGACCGGGGCCACAGGAGCGGCAGGCAAGGGAATCAGCTCCATAACCGAATACTATCTTGCCAGTGCGTCTGCATCTGGAGTAACAACGTCTACCTCAGGCTGGACTACCACGATGCAGACCACGACCACCACAAAGAAATATTTGTGGAACTACGAGAAGATCACGTATACCGACGGCACCACTTCCAATACCACGGTTCGGATTATCGGCACACATGGCACCACGGGCGCGACCGGAGCGAAGGGAGATAAAGGCGACACAGGTGCGACCGGGGCCGCGGGAAAAGGCGTCAAATCAACCGCAGTGACATATCAGGCTTCTTCCAGCGGCACAACGATTCCGACGGGGACATGGAGCACGGCAATTCCATCTGTGTCAGCAGGCTCATACCTGTGGACAAGAACGGTAATTACATACACAGACAATACAACGTCTGTATCCTACTCTGTGGGGAAAATGGGAAACACCGGAACGGCGGCCAGAACCTATTTTATTGAACCCTCTGTAAATGTATTGAAGAGAGGGCGGGACAATGCGGTCTATCCGAATACCTTGGGATTTTCCGCATACTACCGGGACGGGAACAGCACCACGAGGACCGCCTACAGCGGCAGATTTGTCATAGAAAAGACAACAGACGGAAAAACATGGACAGAAATATACAGATCTTCCCAGAATGAAAGCTCAGTAACCCATACACTCACCGGGATATCGAAGGATGTTGTACAGATTCGGGCTAAATTATATGCGGCCGGCGGGACAACAACGCTAATGGATATACAGAGCGTGGCGGTTGTGACGGATGTGGATGCGCTGACGCCGCTGGAGGTTTTGGAACTCGCTTCGCAGGGAATGGAAGGCATTTATTCCCCGGATGGCATCCATTTCTACTTTAGCGCCAGTGCGATAAAATCTGGAATAATGCAGGGAATTGAGATTCTGAGCAAAAGCGACAATGACTGGATGCGGATGTATCAGTCACTTTTGACCGGAGGATATGGAAGCACGACAGATGGATTACTAGACTTGTCGGCAAACTATGCCGATGGCCGGCACGTTGTTCTGGAGTCAAAAACCGGAGATGTAATTTTAAAATCGAAAAATGAGATTAAGGTAGAACGGCAATCCGGCACGATGGGATATCTCGTACAATCCGGGACACCTGGCCTTGTAGAAGGAGATACAATAATTATAGAAAATGACGTTCAGCCCGTGGTATTGATTGGCTGGGATGAAGACAGTGACGCGATGTATCTGAGGTTGAAAAATGAAACCTCAAAATACTTATATCCGCAATCATCTGTAGGCGGATATGTTCTTGCCGGATATCAAATTATAACACTGGATACGGGCGGGCAATCCATCTCCTCTAATGGAACCAGCGCAACAGATACTGTAACAATTTCCGCAAATTTAAGAGATGCATCATACTCTTACACCTACCAATTGATTGAAACAGGGTGGTTAACTCCCGCCAGTGTAACGTGGAGCGGAAACCCGTATTATCAGCTTTCTTGCAAATTCTTAAATACCGGGAGTTACTCGCACAGCGGTTCTGCGAAATTTATTGTTTATGCATGGAAAAATAGATAATGTCCGTGCGATAAGTTACAGTCGGAGGTGCGGCTTATGGAATTGTTTCTCATAATATTGGTTCCGGGCAGGCACACAACAGGTTACAGCCATACGTTACCGTGTATCGGTGGCGAAGGACCGCACAAAAAAGAAACTCCAGAGGAGAACCCAGCGATACGCGGATTAAAACTAACAAGCGACCACTCCGGGAACCCTCCGGAGATTTTGGTACGCCAGAAAGGCAGGGAAGGGAATGGAAATAAGAGCGGGACCGTGAGACGGTCTTTTTTTTGATGAAAACATAGAAAAAAAGAAAGAGAGTGAGGGTATGAAGAAAATGAATTATGCAGAACCGATCTTAAATGGCTACAACGCCATTGTTGGCACGATTGTGGCCATCTTATCATACGTCTTAGGAGAACATTGGTTTTTATTTGTGGCATTCCTGCTCCTGAACGCGGCGGATTGGCTGACGGGATGGATGAAGAGCCGCCTGGCGAACAAAGAAAATTCGGTAAAAGGATGGCAGGGTGTCCTGAAAAAACTGGGCTACTGGCTTATGATCCTGGTGGCATTTGGAGCTTCCGCGGTCTTTATCGAGATCGGAAAGGCAATCGGCATCGACCTGGGTGTCACAACGTTCCTTGGGTGGTTTGTACTGGCCTCCCTGCTTATAAATGAGATCCGCTCCATTCTGGAGAATTTTGTGGAAGCGGGATTTAATGTGCCGGAGATTTTAGTAAAAGGTCTGGAAGTAGCAGATAAAGCAATTAATAAAGATAACGGCAAGGGCGGCGATTAAGCCGCCTCTTCATATGGAGGAATCACTATGGAAATAAAAGGAATTGACGTATCAGCATGGCAGGGGAACATCGACTGGAAGGCTGTGGCGGATTACGGGATGGATTTTGTTCTGATGCGGATCACGGAAGCCGGGAACGTGACAGACAGTAAATTTGAGCGGAATTTTGAAGCCTGCAACAAGTACGGGATTCCCGTTGGCGTCTATAAATACAGCTACGCTATGAACGTGGCGGAGGTGCAGTCCGAGGCCCGGAAAGTCGTGAGCGTGCTTAATGGCCGGAAGATTCAGTTCCCGGTATTCCTGGATCTGGAATGGAACAATCAGAGGGCGCTCGGAGCCGAGAACATACATAAGTTAGCGGAGGCTTTTGCGGAGATCGTGACGGCAGCGGGATACAAGTTCGGGATTTACTGCAATGTGGACTGGTACAATACCGTGATCTGCAGCCATCTGAAAAAATACGATTTCTGGATCGCCCGGTATCCGGCCAATGATAACGGTTGGCTGCAGGAGCGGCTCCGGCCGGATTTCGGTGTGGGCTGGCAGTACAGCAGCAAGGCCACGATTCCGGGGATCTCTGGCCATGTGGACAGGAATGTATTCTATAAAAATTATGCAGATGAGACAGAGAAGGAGGAGGGGACGGGTATGACAAAAGCAGAAGCCATACAGGCCGTGATCGGCATTGCAGAGGAAGAAATCGGATATCTGGAGAAGCGGTCTAATAGTAACCTGGACAGCAAGACGGCGAACGCGGGATCCAATAATTATACGAAATACTGGCGCGATACATATCCGCAGTATCAGGGACAGCCCTGGTGCGCGGATTTTATAAGCTGGTGCTTTATGAAAGCGTTTGGCCTGGAAAATGCAAAGAAACTTCTGAAGCACTGGCCTTATGTGTATTGTCCGACGCTGGGGAGCCTGTTTACCAAGTATGCAAACCCGCAGGTGGGTGATATTGTGATCTTTTACCGGAACGGTACCTTTGCTCACACCGGGATCGTAACCAAGGTATCCGGGGACCGCTTCTGGACGATTGAAGGAAATACGTCCGGGGCTTCCGGCATTATTGAAAATGGCGGCGGAGTATGCGCAAAGAGCTATTATAACAGCCAGCTTCCGGGAACAAAGTTCTGCCGGCCGGACTATAGTATCGTTGCAGGGAAGAATATATCAACTGAAAAGCCAACTGAATCAGCAACAGGAGGGAATTATATGTTTGAGACACAGACAGTAAAAACAGGAAGTACAGGATTATCCGTGCTGTTACTGCAGGAGATCCTGAAAGCCAGGGGATTTAAGGGGAAAGACGGAAAAGAACTGGAGCTTGACCGGAGCGCGGGCACGAACACGATTTACGCCCTGACGCAGTACCAGAAGTCCAGGAAAGGTGTTCTGGAAGCGGACGGCATCTGCGGCCCGGCGACATGGAAAGATTTGATTGCGTTATAACAAAAAAATGGAACGAAACTAAAAAAAGAAAAGGAGATACAAACTATGGAGAAAAAGATTACATTACCCACACTGGCAGAAGAACTGGTATCCAGTCCAATGGAGGCGGCTGCCGCGTCTTCAGACCCAAAGGGAAGTATCAAAGTGATGAAGACATCCTATTTCAAGCCACCAGTGACAGGAGCCGGATACGGCGTTTATCATGACAAAGCCTGTACAGATACCGAGGAGGCGTTATGGATCGGACGCGTGGATGCGAATTCAGACGTGTTAGCGGACTTAGCGCTTGGCACGTATTATGTAAAAGAATTTTCCGCGCCGGCAGGATATAAACTGGACGAAACAGTCTATGAGGTGAACCTTACCTCAAACGGGCAGATGGCGGTGGTAAATTCTATAGAACCCACAACGGAACCCCACGGGAATATCAAGGTGGAAAAGCTGTCTTATTTTAATGATCCCGTAATAGGCACCGGGGTTGGAATTTATACCAAAAAAGACTGTAGAGAAGAACATGCGGTAGACGCTCTCTGGATCGGGCTGAATGATGCAAATTCTGATATATCCGTAGATCTGCCTCTGGGTATTTATTATGTGAAAGAATTTTATACACTGGAGGGCAACGCTCCGGATGAAGAGGTTTACACCGTAAATCTTGCGGAGAATGGCGTAACGGCAACTGTGACTTCCATAGGCCCCACGAAAAAACCACATGGGAATATTAAGGTAGTAAAAACCCCTAATTCATCCGTTCCAGTAACCGGCGCCGGGTATGGAATATACGCAGATGCGGGATGCAAGGAATCTATGGACGCTCTTTGGATCGGGCTTAAAGACGCAAATTCCGATATATCCGTAGATTTACCTGCAGGCACTTATTATGTGAAGGAATTCTCAAAACCGGACGGCTATGATCTGGATAAAACTGTTCATAAAGTAACCGTAAAGAACGGCCAGACGGCAACTGTAACATCGAACGAAGCTTTGAATGCGTCAACCGCAGTTTTTCTCAAGCCGGATGGGACATATTACACTCATTTGAAAGTTAATGACGAATTTCCTTCCGTTGCCTGTGAAGAATATAATGTTTTGGGATGGTCAAAGACAAAACATGCTGTATTTACTCCTGATACGATAAAATCCAGTGGGAAAAATATCGTTCAGGCAGTTGGCGATTACTTCATGGAAAGCGATAAGATTACGTCAAGCGGTGTTTATTACATGGTGGCTTTTAAGGAAAGGACAGATTCCTATCCGGTAGAAGTAAGTGTTCCAAAAGACAATACGGTGGTGTACTTTGTTGGGGATTCCAGAATGAGCCATCTTTATGATACGCTGGTCAATGGTGGAGCATTAAGTATGAATGAGGGCGGCAGTAAAAAATTAGATGGAAAAGTTGAGTTCGTTGAAGAAATGGGAGAAGGGATCACTTGGTTCCAAAATACAGGGCTTTCTAAGCTGGAGTCTAAGTTAAAATCACATAAGGGAAAAAATAATATCATTATATTTAATTTAGGTGTAAATGATGCAGCCTCCACACAGAACCGTGCAAAATATTCAAGCGTCTTCCAAAGTGCAGCTACAAAACTGAAAAACATAGACAGTAGTTGTAAACTTTATTTTGCTAATGTTTATCCGGTAAGTAACGCAACACTTTACGCACATGACAATCAGGCAGGCGTAACGGTGGCTAATATCAAAGTGATGAATGATGTTATTAATGGTATATGTAGCAATGGATCATACACAAAAATTGATCTGTATGACCACTTAAAGAGAAATGGATGGTTCTATGATATAAATCCAAGTAAGATGAATCCAGATGTTTTATTATATGATGGTATCCACCCATCTCCGACTACAGCAGCAAGTATTTATCAGTTCTATATTGAAAAAACAGGATGCAAGAGTAGCGATAACACTGCAACCCTTCGGCTGCCCTCTAATTAAGAAATTGTAATGCTTTAATTTATAATCGAGGAGGCAATAACTGCCTCCTCGATTTAAAAGTTAACTGTTTGGTTCCCAAATAGCATACAATATGTGTTCTTTGAATATCGGTATGAATGATATAAATGGGTTGTCAGACTCTGGAAGCGCCCATCCCTTAAAGGTGTAACCTTCACGAATAGGTGTCGGGAGTTCAGATTGCTCAACATTAAAACCGTAAAGCACTGCGCAACTATCTACTTTACATGTTCCACCATTGGCATTAAGTGTGATATGACATATACTATTCATTATAAATCCAGAATTTCTAAATAACTGTACACAACATATTTTCCCGTCATCAGCTTGGCATATAGCAATTCCTGTATTTGCAAAATCAGGATTTAAAATAGCATCACGGTATTCGGAAATACTCATCCAATTATTTACAATATTTTCAGGGGAAGTGATATCAGTATTTACGTATGAATTTTCATGTATTTTCAGCAATTCGGTAGTAGGAAAGTGTTTTGCACGAATCATTGCTAAATCATCTAACACCCATTCACGTTGTAGCCAAGTAAGCCCTCTTTTTGTCCTCTCTTCATTGACCAGCCGTATTATCTCCTGGGCCATTTCATCGAGATTCATCTCCGGTTCTTCCGGCTTTGGAGCAGGTGTTGCTTCCGGTTCTTTTTCTGGGACGGTCACAGACACGCCAGTCGTATTATATCCACCTGCGACTTTCATAGCGCTGTTATACATGCGCACCGTATAAATGTTCTTCTGTCCTTTAACCGGATTCTTGTCTATGTAGGAGAAGACATTTGATTTCACGGTGGCGATTAGATTCCACCCGGATCCAGGCGTCTTACGATATACCCGGTAATAGTTGCCGCCGTACGCTTTGTTCCAAGACACCTGTACGTTTGTTTTATTGGAATTGGTCTTGATGCTTTTTAAGCTTACCGTAGTCGGCACCGTTCTGGCAGTTAAGCCTCTTGTATCATAGCTTCCCCACTTCTTTGTCCTGCTGTTATACGCGCGGACGGTGTATGTATACTTCTGCCCGCATTTGATCGGATACTTTGCGGAAGAAGTATGCGTGTAGGAAGTAACGTTTGCATTTACCGCTCTGAGGAACGTCCATTTGCGTGCGCCGTATTTTTTATAATAGATACGGTAATGTGTGGCCCCGGAGGTCTTATTCCAGTTGATCTGGATTTTGTTGTTGGTAACTGCCTTGATGCTTTTTAGCTTGACTTTCCCAGGACTGGCTGTCGCCGCCTCTGCCGTAACAACCGTATTCAGCGCTGAGCCATCCGGGAAAGCAGATGCAGGCTGAAAAACAGCCATGGTAAAAGCGAAAGCGCCAATTAATAGTTTGGTGATTTTCTTTTTCATTAAGAACAACTCCTTCCTTGTTTTTTTGTTGCTTATACAGTACCATATATATCAAAACAATACAATGTATTTTGTTGCAGGGGAACATATTGTATCATCTTTCGTGTTGCATTTCGTGTTGCATAGTTATGAAAATGTGTGTCTTGAGCGGTTTTATTGTACCGCACATGACATTAAAGAAACGTTGATTTTATGCGGGTTTCAGGGAAATACAGTATTTTCAATGGTTTGGCAAAATACGGCTTATACGGGTTCGAGTCCGGCCAGCGGCATTAGACCTTTCCCTGAAAGTGTTGAAGGTATCGTATTTTCAAGGCTTTCAGGGATTTTTTTGTAAGGGGGCACAAAAGGGGCAAACTATATAATATAATCGTTTTTGTATCCCCAACGTAAAAGCGCCTTTAGCCGGATCAACCATTCGTTAAGTGTCACCGGCGATTTTCCAGAAGACAGAAAACACTTTTTAATATACCCGGCATTAATGTTCTCAACGAGAATATCATTACCCAGCGTTTTTGCAATAGACATGCAGACGTTGTGATTGCGATCGTAAGTTGACGGTTTGAGGGTTTCTTTTTGCTCATTGTAGTACAGGTTGACCAGTTGGGACAGATTAATACTGCTTTTCTTTGGTGCTATTGATACCTCTATGCGCTCCTGTAAGGCTCCCTGAGCCTGTTTTCGTGCTTGGGCAGTGTTTTTCTCAAGAACGATACTTACACGTCTGTATTTGCCTGTCAGAGGGTCTGTGTAGCGTTCTATGAATTTATATTTACCCTGTTTTGTTTTTCTACTCACATAATCATCTTCCTTTCTTTTTTTGTAAAGAAAAACAGATACTAAATTGTGATAAACCGCATAAATACAGTATCTATCAGCAAAATAGCAAAAAGAAAATAAGGAAATTTACAACGAAATTACAACAAATGAAAGAGCCTGATATAACGACTTATGCAAAGAAATACAGAGTTTTAAGAAATCGACGCTTGAAATAGAGCGTCTTTTTCTATGTCGTAATACGGCACACTATCTCATTTCTGCTTGTTTACCTTAAAACTTAGTAGTCTATGGTTTGTCAAGGGCTTGTTGTGTAAACAATGCTGAAAGCACCCTTTACAAAATATAGGCTACTAAGTATTTTTTCAAAAGCAGAAAAAAATGACAATGTTTATAACTGTATGGTACAATACTGCTAAGAGCAAAACTGTATAATATAGAAAACAAATACTGATTTGTTTATGGAGGTATTTTATGATTAAAGCAATCTTTTTTGATATTGACGGAACAATTCTATCTCATCGTATAAAAGAAGTTCCTATGAGTACAAGACGAGCATTATCCCGATTATCAGAAATGCATGTAGATAGAGTAATTGCAACAGGACGGCATTCAACTGAAATAGATATATTACCTGTTAGTAACATAAAATTTGATGCCTATATCACGTTGAATGGTCAGCTTTGCTATGATTCGAAAGGTAACATATTTTATGAAAATCCATTGCAGAATACTGAAGAAATTTTAAAACTTTTTCACAGCAATATTGTACCTATAATGCTTGTAGAGAAAAAAAGAATGTATATCAATTTTATCAATAATGATGTTGTGCAAGCACACAGTGCAATTTCTACACCATTGCCAGCTATTATGGAATATACAGGAAATGTTATATATCAAGCAATTTTCTATGTGGAACACGATCAACAACCTAAAATAACTAAACATTTAAAGAATGTAGAAATCACAAGATGGAACGATAACGCTATTGATGTTGTTGCGAAAGGTGGAAGCAAAGTAACAGGTATCGAAAGATATTTATTTATTAAGGGATATACTAGAGAAGAGAGCGCAGCATTTGGTGATGGAGAGAATGATATCGAAATGCTGAAATATGTTGGAAAAGGTATCGCTATGGGAAATGCTTCTGATTTTGTAAAAAGCGTTGCAGATTACATTACATCTGATATTGATAATGATGGAGTAGAAAATGGATTGAATAATTTAGGATTATTATTTTAAGCTTTTGATTTCTTTACAAAAATAACAGCAAACAAACTTTCTGATTGCCCGATGTCCCCGAAGATGATACAATATGTTTGGTTTAAGCTGTAGCATCTCCGGAGGTGTTATAGTAAAGTCTTCCATGCCTGCTGAGCGGGCGGGGCGCGTTTCCGCTCTGGTGTTGGCGCACCGGGGCGGCTTTACATTTGACATTTTCAGTATATTTGCTATAATATACTTAACAGGAGAGCCGGAAGGGAAACACCACTTCCCCGCTCCGGCGAAATAGCTAACTAAAAATAGCTCGTCTACTTTTCCAGAGTCAGGACGGGCTATTTTTTATGGGTATAATTCAGAATTGCTATGATTAATAGAGCAACGCTTACAATCAAGCTTAATTCCTCGTATGTACTCATTGGCACCACCTCCGTACAGGCTCGGAACAGGTGCAGCACGTCCCCCGGCTCCCCGGGTAAGTATATTCCGTTGTGGGGGCTGTCGCATCAATGATTAAAAAATCATAGATGCGGCAGCATCTTTTCGCCATTTTTTCACGGAAATGTTTTTGTTACTTATTCCATTTCGGAAAAATGGCATACTTTAATAGACCTTTTGCTCAAAA
>DXEG01000033.1 GCA_019115125.1 Candidatus Blautia faecipullorum
GTTTAGTGGCATAAATAAATTTTACACCAAGAGCCAGGCCTTTCATAGACCTGGCTCTTACTTTGATCAAAAAAGTGCTGCCGCACTAATAATTTTTAGTGCGACAGCCCCTTTTCGATACTGATTGTCCGGGAGGACAAGCAGGTTCCCGATCCGCCCGAAAGGGCGGGGATTTTCGATACTGATTGTCCGGGAGGACAAGCAGGTTCCCGGGCCGCCCGAGAGGGCGGGGATTTTCGATACTGATTGTCCGAAAGGACAAGCAGGTTCCCGATCCGCCCGAGAGGGCGGGGATTTTCGATACTGATTGTCCGAAAGGACAAGCAGGTTCCCGATCCGCCCGAGAGGGCGGGAATTTTCGATACTGATTGTCCGGGAGGACAAGCTCAGTTCAGATAATTATATACCATACGGGATATATTCCGGATACCTGAAATTGCCGAGCTTTCCCCGCAGCCAGAGGAGAAAACACAGATAATATAATGTGTTTCCGGACCGTAGACAATGGCCATGTCGTGCTGAACGCTGCTTGTTTCTCCGGTCTTGTTGGCAATTTTCACGCCGGAAGGAACACCGGAGGGAATTTTCCAGCGCCGTGTCTGACGGCAGAGCAGATTTAGCATTTCCTTTGAGTATTTACTGGAAACGCATTTGCCGCGGTAAATTCTTTCCAGCAGGAGACCACAGTCTTTCGCGGAAGAGGTGTTGCGTCCGCCGTCGCTGGCAAAAGCGGAGGCGGCGGGATGCAGAGAACTGTGGCAGCCTGTTTTTGTGTAGCCGTTCTTTTTCAGGTACTTATTGATCTCAGCGGCGCCTGCGGCAAAGCTTCCCGAGCTGCTGCTGCGGCGTACAAGTACATTAAAGGATTCATTGTCGCTGACCGTGATCATATCGTTGAGCAGCGTTTTGATGCTGGAGTTATAAGAAAGCTTGCCGCTTTGGATGCGGTCGAAGGTGGAGGCCATGACGAACGCCTTAATGGTACTGGCGGGATACATGGAAGTCTCGTTTATGTTGATAGCGGCGTTGGTGCTCAGATCCTTCACATAAACGGACCAGCTTCCACTGTAGCCGCGGATGGTCTGCTGAAGCTGCCGCTTAAGGGATTGCAGCGCCATATCGGCGCCTGAACATTTGCGCCCCTCGTAATCGACATATGTACCGTCCGGGAGCTTTTGGTTGCGGGCGATTTTGCCGTTTGACAGGAGATAATAGCCGGACCTCCAGCAGTTCACTGCCATTTTGCCGTTTGCGTCCAGATAGTATTTTTCATTTTTATAAGTGATCCAGCCCTTCTTCACAGTAAGCAGGCCGTTTCTGCCTCCGAAATAATAAGTACCGCGGAACGTTCTGCGGCCGATGGTCTGGTTCAGAGAATGAAAAGCCTTGTTTGTATAAAGCTTGCCTGTTCGGCTGAAGTAGTAATAACCTCTGAAAGAAACGCTGCCAATCTTCTGATTCAAAAAACGCACCTGCGCGGGGGCAGAGAGCTTTCCGTATGCGCCCCGGAAATAATACCCCTGAAACGTCAGTCCGGCGCATTTGGTGCGGGGGAGCTTGATAAGCACGTTGCCGTTGGTCAGAAACCGACCGTATCTATTTGTACAATAAAAACCGCTGAAACGAACGCCGTTGACCGTCCGGTTCAGTTTATATACGGCGGTTTTCTGGACGAGCCTGCCTTTTTTGTCAAAGGCGTAAAAACCTCTGGTAAGGCTGCCTGTTTTTTGAATATTGAGATATTGAAGGCCGCCCAGCGGCTTGCGTCCCGGTCCGTACAGATACCAGTTGGCGCCTCGCTTTTCGAGATATTTTCCGCTGCCGTCCTGGAAAGCTGTCCGCACGGTCTTTGTCGCCGCGGCCTGTACCGGAGTAAAATGGCTCTGTACGGAGCAGGCGAGTATAAGAGCGGCCAGCAGGAAAAGCATGAAAAAAGCTCTGTGCATGGTGCGCTGTGTCTCTCCGGAACAAGAATGATTGCTTTGTCTGTTTGTCATTTCTGTCTCCCCCCGTTAAAATATAATATAAATGCTCCGCTGTGGATGCGGCCAGGTTCATGTGGAATTATGACTGCCTGCGGGCAGTGAGCATCTGGCGCGTAAAGTGTACAGGTTTCCGCTCCGCAAATCCCCAGCTGTTTCTATAAAAAACTATACATGATTCTGAAAGAAAAGGAAAGAGAGAATTATCTTGACTTTCCCACCATAAAGTATTAAAATGGTGCAAAAGCGCAATGGAGCCCTTGGGTTTTTTTGCGCTGCTTTTTTGTCGATTAAGATAAGTAACTGTTCCGCAGCAGGGCTGCCAGGGAAAAGAACAGATACAAAATACTTTTAATGAGGAGGAAACGAGAAATGAGAAGAAACAAAATGTGGAAAATGCTTACTGCTTCTGCCGTTGCGGCGGCAATGAGCTGCGGTATGATCGGCGTTCAGAGCGTCAGCGCGGATGAGAAAAAAACGTTGAAGGTAGCAATGGAATGCGGCTATGCTCCTTATAACTGGACTCAGCCGGACGATTCCAACGGAGCGGTACCGATCTCCGGCAGCTCTGATTACGCCAACGGATATGACGTAATGATGGCTAAGCATATTACAGAGGAGCTGGGCTATGATCTGGAGATCGTGAAGCTTGACTGGGATTCTCTTGTTCCGGCTGTTCAGTCCGGCCAGGTAGACTGTGTGATCGCGGGGCAGTCCATCACCTCCGAGCGTTCTCAGATGGTGGATTTCACAGAGCCCTATTATTATGCGTCTATTATCACTCTTGTTAAGGCCGAGGGAGATTATAAGGACGCGGCAAGCGTGGAGGATCTGAAGGGAGTGATCTGCACTTCCCAGCAGAATACCGTATGGTATGACACCTGTCTTCCGCAGATTCCGGACGCGGAAATTCTTCCGGCTCAGGAGAGCGCTCCTGCAATGCTGGTAGCTCTGGAATCCGGAAAATGTGACGCTGTTGTTACCGATATGCCTACCGGTATGGCGGCCTGCGTTGCTTATCCTGACCTGAAGCTTCTTGATTTCAGCGGTACGGACGGAGAATTTGAGGTATCCGAGGAGGAGATCAATATTGGTATTTCCCTGCAGAAGGGCAACGACGAGCTGAAGGACGCCATCAACGGCGTACTGGCGGAGATGACAGAGGACGACTATACGGAAATGATGGACGAGGCAATTTCTGTTCAGCCTCTGTCCGAATGATAAAGGAGGAGCTTAAATGCTGCCTGAGAGTTTTGGGGGCCGGATTATTTATCTGCTCCAGCAATACGGATCATCTTTTCTGAAAGGCGCGGGCGTCAGCCTGTGGCTTGCCATCGTGGGCACCTTGTTCGGATGTATCATCGGATTCGTGGTGGGTATCATCCAGACGATTCCGGTAGATAAAAATGATTCTGCTGTAAAACGCGTCGTTATAAAGATCATAAAATTTATTATGGCCTGCTATGTGGAGTTCTTCCGCGGAACTCCCATGATGGCCCAGGCCATGTTCATTTATTTCGGCAGCTCTTATCTGTTTGAAATTAATATGTCCATGTGGTTTGCGGCAATTTTGATCGTATCCATCAATACGGGAGCCTACATGGCGGAAACTGTCCGCGGTGGAATCCTTTCCATCGACGAGGGGCAGACAGAAGGCGCCAAGGCCATTGGAATGACGCATGTCCAGACCATGGTGAATGTAATTCTTCCCCAGGCGCTGCGCAACATCATGCCTCAGATCGGAAATAACCTGATCATCAATATCAAGGATACCTGCGTGCTTTCTATTATCGGCACGGTAGAGCTGTTCTACACGACGAAGGGAGTCGCGGGAGCCCTGTATACATATTTTGAATCCTTTACTATCGCCATGGTGATCTATTTTGTCATGACCTTTACCTGCTCCCGTCTGCTGCGGCTTCTGGAGCACAAGATGGACGGCCCGGACAACTATGATCTGGCGACGACGGATACCCTGACCTACACCAGCGGTATGTATTCTTACAAGGAAAGGAAGGTTAAGTAACCATGAGTGAAGCGATCCTGAATGTGAGGCATCTGGGAAAATCCTTCGGCAACAATGAAATTCTGAAGGATATTGATTTTTCCGTAAAGCCCAAGGACGTCACCTGTATCATCGGGCCGTCCGGTTCCGGAAAATCCACTTTGCTGCGCTGTATGAACCTTCTTGAAACGCCTTCTTCCGGAGAAATTCTCTATCACGGGAAGAACATCACGGAAAAAGGAGTGAATATACCAGAATACCGGTCCAAGGTGGGAATGGTGTTCCAGAGCTTTAATCTGTTCAACAATATGACCGTACTGAAAAACTGCACGGTAGGACAGGAGAAGGTTCTGAAAAAGAGCAAAGAAGAGGCGGAGAAAAACGCCATGATGTATCTGGAAAAGGTGGGTATGGCGCCCTATATCAACGCCAAGCCGAAACAGCTTTCCGGTGGACAGAAGCAGCGTGTCGCCATTGCGCGGGCGCTGGCAATGGAGCCGGAGATGATCCTTTTTGACGAGCCTACCTCCGCGCTGGATCCCCAGATGGTGGGAGAGGTTCTGGAGGTTATGCGGACCCTGGCCAAGGACGGTCTTACCATGATCATTGTTACCCATGAGATGGCCTTTGCCCGTGATGTGGCGAAGCATGTGATCTTTATGGGAAACGGCGTGATCGTGGAAGAGGGAACGTCCAGAGACATTTTTGAAAATCCCCAGAAAGAAATGACGAAAGAATTTTTAAGCAGATTCAGGAATTCCTGAATCTGCGCTTTTATTATAAGAAAACAGCAGACATCCGGAAGCGTGAGACGGATTGTCTGCTGTTTTTGGTAATATATATATAATTTATTAAAAAAGGATAATAAATTCTGGACATTTAGGGGAAAATCATTTATTATAAAGATAACAAATTTTTTTAGATTTATACAAAAAGAATTAGTTGCGCAAAAAAATAGTATGACAGAAAATTTACAAAGAAAGGAGAAAAAGTGTGGCAAAGGAAATCATGGAGACCATTCGCCGTGCTGAGGAAAGCGCCGCCGACGCGGTCCGCAATGCCAGGAAAGAGGCGGAGCGGATCATAGAAGAGGCAAAGGCGGAGAGCGCTGCCCGGAAAAAGGCCGCGGAGAAGGAGGCTGCCGGGCTGCTGGAAGAAGTAAAGCAGGAAGCCCTGGCCGACGCCCGCAGGGAGGCGGAAAAGGCTGCCGGAGACACAGCCCGCAAGAAGGCCGAGATCCGGGAGTCGGCGGATAAAAGACGGGAAGAAGCAGTGAAAATGGTGATCAGCGAGCTGAACTGACCGGTGAGAAAAACTCAGCAAAGAAGGTGATGATATTATGGCAGTACTGCAGACACAGAAGATTCACATCTGCGCATTGAAGAAAAACCGCAAGCAGATTCTGGAAGAGCTGCAGAGAACGGGCAGGGTACAGATCGAGCCCGGGGGGCAGGAGGACGAGATATTCCGTCACATGGATACCGCCAACGCCTGCGGCGTCTTTGAGAAAAGAGCCCAGAACGCGGAGACCGCGCTGAAGGTGCTGGAAACCTACTCCCCTGAGAAGAAAAGCGCCCTGTCGGCCCTGGAGGGAAAGAAGACGATATCTCCGGGGGAATACGAGAAGGAGGTTCAGGAGAGGGACGAGATCCTGAAAGCCGTCGGCGAGATCCTGACGCTTCAGAAAAGTGTGGGGGAGGCCCGTTCCTCCCAGGTAAGGGCGGAGAACGCCATCGAGAGCCTTGCTCCCTGGATGGGGCTGGACATTCCAATGAACAGCGGCGGAACGAAGACCACGGCTGTACTGATCGGCAGTGTTCCCGGGAGATGGACGCTGGAGCAGCTCATGCCGGCTCTGGCGGAGGCCAGGTCTGACCTTGGACCGTACTGTATGGAGATTTTGGGAGCTGACAAAGACCAGACCTGTCTCTTTGCGGCGGTTCCCAGAGAAAACGCTCCCGCGCTGGAGGACGCCCTCCGTGTGAACGGATTTGTAAGGCCTTCCATAACCTGCGGCACGATCCCCAGGGAATACGCCGCCGAGCTGGAGAAGCAGAAGGCGGAGGCCGTCCAGGCGGAACAGGAGGCCGTCCAGGGGATCCGGGCGCTGGCTGACAAACGGGAGAAAATCCGCTTCGCGGCCGATTATTACAGGATGAGAGCCGAAAAATATAAGGTTCTGGGGGGCCTGCTGCAGTCGGGACATGTATTTTTTGTAGACGGATTCGTACCCGCCAGCGAGGCGGAGGGAATCCGGAAAAGACTGGAAGAAAAATATACCTGCCATGTGGAGCTCCAGGAGGTTCCCGAGGACGAGGATGCTCCGGTGCTTCTGAAAAACAACAGCTTCGCGGAACCTACGGAAAGCGTGGTGGAGGCCTTTGGACTTCCCCAGAAGGGGGAGATCGATCCTACGTCGGTGATGGCCTTTTTCTATTATTTCCTGTTTGGTCTGATGCTCTCGG
The DNA here is from genome assembly GCA_019115125.1 of Candidatus Blautia faecipullorum. Taxonomy (GTDB): domain Bacteria; phylum Bacillota; class Clostridia; order Lachnospirales; family Lachnospiraceae; genus Blautia_A; species Blautia_A faecipullorum. Next base: position 6,453 of record DXEG01000033.1, read on the forward strand.
ACGCGGGGTACGGGATCCTCATGGTGATCGTGTGCGCCGTCGCGGTGAAGAAATTCCCCAATATGGACGCGGGGCTTAAAAAGATGCTCAGGATGTTCTTTTACTGCGGGATCTCCACTGTTTTCTGGGGCGTCATGTTCGGAGGCTACTTCGGAGACGTGATCCCAGTGGTGGCAAGCACGTTCTTCCACAAAGAGGTGGTTGTTCCGGCCGTATGGTTCGCCCCGCTGGACGATCCCATGAAGCTTTTGATGTTCAGCTTCCTGTTCGGGATCATTCATCTTTTCGTGGGACTGGGAGCAAAAGGGTATATGCTTGTGAAGAGCCGTGACTGGATGGGCTTTTTCAGCAATGTGCTGTGCTGGTACGCGCTTCTTGCAGGATTGATCCTTATGCTTCTGCCAAGCGATATGTTTGCTTCTATGGCGGGCGTGACGATCGTATTTCCAGCCTGGGTGGGAGCTCTGGCGAAGTGGATATCCATAATTTCGGCGGTGTGTATCGTGATATTCTCAGAAACCGGCACGAAGAACATAGCCGCGAGGATCGCTCTTGGAGCCTATGACCTGTATGGAGTGTCGGGATGGCTTTCCGACGTATTGTCCTATTCCAGACTTCTGGCGCTGGGACTGGCGACAGGCGTGATCGGAACGGTCATCAACACCATGGGAAGTATGCTGGGAGACAGTATCATCGGCTTTATTCTCTTCTGGGTGATCTTTATTGTCGGTCATCTTCTGAATATGGCGATCAATCTCCTGGGAGCCTATGTGCATACCAACAGGCTGCAGTTCGTAGAGTTTTTTGGGAAATTTTATGAGGGCGGAGGAAGGCCCTTCCGGCCGTTTTCCGCAGCCTCAAATAAATATTTTAAATTCAAGGAGGAAGAATAAGATGGATAACGTAGGATTAATTTTGGCATTGGCAGGAGCAGTCAGCGCGGCGCTTTTCGCAGGGATCGGTTCAGCATACGGCGTAGGCCTCGCGGGCCGCGCGGGAGCGGGTGCTATCACAGAAAATCCGGATCTTTTCAGTAAGGTGCTGATTCTTCAGCTTCTTCCGGGTACCCAGGGTATTTACGGACTTCTGGTTGCTTTCGTTACCCTGAGCCAGATCGGGCTTCTGGGAGGCGGCGCCGCTGAGATCACTGCGGGGACAGGACTGATGTATTTCCTTTCCTGCGTTCCCATTGCGGTCGTAGGTATGATTTCCGCTATTTATCAGGGCAAAACCTCAGTTGCCGCCATCGGCGTGGTAACAAAGAAACCGGACCAGTTCGGTAAAGCGATGCTGTTTCCGGCCATGGTTGAGACCTACGCGATTCTGGCGCTCCTGATTTCTATTCTGGCTGTATTTTCCTTATAAGCAGACAGCAGCGGCGCCTGAGGGCGCAGAAAGAAAGTCAGGAGGTTCAGAATGAGTGGATTAGAGAAAATCATCAGTCAGATTGAGGAGGAAGCCAGTCATTCTGCAGAGGATATTATCCGGGAAGCGAAGGAACAGGCCGGAGCCATCCTGAGCGAGGCGGATAAGGAATGTGAAAAAATCAAGGCGGAAGCGCGGCAGAAGGCGGACGCTCAGAGAGAGGACATTCTCAGGAAAAGCCGTTCCTCTGCCGGTATGCAGGAAAAAAGAGAGCTTCTTCAGGAAAAACAGAGACTGATCAGCGAGATTATGGAAGAGGCGAAATCCGCTTTGTATGAGCTGGACGGAAAAAGCTATTTTCTTCTGATAATCAGAATGCTGGAAAAATATGTGCAGCCGGGAAAGGGCGAGATCTGTTTTAATCAGAAGGACCTTAACAGGCTGCCGGAGGGCTTTGAGCAGACAATACAGGAAATCGCCGGGAGAAAGGGCGGAGAGCTGACGCTGAGTAAGGCGCCCGCTTCCATTGACGGAGGCTTTCTTCTGATATACGGAGGGATTGAGGAAAACTGCTCTTTCGCGTCTGTTTTTGCGGACGGCAGAGAGAGACTCCAGGATCAGATCCATTCCCTGCTTTTTGAACATAAGCCGCAGTAAGGAGGATTTTTATGGGTAAAGATTATACTTATGCGGTGGCCCGTATCCGGGGAAGAGAACTGTCTCTGTTCGGACAGCCGGTAATGGAGCAGCTTCTGGCATGCAAAACCTGCGGAGAGGCTCTGCGGTTCCTGGCGGACAAGGGCTGGGGCAGCCCCGAAAAGCCGCTGACAGAAGAGAACGTTCTGGAGGAGGAGACCCGGAAGACCTGGGATCTGATCAGCGAAATGATAAAGGATATGTCCGTGTTCGATGTGTTTCGGATCGCTGACGATTATCATAATCTCAAGGCAGCCCTGAAGCTTGCCTATGTGCAGTCAGGAATCGACCGGAGCCGTGTCTATGTGACGGGAGGAAGGATTGAGCCTGAGCTTATAGAGAAGGCTGCTCTGGAGAGAGATTTCAGCGCCCTCCCGAAGGATATGCGCGGCGCTGCGGCGGAAGCCCAGGATACGCTCCTTCACACAGGAGACGGGCAGTTATGTGATATTATACTGGACAGGGCGTCTCTGGAAGCCGTATACGCGGCGGGACAGGAGTCCGGTGACGAGGTGCTGAAAAAATACGCGGAGCTTACAGTGGCCGCCGCTGATATCAGGATTGCCGTCCGCTGCGGAAAAGTGGGAAAATCTCTTGATTTCATCAGGAGAGCCCTGGCAGACTGCGGAGGAATAGACACAGAGGCTCTGGCTCACGCGGCGTTAAGCGGAACAGAGAGCGTAGCCGGTTATCTGGAAGGAACAGCATTTTCGCCGGCGGCGGAGGCTCTCCGGAAATCCCCGGCCGCTTTTGAAAAATGGTGCGACGATCTTATCATAGATTACATCCGGCCTCAGAAATATAATCCTTTTACCCTGGGACCGCTGGCCGCATATATCCTGGCGCGGCGCAACGAGATCAAATGCGTCCGTATGATACTCACAGGCAAACAGAATGAACTGGCGGATGATATGATACGAGAAAGGCTGAGAGAGATGTATGTATAAAATAGCAGTGATGGGCGATTACGACAGTATTTACGGTTTTGCCGCGCTGGGACTTTCCGTCTTTCCGGCAGAGGATGCGGAAAGCTGCAGGACGACGCTGAAAAGGCTGGCCGACGGCGGCTACGCCGTGATCTATATTACAGAGTCCAAGGCCGCCCTGGTGGAAGAGGAGATCGGTTACTACCGCGAGCAGAAGCTTCCGGCGATCATTCTTATTCCCGGTATTTCAGGGAATACGGGAGCCGGGATCGCCCAGGTAAAAAAATCTGTGGAGCAGGCGGTGGGCTCAGATATCATTTTTAATGAATAGAGTATTTGTATTGTATTTTAATAGAACAGGTGGGTGATGGATAAAAATGAGCACAGGCATCATAAAAAAAGTAGCAGGACCTCTGGTAATCGCTGAGGGGATGCGCGACGCCAATATGTTTGACGTGGTTCGTGTGTCGAAGCAGCGTCTGATCGGCGAGATCATTGAAATGCACGGCGACCAGGCTTCTGTTCAGGTATATGAGGAGACTGCCGGGCTGGGACCGGGAGAACCGGTGGAGTCCACGGGCGCTCCTCTGAGCGTGGAGCTGGGACCAGGACTGATCAAGAGTATTTACGACGGTATCCAGCGTCCTCTGGATGATATCCTCAGGGTTTCCGGAGGGAATCTTCTGAAGAGAGGCGTGGAGGTTCCGGCTCTCAAGAGGGATCTGGTGTGGCATTTTGTTCCTTCTGTTTCTCCCGGAACAGAGGTGGAGGCAGGAGATGTGATCGGAACCGTACAGGAAACTCCGATCGTGGTTCATAAGATCATGGTTCCCTATGGGATAAAAGGAACCGTAAAATCTATAGAAGAGGGAGATTTTACCGTAGAGCAGACGGTTGCTGTCATTGACAGCGCGGACGGCGAAAAAGAGATGACTCTGATGCAGAAATGGCCTGTGCGCTCCGGCCGTCCCTATAAAGAGAAGCTGCCTCCGGACAAACCTCTTGTGACAGGACAGCGTGTGGTGGACGCCATGTTTCCCATCGCCAGAGGCGGCGTCGCGGCCGTACCCGGCCCCTTTGGTTCCGGGAAGACGGTAATTCAGCATCAGCTTGCCAAATGGGCGGAAGCGGACATCGTGGTTTACATCGGCTGCGGAGAACGTGGAAATGAAATGACCGACGTTTTAAATGAGTTTCCGGAGCTGAAGGATCCGGCTACCGGATATTCTCTGATGGAGAGGACGGTATTGATCGCCAACACCTCGGACATGCCTGTGGCGGCCCGTGAGGCGTCTATTTATACAGGAATCACCATCGCGGAATACTTCCGTGATATGGGATACTCGGTGGCTCTGATGGCGGATTCCACCTCCCGTTGGGCGGAGGCATTAAGAGAAATGTCGGGACGTCTTCAGGAGATGCCCGGCGAGGAGGGATATCCCGCTTATCTTGGAAGCCGTCTGGCTCAGTTCTATGAAAGAGCCGGCTGCGTGATCTCTCTGGGAAAAGAAGGCAGAGAGGGCGCCCTTTCCGTAATCGGCGCCGTGTCTCCTCCGGGCGGTGATATTTCCGAACCGGTATCCCAGGCCACCCTTCGTATTGTGAAGGTATTCTGGGGACTGGATTCCAACCTGGCCTACAAGAGACATTTCCCGGCGATCAACTGGCTGACCAGCTATTCTCTTTATACAGATAATCTGGAGGACTGGTTCAATACCAACGTCCATGAGGACTGGATGGATCTGAGAAACCGGATGATGCGCCTTCTTCAGGAAGAGGCGGAGCTTCAGGAAATAGTACAGCTTGTGGGTATGGACGCTCTTTCCGCTCCGGACCGGCTGAAGCTGGAGGCGGCCCGTTCCATACGAGAGGACTTCCTCCATCAGAACTCTTTCCATGAGATCGATACCTATACGCCTCTGGAAAAACAGTACCTGATGATGAAGCTGGTGATCGCTTACTATGATCAGTGCGCGGAAGCTCTGGAAAAGGGCGCGGGCATAGAGGAGCTTGTAGATCTTTCCGTCCGCGAGCAGATCGGAAGATATAAATATACAGAGGCGGATCATATTCAGGAAGCCTATGAACAGATCATAAAAGAGCTTGCCGCTGAACTGGCAGGCCTGGAAGCAAAGGAGGGAAGATAAGATGTCCAGGGAATACAGAACGATCCAGGAGGTTGCCGGCCCTCTGATGCTTGTAAAAGGCGTGGAGAACGTCACCTATGACGAGCTGGGAGAGATTGAGCTTGCCAATGGCGAGACGAGACGGTGCCAGGTTCTGGAGATCAACGGCGATACGGCCATGGTACAGCTTTTCGAGAGCTCCACAGGCATCAATCTGTCCAACAGCAAGGTGCGCTTCCTGGGAAGAAGTATGGAGCTGGGAGTTTCCGAGGATATGCTGGGCCGCGTGTTCGACGGTCTGGGCCGTCCGGTGGACGGAGGCCCTGAGATCCTTCCGGACGCGAGAATGGATATCAACGGACTTCCCATGAATCCCGCCGCGCGAAATTATCCCCAGGAGTTTATCCAGACGGGAATTTCCGCTATTGACGGGCTGAATACGCTGGTAAGAGGACAGAAGCTTCCTATTTTCTCCGCCAGCGGACTTCCTCACGCACAGCTTGCGGCGCAGATCGCACGTCAGGCGAAGGTGCGCGGAACGTCGGAGCCCTTTGCCGTAGTCTTTGCGGCAATGGGTATCACCTTTGAGGAATCTAACTTCTTTGTACAGAGCTTTAAGGATACGGGAGCTATTGACAGAACGGTCATGTTTGTAAATCTTGCCAACGACCCGGCGGTAGAGCGTATCGCCACTCCCAGAATGGCGCTGACGGCGGCGGAATATCTCGCCTTTGAAAAGGATATGCACGTGCTTGTTATCCTCACGGATATCACTAACTACGCGGACGCTCTCCGCGAGGTGTCGGCGGCCCGTAAGGAGGTTCCGGGGCGGAGAGGCTATCCGGGATATATGTACACGAACCTCGCGTCTATTTATGAGAGAGCCGGACGGCAGAAGGGAAAGAAGGGCTCTATCACCATGATCCCTATCCTTACCATGCCCGAGGACGACAAGACGCATCCTATCCCCGACCTTACCGGATATATTACAGAGGGTCAGATCATTCTGAGCCGCGATCTTTACCGGAAGGGGCTTATGCCTCCCATTGACGTGCTTCCCAGCCTGTCCCGTCTGAAGGACAAGGGAATCGGCGAGGGCAAGACCAGGGCGGATCATTCCAACACGCTGAACCAGCTTTTTGCCGCCTACGCAAGAGGCAAGGAGGCCAAGGAGCTGATGGTGGTGCTTGGAGAAGCGGCGCTGACAGAAATGGATAAGCTGTACGCGAAATTTGCCGATGCCTTTGAGCAGGAGTATGTGTCCCAGGGATACGATTCCGACCGCAGCATCGAAGAAACGCTGGAAATCGGATGGAAGCTTCTTTCCATTCTTCCCAGATCTGAGCTGAAACGTATTGATAATAAATTCCTGGATCAGTACTACGGAAAATAAGGGAGGGGTGAGGATATGGCGTCTGCACAGGTGAACCCTACCCGTATGGAGCTTACGAGGCAGAAAAAAAAGCTTGCCACGGCTACAAGAGGCCATAAGCTTCTCAAGGATAAGCGAGACGAACTGATGCGTCAGTTCCTGGAGCTTGTAAGAGAAAACAAGGCTCTCCGTGAAAAGGTGGAAAAGGGTCTTGAGGCGGTAAATAAAAACTTTGTTCTCGCCAAGGCCGCATCGTCAGATCAGGTGTTGAATACGGCTCTCCTGGCGCCGAAGCAGGAGGTCTATCTGGAGGCGGGAGTCAAAAACGTGATGAGTGTGGAGGTACCTGTTTTTACCACCAGCACCAGAAGCGCCGATGAGGGAGATATTTTTTCCTACGGCTTCGCCTTTACCTCCTCGGATCTGGACGGAGCGGTGGAGTCCCTGCAGGAGCTTCTTCCCGATATGCTGAAGCTTGCCCAGGTGGAAAAATCCTGTCAGCTTATGGCGGCGGAGATTGAAAAGACCCGTCGCCGGGTCAATGCTCTGGAATATGTGATGATTCCGGACGCCCAGGAAAAAATCCGCTATATTACCATGAAGCTGGACGAGAATGAGAGAAGCACCCAGATCCGTCTGATGAAGGTGAAGGATATGATGCTGGAGGAGGCCCGCCAGGAAAGACTGCGGGAGGATTACGGAGAAGCTGCAGGGGCGGAGTGAAAGGTGCTCGTGCAAAATGAAATAAATATTTCATAATTTGCAACAAAATATAAAGTGCAGTAAAAAAAATAATTTTTTTGATTCTTTTGCCAATGGAATTTCGCGGCCCGGTCTTTTACAATAGATACAGTAATAAGGACGTCAGGCCGCGTATTCTGTTTATTAAGAGAGAATCAGGAGGTAAGAACATGAAGGTTGGATTTATAGGACTTGGAATTATGGGGAAACCCATGTGCAAAAATTTGATCAAGGCAGGCCACGAACTTGTAGTTACCACTCATAATCCCAATACATTAAAAGAAATGGAACAGCTTGGAGCGAAAGCCGTACACTGCGGCAGAGAAGTGGCGGAGGAGGCGGAGGTCATTATCACAATGCTGCCGAATTCTCCACAGGTAAGAGAGGTAGCTTTAGGCGAAGGCGGGATTATCGAGGGCGCGAAGGAGGGCTCTGTTCTGATCGATATGAGTTCTATTGATCCCACGGAGAGCAGAGCGATCGCGGGAGAGCTGGCAAAGAAAGGAATTGAAATGCTGGACGCTCCTGTTTCCGGCGGAGAACCGAAAGCCATCGACGGAACGATTTCCGTAATGGTAGGAGGAAAGAAAGATATCTTTGACAAATATTATGATCTCATGATGGATATGGCCGGCTCTGTCGTTTACGTCGGAGAAATTGGTTCCGGTAATATCGCGAAGCTTGCGAACCAGATCATAGTTGCGGTAAATATCGCGGCGGTTTCAGAGGCGCTGACCCTGGCGGCAAAGGCGGGGGCGGAGCCGGAGCTGGTATATCAGGCGATCAGAGGAGGTCTGGCCGGTTCTACAGTCCTTGACGCCAAGGCTCCGATGATGATGGACAGGAATTTTGAGCCTGGTTTCCGTATCGAGCTTCATATCAAGGATCTGAATAACGCTCTCAACGCGGGACACGCGGTTCAGGCGTCGCTGCCGCTTACCGCGCAGCTTATGGAGATCATGCAGTCTCTGAAAGCGGTCGGCTGTGAAAAAGAGGATCACAGCAGCATTGTAAAATACTATGAGAAAATCTCGGATGTTCTTGTAGAACGCCCCAACTAGGAAAAACGATATATTTATTTGATTCAATCCCGACCGGTCTGCCATGAGCCTGCCGGGATTGTTTGATTTATGTGAAGAAAAGGCATAAGGAGGTTCTATGTCTAAGATAGCGGTTCTGCTTCCAAAAGAGTATATGCTGGAACAGGCGAAAAAAGTGATACAGGAAGAAAATCTGGATATCAGTATGATCAAGGTGATCAAAACGGCGGATTCTGTTTACGAGGCCAGGCAGGCCGTGGAGCAGGGCGCCGGGATCATTGTGGCCCGCGGGGTTCAGGCGGCTTTTATTAAAGAGTATACCAATATTCCGGTGGCGGAGATCATTCTCACAGGCCAGGAGATCGGCCTGATGATCGCCGGAGCAAAGGCAATGATCCCCGGAAAAATACATCCGCAGATCGCGCTTATCGGAATCCAGAGTATGTTCAGCGACCTGACGCATTTTGAAGAGCTTTTTGATATTACGCTGAAAACATATTTTATGGAAGAGATAGAGGAGGCTGCGGAGAAGGTAGAGCTTGCCATTTCGGAAGGCGCGGATATCATTCTGGGAGGGGAAACCGTGAACGCCCTGGCCGAGCAGAGGGATTTTCCGGCCAGCTTCATTCATTCCACAGAGGAATCCATCCGGGCGGCTCTGAAAATGGCGGGAAAAATGAGTCTGTCCGCGGAGGCGGAGAAGAAATATATCGCGCAGTTTGAGACGGTGATCAACAATTCCAGCAGCGGCATCATTGAGATCAACGCGGAAAAAGAGATCATGATCGTCAATAAAGCGGCGAAGGAGCTTTTGAAAAAGCATGGCAAAAAGATCAGCGGAACCCTGCTGGAGAACGTGCTTCCGGAGCTGGAGATGAAGTATGTGGACGATGTGCTGCAGGGAAAAAGGGATATGTTTATGACCTCCGGCTATACGGCGGGTATGCCTGTCATGATCACGGCGGCGCCCATTCAGTATGAGGGAAGGATCCAGGGAGCTATTATCAGCTTTATCCAGCATATGGGATCCAGAAACAGCAATGTGGAAGAGCTTCATTCCTATTATCTGAAGGGCTATGTGGCGAAGGGGCATTTTTCGGAGCTCAGGATCACAAATAAAAAAATGGCGTACTGTGTGGAGCTGTCAAAAATGTATGCCCTGTCAAAAATGCCTGTTCTGATCACGGGGGAGCCGGGAACAGGAAAGGAATTTTTCGCCCAGTGCATCCATAACAACAGTTCTTATAAGACCGGGCCGTTTGTGACCATCAACTGCAGCGGGATGACGGAGCAGATGCAGTTGGACCGTATCTTTGGAAATCCTGAATCCGGGGACGACGGAATCCGCAAAGGAGCGCTGGCGATCGGGGATCTGGGTACAGTGCTGATCTCTGAAATCGAAAATCTGACTCCGGTGTGCCAGTACAGGCTGTACCGTGCCGTCCGCTACAGAGATCTGATCCAGAACGATCTGGAAAGAAGCCAGACCCTGGACAGCCGTGTGATCGCGGCGACCTCCGCGGACCTGTATCAGTATGTGAGGGAAGGGAGATTCCGGGAGGATCTGTTTTTTCTGCTCAGCGGCCTGACTGTGGAAATACCGCCGCTACGCCAGCGGTGTGAGGATATCCGTGTGATCGTGGAGGACTGCCGGAAGAAATTTTCCAGAAGATACTCAAAATTCCCGAAAATCTCAGAGGAGGCTATGAAGGAGATCGAGAGCTTTTCCTGGCCGGGAAATGAAATACAGTTGGAGGCCTTCTGCGAGCGGATGATGCTTACCACTCCGAAAAAAACGATCACGTCGGAGTTTGTCCGTTTCCTTCTGGAGGAGATGTATCCTTCCCTGGAGAGCAGGGAAGAGGACGGGACGAAGGTCGTATACCAGCATCCGGAGGCCGCGGAGCTGGCCATGCTCTTGGAAAAATACAGAGGCAGCCGTTCGGCGGTGGCCCGGGAGCTTGGGATCAGTACGACCACCCTGTGGCGCAGAATGAAGAAATATGGTGTGATCAGCAAGTACGACCTGGTCTGATCTCTGCGGTTTTACTGCAGATTTTCCGCCCAGAATTTTTCCGCCAGGGATATAAAGTCTCTGGCGGCTTTGCTTAAATAGCGCTTTTTATGGCAGCAGGCCATAATATCCCATGTGGGATTTTCCGGAAGCGGAAAACTGCGGATGCGCTCTTCGCAGCCCTTGAGATAGTATTCCGGGATGAGCCCGCAGCAAAGCTCGGAGCTTACCATCGTCGCTATGGTGGCGTTGCTGGAGGTTTCAAAGAGAACATGGGGAGCAAAGCCGGCTTTTCGGAAGATATCATCTGTGATCTCTCTCAGAGTGGATTCCTGGTATGTAAGAACAAAGGGTTCTTCTCTCAGAGCGAAAAGATCCGGAACAGGCATCAGATCTGTGGGATACCTGGCCGGCACCGCGGCGAGGATCCTCTCCCGCGCCAGACGGATATACCTGAGAGAGGTCTTCTGCTGGGAAGGCATGAGGGTGACGAAGCCCAGGTCCAGATCACCGGACAGCAAAAGCTCCTGCTGGCTGTGAACGCTCAGCTCCCTGGGCGTTACCAGAATGTTGGAGTGCATCCTGTGGAAAAGGGGATATACATGGGAAAACATAGCAATCCCTCTTCCGGGAGTAAAGCCTACGGATAACCGGCCCTTCTGAAGCCCGGCGATATCATAGATCTTGTTGTAGGTGTCTTTTTTTATCTGGAGTATCTGCTCCGCGGCCTGCAGGTAGATCTCTCCCGCGGGGGTAGGATGCCAGTTGGTTCTGGAACGGTGAAATAAGGGGGTTCCCAGCTCCTTTTCCAGCTTCAGAAGCTGCTGGTTAAGGGCGGACTGGGTAATAAACAGTTTTTCCGCGGCCCGGGTAATATTATTTTCCTGTGCGATTGTGAGGATGTACTGAAGCTGCCTGAGATCCATAATCCCTCCTGAAAATGAAAGATGTAATGTCAGGGGCAAAAGCTCCCGCTTATATTTTTATTGTACATGATTCCGGATAAAAGGCAAGAGATCTCTTAGCAAAATTTAGAAATATCATATTATTATTAATTTTACTTATGAATATGCCGGAGATATAATGAAACTATCAAGGAAAGGAGGAATCCCCATGTCGCTATTAGTAAAGGTACACGATTCGGACAATGTCGCCATTGCGGTAAAGCCATTGTCCGCGGGAACAGAGATTGAGGGACTGCACATCAATCAGGACATTCCCCAGGCCCATAAGGTCGCTCTGAAAGACATTCCGGCAGGAAGCCCGGTGATCCGGTACGGGGTGGTGCTTGGATACGCCACAGATCCCATAAAGCAGGGGGACTGGATCAATGAATTTATGCTGGAGCTTCCTACTCCGCCGTCAGTGGACGATATGGAGTTCGGAAAGAATATTGTCACAGAGCTTCCGGAACCGCCTGTAACTACCTTCGAGGGGTACGAAAATCCGGACGGCGGGTATGCCGGAACCAGAAATATTCTGGGGATCAGCACCACTGTACAGTGTGTAACGGGTGTGCTGAATGTGGCGGTAAAAAAGATGAAGGAAGAGCTTTTGCCGAAATATCCCAATGTAGATGATATCGTGCCCATCAATCATGCGTACGGCTGCGGAGTGGCCATCAACGCGCCGGAGGCAAAGGTGCCCATCCGGGCTCTCAGAAATCTGGCAAAGCATCCCAATTTTGGAGGACAGCTTATGGTTGTCGGCCTGGGATGTGAGAAATTTACAGTGGAAATGCTCCTGGATGAAGCGGATATCACCCCTGAAAACGTAATTATCCTTCAGGAGAAAAAGGGCTTTGACGCCATGATCGACGCTCTCATGGAGATGGCGGACAGGAAGCTGGCCATACTGAATCAGAGGAAAAGGACGACGCTTCCTCTGTCAAAGCTCTGTATCGGCATGCAGTGCGGCGGAAGCGACGCTTTTTCAGGAGTCACCGCGAACCCGTCCGCAGGCTATGCGGCTGATATGCTGGTTAAGGCCGGAGCTACCGTTATGTTCTCAGAGGTAACGGAGGTACGGGACGGCGTGCATTATCTTGCGGAACGCTGCGTGAGCGCGGAGGTGCGAGATAAGCTCGCGGCTGAAATGCGCTGGTACGACAATTACCTTGCGGAGGGCCAGGTTGACAGGAGCGCCAATCCGACTCCGGGAAATAAAAAAGGCGGTCTCTGCAATATTGTTGAAAAGGCTATGGGATCTATCGCGAAATCTGGCACCTCCCCCATTGTGGAGGTTCTGTCTCCGGCGGAAAAGCCCACGAAGCACGGCCTGATCTATGCGGCGACGCCCGCCAGCGATATTGTCTGCGGGCCATGTCAGTTAGCCTCCGGCATCACCCTTCAGGTATTTATGACAGGAAGGGGAACGCCCTATGGTCTGGCGGCGGCCCCGGTCATCAAGGTATGTTCCCGGAATGAGATGAAAGAAATGTGGCAGGATCTTATCGACGTCAACGCAGGACCCATCGCAACAGGAGAGGCGGAGATCAAGGATATCGGCACAGAGCTGTTTCATAAGATCGTGGATGTGGCCAGCGGAAGAGATCAGTCCTATGCTGAGAAGTATCAGCTTCACAACGATCTGTGCATTTTTAATCCTGCGCCCATTACCTGATACTGGCTGTGGAAAACATAATATTTTTCGAAAAAAGGCATCGGCACAAACCGGTGCTTTTTTTGTGTATCATAGGAAACACGCTGTTCCGGATGCGCTTTTCTGCAAAGAAATGAAATGATTTGGAAGATATATGCAATTATCCGGTTTCATAAACTGAAAGATTACAAAATGTGCAAAAATACGACTTTTTTTTCTTATATATTATGCGAATTGAATAAAAATCTCTGTGGGTTATAATGAAACTATAGAAAAGAATTGTGGCCGCAATACTTTTAAAAACTCTAAGGAGGAAGAAAGATGATACCTGTTATAGAGAAAATGGAGATCTATCCGGTAGCCGGACATGACTGTATGGAACTGAATCTGTCCGGCGCACATGCACCATATTTTACCCGTAATATCGTGATCCTTACCGATTCCACAGGAACGGAAGGCGTCGGTGAGGTGCCGGGAGGACAGAAAATTACAAATGCGCTGGAGCAGGTAAAGGATCTTGTGATCGGAACCAGTATTGCGGACTATAAGCAGACTCTGAATAAAGTGCGCGGATGGCTGGATGAAAATATCAAGGACGATGTAAGGGGACTCCAGACCTTTGACCTTCGTACCGGCGTTCATGTAGTGACCGCTATTGAGGCTCCTCTTCTGGATCTGCTTGGTAAATTCCTGGAGGTGCCGGCGGCGGCGCTGATGGGAGACGGGATTCAGCGGGAGAGAGTACAGTTTTTAAGCTACCTGTTTTACATTGGAGACAGAAAAAAGACAGATCTTCCCTATGAGGAAGAACCGGACGCGGAATGTGACTGGTACCGGCTGCGTCATGAGGAAGCCCTGACTCCGGAAAAAATCGTCGCTCTGGCCAAGGCTACCCATGAAAAATATGGATTTGTTGATTTTAAGCTGAAGGGCGGCGTTCTTCCGGCGAAGGAAGAGCTGAAAGCCGTTCAGGCTATCAAAAAAGAATTTCCGGATGCCCGTGTGGATCTGGATCCCAACGGATGCTGGAGCCTGAAAGAGGCCCTGGAGATCGCTCCCCAGTTAAAGGAGGTTCTGGCTTACTGCGAGGATCCCTGCGGAGCTGAGAACGGTTTTTCCGGACGTGAGATCATGGCGGAATTCCGGCAGGCCTCCGGTATGCCTACAGCTACCAATATGATCAATACGGACTGGCGTCAGATGTGTCACTGCCTTTCCTTGAAGAGCGTGGATATTCCTCTGGCGGATCCTCATTTCTGGACCATGAACGGATCTGTCCGTGTGGGACAGATGTGCAACGATTTCGGTATGATGTGGGGCTGCCATTCCAATAACCATTTTGATATCAGTCTTGCGATGGTGGTTCAGTGCGCGGCCGCGATCCCGGGCAAGATGAATGGAATTGATACACACTGGATCTGGCAGGAGGGCCGCGAGCGGCTGACGAAGGAACCTATGCAGATCGTGGACGGATGCATTGATCTTCCGAAAAAGGGAGGTCTTGGAATTGAAGTAGACCGTGAGCAGGTGATGAAAGCCCACAAGCTGTATATGGATAACTGCCTTGGAGCCAGAGACGACGCGAAAGGTATGCAGTACCTGATCCCTGGCTGGAAGTTTGATAATAAACGCCCCTGCCTGGTTCGTTAAGCTGCGGGGGACGCTCTGCCCGCGGGCAGAGCGCAGTAAAATAAAAATTTAAAGGAAAAGGAGAAGAGTATGTCTGAATCAACGAGAATGCTGCTGGGACTGGCATTAGGTATTGTTGTCATGATCGTCCTGGTAATGAAAACAAAAGTACATTCTTTTATCGCGCTGATGATCGCGGCTATGATCGCCGGAATCATCGGAGGAATGCCGATTTCGGATATAACCCTTGCCGACGGGACGACACAGACAGGTCTCATGACGGCGATTAAAGACGGTTTTGGAAACACGCTGAAAAGTACAGGTATCATCATTGGTCTTGGTGTTATGATGGGCGGTATTCTGGAGAAATCAGGAGCCGCTGAGCGGATGGCCTTCAGCTTTATCAAGGTGATCGGGCAGAAGAACGAGGAATGGGCCCTTGCGATTACAGGATGGGTAATTTCTATCCCGGTATTTGCCGATTCCGCTATCGTGATCTTCGCTCCTCTTTGTAAGGCGATGTCCAGAGTGACAGGAAAATCCGTAGTCGGTCTGGCGCTTTCCCTTGCGGTAGGCCTTCAGCTTACCCATTGTCTGGTGCCGCCCACGCCGGGACCTCTGACAGCGGCAGGTATGTTTAACGTAGACGTGGGAATGATGATCCTTGGCGGCGCTCTCATTTCCATCCCCATGCTGATCGTGGTAGTATTCTATACAAAATGGATCGGAAAGAAAATCTATCAGATCCCCAGAGAAGACGGAACCTACGAGAGAAAAGAATTCAAAAAAGAGTACATCAAATCCATGGAAGAGCTGAACGCTCTTATGGATGCGAAAGAGCTTCCGGGCTTCTGGGTATCCGTGGCTCCCATTGTTATTCCGCTGGTGCTGATCCTCATGAAGACTGTTCTCGATTTTGTGGGCTTCAACAATGAAGTGATCAACTTCTTCGGTGAGCCTATCGTGGCCCTTGGAATCGGAACTCTTCTGGCTATCTACGGACTGGTGGCAAAGGAAGACAACAAAAAGGTTCTGGGTATCATGGACGAGGCGATCAAGGATACCGGTATCATCATGCTGATCACAGGAGCCGGCGGCTGCCTCGGAAACGTGGTGAAGGTCAGCGGCATCGGCGACGCTCTCGGCGAGATGGTTCTGTCCTGGCCCATCCCGGCAGTACTGATCCCGTTTATTATCGCCGCGATGATGCGTATCGCCCTTGGATCCGCTACAGTGGCGATCACTACGGCGGCTTCCCTTACCGCGCCTCTGATGGGCGTGCTGAGCATCAGTCCTCTTCTGATGGCGATCTCCTGCTGCGTGGGAGCGATTTCCTTCTCATACTTCAACGACAGCGGATTCTGGGTATTCAACGGTATGTTCGGCCTGACGGAGCTGAAGGATCAGGTGAGATGTAAGACCGCGGTATCTATGATCATGTCCGGCGTGGGAGTGATAGAGCTTCTGATCGCGCAGTTCTTTATCTGATAAGACAGGCTGGGAAAATGAAAAATGCCTGCTTCCGTCCTTTTGTGAAGGCCGGGAGCAGGATTTCTGAATAAATATGGATTAAGGAGAATGAAGAAAATGAAAGTAGGATTTATCGGACTTGGAATTATGGGAAAACCCATGAGCAAGAACCTGCTTAAAGCAGGCCATGAGCTGGTTGTGTTTGATTTTAATAAAGCGGCGGTGGAGGAGCTCACAGAGCTTGGAGCAAAAGGAGCCGGAAGCGGCGCGGAGGTAGCTTCCCAGTGCGATACTATTATCACAATGGTTCCGAACTCTCCCCATGTACGCGCCGCCTGCCTTGGAGAAGGCGGTATCGCGGAAACGGCAAAGCCGGGAACAGTAGTGATCGATATGAGCTCTATTGATCCTGTGGAATCCAAGAAGATCGGGGCCGAGCTTGCCGAAAAAGGCATTGAGCTTATGGACGCTCCCGTATCCGGCGGAGAACCCAAGGCCATAGACGGAACACTTTCCGTAATGGTAGGCGGTAAAAAAGAAACCTTCGACAAATATTATGATCTTCTGATGACTATGGCGGGCTCTGTTGTTTATGTGGGAGAGCTTGGCTCAGGAAATGTAGCGAAGCTGGCAAATCAGGTGATCGTAGCCATCAATATCGCGGCGGTATCCGAGGCTCTCACTCTCGCGAAAAAGGCGGGAACCGATCCGGAGCTGGTATACCAGGCCATCAGAGGCGGTCTGGCAGGCTCAACGGTTCTCGACGCGAAGGCGCCGATGATGATGGCCCATGACTTCAAACCGGGCTTCCGCATCGAGCTGCATATCAAGGATCTGAACAACGCGCTGAACGCTTCTCACGCAGTGAACGCGTCCCTGCCGCTGACCGCGCAGCTTATGGAGATCATGCAGTCCCTGAAAGCGGACGGCTGCGAGAAGGACGACCACAGCGCCATCGTAAAATACTATGAAAAGATTTCAAAGGTTTCTGTAGAGAAATAATCCGGAGAGCTTGTACATTCCGGTATCATGAGAAAGACATTGACAGAAAGCAAGGAGGTAAAAGCTATGGGATTTGTTCCAAGAGGGATTATTCCCCCGATTATTACGCCTTTTACAGAAGACGGAGAGGTAAATTATCCGGTTTTAAGACAGATGGTAAACCATCTGATCGAGAATGGAGTACACGGTCTGTTTCCGATGGGAACCACAGGTGAGTTTTATGCCGTAGACGACGATACTTACCGTAAGATCCTGGAGACGGTGAAGGATGAGACCAGAGGCCGGGTTCCTGTATACGGAGGCGCCAACCACATTACCACAAGAGGCGTGATCCGTCTTGTAAAGATCTGTGAGGAGGTAGGAGTGGACGCGGTTTCCGTTCTGACGCCCATGTTTGTCTCACAGACTCAGGAGGAGCTGTATGATTATTTCGCGGAGATCGCGGCAAGCACCACTCTTCCCATCATTCTGTACAATAACGCGCCCAAGACAAATGTGACCATTACGCCGGCCACAGTTGCGAAGCTGGCGAAAATCGACAATATTGTGGCGGTAAAGGACAGCACCGGAGATATGACGAACGCGGCTGAATATATCCGTCTGACCAGAGATAACGATAATTTCCATGTTCTTATGGGAAGAGACACGCTGATCCACGCGGCTCTCTGCTATGGGGCTACAGGAGCGATCGCCTCCTGCGCCAATGTGGCTCCGCGTATTACGGCGGATATTTATGACAAATATATGGAGGGCGATCTGAAGGGCTCTCTGGACGCGCAGTTTACCCTGGCGCCTCTGCGTATCGCCTGCAGCATGGGAACCTTCCCGGCGGTGATCAAGGAAGGTCTGGTTCAGCAGGGTATTCCGGTAGGGAAATGCTTGGCTCCTATTGCCGAGCTGAAGCCGGAGGAGAAAGAAAAGCTTCACCAGGTTCTTGTGGATATGAAGCTTCTGTAAATTTTATGAGATCTGCTGCAGATCTGGTATAAAATGTTATACACGGAAAAAGAGATTTGGCATTAAGTCATAGTGCCAAATCTCTTTTTCTATTTCTTGAAAAGCAGCGGGGGGCATTTGTATAATAGAGTCAGAAACAGGAGAGTGATTGACCGGTCATACCTCTCTCATACAAAAAAATAAAAAGAGGTGTGTAAATGAAAGAGAAAGTACAGCTTTTTGGAAGATTTTTAAGCGGTATGGTAATGCCGAATATCGGCGCGTTTATCGCGTGGGGACTCATTACAGCATTATTTATTGAGACAGGCTGGTGTCCTAATGAGAAGTTCGCCCAGTTAGTCAGTCCCATGTCGTCCATGCTTCTGCCGCTTCTGATCGCCTATACAGGCGGTGAGGTGGTTGCCGGAAAAAGAGGCGGGGTAATCGGCGCCCTGGCTACTATGGGAGTGATCGTAGGCTCTGATATTCCCATGTTTATCGGAGCGATGATCGTAGGCCCCCTGTCCGCATGGATCATCAAAAAATTCGACAAGATGGCGGAGTCCCGTATACCGGCCGGCTTTGAAATGCTGGTAAACAATTTTTCACTGGGAATTATCGGCGCCGTTCTTGCGCTGCTGGCAATGGTGGGAGTTACTCCTCTGGTGGACGGGTTAAATACCGTGATGAGAGCCGGGGTCGGATTCTTTGTGGATCATGGACTGCTTCCTCTTGCGAGTGTGTTTATTGAGCCTGCGAAGGTGCTTTTCCTGAATAACGCCATTAATCATGGGATTTTATCCCCAATGGGTATCCAGCAGGTGGAGGAGATGGGAAAATCCGTATTCTTCCTTCTGGAGACGAATCCCGGGCCCGGCCTTGGCGTGCTTCTCGCGTACTGCATCGCTGGAAAAGGCAACGCCAAAAGCTCTGCTCCGGGGGCGGTGATCATTCATTTCCTCGGCGGGATCCATGAAATATATTTCCCATACATACTGATGAATCCTTTCCTTCTGCTTGCCACCATAGCGGGAGGCGCCAGTGGGATCTTCATATTCAATCTGTTTGACGTAGGCCTGACTTCAGCCGCGTCTCCGGGAAGCATCATTGCTCTTCTGATGATGGCGGAAAGACACAGCTATGTGGGACTGCTTCTGGGAGTGATCGTATCGGCGGCGGTATCTCTGCTGATCGCGCTTCCTCTGCTGAAATTCATGGGCAGAGATACCTCTCTGGAGGACGCGCAGAAGAAAAAGAATGAGATGAAGCTTCAGTCAAAGGGACAGACAGCCGCGGTTCCCGCGCAAAGCGTCTCTTCTTCCGAGGCGAAGACCGGACGGATCAGCAAGATCGCGTTTGCGTGTGACGCGGGGATGGGCTCCAGCGCCATGGGAGCTACGGTTTTGAAGAAAAAAATCCAGGCTGCCGGACTGGAGGGCATAGAAGTGATTCATACGCCGGTGTCTTCGATTCCGAAGGATGTACAGATCGTTGTGACACATGAGGAGCTGGGAGAAAGAGCTGCCATGAGCAATCCTGACGCGGAGCGTATTCTGATCACGAATTTCCTTGCGGCGCCTCAGTATGATATCCTGATCGAAGATCTGAAAAAACGAAACGGCCAGTAGGAGGAACTACTTTCCATTCTGGAAGGAAGAAAGAAACATTAAGAAAAGGAACAATGCATGATGACGGGATTTTCACCGCGGACAAAACAGATTCTCCAGGTGCTGTTGGAACAGGAGCAGGAGATTTCAGTTAAATATTTGGCAGACAGGATCGGAGTAAGCAAACGGACAGTTCAGAGAGAATTGGGTTCTCTGGGAAAATCTCTGGAGGAGTATGGCGTTTCCTTTCATTCCAGAACAGGAGTGGGCGTGTGGCTGGAAGGCGGCTCCCGGGAGCGGGAGGCGCTGGCCGCGGCCCTTGGGGATGCCGGAGCTTATGATGCAAGCAACCGGGAAGAGCGGCGCAGGCGGCTGATCCTGGAAATTCTCAAGGAAAAAGGGCTTAAAAAGCTTTTTTATTACAGCAGCCAGTTCGGAGTCAGTGAGGCGACCATCAGCGCGGATCTGGCGGCGGCGGAAAGCTGGCTTGAGCAGTATGATCTGCATGTAAGCCGTAAACCCGGAAGCGGAGTAAATGTGGAAGGGACCGAGGAAAATTACAGAAGAGCGATCCGCGCTTTTATTAGTGAGAACATTGACACAAAGACTGTGAAGGAGGCTTACGAGGACAATCCTTCCGGAAATTATGATATTCTGGACAGCATCAGCCGTATTCTCGACGGGGAGGTTGTGAAGCGCGTCATGGAATGTATCATGCGGGTGGACAATCCTCTGATCAGGACTCTGACAGAAAATTCCTATGTGGGCCTCGTGATCCATATCTCCATTGCAGTGAACCGTATTCTGAAAAATGAGACCATCGACGAGGACGGACAGTGGGAGAACGGGAACAGGGACGACGTTTATTTTCTGGCGGAAGCGCTCGCAAAAGAACTGGAAAAAGAATTTGAAATAAAAATACCGAAAATGGAGCTGTCCTATATCTGTCTCCACATCAGAGGCTCAAAGCATGAAAAGATCCAGTGGGATACAGCTACGGGGAGAAGCATCGGCAGTGAGGAAATACGCCGGCTGGTAAACCGGATGATCGATGCTTTTGGAGGAGAGAGGGTCTATCTTCTGAAGCAGGATGAGGAATTTATTCAGGGACTTCTGGCTCATCTCCAGCCGACACTGGTACGCCTGATGGGAGGAATGAGGATTCAGAATCCCATATTGGAGGATATCAAAAGCGGTTATTCCGATACATACCGGAGATGCCTGAACGTATCCGCAGTTCTGGAAGAGATTATAGGAAAAGAAGTCCCGGAGGAGGAGACAGGATTCCTTACCGTACATTTCGGAGCGGCTCTCGTACGTCTGGAGGGAAGGAACGAAAAGATCCGAAAGGTTCATGTGGGGGTGGTCTGTTCCAGCGGGATCGGAATCTCCAGGCTGATGGCCTCAAAAATCGAGCATGTATTTCAGGGCCGTATCAACGTCGTTACCTACGGGAAAAATGATGTGACGCCATATGTGGAGGGGAAAACGGACTTTTTTGTGTCAAGCATTTCTGTAGACGCGGCGGATACTCCTGTAGTTTATGTGAACCCTCTGCTGAATGAAAGCGATATGGACCGGATACGGACAATGATTTTCCAGTACGAGCGTTTGCCGGAAATCAACGGAGAGACGGAGGGTTTTTCGGAGGAGCTGGAAGAGATCAATATTATGGCGGCTCAGATCAACGCAGTGATCAAGTACATGGATCTGTTCAAGGTGGATAATTATATTACCTTTGACGAGCTGCTGATCGCAATAGGGGAAAAACTATCCCCCTACAGGGACAGAGGCGAGATGATCCAGGAGGATATCCGCCGGAGAGAGAAGATTTCCTCTCAGATCTTTGCGGAATTTGGCTTTGCCCTGCTCCACGCAGGAACGAAGGGCGTGGTGCGTCCAAGCTTTAATATCTGCATGACGAAGGATCTGAAGTCATTTAAGGATCCCTACTTTAAAGAGATACAGGCAGTTTTTGTCATGCTTCTTCCTGTGGACGGACATGCCAGGATTAACCGCGAGATTCTGGGATATATCAGCTCCGTGCTGATTGACGATCCCGCCTTTATGGACACGGTGCTTACCGGAGACAGGGAAGCTGTCCGCAGCGCTTTGTCCATACATCTGAAAAAATTCTTTAATATGTACCTGTCGAAAATTTAAAACTGACAAAGTGCGGCGATAAAGCATATAAAAATCAGAAAACATCATTTTAAGGAGGAATATCCATGTTTTTCAAGAAGAAAAAGGACGAACCGAAAACCGAACAGATAAAAAAAGAACTGCTTTACCGTGAAAATATCCGGGTGGGATGCGCGCCGGATACCCAGGAAAATGTTATCCGCCAGGTTGGACAGATGCTGGTGGACAGCGGCTATGTGGATCAGCCCTATGTGGAAGCAATGCTGGAAAGGGAAAAATCATTTTCTACATTTATGGGCAACGGACTTGCCCTGCCTCATGGTGTAGAGTCCGCTAAAAAGGATATAAAGGCATCCGGGATCGCCGTGATGATCTTTCCGGAGGGAACCCAGTGGGGTGCGGAAAAGGCGAATATTGTTATCGGAATTGCCGGCGTGGGCGAGGAGCATCTTCAGATTCTTGCTGTGATCGCGGACAAAATGCTGACTCCGGAAGCGACAGAACAACTGATCAGCGGAGATGTGGACACTGTCTACAATATGTTGTCCGCAGATTGATCCGTAAGCTTCATGGTATGGAGGTATCTGCAGATGGCAGCCTGCGGATAAAAATACCGGATGATGACGAGTAATATATGGGACAGAGAAAGGAGTATGGCATGATCATTACAGTTACGATGAACCCGGCTATAGATAAAACCGTAGAAATCGACGCCCTGGTGCAGGGAGGTCTGAACCGGATCAAAAGGGTGGAATACGATGCCGGGGGAAAGGGTATAAACGTATCGAAAACAATCCGGGAGCTGGGCGGAAGAAGCATCGCCACAGGCTTTCTGGGAGGAAATAACGGAAGGACGATCGCCGCTGTTCTCAAAGAAAAAGGGATTGAAAGCGATTTTGTCTGGGTGGATGGAGAAACCAGAACGAACACTAAGGTTTTTGAGGAAAACGGCGCGCTGACGGAACTGAACGAACCGGGGCCGGTCATTACTGAGGAAAAGCTGGAAGAGCTTATGTCCAGACTCCTTGGCTATGCGGGGCTGGATACTCTGTTCGTTCTGTCGGGAAGTATTCCCGCGGGAGTGCCGAAGGATACATATGCCAGAATTACCCGCGAGGTGCACAAAAGAGGCTCCAAAGTCCTTCTGGACGCAGACGGCGAGCTTTTCCGGCTTGGAGTGGAGGCCGCTCCGGATATGATCAAGCCAAACCGGGTGGAGCTGGAAGAGTACGCGGGAATGGATTACAGGGCTTCTGAGGAGGAGCTTCTGAGGATTGCCGGGAAATTTAAAGAGAAAGGTATCGGTACCATTGCCGTATCCATGGGGAAAAGCGGAGCCTTGTTTCTTCTGGAGGATAAGACAGTCAAATGTCCGTCTTTGTCTGTGAAGGCTCATTCTACAGTGGGAGCGGGAGACGCTATGGTGGCTGGCCTTGCATATTCCTGGGATGAGAGGCTTTCCGGGGAGGATGTGATCCGTCTGTGTATGGCGGTTTCCGCAGGCGCGGTCACCACCATTGGAACGAAGCCGCCGGCAAAAGAGCTGGTGAATACGCTGAAGGAACAGGTGATCATTGAAAACGCAGGATGAACACCTGCCGCAGTCTTTCGATACTGGTATAAATGAACCGCGGCGTTAGCGTGCACTGACGCTGCAGTGGCAAAAGAATATGGAAAAGGAGATCAGACCATGAAAACAAAAGCAGTCAGACTGTATGGAGTCAGAGATTTAAGATTAGAGGAATTCGAGCTTCCGGAGATCAAGGACGACGAAATTCTGGTTAAGGTAATGAGCGACAGTATCTGTATGTCTACTTATAAATTGGCGGAGCAGGGTAAAAAGCATAAGAGAGCTCCCCAGAATATTGACACAAATCCGGTGATCGTAGGACATGAATTTGCCGGAGTGATTGTAAAAGTAGGAGAAAAATGGAAGGATCAGTTCCGGCCGGGCATGAAGTTCGCCCAGCAGCCGGCGCTGAATTATAAGGGCAGTCTGGCTTCACCGGGATATTCCTATGAATATTTCGGCGGCGCGTGCACCTACTGCATCATTCCTCATGAGGTAATGGAGCTGGGATGCCTGATGCCCTACGAAGGCGACAGCTTCTTTGAAGCGTCTCTGGGTGAGCCTATGAGCTGCTGTATCGGCGGTTATCATGGAAATTATCACACCAATAAAAGAAATCACGACCTGGCGACAGGGACAAAGCCGGACGGAAATATTCTGGTGGCGGGGGGCTGCGGACCCATGGGCCTTGGGATGATCACCTATGGCATCCAGATCGAGAACCGCCCGAAACGCATCGTGGTAACGGATATCGACGACGCCAAGCTTGCCAGAGCGGCAGAGGTGATTTCTCCGGAAAAAGCAGCCGCTCACGGTGTTGAGCTTCTTTATGTGAATACTGCCAGAATGGAGGACCCGGTTCAGGAGCTTCGGGAGATCACCGGAGGAGCCGGATATGACGATGTGTTCGTGATGCTGCCGATCAAATCTGTTGTGGAAATGTGCGACAGACTTCTTGCCTTTGACGGCTGCATGAATTTCTTCGCCGGGCCCACGGATAATCAGTTTTCCTCAGAGATCAATATGTACAATGTACACTACATCAGCACCCATATTGTGGGAACCACCGGAGGGAACAACGACGACCTGATCGAGGCCAATACCCTGGCGGCGGCAGGAAAGATCGAGCCGGCGGTTATGGTCACCCATGTGGGCGGTATTGACAGTATTGCCGACGCCACATTGAACCTGCCGAAAATCCCGGGCGGAAAGAAGCTGACTTATACACAGTTTGATATGCCGCTGACGGCTATTGAAGATTTCGGCAAACTGGGAGAGACCGATCCTCTGTTCAGAAAGCTGGACGAGGTGTGCAGAAAGAACAGGGGACTGTGGTGCGCGGAGGCGGAAAAAATCTTATTCGAGCATTTTGGCGTGGAAGTTTAAATATGAGTACCGGAGCAGCGGCTTCCCGGATATAAAAGACAGAGAAGATTACAGGAGGAATCAGATATGGTATCACAGAAATTTACTGTAAAAAATAAATCAGGACTTCACGCGAGACCGGCGGCGGTGATGGCAAAGGCGGCGGGAAAATGCAGATCTGAGGTCATTATTAAGTACGGCGACAGGATCATCCAGGCAAAAAGCATCCTGAATATTATGGCGGCGGCAATCCAGTCAGGCTCTGAGATCGAGGTGCAGTGTACCGGCGAGACAGAAGCGGAGGATCTGAAAACCCTGGGAGAGCTGATTGAGAGCGGTCTTGGTGAATAGAGCGGAAGAAAAGGCTCTGAAGGCTTAGAGCTTCAGAGCCAGATACAGAAGTACGGCGTCCTGAAAACGGCGGGGATTGTAGCCGCAGCGCTGATGGATCTGGTTCAGACGGTACTGGAGGGTGTTTTTGTGCAGAAACGTCTTTTCGCAGGTGTTTTTCAGCGACATGCCGCAGTCGAAATAAATCTCCAGAAGCTCTCTGTCCTTTTGAGGCAGGGAACCCAATGTTTTTTTCAGAAAGCTTTCCCGCGTTTTCTGATCCATGGAAGAGAAGATCAGATCCAGAGTAAGCTCGTCATATTCCGCGTAATTTTCGGTTTTGTGCTCCAGACTTTTCAGGGCGGCGGAAGCGGCCAGCGCGGAATCGGAGATCTGCCGTATGGGAGCGGCGTTTCCGAGCGCTATGCGCACCAGGGAATGATCCTCTGCAAAAGCTTTGAGGAGCTGTTTCCTGGAAAGAAATACAGAGTGCTCCAGAACAGCCACATACTGATCCGGGTACAGGAAGGTATATAACGTAATATTTAATTTCAAAAACAACTGATGAAGCCGGGGCTCCAGAACCGCGTTTTCGGGAACCCCGGTGTGATTTTGAACCTGTACGCGCAGCAGGTGGTAGGAGGCGTTTTCGGAAATTCCCCATTTTTTCAGATTTTCCTCAAGATATTGGGGATGGATCTCCTCCTGATCCAAAAGCCTGCGAAGAACATAGCTTTTTTTCTCCGCCTCCGTGCGGCTGAAAGCATCCAGCTCCTTTTCTCTTATCAGCAGCCGGGTAATACGCTCCGCAAGATGAGCGTATTTTTTTATTTTATCGGGATCGCCGGTAATCCCGATGACTGCGATCACACTGTGATTATGATATATGGGAAGATTGACGCCCTGCTGTGTCCCGGTAAAATGATCGTTCTCATTCACCTCAATGACAGAGCCGCTTTCGGCTGCCTGTCTGCCGATCTCGTGAAAGCTGCCGATGCGGTCTTTATCTGTACTGGCGAAGATCATCCCCGAACAGTCGATAAAATTTACATTCTGTCCGCAGAGATCCTTCACAGTATCCACAATCTGCTGGGCCAGAGCTCTGTTGATATAAGGATTCATATTTACCTCCTGAAACAACCGGCGGAGAAACAGAACCCTCATTTTCTTAAAGGAGACGGAAAACCTGCTCGGCTGCCGCGGCCATGTTGCTTTTTGCCGTGGCGGGATCCATGGCCTCCTCCAATGTGGTGATTCCCCGTACGATGGGGAAGAAGGCGTCGATCCCCGCTTCATTGCAGGCGGTGGCTTCTTTTGTGACGCTTCCCGCGAACGCGATTGTTTTTGCATGATATTTTTTTGCCAGCTTCGCAACGCCCACAGGGGCTTTTCCCATTGCGGTCTGATGATCCAGCCGGCCTTCTCCGGTTACGACGACGTCCGCGTCCTTCAGATCGTCCTCAAGGCCTACGGCGTCAAGAATAAGCTGTATCCCGGGGGCAAGCTCCCCGTTCAGATAGCTTAAAAAAGCGAAGCCCAGTCCTCCCGCCGCGCCCGCGCCCGGCGTATCCGCGTGATCCTGCCCGAAAGCAGCGGCAGTGATCCTGGCAAAGTTTTTCATCCCGGCGTCGATGACCGGAGCAAGCTCTCCGGTGACTCCCTTTTGCGGGCCGTATACATAGGTGGCGCCCATGGGTCCGCTCAGAGGGTTGGTAACGTCGCAGGCGATCCGGAAGCTGCATTCAGAAAGAAGCTCTCTTTTGTCGGAGAGCTGAATGGACGCGACCTTTGCCAGCGCCTGAGCGCCCTCGCCCGCATCCGCTCCTTTTTCATCCAGAAAACGGAAGCCCAGAGCCTTCAGCATACCGATTCCGCCGTCGTTTGTGGCGCTGCCCCCGATGCCGATGATGAAGCTGCGGATTCCCTTGTCTATTGCATGAAGGATCATTTCACCAACGCCGAAGGTGGTGGCGCGCAGGGGATCCTTTTCATCGGAAAGTGTAATGCCCGCTGCCGCGGCCATTTCCATAACGGCGGTGTTGGATTCCCTTAGATATCCATAATAGGCGTCTACAGGAGCGCCCATGGGCCCGGTAACGGTCAGCGGAATTCGTTCTCCGCCCAGTCCCTCTGTCAGAGCGTCGGTAGTTCCCTCGCCGCCGTCAGCCAGAGGTCTGACCACCACCGAGGCGTCAGGACGGGCCGCCAGAATCCCCTGTTTTACGGCCAGGCCTGCTTCCATAGAAGACATACTTCCTTTAAATGAGTCAACTGCAACAACTGCTTTCATTTGTAAACCTCCCTTAAACCCTTTTTCTTCATTCTACCATGAGGGAGGATCCGGGCCTATGTCGCAGAGACCAAATTATACAAAAAAACAGAGGGTTTTATGTTATATGTACCAAAAAACAAAATGGTTACCCAAAATAAGACAGCCTACCGGGGCTCCTTTCCCGCGGCGAAGATCATCATCATTTCATTGGTGAGGCTGGAGGAGTTCCCCTGTCCCTTGATCTCGCTGCGGTGAAACCACTCGGCCATAGACAGCTCGCTGTGATCCACAGTCAGGGTATCGTCTCCGTCTACGTCGCAGAAAAAGCCGAAAAGGAGAGTACCGCTGAAGGACCAGGGCTGGCTTTTGTAATAGCGGATGTTTTTTACCTTCAGTCCGACCTCCTCCATCACCTCCCGGCGCACCGTGTCCTCTATGGTCTCTCCGATCTCCGCGTATCCCGCGATCAGAGCGTAATTCTTAAAGCTTCTGCCTTCGTATCTGGACATTACCATTTTGTCTCCGTTGGTAATTCCTATGATCACGGCTGGAGAGAGCACGGGGTATTCGTAATGGCCGCAGGCGGTACAGTACATCTGACGCTCTGTTTTGCTGTGTACCATAGGACTGCCGCAGCAGCCGCAGAATCTGCGGCTTTCGTACCAGCGGAAAAGCTGGTGTCCCGTAACGCCCGCGAAGGCCAGATGCTGAGGCTGAGCCGTGCGCATCAGCCGGACATCCTGAAAAGTGAAGCCAGGAAGGAAGGCGTCCGGGGAAAGCTGCGCAAGATAGAAGCGGTCCTGGTCGATAGTGAAAAGATAGACGGGTTCCGGAGAAAGCCGGAACTCCTCCTCCAGATCCCGGAACCGGGGAAAAAGATTTGTTCCGGAAGCTTCCTGTCTCAGAAGGATCTGATTTTCCTGGTACACCAGAAGATAGCTGTCGTCCTCCGGGGGCTGGGGCCTAAATTCATTATGGTAAACGTGCGGAGCAATATCCTGTATCATGATGATGCCTCTTTTCTTTTTGTATTTTTCCTGAAAAAAATCCTTTTGGAATTTAAAAATAAGCTGTTTTCAGTATACAGAAAAAAAACTCCGATAGCAAGCCCGGGAGCCCGCCTCCCAAACTTGAAAAAAGAAATGGATATGATATACTGAATCCAGACGAAAGATATCAGACGAAGGTTATTCTGAAAAGGATGCCTTGTAAAGGCGGAGGATGATATGAACAGTAACAGGGAGCAGTATACCGTCAGCTTCATAGAGGAAGGCCGCAGTCTGCGCGTGGAGAAAGGGACTACCATCCTGGAGGCGGAGATCGCCGCCGGTCTTGTTCCGGACGCGCCCTGCGGGGGAAGAGGAAAATGCGGCAAGTGCAGAGTGCTGGCGGACGGAGAAGAGGTTCTTGCCTGCCGGACAAAAATTGAAAAGGACTGTGAGGTGCGGCCGGTTTCCGGTGAAAAAGCCCGAACCAGGATATTAAACGAAGGCCTTTTCCGGCAGACGATATGTCAGCCGGGGAGTCTTCCCGCTCAGGTGGAGCGGCCTCTTCTGGCGGCGGTGGATCTTGGCTCCACCACAGTAGTGGCTTATCTCATGGACGGAAAGAGCGGAGCGCTTCTGGGCAGCAGGAGTATTCTGAATCCTCAGAGACAGTATGGGGCGGATGTGGTCATGCGCTGCAGCTATGTGCTGGAGCATGGACCGGAGACATTAAGCGCCTGCGTCCGGGAGGCGGTGGACAGGCTACTCGGAGAGACCGCTTCGGAGGCAGGAAGAGGAAAAGAGGACATTGTAAAGATCGTTATGGCCGGAAATTCCTGTATGCACCACCTTTTTCTGGAACTTCCTGTGGACACCCTGGTAAGGGCGCCCTATGTGCCTAAGATTAAAGAAAAAGTGGAGAAAAGAGCCGCGGACTGCGGCATCCATGTATGGAAGGAAGCAAAGCTGATCTGGCTTCCGAACATAGGCGGCTTTGTGGGAGCCGATACCACGGCCTGTATGCTTGCGGCGGAATTCGACAAAAGGGAGGAGCTTACCCTCATGGTAGATATCGGCACCAACGGAGAAATGATTCTTGGAAACCGGGACGGCTATACCGTCTGCTCCACCGCGGCAGGCCCGGCTTTTGAGGGAGCGAAGATCGCCTGTGGAATGAGGGGCAGCGACGGGGCCATCGATCATGTGTATCTGAAGGACGGGAAAGTGGAGTTTCATGTGATCGGAGAGGGCGCGCCTGCCGGAATCTGCGGATCCGGGCTTCTGGACGCGGCGGACTGCCTGCTCCAGACCGGATGGATCACAGAGGACGGATATATGAAGGAGCCCTGGCATTTTTCGCCGGAGGTTTCCCTCATCCAGAAAGATGTGAGAGAGCTGCAGCTTGCAAAGGCGGCCATTGCCGCCGGAGTGCAGCTTCTGTGCAGAAAAAGAGGCTGCGCTGTTTCCGACATCCAGACCCTTCTGCTGGCGGGAGCTTTTGGGAATTATCTGGATCCGGACAGCGCCTGCGGAATCGGTCTGCTGCCCGGAATCCTTCGGGAGAGGATCGTCCCCGTGGGAAACGCGGCCGGAGCCGGGGCGCGGCTGGCGGCGCTTTCAGAGGAGGAATTTCGCCGGGCGGAAAAGATGGCGGAAAAGGCGGAGTTTCTGGAGCTGGCCTCGGAAGCTGATTTTATGGACGTCTATGTGGACGAGATGACCTATGCAAAGGAGGAGTTTTATGGGAATTGAAGAACTAAAACAAATGGCTCTGGAATGTGGATTTACATACGCGCAGCCGCTTAACTGCGCGGCTATGGAGCTGCGGCAGGAGGTGCGGGATATGTGCGCGGCCAATACCTGCGGAATGTATGGGAAGAATCGGGCCTGTCCTCCCGCCTGCGGTACTTTGGAGGAGTGCAGAGAGCAGGTGAAAGCGTACAGAGAGGGGATTATTGTTCAGACTGTGGGGGATTTGGAGGACAGTATGGATTTTGAGGGAATGATGGAAGCGGAGTCAAGACATAAGAAACAGTTTTATGAGCTGGCGGAAAAGCTCCGCCAGGTATACCCCGGCCTCCTTCCTCTGGGGAGCGGCTGCTGTACCATCTGCGAGACCTGCGCCGGCCCTGAGGGAGAATGTCGTTTCCCGAAGAAACGGATCTCCTCTCTGGAGGCCTTCGGCATCGTAGTCAGCGATCTCTGCAAAAGCAGCGACATGAAATATTATTACGGCCCTCAGAAGATCGCCTACACCTCCTGTTATCTGCTGAAATAACAGCGCTCCCTGATCGCGGCGTATATACTTTTTAATAAAACGGCCGGTTATTTCTGCTCCTCCATATCGATGAGACGGAAGGAGAGAAGCAGATAAAGCAGCTCGTCGGGATCCGAAAGATCAGAGCCCAGACAGCGGCAGATCCTGTCCAGGCGGTAAAGAAGAGTACTGCGGTGGATAAAAAGCTCATTGGCTGTCTTGGTGGCATTCTGATGATTGTTCAGATAACACCGGAGCGTCTGGTAAAGCTGGGACTGTCCGTTTTCCGATTCATATTTTAAATGCAGAAGCTTCTCGTGGCACACCATGTACGCGGGAAGCTTTTTTGTGGCCTCTTCCAGCAGATAGGTAAGAGCGATATCGTTGAAGCGGTGGATCCAGCGGTGGGGATATTTGCGGCTGCCGGTTTTCAGAGACAGAGAGGCCTGTACGTACTGGCGGTAAAAGTTGAAATGCCCCAGCATCCGCCGGCTGTAGCCTGCGTTGAGAAAGCTGTCCCGGATAAAGCTGGCAAGCTTCTGCTCGATCTCAGACTCCGAAAACTGACAGAGCTCCAGATTGATGTAGACCACGATATTTCCTCTGTGCTCCAGGGCGCAGGAAGCAGGAAGGATGTTTTCGATATAGCTTATGATGGAGCGATGGGTGAGATTTTTGTAATCCAGCAGTTCTGTTTTCAGGAAAATACACAGATAATAATGGGAGGAAAGCCATCCGTAATCTGTGAGATGGCGGCTTATCTCTACATAATCCGCGCTGGAATCCGTAAGGATGGTATGAAAAATCTGGTGGAGCTGATGGCGGACGTCATGACTGTCCACGATATTGGTGGAAAGGGCGTGGCTGATGATACGTGCCAGATACTCCAGGAGGAAGCCGAAGGTATCGTCCAGGGGAACCTCTCCCTGGGTGATCAGGAGCCGGTAGAGCGTCCGGTCAAAACGGCGGATATTGACGCAGAGGCTGGGGGCGGCGATGCCGTTTCCGGAATAATAGAAATACCCCACCCGGTGAAAGGCGGCCTCGTAGTTGGGATCCTGCTTTAAAGACAGAATGAGATCCGCGGTTTCTTCCGTGGAGCCCAGGACGGAGGAGGGAAGCTCGCTGAAGGGAGTGCCTCTGGAGGCGACGATAGTAAAATCCATACCGATAAGGAGCATAGGATTGGGGATCACAGAACCAGTCATGTCAAGAAGACTCTGGATAGATCCGTTCATCATCCGGGATTCAAACAAAGCCTGATTCCATTCCTCATATTTTTGAAAAATCTGTCCGGCAAATTCCAGAAGATCCACGGGATCGGCGCCAGGAATAAAACAGACATTGGGACAATGCTTTAAAAGCTCGGGATTCTGAGGTCCAGTAAGGATCATCAGGCTGCGCAGAGGGCTTTTCGCAAACTCCGGGAGAAGCTTCCCGGCAATATAGATCAGCCCGCCGGAAAAGGGCTCCTCCGCTCTGGGGCAGACGGCATATTTCAGGCAGGGCTCGCTGGTGAGCCGACCGGATGCGTGTAAAATATATTTCTGTTTTAAATGCCAGAGGACCAGCTTGGGACTTAGTAACATGTGTTTTCTCCTAGTGTGATATATTATGCTTTCTATTTCTTATATAGATGGACTTGTATTAGTTCAGCTCATACAGGCGTCCGGAACGGATACCTTTGTTTATTTTAACATCCGCCTGAAAAAAGCACAATATCTGTCTCCTACAATATGTAGGAAAATAAGTGATAAAATCAGATATATATGCAAATAGAAAAACGAATTTTTCTGTGATACAATGGGTTTACAGCGAAAGTACGGCTTTCCTTTAATTTGTACAATAAAGGAGGAAACAGGATGATTATTATCGGTGAAAAAATAAACGGTTCCATCCCGGCAGTGGCGGAGGCCATCGCTGCCCGGGACGCGGAATTTATCAAGAACCGCGCCAGGATACAGGCGGAAGCCGGAGCTACTTATATTGACTGCTGCGCCTCTGTTCCGGAGGAGACGGAGGTGGAGACCCTCAAGTGGATGATCGACTGTATCCAGGAGGTGACGGATCTCCCCATCTCCGTGGACAGCCCCAGCGCCAGGGTTCTGGCGGAGGTGATCCCTTATTGTAAGAGACCGGGGCTTGTAAATTCCGTATCCGGTGAGGGAGACAAGATGGATGTGATCTTCCCGCTGATCGCGGACACCAAATGGGAAGTGATCTGCCTTCTGTCCGATGATACAGGGATCCCCAAGAGCGCGGAGGACAGGCTGAAGGTATTCGACAAAGTGATGGAAAAGGCCAAAGAGTACGGGATCAGTCCATCCAGAATGCACATTGATCCCCTGGTGGAAATGCTCTGCACGTCTGAGGACGGGATCGCCATGAATGTGGAGGTGATCAGCACCGTCCGGAAGCGTTATCCAAGTATCCATATCACGGCGGCGGTCAGCAATATTTCCTTCAATCTGCCGGTGCGGAAAATGATCAATCTGGGCTTTACCGTTCTGGCTATGAACGCGGGGCTGGACAGCGCGATCCTGGATCCCACCAATAGAGATATGATGGGAGTGATCTACGCCACGGAGGCGCTGCTGGGAGAGGACGAGTACTGCATGGAGTATATCAGCGCGTACCGGGAAGGAATCTTCGGCCCGAAAAAATAAAAGCCGGGAGCATCAAACAGTACAAAAGCGCCCGGAACGGAATTGCGGAGCCGTCCTGAGGCGTTGAGAGACAGCCATAGAATCAAAAAGAGGAGGTAGACAAAAATGGCAGAAATTCAGGAAGTTTATGATCTGGTGGCAAGAGGAAAGGCAAAAAAGGTAGCTGCGGCAGTAAATGAAGCCCTGGACGCAGGCTGCGATCCTACTGAGATTTTGAATCAGGGTATGATCGCGGCTATGGACGCGGTAGGCGCCAAGTTTAAAAACGGAGAGATCTTTGTTCCCGAAATGCTGGTAGCCGCGAAGGCTATGAAAAACGGAGTGGAGGTCCTGAAACCTCATCTTGCGTCCGGCGTGGCGGGAGCGGCCGGAAAGGTAATTATCGGCACCGTATCCGGGGATCTTCATGATATCGGAAAGAACCTGGTAGCTATGATGCTGGAGTCCTCAGGGTTTGAGGTGATCGATCTGGGCGTGGATGTTCCCAAGGAAAAATTCGTGGAGGCATATGAAGCCAATCCCGACACAAAGCTGATCTGCTGCTCCGCCCTTCTGACGACCACCATGAACGCCATGAAAGACACGGTAGCGCTTCTGAACGGATCTCCCTTCCGGGGCAGCATCAAGGTCATGGTAGGCGGCGCGCCCATCAGCCAGGAATTCGCGGATGAGATCGGAGCGGACGCTTACACAGAGGACGCGGCGTCCTGCGCCCAGAGAGCAAAAGAACTGGTAGCGTAACGAGTGGAAGGAAAGGAGGGATTCTGTATGTTGACTGCGAAACAGAATATGATCGAATGTATAAAGGGAGGAAATCCCGACAGATATGTAAATCAGTATGAGGCAATACAGCTTCTTTTTCATCCGTTTATGTTTGCCAGCCCTCTTCTCCAGGAGGGACAGGAAAATATAAAGAACGCCTGGGGCGTAACAAATACCTTCCCGAAAGGGACTCCGGGTTCCTTCCCGGTACATACCCCGGACAAGATCGTGGTGAAGGATATTGAGCACTGGCAGGATTACGTTCACGCACCCTCGCTGGACTTCCCCCAGGAAATGTGGGATCAGTGCAAGGCCGGGTACGACGCTGTGGACAGTGACAAAGCTTTTAAAGCGGTTTTTGTGGCTCCCGGGCTTTTTGAGCAGACACATCATCTCTGCGAGATCGTAAACGCTCTGACCTATTATATTGAGTATGAGGATGAGATGCATGATCTGATCAAATATCTCACCGAGTGGGAGCTGAAGCTGGCGGAGGGGATCTGCAGCAACCTTCATCCCGATATGCTGTTCCATCACGACGACTGGGGCGGACATGACAGCACCTTTATGAGTCCTAATATGTTCAATGAGTTCCTGCTGGAGCCCTACAAAGAAATTTACGGATATTATAAGAGCCACGGCGTAGAGTATGTGGTGCATCATTCCGACAGCTACGCGGCTACCCTTGTTCCATCCATGATCGAGATGGGGATCGACGTATATCAGGGCTGCATGGAAACCAACCATGTGGACGAGCTGCTGAAGAAGTACGGCGATAAGATCAGCTTTATGGGCTGTATTGAAAACGCGGATGTGGATACTCCCGACTGGACAGACGATAAATGTGAGGCGGAGGTGCGCAGGGTCTGCGAGACCTACGGAATGAAGCATTTTATCCCCTGCATCGCCCAGGGCGGCCCCGGTTCCGTATATCCGGGCGTATATCAGTCTCTTACCAATGCCATCGACAAGCTGAATAAAGAAAAATTCGGCATTGAAGATCCGGATTCCGCACGTATGCCGCTTCAGATCCTGTTTTGATAAGAATATGCATAGAAAAAAAGCTCCGGCGCCTGATTCTGACGCCGGAGTTTTGTATACGGTTTTAGGCTTTTCAAAACAACTGCGTATCATGCAGTTTTGAATCATATTAAATGTCAAAAATAATGAAATTTCCCCAAAACGCTTTTAGAAGAAAAAGAATTATGCTACAATAACGGAGAGAAAAAACGATATCCAAAAACGGATTTTTCCATAAAACCGTGTGCGGCATACGGGGAATGTTACTGTCAAGTAATCGTTGGCAACTTTCTTTTTGATTTATCTTTTTGTTGAAATAGCTTTGTTTCTACACTGGTTTCTAATATCCAGCCATGTGCAGCAATCGCTTTCTCTCTCCCTGTATCTTTCC
>DXEG01000034.1 GCA_019115125.1 Candidatus Blautia faecipullorum
TTCGCGCCAGCCGGAATCCTGTCGTCTACCATCAGAAGATTCAGTCCTTCCTGGCCGTCCTCCTCGTGTACCGCAGAGATCAGCATACCGCAGGAATCAATGCCCATCATCTTCCTCGGCGGCAGGTTTACGATAGCGATACAGGTCTTGCCCACCAGCTCTTCCGGTTCATAATAATCATGGATTCCACTTAAAATCACACGATCCGTGCCTGTTCCGTCGTCCAGGACAAACTTCAGAAGCTTCTTGCTTTTCGGCACTGCCTCGCACTCCTTCACCTTCACGGCACGAAAATCTGACTTGCTGAAAGTGTCGAAATCAACGGTTTCCTCAAAGAGCGGCTCCACCTTCACCTTGGAAAAGTCGACCTTCACAACCGGCTCTGCGTCCTTTGCGGAAGCAGTAAATGCCGCCTTCGCCCCGCTCTTACCTCCGCCGATGCTCTTCATCGTCGGGAAAGCCAGAACGTCCCTTATAGCCGCGGAATCCGTGAGCAGCATAACCATACGGTCGATACCGAAGCCGATTCCTCCTGTAGGCGGCATACCTACCTCCAGAGCATTCAGGAAATCTTCGTCTGTTGTGTTGGCTTCCTCGTCGCCCTGGGCAAGCTGCTCTTCCTGTGCTTTAAAGCGTTCTCTCTGATCAATAGGATCGTTCAGCTCGGAATAAGCGTTCGCCATCTCCCAGCCATTCATGAAGAACTCAAAACGCTCCACATATTCCGGATTCTCCGGTTTTTTCTTAGTCAGAGGAGAAATCTCGATAGGATGATCCATCAGGAAGGTCGGCTGGATCAGATGCTCTTCCACATATGTCTCGAAGAACAGATTCAGGATATCTCCCTTCTTATGACGCTCCTCATATTCAATCTTATGTTCCCTGGCAATGGCGCGGGCCTCCTCCAGCGTATGGATCTCGTTCCAGTCTACGCCGCAGTACTTCTTCACCGCGTCCACCATGGAGATTCGCTCAAAAGGCTTTCCGAGATCCATCTCCACACCGTTATAAGTGATCTTCGTGGTTCCCAGAACCTCCTGAGCCACAAAGCGGTAAAGGTTCTCGGTGAGATCCATCATGCCGTGATAATCCGTAAACGCTTGATAAAGCTCCATCAGCGTAAATTCCGGATTATGACGGGTGTCAAGCCCTTCGTTGCGGAATACCCGTCCGATCTCATAAACCTTTTCCATACCGCCTACGATCAGACGTTTCAGGTAAAGCTCCAGAGAAATACGAAGCTTAAAGTCTTCATCCAGAGCATTGAAATGCGTCTCAAAGGGACGCGCGGCTGCGCCGCCCGCATTGGACACCAGCATAGGCGTCTCCACCTCCATGAAGCCCTGGCTGTCCAGATAACGGCGTACTGCGCTGATGATCCTGGATCTCTTGATAAAGGTATCCTTTACCTCCGGATTCATGATCAGATCCACATATCTCTGACGGTAACGGATATCTGTATTTGTCAGTCCGTGGAATTTCTCCGGAAGAACCTGAAGGCTCTTGGACAGCAGAGTGATCTCAGAAGCATGAATGGAAATCTCTCCTGTTTTTGTTCTGAATACCTGGCCGCGGATACCGATAATATCACCCACATCCAGTTTTTTGAAATCTTTATACGCATCCTCGCCAAGGCTGTCCCTTGCCACATAGGACTGGACCGTTCCCTTTAGATCCTGTACATGACAAAAAGAAGCCTTTCCCATTACACGCTTGGACATCATTCGTCCGGCTACGGTAACTGTCTGATCTTCCAGCTCCTCAAAGTGATCTTTAATATCCTGGCTGTGATGTGAAACCTCATACTTTACGATTTTGAAGGGATCCTTCCCATTTGCCTGAAGCTCGGAAAGCTTCTCCCGGCGTACCTTCAGGATCTGGTTCAGATCCTGCTCCTGCTTCTTCTGCTCTGCCACTTTCGCGCCTCCTTGATTTTGTTCATTTTCAGAATAAAGCGCCGACGCGCGAAAAAATTATTCCGCGCAGCGACGCCGCTTTTTATCAGATATTTCTCTGAATCTCAAGTACCTTGTACTTCATAACTCCTGCGGGCATCTCCACCTCTACGATATCTCCCGTATGAGCGCCCATAAGAGCCTTGCCTACAGGAGATTCGTTGGAAATCTTTCCTTCCAGGCTGTTTGCCTCTGTAGAGCCCACGATCTTCAGCTCCATATCCTCCTCGAACTCGTAGTCGTGAACCATTACCTTGCAGCCAACACTGATCCGGTCCAGATCTACCTCGTCCTCTACAACGACCTCCGCGTTCTTGAGGATCTTCTCGATTTCCTCGATCCGCGCCTCAATATCTCTCTGCTCGTCCTTCGCCGCGTCATACTCAGCGTTCTCAGAAAGATCGCCCTGCTCTCTGGCTTCCTTGATCTTCTCAGCCACTTCTTTTCTTTTTACTACCTTTAAGTCGTGCAGCTCTTCCTCTAACTTCTGAAGACCAGCATATGTCATCAAGTTTTTCTTTTCTTCCATAATACCTTACTCCCTTTCAATAACCGGAATATCTCTGTCCGCTGTCCGGTCTGATACCAGATGGAATCCACGAAAATGATTCCCTCAGATATTCGCGGAACCTCTCCCAAAATATTTACGGCGGACGATCATTCCGAATTGACATTCACATGTGCTCCCAGATACATCATACCGCCAAAAGGGCAGTATTATTCTAGGATATTCACAATTTCTGTATTATACCCAAAACCCTAAACGTTGTCAAGCGCAAAAGGCCGTATTTACGCAGTGCGGTTTTACGAATGGCGCGGACTGAACTGTTACAGACCTCTCCTGTCATGAAAAACGTTCCAGAAGGGTCTCCAGCTCCTGATAACTGGATATCAGATTCGACTCTCTCCGGATGCCCGCGCTGTGTCTCATTCCTGCTGTATACCAGGCCACATGCTTACGCATTTCACGTATACCCGTGTACTCTCCCTTCTTCTCTATCTGCCATCTGGCATGGCGCAGGATCTCCTCTCTCAGCTCCGCCAGGGAAGGCCGGGAAATCAGCTCTCCTGTCTCAAAATAATGCCTCATCTCCCGGAAGATCCAGGGATTT
The DNA here is from genome assembly GCA_019115125.1 of Candidatus Blautia faecipullorum. GTDB lineage: Bacteria > Bacillota > Clostridia > Lachnospirales > Lachnospiraceae > Blautia_A > Blautia_A faecipullorum. The sequence goes on from DXEG01000034.1 coordinate 3,068, forward strand.
CCCCGCACAGCCCGACCGATCATCACTCCGTCGCAGCCTGTCTCCTTCATCATGGCCTCTGCCCTTTCAGGAGAATCCACGTCTCCGTTCCCGATTACCGGAACAGACACCGCCTCTTTGATCCTTCGGATGGTCTCCCAGTCCGCTTTCCCGGAATAATACTGCTGCCGCGTCCGCCCATGAACCGCGATGGCCGCGGCGCCGGAATCCTCAATGATCTTCGCGATTTCCACCGGATCCACCTCCGCTCCCTCAAACCCGATACGGATCTTTACCGTTACAGGCTTTTTGACGGCATGGGATACCCTGGTGACGATCTCACGGATCAGCCCGGGATTCTTCAGAAGAGCCGAACCCTCCCCGTTATTCACCACCTTCGGTACCGGGCAGCCCATATTGATATCCAGAATATCGAAGGGCTGTTCCTCGATGCTTTTCGCCACCTCGGCCATCAGCTCCGGCTCGCTGCCAAAGATCTGGAGAGAAACCGGATGCTCGTCAGGATGGATCTCCATAAGGGGAATCGTATTTCTGTTCCGGTAGGAGATCGCCTTCGCGCTGACCATTTCCGTATAGACAAGGCCCGCTCCCATCTCTTTGCAGAGCCCCCGGAAGGGCAGATCCGTGATTCCCGCCATCGGCGCCAGCACGAAAGGATTTTCAATCTCCACCTGGCCGATTTTCCACCGTTTCATCATATTTCAGTCTCCGTTATCCACATTTTTCCCCACTTCCTCGGGGACATCTCCCAGGAAAAATACCCGGTAGTACATTTCCAGAGATTCCAGAAGCTCTCTTTTTTCTGTCTGGAGCTTTTTGATCCTCAGCACGCTGCCGATCTCGTCATACATCGCGTCCGCGTCCAGGGCCTCCGTTTTAAACTGAAGGTTCCCCTCCTCGTCAAATTCCAAAGTAAGGATTCCGCCGATCTCCTCCGTATAAAGTACGCACATAATCTGCAGCTCTTTTTTTACCGCCTCCGGCAATGAATCAAAATCCTGGTTAAAATAATATTTCTGCTCATAGGCGCTGGCGCCGCAGAGCACGATTTTATCCTGGTACATATCTTCCTCCCATATCTTATTGCTTTTTCATATCCTCTCTTTATTAACCGTGTGTGCTCTTGTAAAGAGGGGGCAGCGTCAGTATTCAAGGGGAAACACGCCCTAGCCATATTGCCCTTTGTACACGGACTTTAATCTGATGATATCAGGGGCAAATAGATAAAAACAGCTAAAATCAGCCATTTCTGCAAAAAAATGAATTTTCATTATCTCTCACACATAACTGTACAGCCCTCTTACGGACACCTCTCCTCCCCGGACCGCACGAAGCTCTCCCGCGTCTGTCTGTACCAGAAGCTCTCCGTTTTTGTCTATGCCGAGGGCCTTGCCCTCAAAGGGCTGCTTTTTGTCAAGAACGCGCACTCTCTGCCCCCGGTTTGCCAGCAGCCTTTGATAGTCCTCAAGCATCAGGCTCAGATCGCAGGTGGATACAAATTTTTCATAATTTCTCTCGAAATTCTCCAGCACACGCCCTATCAGATCATTCCGGTCATATTTTCTTCCGGTCTCCAGAAAAAGAGAGGTGGCCTTGTCCGTCAGCTCCGCCGGAAATTCTTCTATATTTACATTGATCCCCACTCCGATCACCACCTCGCGGATTTTTCCGTTTTCCAGTCCCATCTCCGTAAGGATCCCGCAGACCTTCTTTCTGGAAAGCACCACGTCGTTGGGCCATTTGACCGACACATCCGGCCCGAGGCTCTCCAGGGCCTGGGCTGTGCTCAGCCCCATGACCAGCGTCAGCATAGACGCATAGGAGGGAGCAAAGGATGGCCTCAAAAGTATGGACATCATCACCGAGCTTCCCTCCGGCGCCGTCCATCTTCTTCCGAGGCGCCCCTTTCCCGCAGACTGAAATTCTGCCGCGGCAAGTGTTCCGTGTGGAGCTCCCTGTCGCGACAGACGTTTTGCCCATTCGTTGGTAGAATCGGTTTCTTTTACAAAATGGACGGTTTTGCCCGCCCATTTGGTATGTATCGCATTTGAAATTGTATTCTGATCGTACATGATCATTTCTCCGGCAGGCCCAGAGTGGCCGCCATCACTGCCTTGATAGTGTGCATACGGTTTTCCGCCTCGTCGAAAACCAGAGACTGCGAGGACTCGAACACCTCGTCTGTAACCTCCATATCTGTAAGCTGGAAGCGCTCTCCCATTTCCTTTCCGATGGTTGTCTTAAGATCGTGGAAGGCGGGCAGGCAGTGAAGGAAAATTGCTTTTTCTCCCGCGTTTTTCATAACGTCCTTTGTAACCTTGTAGGGCGTCAGATCACGGATACGTTCTTCCCATACTTCATCCGGCTCGCCCATGGATACCCACACGTCTGTGTAGATCACGTCGGCGTTCTTTGTTCCCTCCTCCACATTTTCTGTAAGAGTAACGGTTCCGCCGGACTCCTCCGCCCAGCCGCGGCAGAGATTCACCAGCTCTTCATTGGGGAAATATTTTTTTGTGGTGCAGGCCACAAAATGCATTCCAAGCTTTGAGCAGGCGACCATCAGGGAATTACCCATATTGTAGCGGGCGTCTCCCATATATACCAGACGGATTCCCTTAAGGCTTCCAAAATGTTCCCGGATAGTAAGCATATCCGCAAGCATCTGCGTGGGGTGATATTCATTAGTCAGGCCGTTCCACACCGGAACTCCCGCGTATTTTCCAAGCTCCTCCACAATATCCTGTCCGAATCCCCGGTACTCGATTCCGTCGTACATTCTTCCGAGTACTCTGGCCGTATCCGCAATACTTTCCTTCTTGCCGATCTGTGATCCTGACGGATCCAGATAGGTGCTGCCCATACCAAGGTCATGAGCCGCCACCTCGAAGGCGCACCGGGTTCTGGTACTGGTTTTTTCAAAGATCAGAGCAATATTTTTGCCCTTGTAATATTCATGAAGCTCTCCATTTTTCTTCTTCGCCTTTAATTCCGCGGACAGATCAAGAAGATAAGTGATCTCCTCCGGTGTAAAGTCCTTCAGCGTCAGGAAATTCCGTCCTTTTAAGTTCATAATAATCTCTCCTCTTATTTTTCTGCGGAGACAGGGGCTTCGCCCGATCTCCGCGAATTGTCTCTTTAATTTCCGTCTTTATTTTTGTCTTCCGCGATAATCTCCTTCAGAGAAGAAGCAAGACCCGCTACTCCCTGGATCTCGGAAGGAATGATGATCTTCGTAGCTCTTCCGTCCGCCGCCTTCGCGAACGCTTCCAGGCTCTTCAAGGTAAGCACTGCCTGATCTGCCCCCGCCTCGCGGATCATACGGATACCCTCCGCGTTGGCGTTCTGTACCTTGAGAACGGCTTCCGCCTGTCCTTCCGCTTCCTTGATCATACGCTCCTTCTGAGCCTCCGCCCGAAGGATCGCCGCCTGCTTCTCAGCCTCGGCGTCCAGGATAGCGGACTGTTTCTTACCTTCCGCCACAAGGATTGTAGAGCGCTTCTCGCCCTCCGCGATCAGAATCGCCTCACGGCGCTCACGTTCCGCCTTCATCTGTTTCTCCATGGCGTCCTGAATAGCCGCCGGAGGAATGATATTTTTCAGCTCAACACGGTTCACCTTGATTCCCCACGGATCCGTGGCTACATCAAGAGACGCCCGCATCTTTGTATTGATCACCTCACGGGAGGTCAGTGTTTCATCCAGCTCCATGTCTCCGATGATATTACGAAGAGTGGTCGCGGAAAGATTCTCAATAGCCATGATAGGATTTTCTACGCCGTAGGCGAACAGCTTCGGATCCGTGATCTGGAAAAATACCACCGTATCGATCTGCATGGTAACATTATCCTTGGTGATCACCGGCTGGGGCGGAAAATCCACCACCTGCTCCTTCAGGTTCACCTTCCTGGCAACCCGTTCAATAAACGGTACTTTAAAATGAATTCCGGTATTCCAGGTAGTCCGGTACGCGCCGAGTCTTTCCAGGACAATGGCATATGCCTGAGGAACGATCCTGATGCAGGATGCCAGGATCCAAAGCGCCAGTATGCATACCACAATAATAAAAATTCCAAATGCCATAGATTAAACCTCCTTTTCTTCTTCCACGATCAGTTTTACGCCTTTTACTTCTTTAATGATCACAACGGCTTTCTCCGGAATCGTGCGGCTGTCGTCCTTCGTCCTTGCCATCCACTCCAGATCGTTGATCCTTACCTGTCCTGTCTGGGCAAGATTATTCACCTCCTGGATCACAACCGCTCTTTTACCGATCAGGCCGTCCACATTGGTTCGGGAAATATCCCTGTTCATATAGCGCACAGCCAGAGGTCTTGTAAAAATCAGAAGCACAAGAGACACTGCCACAAACAGGATCCACTGAACCGCCTGTCCCGCTCCCAGCCAGGAAGCCACGGCCGCCACCAGCGCGCCTCCGGCAAACCATACCGTAGTCAGTCCCACCGTAACCGCCTCGATCACAAGCAGAACCGCCACAAGAGCCAGCCATAAAAAAGGCCCCATTACAATCTCCATAAAATCCCTCCCTTACCTTCCGGTTCTCCGCTGACGCATACCTTCATACATGAGGATCCCCGCCGCCATAGCCGCATTCAGAGACTCCACCTGACCGCACATGGGAATCCGGATCAGACTGTCCGCCGCTGACGCCGCCTGCTCTGTCAGTCCTTTTCCCTCATTGCCGATCAGAAACGCCGTTCCTCCCTGATAGGATTCCTCGTAATACGCTTTTTTACCCTGTAAATGCGCGGCAAAAGTACGGATTCCGTTTTTTCGGAGAAGACTCTTCAAAGACGGAACATCCTCCACATATACAAAAGGCATCCTGTAAGCTGACCCCATTGTAGCACGGATCACTTTTGGATTTGTAATATCCACACAGGTTTTCGTGAGAAAAACGCCGCTGACGCCCGCGCCTTCTCCGGTACGCAGGATCGTCCCTACGTTTCCCGGATCCTGAAGATCTTCCAGCACTATTACCAGAGGATCCGGGCCTTTCAAAAGCTCTTCCGACTGATAAGAAGGCGTGTGTAAAACTGTCAGGATCCCCTGGGGCGTCTGTGTGTCGCTCATCTGTCGGAAAACCGTATCCGTCACTGCCTCCCATGGGAAGCGACGCACACGTTCCATCAGTTCCTGGTCGCTTTCCAAAGATTCGGATACATATACCTTGTGTATCCACCCGGAGGGCGCCTCCAGAAACATCTTCCTGCCTTCCGCGGCGAACAGCCCCTGTTCCCTGCGTTCCTTCGCCTTCTGGTTCAGCTTTATGATATTTTTGACCTGCGCATTCTGTAAACTGGTAATCATGCATACTCCTTTATACATCTCAGGATTGCAGAGGCGCACATTAGAAAGATGTCATGCGCTGCATGACCTGCGCCTCGCAGCAAAAATGCCTGCGGCATTTTTGAAAATGGAGACCGCCTGACGGTGGTCTCCTGAAAAGCTTCGGCAGTACGGCGGTTACACAGCCGCGCTGACGGTATATACTTTATTTCTTATAGTTATGAGAAAGGGAATTGCATACCTCCCACATATAAGGAGATACATCCTTCTTCATAGCAAGGGCTTCATTGATGTCGAAATCCATGAACTCTCCGTGACGGTATCCCACTACCCTGCAGGATTTTCCCTGTACCAGAAGATCCACGGCAAGAGCTCCCATCATGGACGCATATACACGGTCCTTACAGGTCGGGCTTCCGCCTCGCTGCATGTGACCGAGGATCGTCGCGCGGGTCTCGATACCGGTAGCGGCCTCAATACGCTTCGCCATAGCCTCTGAATGACCGATACCCTCCGCATTGATGATAATATGATGCTTTTTGCCGGCCTTACGGCTGTCAATGATATTATTGATCAGCCTCTGCTCATCATAGTCATATTTTTCAGGAATCAGAATATCCTCGGCGCCGTTGGCGATACCGCACCACATCGCCAGATAACCTGCGTTGCGGCCCATAACCTCGATAATACTGCAGCGCTCGTGGGAGGTGGACGTATCCCGCACCTTATCAATGGCTTCCATAGCTGTATTTACCGCTGTATCGAATCCGATGGTGTATTCTGTACATGCGATATCCAGATCTATGGTTCCCGGTACGCCGATGGTATTGATCCCAAGGTTGGCAAGCTTCTGGGCGCCCGCAAAGGAACCGTCGCCTCCGATTACTACCAGACCCTCAATGCCGTGCTTTCTGCAGACCTCGGCTCCTCTCTGCTGTCCCTCGGGAGTACGGAACTCCGCGCAGCGGGCGGTATATAAAACAGTTCCGCCCTTCTGGATCGTATCCGACACATCCTTGGCGCTCATATCTATGATTTCTTCATTTAACAGTCCGTTATATCCTTTATAAATACCTTTTACATTCAGGCCGCTGCTGAGACCTCTTCTGACAACGGCACGAATCGCGGCATTCATTCCCGGAGCATCTCCGCCGCTGGTCAGCACACCAATGGTTTTTATCTTTTTTTCTGCCATGATTCCATTCCTCCATATTCTGATCTTCTGTCTGAAACAAAAAATCAATACTTAACTGCTCTACACATATTCGGTTATAGTTTAATGCATTTTCAGAAGTTTTTCAATACTCTTTGCACAACTTTAACATTGGACCGGCCATATTTTTTACTCAGCTCTTCTATTCCGGAATCGCTGATCCGCACATGAAAACCGGCTGGAAGCCGCTTCATGGCATTGACGTCCTTCAAATAAACCACTACGCTGTCTCCGCCGGGATTGCGGCTGAGAAATCCCAGAAGCTCCTGCTCCCGGCTTCCATAATCCTCTCTGTCCCTGAACTGGATCCACAGCTCTCTTGGAATATCGTCAAAGGCTCTGACCTTTTCCAGGATCAGCTTGCTGGCTTTGTCGTCCTCAGCGCTTACCCGTCCCTGGATAAATATCCTCGCGTCGTCCCCGAGAAGAGAGTTCCATTTTTCATAATCCCGCGGGAAAACAACAATTTCCACTGTCCCCACAAGATCTTCCACCGTCAGAAAAGCCATCACCTTATTATTCTTTGTATATTTGATGGTTTTATCCGTGATCATGCCGCCTACGATCACTTTTTGTCCGTCGCGCACCTTGGGTATGCCTGATTCTTCCTCCGGCTGAAAATCAGTAGTGCGGGCGGTAATGATCTTTTCCATCATTTCTCTGCTCTGTTCCAGAGGATGACCGCTCAGATAAATTCCCAGCACCTCTTTTTCGTAGGCAAGCAAAGTATCCGTATCATACTCTGCCACCTGGGGCATTCGGATCTCAAAGTCCTTTTTTACCTCGTCGGCCGCCAGATCAAAAAGACTTATCTGCCCCGCGATATCATTCTTCTTCTCTTTCGCGATACTGTCCACGATCTGCCCGTACACCGTCATTTTCTGACGCCGGTTTCCCTCCAGACAGTCCAGCGCTCCGGATTTAATGAAATTTTCTATGGCTCTTTTGTTTACCACTCCGGAAAGGCGCTCCGCAAAATCCTTCAGGGAAAGGAAAGCTCCTCTGTCCTCCCGCTCCTTCACCAGCGCTTCGATCACCGGCCTTCCCACGCTTTTAATCGCCGAAAGGCCGTAGCGGATAGCCCCTTTATCCACGGAAAAACCGTAAGTACCTCTGTTTACGTCCGGCGGCAGGATTTTAATTCCCATCTGCCGGCATACCAGGATATACTCCGCCACCTTATTAGGCATTTCAATGACGGAGGTCATCAGAGCCGCCATAAATTCCACCGGATAATAATACTTGAGGAAAGCAGTCTGGTAAGAAACCACCGCATAAGCCGCGGCGTGGGATTTATTGAAGGCATACTTGGCGAAATCTGTCATCTCATCGTAGATCTTATTCGCCGTCTTTTCAGGGATACCGTTGGCAATACAGCCGGGAACACCCTCCTCCTGATTTCCATAGACAAAATTCTGCCGCTCCTTTTCCATGACGGAGGCTTTTTTCTTGGACATGGCCCGGCGCACCAGGTCGCTTCTTCCCAGAGTATAACCCGCCAGATTCCGGACGATCTGCATAACCTGCTCCTGATACACGATACAGCCGTAGGTGGACTTAAGGATCGGTTCAAGCTGAGGGCAGTCGTAGCGGATCGTATCCGGCCGGTTTTTGCCCCGGATATACTGAGGGATAAAATCCATAGGGCCGGGACGGTACAGGGAAATCCCGGCGATCACATCCTCAAGGCTCTGGGGCTTCAGCTCCTTCATGAAATTTTTCATTCCCGCGCTTTCAAGCTGGAACACACCGTCGGAGCGTCCTGTTCCAAGAGAATCCAGCACCTTTTTGTCGTTGTAGTCTATTTTCTGCATATCCAGACGGACTCCTGTGTTCTGCTCCACCTGGTTCACCGCGTTCTGGATCACCGTCAGCGTTCGGAGGCCCAGAAAATCCATCTTGAGAAGCCCCAGCTCCTCAAGAGTAGTCATCGTAAACTGAGTGGTAATGGAACCGTCCTGAGCCCGGGAAAGAGGAACGTATTCATCCACGTTTTTCTGGCTGATCACCACGCCGGCCGCGTGCATGGAGGTATGGCGGGGCAGTCCTTCCAGACGTTTGGCCGTATCGATCAGCCTGTGGATATCCTCCTGCTCCTCATAGGCCTTTCTAAGCTCCGGATTCATTTCCAGAGCCTTGTCAATAGTGATATTCAGCTCCTGGGGAATCATCTTCGCGATGACGTCCACCTGGGCGTAGGGCATATCAAGAACCCTGCCTACATCCCGGATCACACCTCTGGCCGCCAGCGTACCGAAGGTAACAATCTGCACCACCCGGTCCTTTCCATACTTGCGCACCACATAATCAATGACCTCCTGCCTTCTCTCAAAGCAGAAGTCTACGTCGATATCCGGCATGGACACACGCTCCGGATTGAGAAAGCGCTCAAAAAGAAGATCATAGCGGATAGGATCAAGCTGCGTGATACCCAGCGTATAAGCCACCAGGCTTCCCGCCGCGGAGCCTCGTCCCGGCCCGACCATAATGTCATGATCCCTGGCGTATTTGATGAAGTCCCACACGATCAGGAAATAATCCACATATCCCATGTTTTTGATGGTGGATAGCTCATATTCCAGACGTTCCTTAAGCTTGTCCGTCACAGGCTGATAGCGCTCCTCAAGGCCTTCAAAGCACAGCTTGTTCAGATATTCCCAGGAGGTATAGCCCTGGGGTACGTCGTATTTCGGCAGCTTCGTCACGCCGAACTCAATGTCCACATGACATCTCTCCGCGATTTTATGGGTGTTTTCCAGAGCCTCCAGCGCATAAGGAAAAAGCCGCTCCATCTCCCCAGGGGATTTCACATAATACTGTCCTCCCTCGTAGCGCATACGGTCCTCGTCCGCCAGCTTTTTGCCTGTCTGCAGACAGAGCAGCACATCATGGGGCTCCGCGTCCTCCGCAAAGGTATAATGCACATCGTTGGTAGTGACCAGCTCGATCCCTGTTTCTCTGTGCATCCTCATAAGCTGCTGATTCACCGTCTGCTGCTGGGGGATTCCGTGATCCTGCATTTCCAGGAAAAAGTTTCCCTTCCCGAAAATGTCCTCGTACCGCAAAGCAGCCGCCCTGGCTTCCTCGTACATGCCTCTGGTGAGAAATCTTGCCACCTCGCCGGCCAGACAGGCGCTCAGGGCAATGATCCCCTCATGGTATTCTCTGAGAAGCTCCAGATCAACTCTCGGTTTATAGTAAAAGCCTTCCACAAAGCCCCGGGAAACAATCTTCATGAGATTGCTGTAGCCCTGGTTATTTTCCGCCAGAAGCACCAGATGATAGTATCTGTCGTCGCCGCTTCCCGCCTCCCTGTCAAACCGGGAGCCGGGAGCCACATATACCTCGCATCCCAGAATGGGATTGATCCCGGCCTCCTTCGCCGCGCGGTAAAAATCAATCACTCCGTACATAACGCCGTGATCTGTAATGGCGGCGCTGTCCATGCCAAGCTCCTTCACTCTGGCCACATATTCCCGGATCTTGTTGGAGCCGTCCAGAAGACTGTATTCTGTATGAACATGCAGGTGTGTAAAATTCATAATTGTATCCTTTCCTTCCCGTCTCTTTTATAAACGGGAGTCTTCTCCGGTGAGATAAATCCTGCGTTCACGGATTTCGATCTTCCCTTCCTTCAGAAGATGCCCCACAGCCCGCTTGAAAGCGTTTTTGCTGAGGCCGAATTCCCTGCGGATCACCTCCGGAGCCGCCTTATCGTCAAAGGGGAGAACCCCGGCAAATTCCCGGATGACCTGAAGCACGTTGTCCGCGTCCTCATTGATCTGGAGATATGCTTTCTGACGGTCTGTCACATTGAGCTTTCCGTCCTCCTTCACCTCGGTGACGCGGAGGTCGAGGATCGTCCCCGGGCGGTATTTTCCCGCTGTCTCTCTCGCCGGTATCAGGGCGGAATATTTGTCGTCCACCGCCACGAAAACGCCGAAATTATCACTGAGCTGGTATACGCGGCCCTTCACCTGATCGCCCTTCTGATAAGGGGAGTCCGTCTGAAGATATGGATAAACATTCATGGTGGCGCAGAGACGGCTGCTCTTATCCACATAAAGAGCCACCAGATATTCCTGGCCTTCCTGTACGCGGATGGTCTGCTCATGATAAGGCAGAAGAAGATCCTTTTCCAGTCCCCAGTCAAGAAAAGCGCCGATCTTTGTCACCTGGCGCACCTTTAAGACGGCTGTTTCTCCCACTGTGAGGACCGGCTCTCTTGTAGTGGCGATCAGACGGTCGCTGGAATCCTTATAAATAAACACCTCCAGGGAATCTCCCTCTCTGGTGTTCTCAGGCACCTGTTTTGCTGGAAGAAGCACGCGGTTCCTGGCGTCCGCGTCTTTATTTTCCCCGAGATACACTCCGAATTCCACGGCTTTCACCACCAGAAGCCTCTGTTTCTTTCCCAGTTCGATCATATATTACTCCAATCCGCCGCCTTTCTGGCGGCTTATTTCTATTTTTTCTGTAAAAAAAATCCTACTCCGCCGCAGTGCGATCCTTAGCGGAGCGTTTTATATCATAGGAAGCGCAGTACTTTTATACATTAACGCAGCAAGGTGTTTCCTATGATATAAACAAAGTACTATATTCATTGTATCACAATCTTTCCCCGAATAACAGAAAAAAAGCAGGGACCTTCGTCACCGCTTTTTCTGAAACTCAAGAAGCTCGGCCATATCAACACCGAATATTTTCGCGAAAACATAAAGCTCATAGTCTGCCACAAATCTGGTTCCGCCCTCTATCCTGCTGATACTGTCTCTTTCCAGCATCACTCCTTCTACCTGAAGTCTGGCTGCCAGATCGCTTTGGGACATTCTCCCTTTCACGCGAAGCTGCCGGATCATATCGCCGCTCACATTCTTCTTTCCCTGATAGTCATAAATCTTCATTTCGTCAGAATCTCCAGAACATGTTAATCATCAGTAATTTTCTTGACATTAACACATGCCGGAATAAAAAATATGCTAAAGTTCAGCAGCCCTGAATATTTTCTCTTGCCTGACAGAACGCTTTTCCTGTATAATATCTGTATATAGAAAAACCTTTTTTTAAATGAGAGGAGGAAAAATCATGTCTGAAAATCTGGATATTTTACAAAAACAGGAAGAGCTTCTTCAGTTTCCTGAATTCAGCCACAAAACAGCCTGGGAGCTGGGAGAATGTATGGTTTCCTATGCCCGGAAGCACAATATCACCGTCGCTGTGTCCATACGGATGAACGACGGCTGTATCCTGTTCCAGCACTGTCCCGACGGAACCAACCTGCTGAATCAGAAATGGATGGAACGAAAATTTAATACTGTAAAGCTGATGGAGCGCTGCTCTCTCATGTCCGCGCTGGTTTTCCAGCAGGACGGCGATACTCCCGCCACACATGGACTTGCAGACGCTGATTACGCTCTCTGCGGCGGCGGCTTTCCTATCCGCGTTAAGGGCAGCTCTCCGGTAATCGGCGCTGTCATTGCGTCCAATCTGTATCATATCGCGGATCACGAATTTGTCGTCAACTGCCTGAAGGAATATCTGAACTGCCCCGAGGCGCCGGATTATCCTTATACCCTTCCGGAATAGGGCTGTTTTAAACAGCATCCGCCTTAAGAAAACCCAAATAACCAAAAGCCTCCGCTGGTAAGATGTCTAATACCAATGGAGGCTTTTGTTATGTCAATTTAATGATTTCTGCGTTTATTTCTGCAGCTGCTCTAATGCCAACCCAATCAATCGATCCGCCTGATCTGCCATAAACAACGGAATATTCAGCACATCATCGTCCAACTTCAAATTGTCCAGAGAAAAACGAATACGGAGCTTAACCTTATCAGGGAACAGTTCCTTGAACTTCTTCATACTCTTGCTGGTTGTATTGGCTTCCGACTTGACTTCAACAGGAAAAATATCGTTCTCCCGCTGAATAAGGAAATCCACTTCGTAAGGTGGGTTATTCCGACTCCAATAACGAGGCATGACTTCTAACTGAGTGATCAAAGTTTGCAGTACAAAGTTTTCGGTCAATGCACCTTTGAATTCAGTAAATAGTCGATTACCTTCGCCAAAGGCAGTGGGAGCCAACTGCGCCAAACGTCGGAGCAGTCCCACATCCACCAGATAAATCTTGAAAGCAGACAAGTCATCGTAGGCTGCAATCGGCAGGCCGGGAGCGGAACTACGATAGATCTTATGCACCAAACGCGCATCCACCAGCCATTGCAAGGCACCCTCATACTCACGGGTCCGCGCGCCTTCTTTAACCACCTTATAGATAAACTTCTTGTTCTCCCTTGCCAGTTGAGAAGGAACAGACTTCCAGATCATTGAGATTTTCGGAAACTCGCTGAGATTAGGATGCTTGGCAAAATCACGTTCATAGGCTCCGATGATTCCGGACAGAGCTTCCTGCATAGCGGAAACATCCCTCGCCTCCGTCCACATCAATACCGACTCCGGCATACCGCCGGTGACATAGTACATCTTCAGCTTCTCATACAGTGGATTAAAAAAGGCGTCGGGAATGGGTTCGAGGGCGTCCGCCTGTTCCAGATACTTTGCCAGATTTTCATCACCGTTCGCAAGCAGAAATTCAGTGAAGGTCATCGGGTCAATCTGCATGAAGTTGACCTTGCCTACTGGAAAAGAGGAAGGTTTCGCCAACGCGATGCCCAGCAGAGAACCGGCACAGGCAACGTGGTACTGCGGTGCATTCTCGCAGAAATATTTCATGGAGTTGATAACCTTAGGGCAGTCCTGCACCTCGTCAAAAATAATCAGTGTCTTATCTGGCAATATCTTTTGACCACTGGCAAACATCAGATTTTGCAGAATCCGGTCAACATCCTTGGTAGTTTCAAAAAATTGCTTGTATTCTTCGTTTTCATCAAAGTTAAAGTAGGCTGTATTTTCATAACAGATTCTGCCGAACTCTTTCAGAATCCAAGTCTTGCCCACCTGACGTACACCTTTCAAGATTAAGGGCTTACGATAGGGAGAATTCTTCCAGTCCAACAACTTTTTTAAGATAAATCGTTCCATAGAATCACCCATCACATTTTTATTGGAGTTTTATGTTTCATGATCACACTTTTATTATATGTGCAAAACACGAAAAACACAACCAAAATCACAAAATATTTTTCAAGCTTATCTTCAGTTACCAATTCACGAACGGGCGGCACGGGAACCTGCTTGTCTTTCAGACAATCAGTATCGAAAATCCCCGCCCTGACGGCCGGCACGGGAACCTGCTTGTCCTTCAGACAATCAGTATCGAAAATCCCCGCCCTGGCGGGCGGCACGGGAACCTGCTTGTCCTTCGGACAATCAGTATCGAAAAGGGGCTGTCGCACTAAAAATTATTAGTGCGGCAGCACTTTTTTGATCAAAGTAAGAGCCAGGTCTATGAAAGGCCTGGCTCTTGGTGTAAAATTTATTTATGCCACTAAAC
>DXEG01000003.1 GCA_019115125.1 Candidatus Blautia faecipullorum
CGGAAAGATACAGGGAGAGAGAAAGCGATTGCTGCACATGGCTGGATATTAGAAACCAGTGTAGAAACAAAGCTATTTCAACAAAAAGATAAATCAAAAAGAAAGTTGCCAACGATTACTTGACAGTAACACGGATACAAGATTTCGTGTAAACCAGTTGATAAATCAACGGAAAAGCTTTATACTAAAACAGAATAAAAAACGAAAGAATAGGTAAGAGGTGTGAGGATGGATTTTCAAGTTGTAATCCCGGTACTGATCTCCTTCGCGGTCAGTGTGATTCTGGGGCCTGTCATCATCCCGTTTCTGAGAAAACTCAAGATGGGACAAACAGAAAGAGCAGAGGGTGTGCAGTCCCATCTGAAAAAAGCCGGCACTCCTACGATGGGGGGAATTATTTTTCTGATCGCGGCAGTGGTGACGGCGCTGTTTTATGTAAAGGACTATCCGGCGGTGATTCCGGTACTGTTTCTGACTCTTGGTTTTGGGATTATCGGCTTTCTTGACGATTATCTCAAGGTTGTGCTGAAACGCTCCGACGGCCTTCTCCCCTGGCAGAAGTTTCTTCTTCAGGTAGTGGTGACGGGGATTTTCGCGTTTTATCTTATTAATTATACCGATATTTCACTGTCCATGAGGATTCCTTTCTGGCCGGATCATTATCTGAACATGGGATGGCTCGCGGTTCCGGTGCTCTTTTTTGCTGTGATCGGTACGGTAAACGGCGTCAACTTTACAGACGGTCTGGACGGCCTGGCTTCCAGTGTAACCCTGATCGTGGCTGTGTTTTTTACAGTGGTTTCCATGGGGCTTAAAGGCGGAGTAGAGCCTATGACGGGAGCTGTTGTGGGCGGACTGATGGGCTTTCTTCTGTTCAACGTATATCCGGCCAAGGTGTTCATGGGAGATACGGGTTCCCTGGCGCTGGGTGGCTTTGTGGCGGGAACGGCGTATGTTCTGGAAATGCCGCTGTTTATTCTTCTGGTCGGACTGATCTATCTGGTGGAGGTGCTTTCCGTCATGATCCAGGTCAGCTACTTCAAGGCTACCCACGGCAAAAGAATTTTCAAGATGGCGCCGATCCACCATCACTTTGAACTGTGCGGCTGGTCGGAAACACGGGTGGTCGCGGTGTTCTCTGTGATCACAGCCGTGATGTGTCTCATCGCGCTGCTGGCTTTATAAAGAGGAAACCCTAAAGGGTACCTTTATGCCAGAAACAACGGCGGTAAAGAGGAAACCCTAAAGGGTACCTGGATGCCAGAAACAACGGCAGTAAGGAGGTAATATGAATTTAGCGGGTAAAAGGGTTCTGGTGTTTGGTTCCGGAAAGAGCGGGATCGGAGCGGCGGAGCTTCTGGGACAGGTTGGAGCTTGTCCGCTTATCTATGACGGAAATACAGAAGTTAACAAAGAGGCGGTATTACATAAGATATCCCATGTGAAAAATATGGAAATCTATGCGGGCGAGCTTCCGGAGAAGGTAATGGAAAGTCTGGATCTGGCGGTGTTAAGCCCGGGAGTACCCACGGATATTCCTCTGGTAAAGAGCTTTTATGAGCGGGGCATCCCTGTATGGGGCGAGGTAGAGCTGGCTTACCGCACAGGCAGAGGAAGAGTTCTGGCGATTACAGGAACCAACGGAAAGACGACGACCACGGCTCTCCTCGGCAGGATCATGAGCGATGCGGAGGATTCTGTATTTGTAGTGGGAAATATCGGAACTCCGTATACCTCCAAAGCGCTGGAAATGAAGGATGGGTCTGTGACGGTGGCCGAGATCAGCAGCTTTCAGCTTGAAACCATCGAGGAATTTGCCCCGGAGGTAAGCGCGATCCTGAATATCACGGAGGATCACCTGAACCGCCATCACACCATGGAAGAGTATATCCGGGTCAAGGAGCTGATCGTAAAAAATCAAAAGCCTGAGAATTACTGCGTCTTAAACTACGAGGACGAGGTGCTTCGCGAATTCGGAAGGCATACTGTACCGAAGACCGTATACTTTTCCAGCGTGAGGACGCTGGAGGAGGGAATTTTCCTGGACGGGGACCAGATCATTCTGAGAACCGGCGGACAGGAGATCCCGGTGGTCCGGACCGGGGAGCTGAAGCTTCTGGGACGGCATAATTTTGAAAATGTTATGGCGGCAGTGGCTATGGCGTATTTCGCGGGCGTACCCATGGAAAGCATCCGCAGGAGTATCTGCGCGTTTACGGCTGTGGAACACCGCATTGAGTATGTGGCGGAAAAAAAGGGCGTGGCCTATTACAATGACTCAAAGGGAACCAATCCGGATGCGGCCATCAAAGGGATACAGGCTATGAACCGTCCCACCCTTCTGATCGGAGGCGGTTATGATAAGGGGTCCTGTTATGACGAGTGGCTGAATTCCTTCCAGGGAAAGGTTCGTTTTCTGGTGCTGATCGGGCAGACAAAGGAAAAAATCCGGGATGCGGCGGAACGTCTGGGCGTCTGCCCCTGTATCCTCTGTGAGGATCTGGAGGAGGCAGTCAGAGTCTGCGCGGAAAAGGCCCGGCCGGGAGACGCGGTGCTGCTATCTCCGGCCTGCGCGAGCTGGGGACAGTTCGACAATTACGAGCAGCGGGGAGATATGTTTAAGGAATATGTGAAAAGGCTGTAAGAAAGGTTTGTTTTACATAGCTTAGAGAAAGAGTTCAGGATCCGGTCCGGAAAACGGGCAGGGTTTTGGGCTCTTTTATTATGCCTGTCTGCGGCAGCCTTCATCCGGGCGCTTTGTTGTACGGGCGTCCAGGCATATTTTCCGCCGCCTGCTTCATATTTATTAATAACGCGGCGCCGGGAGGCGGACAATGAAGAGCAGCAGAGAGAATAAAACCGGCAGACCGGATCTGGCGCTGCTGGCGCTGGTTCTGGCGCTGGCGGTCTTCGGCCTTGTGATTCTTTTTAGCGCAAGCGCTTATAATGGAAGCGTGCGGTTCCATGATGCCGCATACTATTTCAAAAAGCAGCTGTTTGCTACGGCCCTTGGAATGGCAGCCATGTATGTGGTGTCCAGAATGGATTACCATTTTTTTGTTATGCTTGCTCCGGGAGCGTATCTTTGCTCCATGGCCTTTTCCACTCTGGTACTTTTTGTGGGACGGGAGATCAACGGTTCAAAAAGATGGCTTGATCTGGGCCCTTTGTCCTTTCAGCCGTCGGAATTCGCAAAGGTGGCGGTGATTCTTTTTCTGGCATGGCAGATCGGCAAAACAAAGAGCGACACCTCCGGAATCTGGTTTATGTGCCGGACAATGCTGACGCTTCTTCCCATCGTGGGGCTGGTAGGCTCCAACAATCTGAGCACGGCGGTGATCATACTGGGAATCGGGGTGCTTCTGGTCTTTGCGTCCAATCCCAAATATCTGCAGTTTATTGGTATGGGCGGGGCGGGTCTTGCTTTTGTGGCGGTTTTTCTGGCCGCGGAAAGCTACCGGCTGGAGCGTCTGGCAATCTGGAGGAATCCGGAAAAATATGAGAAAGGTTTCCAGACCATCCAGGGTCTGTACGCCATAGGCAGCGGCGGCCTTTTTGGAAGAGGCCTGGGAAACAGCCTGCAGAAGCTGGGATTTGTCCCGGAGGCTCAGAATGATATGATTTTTTCAATTATCTGCGAGGAGCTGGGCCTTGTGGGAGCGGGATGCCTGATCGTGATATTCGGACTGCTCCTGTGGCGTCTTTGTGTAATTTCCATGCATTCCAGAGATCTGGAGGGAGCCCTGGTCAGCGCGGGGATCATGGGACATATGGCTATTCAGGTGATTCTGAATATCTCCGTGGTGACAAATACCATACCAAATACAGGGATCACTCTGCCCTTTGTCAGTTACGGAGGAACGTCGGTGGTTTTTCTTCTCGCGGAAATGGGGCTGGCCCTCAGTGTCAGCAGTCACAGGAAATGAAAAAACGCATATGATAAATGTAAGAGTCCCTTTGGGAGTGAACGTCTTGGACGAAATTCGTGTTACGGGAGGAAGACCGCTGCGGGGAAATATATCCGTGCAGGGATCCAAAAACGCGGCGCTGCCTATGATGGCGGCGTCTTTGCTTCACCGGGGAATCAGCGTGCTGAGGGACTGTCCAAAAATAGCGGACGTATACTGTATGGAAGAGATCCTGAAGGAATTGGGCGCTGTGTCCTGGTGGAAGGGAAAGGATCTGTATCTTGACTGCTCCCGGGCCGACAAGACAGAAATTCCTGGTGAAAAGACCGGAAAAATGCGTTCTTCCGTGATCTTACTGGGCGCTATGCTGGGGAGAAATGGAAAGGGAGCCATGGGCTACCCTGGCGGCTGTGTGATCGGAAAACGTCCCATTGATCTTCATATTTACGCTCTGAGAAGTCTGGGGGCGGCAGTCCGGGAGGGTGAGGAGGATATTTCCGCTTCCTGCGTGCGCCTGAAGGGAGCGAAGGTCTGTTTCCCCAAAAGCAGCGTGGGAGCTACAGAGCAGGGGATCCTGGCGGCCGTGCTGGCGGAAGGGGAAAGTATGCTTATGGGATGCGCCCGCGAGCCGGAAATTATCTGGCTGTGCAGATATCTGAAGGGGATGGGGGCAGAGATTTCGGGGGAAGGAAGCGGCTGCATCAGGATCCGGGGAGTGAGAGAATTAAAGGGCGGCGACCTGGAGATCCCGGCGGACAGGATCGTAACAGGGACATATCTGTGCGCCGCTGCGGCCACCCGGGGAAAAATAACAATAAATAATCCCCCGGCGGGAGAAGTGGACGCCTTCCTTAAGGTATATCGGAAAATAGGTGGACAATATGAATGGAACAGTGGTAAACTAATAGCTGACGGAAGCGGAGTCGGCTGCCCGCTTCCATACCTGGAAACAGAAATTTATCCCGGCTTTCCTACGGATCTTCAGTCGCCTCTGATGGCGGTTCTCGCGACGATCCCGGGGAAGAGCCACATAAGGGAAAATATTTTTGAGGACCGGTTTAAGCTTGCCGGCGAGCTGAACAGAATGGGAGCCCGGGTTACCGTTTCGGGGCGGGACGCCTGGATACAGGGGACGGATTCCCTTACCGGATGCAGGGTGGAGGCTGAGGAGCTGAGAGGCGGCGCTGCTCTGATACTGGCCGCGCTGGCGGCGGAGGGCGAGACTGTGATCAGCGGCTGCTCCTATATCCGGCGGGGCTATGAACATATATGCCGGGATCTTGCGGCCGTAGGCGGCCGGATTGAGGAGAAGACAGGAAAAGTTTTATATGAGAACATCCAAATACAGGAAAAAAATAACATTAACTAAAAATCAGAAAAAGATGATCATTGGATTGTCGGCGGCAGGTCTTCTTGCGGGAATCGTTTTTTTCTTTACATACTTTCATGTGGAAAATGTGGAGGTTATGGGCAGTGAGCATTATACTGAGGAAGAAGTGAAGGAAATGATCCTGCGGGGGCCTATGGCCTCCAATTCTGTTCTGGCGCCGCTCCTTTACACGAAGGACGACGCCGGAGATATTCCGTTCGTGGAAGGTTTTTCGGTGACCAGAACCAGCAGAAATACCATTGTGGTCAGTGTCCGTGAGAAAAAGGCGGTGGGATGCATCCCTTTTTTGGACAACTATGTTTATTTTGACAGAAACGGTATTTTTATCGAGGGAGAGCAGACAAGAGATGAAACCGTGCCTTTTTTTGACGGCATACAGGTGGACGCGGTAGTAATGGACGAGGAGCTTCCTATTGAAGATACGGTGCTGAACACAGCGGTGGCGCTGTCAACGATTTTTGCCAAAAACGATATGATCCCTGATCATATACAGTTCGGCGACAATAATGCCATCAGCCTTCTTTACGGCGACATCACCGTGATGCTGGGAAAGGATCAGTATCTGGAGGATAAAATGACCCGGGCCATCGCCATTCTCCCGCAGCTTGACGGGCAGAAAGGAATTCTCCATCTGGAGAATGTGACCAATTCCGTAAAAACCATTACCTTTGAAGCGGAAATAGAGGAAGTGACTGCCGAGAACTGGACGGGCGGCTATGACGAATATGGCGAATATACCGGAGACGGAGAGTATGATGAGAACGGAAAATATGTAGGCCCGAAGCCGATGACCGCTCTGGATTACGCCCTGGAAAGCTGGGTGGGCGGTTACGACGAGGAGGGCGATTATACAGGAGAAGGAGAGTATGACGCCAGCCTGAATTATGTAGGACCCAGACCCACTCAGGAAACCATGGACGCTATGGGAGACTGGACCGGAGGCTATAATGAAGAGGGCGGATTTACCGGAAGCGGTGAATATGACCGTGAGGGTAATTATGTAGGCCCGAATCCGGGAGTCTCAGGTACAGATGAAGGAGAGGGAGAAGAGGACGGGCAGGATTACGCTGACGGCGGTTATTCGGAGGATTCCTACGACGAGGATCTGTACAGCGGGGATTCCTATGACGAGGACCTGTACAGCGGGGATTCCTATGATGAGGGAAGCTATGACGGCTATTATGATGAAGAAGCCTACAGCGAGGACGGTTACAGCGAGGATCTTTAAACGCTTTGTGACGAAAATTAGTGAAAAAAGTATAAAAAAACAAAAATAATAGTTGATTAATTGAAAGAAAAAATATATGATATACTATATGCAGGTATATACGATAACAATCGGGGAAATAAAGGAGGAAGTACATTGTTAGAGATTATGTCAAATGAAGCCGAGTCTTCTGCCAAGATTATTGTCATTGGCGTAGGCGGGGCTGGAAATAATGCTGTGAACAGAATGGTGGAAGAGACCATCGGCGGAGTAGAGTTTGTAGGTGTCAATACTGACAAGCAGGCTTTGACTCTTTGTAAAGCTCCAACAGTACTTCAGATTGGTGAGAAGATAACGAAGGGCCTTGGCGCCGGAGCACAGCCGGAGGTTGGTCAGAAGGCCGCTGAAGAGAGCATAGAAGATGTAAAACAGTTAATGGAAGGCGCGGATATGGTATTTGTCACCTGCGGAATGGGCGGCGGTACCGGAACCGGAGCGGCGCCTGTGATCGCGGCCGCGGCTAAGGAAATGGGTATTCTGACGGTAGGCGTTGTGACCAAGCCCTTCCGTTTTGAAGCGAAGACCCGCATGAACAATGCTCTCGCGGGAATTGATAATCTGAAGAAAGCAGTGGACACACTGATTGTGATCCCTAATGATAAATTATTGGAGATTGTTGACCGCCGGACGACTATGCCGGAGGCTCTCCGCAAGGCGGACGAGGTTCTCCAGCAGGCAGTACAGGGCATTACAGACCTTATCAATCTGCCGGCTCTTATTAATCTGGACTTCGCGGATGTCCAGACGGTTATGACAGATAAGGGAATCGCCCATATCGGTATCGGAGAGGCAAGAGGAGACGACAAGGCTATGGAAGCCGTACAGCAGGCAGTATCCTCACCGCTTCTTGAAACGACCATTAAGGGTGCGACTCACGTTATTATCAATATCTCGGGAGATATCTCCCTTATGGACGCAAATGATGCCGCAAGCTATGTACAGGAGCTTACCGGAGACGACGCGAATATTATCTTTGGCGCTATGTATGATGATTCTGTCGCGGATTACGCAAGGATCACGGTTATCGCTACCGGCTTGTCGGATGCGACTTCCAAACCGGCGTCATCCCTCGGGGGAAGAAGCACTTCTCCGTTTTCAGTAAGGAAGCCGGCTTCCGCCGCGGGCTCATCTGTTCAGAGCGGACTGAACATGCCGACCTTTACTATGCCGTCCATGCGTTCCAATCTGGGCCCGAAGGTACCTTCCAGTACAGTACAGAAAAAGGACATTCAGATTCCGGATTTCCTTAAAAACAGATAAAAAATCAGAGAATGAAACATACTTAACATAAAAAGGACGCTGCAGATCCGCAGCGTCCTTTTAACAGCCATGACCGTATCAGATCATGAAGCCTTCTCTGACCGCGCCCGCCGTCAGCAAAAAAGATTTCAGCACTTACATGCGAAAGTGCTGCATTTCGTGTCCTGACAGGTACAGGCATTATGGCCGGCAATATCGATAGCGGCCGCAGTGCATTTACAATGTTCGTTATAGGTACATTCTTTTGCCTTGCAGTCGATCTGGATCTTTTCACAGCCGCAGTGATCCTGGGAAGAGTTTGTGACAGAGTCAGACCCCTGTTCCCGGAAGCTTTCGCAGCAGGTCTCGTCCGAACAGCGTGCCGTGGAGCCGGACACTTCGATGGATCCTCTGGAACAGAGCTGATCCTTGTTGTAAATACAGGTGATTGCGCTGCAGTTAAGAACTGTCATGATTATGCCCTCCTTGTTCTTTTTTCTGTGAGACAGGACGTGATATTCCTGTACACTTCTTCTAGTATTGTAACAGTTCAGCCCGCGCCATTCGTAAAACCGCACTGCGTGCTTACTGTGGCTAACACCACTGTATGGCTGAACTGTTACCTAGTATTTGCAGAAAAGTAAAAGATATTCAAAAAACACTTGACTTTGTATCAGGGCCATGATATTGTTATACAGAACGTTAAAACAAAGCAGAGTTCCGCTCTCACCTCAGCGCACATTGGATGCGGCTCGGGTTTATATGCACACATGGTTTTTCCGTGTATCAGTGGGTATAATTGGGTGAGGATGCTGTCCGCACTTTTTTTATTGTGTAAAGACAGCGGCGGCAGGCTTTTTTGAGGATGGCGGATAGTCATGGTTTATCATTTATCAGGTATGGAGGTGTACTACAATTAGCAATTTAATGATTAACGAACAAATTAGAGACAAAGAGGTACGGTTGATCGGAGCGGACGGCTCGCAGCTTGGGATCATGTCCGCGAGAGAAGCTATGTTCAAGGCTCAGGAAGCAGGATTGGATCTGGTAAAGATCGCGCCTCAGGCCAAACCTCCGGTTTGCAAGATCATTGATTACGGCAAATACCGTTATGAGCTTTCCCGCAAGGAAAAGGAAGCAAAGAAAAAACAGAAAACGATTGACATTAAAGAGGTACGTCTTTCCCCAAATATTGATACCAATGACTTGAAGACAAAAGTAAACGCCGCAAGGAAGTTTCTCAGCAAGGGCGACCGTGTGAAGGTTACTCTGCGTTTTCGAGGAAGAGAGATGGCTCATATGGCCAGCAGCAGGCATGTGCTTGACGATTTTGCCGAGCTTCTGGCAGATATCGCGGTCGTGGAGAAAGCTCCGAAGGTAGAAGGAAGAAGCATGACCATGTTTCTCAGTGAAAAACGTTAAGCAGCTACTGCGGGCCGCGCACAGCACAGTCCGGCGGTAATGTGAAATACAAAACAGAACCATTGAATTAAGGAGGAAATAGAAATGCCCAAGATTAAAACATGTAGAGCAGCAGCAAAGCGCTTCAAAAAGACAGGTACCGGAAAAATCATGAGAAATAAAGCTTACAAGAGCCATATCTTAACTAAGAAATCTCAGAAGAGAAAAAGAAATCTGAGAAAACCCACTGTTGTTGATTCTACAAACCTTAAGAATGTAAGGAAATCACTGCCTTATTTATAAGAAACAGGAAGAGTAAAGACGAACAGGAGGAATTTGAGAAATGGCAAGAATTAAAGGCGGATTAAACGCAAAGAAAAGACATAACCGTACATTAAAACTGGCAAAGGGCTACAGAGGCGCCCGTTCCAAACAGTACAGAGTTGCGAAACAGTCTGTAATGAGAGCTCTCGCAAGCTCCTATGCAGGAAGAAAACAGAAAAAACGTCAGTTCAGACAGCTCTGGATCGCTCGTATCAACGCTGCTGCAAGAATGAACGGATTATCTTACAGCAAAATGATGCACGGCCTGAAGGTTGCAAACATTGATATCAACAGAAAGATGCTTGCAGAGATGGCGGTAAACGATGCGGAGGGCTTCGCAGCACTGGCTGAGATCGCGAAAAAGGCAGCGGCATAAGAAAGACTTATGCCCTATGAGGAGCCGCGGCACCGGAATGGTCGCCGCGGTTTTTTTGTTATAGATGGAAATAGTAATAGTTCAGCCCGTGCATCACTGTATGTCTGAACTGTTACGGAAAATATAAAATTTATATAAATTTCCACTTGCATTAGAAAATACATGATGCTATAATCAAATACATTAAAGCATTAGCGAACGAAAGTCAGAGGGGAAAGCCAAAGCCGGCTGGGAATCCAGTGGGCTTTTTTAACCTTATTTACGGTAACTGCGAATATGGAGGGATTAGGCTCCTGTGACAGTCGTTAATTTTTTTAAGGAGGAGATTTGTTATGAGAAACTGGAAGAAAGCATTTGGCGTTACAGCGGCAGTTGCTATGGCTGCTGCGGCAATGGTGCCTGCTACTGTTTTTGCGGAAGAAGAGGAAACCTTTAAGATTGGCGTGATCGGACCAATGACCGGCGACTACGCGCAGTATGGTACGAATGTATACAACGCAGCGGTGATCGCGGCGGAAGAGATCAACGCGAACGGCGGATTCAACGGATATCAGGTTGAGATTCTGGACGCCGGTGATGATATGGGTGATCCTGAGAAGGCTGTAAACGCATACAATGACCTTCTGGACAAGGGTATGCAGATGCTCTGCGGTACCGTAACTTCCGGAGCATGTATCGCAGTAGGAGCGGAAGCTGCGGAGAGCACCTTCCTGTTCACGCCTTCAGGTACAGCGGTAGACTGTATCACATCAGGCACCAATGAATTCCGTATGTGCTTTACGGATCCCATGCAGGGAACAAAATCCGCTCAGTTTATTTCTGAGCACGAGCTTGCTACAAAGGTAGCGGTTCTGTACGATTCCATGGCTGACTACAATGTTGGTATCCATGACTCTTTCGTAGAGGCTGCCGGCGAGTACGGACTGGAGGTTGTTGCGGACGAGGCTTACACCACAGACAGCAACACAGACTTCTCCGTACAGCTTTCCAAGATCAAAGACAGTGGAGCGGAGCTTCTGTTCCTTCCGAATTATTATTCTGACAACGCTCTGATCCTTCAGCAGGCTTCTGAGGCCGGCATGGATGATATTACCGTATTCGGCGTAGACGGTATGGATGGTATCCTCAGCGTGGAGAACTTTGATACTTCTCTGGCAGAGGGCGTTATGCTTCTGACTCCGTTCTCCGCGACAGGCGAGGACGAGGCTACTAAGAGCTTTGTAAAAGCATACAATGACGCGCACAACGGCGAAACACCAAACCAGTTTGCGGCGGACGCATATGATGTAATCTATGCCATGAAGCTGGCGGCAGATGATGCGGCAATCACACCTGACATGTCAAATGAGGATATCAGCGCGGCAATGTCCGCGTCCATGCTGAACATCGAGCTTGACGGTCTCACCGGAAAAGCAAAATGGACAGAAGACGGCGAATGTGATAAAGAGCCCAGAGCTTTCGTTATCCAGGACGGCGTTTATGTAGAGGTTGAATAATTAAAAGCGATTACTGCTGATTTTGGGGACGGAGGACGGTTTCCTGTGATGAAGGACCGTCCTCCTTCTCTATGCGGCGGCAAACTTACTTTAAGAGGTGCACTATGAGTTTTATATCTTACTTAAAAGATGGAGTTAACCTGGGCAGCATCTACGCGATCATCGCTCTTGGCTATACGATGGTGTACGGTATTGCGAAGATGCTGAATTTCGCCCACGGCGATGTCATCATGGTAGGGGCTTTTGTAATTCTTACCGCGATTACCAAGGGGGGGATGTCCCCTGTTCTTGCTGTGTTGATTTCTATCGTGTTCTGTACGGTTCTTGGCGTACTTATCGAAAAGGTGGCGTACCGTCCTTTGCGGAAAGCGTCCTCCAATCTGGCGGTGCTGATTACCGCCATTGGCGTCAGCTACCTTCTTCAGAATCTGGCGCTTCTGATTTTCGGGGCAGATGCCAAAAGCTTTGTATCTGTGATCAATGTGCCTTCTCTGGAGCTGTTCGGAGGACAGCTTGTGATCAAGGGAGTGACCATCGTGACGGTAGTGGTATGTATTATTATCATGGCCGGACTCACCTTCTTTGTTCAGAAGACGAAGCCGGGACGCGCCATGCAGGCGGTTTCGGAGGACCGGGACGCTGCCCAGCTTATGGGAGTTAATGTAAACGCTACGATTTCCCTGACCTTCGCGATCGGCTCCGGACTTGCGGCTATAGCGGGACTTCTGTTATGCTCCGCCTA
This sequence comes from Candidatus Blautia faecipullorum, assembly GCA_019115125.1. Lineage (GTDB taxonomy): Bacteria > Bacillota > Clostridia > Lachnospirales > Lachnospiraceae > Blautia_A > Blautia_A faecipullorum. The sequence continues at coordinate 12,144 of DXEG01000003.1, forward strand.
CCCGACTCTGACGCCCTATACAGGCGCGATGCCCGGTATTAAGGCTTTTGTCGCCGCGGTATTCGGCGGTATCGGCTCCATTCCGGGAGCTATGGTGGGAGGAATTCTCCTCGGCATTATTGAGATTTTCGGAAGAGCCTATATTTCTTCCCAGGTGGCGGATGCCATCGTATTTGGCGTGCTGATCATCGTCCTCCTTGTGAAACCGACCGGACTGTTTGGAAAGAACATTCAGGAGAAAGTGTAAGGTGGCCGAAATGAAAACGAAGATGAATAAAACGACAAAAAATAATTTTATTACTTATGGAATCGTGATCGCCATTTTCGTGGTAGTTCAGATTCTGTCTTCCACAGGAAACCTGTCCAGGCTTCTTACAGGACTTCTTGTTCCGCTGTGCGTCTATGTGATCGCGGCGGTATCTCTGAACCTGGTGGTGGGCTTTTCAGGAGAGCTGAGCCTTGGACACGCGGGCTTTATGTGCGTGGGAGCTTATTCCAGCGCGCTGTTCTCTCATGTTGCCGCGGACGCGGTTCCCGCGGTGCCGAGATTTATTCTGGCTATACTGATCGGCGCCGCTGTGGCCGGCATCTGCGGAATCATCATTGGAATTCCGGTACTGAGGCTTCGTGGAGATTATCTTGCCATCGTTACGCTTGCTTTTGGAGAGATCATCAAAAACCTGATCAATATCCTGTATGTAGGCGTGGATGAACACGGTCTCCATGTGGCTACGAGCTCCGCGGGCATTAAGCTGGAAGCAGGCGGGAAACAGATCCTGAAAGGGGCTCTTGGTATATCAGGAACCTCCACTCTTTATAAGGATATTAAAGACTATTTCTTCCTTATTGGAATCATTCTGGTGCTGCTTACCTTATTCATTGTGCAGAATCTTGTTCATTCAAGAAGCGGACGGGCGATCATGTCCACCAGAGACAACCGGATCGCGGCCGAGTCTGTGGGAATCAACGTCACAAAGTATAAATTGCTGGCATTTACTGTTTCCGCGGCACTGGCAGGTGTTGCGGGCGTGCTTTACGCTCACAATCTCTCCATGCTGAAGGTATCCGTATTTGACTACAATATGTCTATTCTGATCCTGGTATATGTCGTGCTGGGCGGAATCGGAAGTCTCAGAGGCTCCATGATCGCGGCGATCATTCTTTACGCCCTTCCGGAGCTGCTCCGTGGTTTTTCGAATTACCGTATGCTGATCTATGCCATCGTTCTGATTGTTATGATGCTCTTTAACTGGGCTCCGGCAGCCAGAAACTGGAGAAGCAGCGTGATGGAAAAAATCAGAGGCGGAAAAAGAAAAAAGGAGGCGGCTTGATATGGCGATGCTGGAAGTAAATCATTTGTCTATTCAGTTCGGCGGTCTTCGCGCGGTTGACGGCTTTCATGTAAATATTGAAAAAGGAGAGCTCTACGGCCTGATCGGTCCTAACGGGGCCGGAAAAACTACGATCTTTAACCTTCTCACAGGCGTATACAAGCCTACGGAAGGGATTATTAAGCTGGACGGCCAGGATATCACCGGAAAAAATACGATCGATATCAATAAGGCGGGTGTTGCCCGTACATTCCAGAATATCCGTCTGTTTAAGGACATGCCGGTTCTGGACAACGTAAAAGTAGGTCTTCATAATCATCATCCTTATTCTACACTGACGGGGATCCTCCGTCTGCCGAAATACTTCAAGGTAGAAAAAGAGATGAACGAGAGGGCAATGGAAATCCTCAAGGTGTTCGATCTGGATAAAGAGGCGGATACTCTGGCGGGAAATCTTCCCTACGGCAAGCAGCGTAAGCTGGAAATCGCCCGCGCCCTTGCGACAGATCCCAAGCTTCTTCTTCTGGACGAGCCTGCGGCGGGCATGAATCCCAACGAGACCCAGGAGCTGATGGATACCATCCGTTTTGTGAGAGAACATTTCCAGATGACGATTCTTCTTATTGAACATGATATGAAACTGGTAGGCGGTATTTGTGAAAGACTGACGGTGCTGAATTTCGGGCAGGTTCTGGCCCAGGGAGAAACCTCGGCCGTGCTGAACGATCCGGCAGTCATCACGGCGTATCTTGGAGAATAGGAGGGACAGAACAATGGCAATGTTGGAAGTAAAGGATCTCCAGGTCTATTATGGTGTGATTCAGGCCTTAAAGGGCATCTCCTTCGAGGTAAACCAGGGCGAGGTCATTGCTCTGATCGGCGCCAACGGCGCGGGAAAAACTACGACTCTGCAGACGCTTACCGGAATTATCCCGGCCAAGGCAGGCAGTATCTCTTTCGAGGGACGGGATATCACGAAGGTACCGGCTCATAAAATCGTGGAGATGGGTATGGCTCATGTTCCCGAAGGGCGCCGTGTGTTTGCGGATATGACAGTCTATGAAAATCTGCTGATGGGAGCATATACACGGAAAGACAAAAATGAGATTGCCCAGAGTCTTGCGAATGTATACAAAAGATTTCCCCGTCTGGAAGAACGTAAGGGCCAGAGGGCGGGAACTCTGTCCGGCGGCGAGCAGCAGATGCTTGCTATGGGGCGCGCGCTGATGAGCAAGCCGAGGATTATCCTGATGGATGAGCCGTCCATGGGACTTTCTCCGATCTTTGTAAATGAAATCTTTGATATTATCAAAGAGGTCAGCGAAGGCGGCACAACCGTTCTTCTTGTGGAGCAGAACGCGAAAAAGGCTCTTTCTATTGCGGACAGGGCTTATGTACTGGAGACAGGAAATATTACCCTCAGCGGCAGGGCTGAAGATCTTCTGAACGACGAGTCTGTTCAGAAGGCATATCTGGGAGAATAACAGAGTTTTCCGCAGATATGTCTTATCTGCGGGGATGCAGGCAAGGAGGATAGAACATGGAGAAAGTTGTAATTTCAATCGCAAGACAGTACGGGAGCGGCGGACGTACCGTCGGTGAGATGCTGGCGAAGAAAATGGGTATTTCCTACTATGATAAACAGATCATCCGTATGGCTTCCGATGAAAGCGGAATCGATCTGAGCCTTTTCGGCAAAGTGGAGAACGGGGTAAAGGTGAAGCCGTCTCTGTTCAACAGAACCGGTCTTTATAAAGGAGACCTGCTTCAGCCGGACAGTCGTGAATTTATTTCGGATGAGAACCTTTTTAATTATCAGGCCAAGATCGTCCATGATCTTGCGGAAAAGGAATCCTTTGTGATCGTGGGAAGATGTGTGAATTATGTGCTGAAGGACCGTCCGAATACCCTTCGCGTGTTTATCCACGCGCCCTGGGAATACCGTGTGGAACAGGCTTCCCAGAAAATCGCGGGTTCCAGGGAGGATGTGGAGAAATTCCTTCTGAAGGATGACAAGAGAAAGAAAGATTATTATCGGAAATTTGCCGGCGGAGTATGGAACGACGCCACAAATTATGATCTGTGCCTGAACAGCAGCAAGCTCGGGTACGAGAAGTGTGTGGAGGCCATCGAAACACAGCTTGAAATTATGCTGAGAAAATAAAAAAGAATCTCGCTTAGCGGGATTCTCCGCTAATATAAAATACCGTTTGCTTTCGTAACAGAAGGCAGACGGTATTTTTATTATAGGAAACTGTTCTCCCGCGGAAAGAATGAGAATTCTTTATTATTTATTATCATTAGTGTTCATATACTGTGGAGAAGAAAGAGGCAGCTAAGAAAATGAATTTTAGACTGCGGCGCAAAAGCGGGAGCTGAAAAGTTTGGAAGTAAACTTCCAAATCTACCATTATTGGCGCAGTCAATGCGTCATGAAGGAGGTAATTATGAAAAAAAGGCTTGGAATCGTGCTGGCGGCAGCGGCCCTGATTCTGGCATTATTTGAGACTGCGGGCGAAAAGCGGATAAAAGAGGCGGCGGCAGGAATGAGAAAAATTCTGAGCACGGAGAAGACTGCTGGGGAGGAGAAGGACGCCCCGGTTGTGGCGCTGACCTTTGACGACGGTCCCAGCGCCCGGTACACTTCCCGGCTTCTGGACGGGCTTAAGAAAAGGGATGTAAAGGCCTCATTTTTTCTTTTAGGAAAAAATCTTGAGGGGAATGAGGAGGTGGTCAGAAGAATGCACAGGGAGGGACACCTGATCGGTAATCATACATATAATCATGTGCAGCTGAGCAGCCTTTCGGAGACTAAGGCCAGAGAGGAAATCCTGAAAACCAATAATGCCATCTATGAAATTACAGGCGCCTATCCACAGTATATGCGTCCTCCCTTCGGGGCCTGGAAGAAGAACCTGGAGCTTTGCGTGGAAATGCTGCCGGTGTTCTGGAACATTGACACTATGGACTGGAAAACGCAGGACGTCCCGGCGATTCTCAAAATTGCGCTTACACAGGCGGAGGACGGATCGATCATTCTTATGCATGACGAATATGAGACAAGTGTGGAGGCAGCCCTGGCCATTGTTGACCGGCTTCAGGAAAAAGGCTACCGGTTTGTGACAGTAGATTATCTGATCACTCCTTAGCCAGGCGAAAAAAATTTTTTTCTTTTAATGTTTCTTTAATCTTCTGCTCATATACTGATCTCATCAAAACAAACAACACCTGATAAATAAAGAAAGATAAAGGATGGAGGTAAAAGAATATGACAAATAAGAAAATGAGAATTTTAGTCGGGACAATGGCAGCGGCGGCAGTCCTTACGCTGGGACAGGGAAGCATCGCTGCAGCGGAGGAGAAGGGAAGAGTTTCCGAATATCTCCAGAAGCTTCAGGAGGAAGCGGAATATACAAAGGAGGAAGCGCTGGCCATAACCCTTGAGGATGCGGGAATAGATGAGAAGGACGTAAAGAGATCCAGAGTAGAGCTTGATTATGATCACGGTGAGCTCACATATGATGTGGAATTTTATACAGAGAGTGAAGAGTACGACTACGAGATTGACGCGAAATCCGGTAAGATCCTTTCTGCGGACCGTGAAATTGAAAAGGATTTCAGGAGCGGAGATTCCGGGGCTGAAGCAGAATACACAGAGGAGGATGCCCTCAGGATCGCAAGAGAGGACGCGCAGCTTAAGGAGAAGGATATTGACAAATCCAGAGTGGAGCTGGAGCATGACGACGGATTCCTGATATATAATGTAGAGTTCTATGTGGGAAATGAGGAATATGACTATGAGATCGACGCCAGCACCGGAAGGATCATGGATGTAGATTACGAAATCGAAGATGATTTTCTGGATTCCGGGTCAGAGGATGTGGGGATTTCGGAGGCTGAGGCTGAGAAGATCGCTCTGGAAATGGTTCCGGGAGCTTCCTCGGATGATCTTCATATGAAGCTGGAGCGGGACGACGGCCGTCTCATTTATGAAGGCGATATCCGCTATGACGGGATGGAATATGAATTTGAGATCAACGCGGAAAGCGGAAAGATCATAAGCTGGGAAAGCGAATCTGAATGGGATGACTGATACTTGCATTTTACAGCGATTTTCGATATACTGTACTATATCGCTGTACAAAGGAGCTGTATATCATGAATCGCTTATTCAGTATGGATAATAAATTTTTTGTATTCATGGGGAAGGTGGCGGATCTCTGCCTTTTGAACCTTGTGTGCCTGATCTGCTGTATCCCCATTGTCACGGCAGGCGCGTCTCTGACCGCCCTTTATTATGTGACGCTGAAAATGGTAAGAAACGAGGAGGCTTATATTTTCCGCAGTTTCTTTAAGTCCTTCCGCCAGAATTTCAAACAGGCTACCATCATTCATCTGATCATGGTTGCGGCGGCAGTACTTCTTTACCTGGATACTACTATTGTGAAGGCCATGGGAGAACCTGTGTCCAGCGTGATGTCGGTGATTTTTGCCGTATTCACGATGATCTATGTGATGATCCTTCTGTATCTGTACCCGATCCTTGCAAAATTTTATAATTCTGTTAAGAATACATTTACAAACGCAATCCTTATGGCTATACGCCATCTGCCCTATACGGTGATCATGCTGATCATCAGCGCTCTGCCAGTACTGATCTTCTTTGTGCCCTCCTTCCAGGCGCAGATGACGCTGATCCTTCTGTTCCTGCTGTTTGGCTTTGCTGTGGTGGCATACTGCAATTCCTATTTCTTTGTGAAGGTTTTTGACAAATATATTCCGGCGGAAGAGGAAGAGACTGACAAGGGAGCAGCCTGATGGAGAATAGGCAGATACATGAAACAGACGGAAAGAACCATTGCCGGAACTGGAATGGAAAGCCCTACCGCTCCCTGGACTATATGCTCAGGGAGCGTTTTGGTGAAAAGGTTTATAAGGTGACTCTCAATGGGGGGATGACCTGTCCCAACAGAGACGGAACTCTTGGAAAAAGAGGCTGTATCTTCTGCAGTGAGGGAGGAAGCGGAGATTTCGCCGCGGACGCCTCTCTGTCCATAACAGAACAGATCGACAGCCAGATCGCGGTTCTGTCAAAAAAGCGTCCCATCCGCAGGTATATCGCGTATTTTCAGGCGTACACCAATACCTACGCCCCGGCGGATTACCTGAGAAGGATTTTTACGGAAGCGCTGTCTCATCCGAAAATCGTGGCGCTGTCCATCGGGACACGGCCGGACTGTCTGGGGGAGGAAATTTTTGCTCTTCTTGGAGAGCTGAACAGGATAAAGCCGGTATGGGTGGAGCTGGGACTCCAGACCATCCATGAAAAAACGGCCGCATATATACGGAGAGGATATCCGCTGTCCTGCTTTGAGGCGGCGGCGGCCGGTCTGCGGGCGGAGGGGATCGAGGTGATCGTTCACACGATTCTGGGACTGCCGGGGGAATCCCGGGAGGACATTCTCGCGACTATGGAATACCTGAACCACAGGGATATACAGGGAATAAAGCTTCAACTGCTTCATGTTCTGAAAGGGACGGACCTGGCATATGATTATTCTGCGGGAAAGTTTGCGGTGTACGAAAGAGAGGAGTATCTGGACATACTCATTGATTGTCTGGAGCATCTTGATCCTGGGATCGTTATCCACAGAATTACAGGCGACGGGCCGAAAGAACTTCTTATAGCGCCGCTCTGGGCCGGAAGAAAAAGAGAGGTTCTGAATATGCTTCATCACCGGATGAAGGAGCGGGAGAGCTTTCAGGGGAAAAAGTACAGGCCGCGGCAGTGAGCCGGGCGTGCCGGATCCCCATGCAGAAAAGATTGGAGTGAGAAAATGGCGGATGTATTTACGCTTTATAAATTGATTGTTTTGTATATGGCGAAGCAGTCCCGGGAGGAATTGACGAATTCTCAGATTTCGCAGTTTGTCCTGGACAGAGATTATACGGATTATCTGCATCTGCAGCAGGTGCTTTCCGAGCTGGTGGAGACAGGACTTCTGAAAAAAAGAACGGTGTCTAACAGTTCCCATTATGAAATTACTGAGGAGGGAAGCAGGACTCTTTATTATTTTGAGAAGGATCTCTCGTCAGAGATCAAGAAGGAGATTGAAGAGTTTCTGAAGGACTGCGGCGTGCGGGAGGAGCAGAGGATCCAGACGCCTGCGGATTATTTTGAGACGTCGCAGGGCGGATACGCGGTTCGCTGTCAGTATATTGAGAAGGATACCACGATACTGGATCTGACCCTGACAGCCCCAAATCTGGAGGCTGCCCGGGCAATCTGCCGGAACTGGCCGAAAAAATGCCCGGACATATACACCGCGATCATGGGAGAGCTGATCTAAGCTTCTCCCTTTCTTTATGCCTTCAGTCTTTTCCGGTGATTTTTTTCATGTGATCCCTGAGCTGCTTTTCATAGCCCATATCACTGAGCTCATAAAAATGCTCGCCCGCGATCTCAGAGGGAAGATACTGCTGCTCCACATAGTGATTGGGATAGTTATGGGCGTATTTATAGCCAATACCCCGGCCAAGCTTCTCGTGGCCGCCGTAGTGGGCGTCCTGGAGATGGGGAGGCACTGTGGTGCGGGTGCGCTTCACGGATTCCATGGCCGCGGCGATGGCGTTTACCGCCGCGTTGCTTTTGGGAGCGCAGGCCATATATGCGGCCGCCTGAGCCAAAATGATCTGGGATTCCGGCATCCCTACCCGCTCTACTGCCTGAGCCGCCGCCGACGCGACGCAGATCGCCTGAGGATCCGCGTTTCCGATATCCTCAGAGGCGAGGATCATGATCCTCCTGGCGATGAATTTCACATCTTCCCCGGCGTACAGCATCTTCGCCAGATAGTAGACGGCGGCGTCCGGGTCGGACCCCCTCATGCTCTTGATGAAGGCGGAGATAATATCGTAATGGTTATCTCCGTTTTTGTCATAATTGACTGCTCGTTTTTGGATACATTCCGAAGCTACCTCCAGGGTCAGATGGATATAGCCGTCGTCAGAACGGGGAGTGGTAAGGATACCAAGCTCCACGGCGTTCAGGGCGTTTCTGGCGTCGCCGCCCGCCATGTCGGCAAGAAATTCCAGGGCATCCCTGCTGATGACCGCCCGGTAGTCGCCCATTCCCTTATCGCAGTCGTTTACCGCCCTCAGAATCAGCTCCTGTATATTTTCATTGCTGAGAGCCTTCAGCTCAAAAATGATGGAACGGGACAGGAGAGCGCTGTTGACCTCAAAATACGGATTTTCTGTAGTGGCGCCAATGAGGATCACCGTCCCGTCCTCCACAAAGGGAAGAAGGTAATCCTGCTGTCCTTTATTAAAGCGGTGGATCTCGTCGATAAAGAGGATGGTCTTTTTTCCGTACATTCCCAGACTGTCCTGGGCTTCCTTCACGACGGCCTCCATATCCTTCTTGCCGGCGGAGGTGGCGTTGATCTGGGTAAAATTGGCGCTGGTGGTGCTGGCGATCACCTTGGCCAGCGTGGTTTTCCCTGTTCCCGGGGGGCCGTAAAATATAACGGAAGTGAGCTTATCGGCCTTAATGGCCCGGTAGAGCAGCTTGTCCCTGCCGACAATGTGCTCCTGACCTACCACCTCGTCCAGGGCGGACGGCCGCATACGGGAAGCCAGAGGAGATTCTCTGTCCAGGGTTTTTGACTTTGCGTATTCAAATAGATCCATGATCCTTGCTCCATTCTTAAATAATCGTACATTTGTTCTTTGTATCAGTATACTTGATTTGGATAATGATTTCAACTGAAAAGTTACATGGTATGTATCTGTTCAGCCATACAGTGGTCGGGAAGCATAAAACATGCTTGCATGTTTTTGCGAGCGGACATCTGTATGAGCTGAACTGATACACTGTACGTCTGTGAAGTAAAAAAGTGCTTGCTTATCATATGCTAAAGTGTTAAAATGTGAGAAGTGACAATATAAGTGAATGGAATTAAAGGAGCTGACATTATGGGCAAGAAAATCAGAACAGAAGAGGTGGATCATCTATTTGAGGCGATTCTCTGTCTGAAAAATAAAGAGGAATGTTATACGTTTTTTGAGGATGTATGTACGATCAACGAACTGCTTTCTCTGTCCCAGCGTTTTGAAGTAGCGAAGATGCTTACAGATAAACGTACATATCTGGATATTTCTGAGAAGACGGGAGCGTCCACGGCCACCATCAGCCGGGTCAACCGGTCCCTGAATTACGGAAATGACGGGTATGAGATGGTGTTTTCGAGGCTGAGAGAGAAGGAAGCGAAGAAGAAAGATGCGGATCAGGCGGATTGATCCCCCTGGCCGCGGCGGCATTTTGACAGTTCTTTCAGATGCATAAGAGGATAAAAGAGCAGTATGCCTGTTCCGGTGAAGTGTTTCTCCGGATCCGGCGTACTGCTCTTTTCGTACCATCTCTTTACAAGGATACACACGGCCGATGAAGAGAGGGTATTCTATTACCTTCATTCGCCGGAGCCTGCATCAGCTATGAGACTGAAATATTCGTCTATGCCGTCGGCCACGCTCCGGGCCATAAGCTCGTGGTTCTCTGTATCGGTGATGTAGAGATCGTCATTCTGATTGGTCATAAAACCCATCTCCAGAATTGCAACCGGAACTGTACTCCAGTTGGTTCCTGTCATGCTGTCGGCAGAGATCACGCCCAGATTGCCAAGTCCGGTAGCGGCGCAGTAATGGTTCAGGATACAGGAGGCCAGAGTGTTGCTTTTTTCGATAACATCCGCTTCCAGATAGGCGTTGGCGGAGGTAGGGGCCATAGTGAGGGCGCCTGCGGCCTGGGAGCTTCCGTCTCCGTTCGCGTGGATACGCACAGTAATGTCGGCCCCCTCGGCCGTGGCCAGCTCCGCCCGTTCCTTATTGCTGATGGCCGTATCGTTGTCGGTTCTTGTCATGACTACCTGGTAGCCTCTTTCGGTGAGAGCCTTCTCCAGCGCCAGGGATACCTGAAGGTTGACTTCATATTCCGGGACGCCGGAAAAAACGCCCTGTGTGCCGGTGGAGGCTTTTGGCTTCGTCTGGGAGGAACCGGGAGCCATGGGCTCCTGCGCGCTCATATCTACCCAGGAGCCCTGATGCCCCGGATCAATGACCACAATGAGACCGTTGCTGCCTGAGGAAGGTCTGTTGGATGTGTTGGCGGAATCCCAGTCAACGCCGGAGCTTTCTTCCGGGAGGGAGGGCCCGGCGGAGGCTTCCTCCAGGTTCGCTTCCGTGGAAGGCTGCGCGGGCGGACCGATCACCGCCTGATTCTGCTCGCTTTCATAGGAAGGCTCTGACGCGGCAGGAACCGCAGCCGGAAATAGAGCCAGCAGAACGGCAGAAAGAAATACAGGAAAATATTTTTTCATAGGTATGGTTCCTCCTTTAAGGACATTTCGTTTTACAGAGAATTACTGATTATATGATAATCTAAAATAAAGAATTTGAAAAGTATAAAATACTTGCATCTGTTATGGAATAAATCTATAATAATAACATATAAATGTGGAAAAACCTTCCGGTTTATAAACATCTTGCACAAATATAAAAGAGCTCCGCGGCAGCTCCTCCAACTGATCTGCCGCAGGGAATTCAGCAGGAAGGGATGAAAAAATAAGATGCACAATCATTTGTTGAAAAAAACAGGGATCCTTCTGGCGGCGGCTGCTTTTGCGCTTACTCAGCTAAGCTGCGGCACACAGAATACCACGGAATCCGCAGAGCAGACGGCGGAAGCTCCGGCTGTACCCACTCCGGAGGCGGCAGAGACGGCGGAAGAGCCCATAGGTCCTATGCCTCAGCCGGAAGGTTCGGAGCCGGAGGCGGAAGTGACAGATGCCGCGGAGCCAGAACCGGAGCCGGAACCGGAACCCTCAGCATCCGCGGAGAGCGGAGAGGAAGCAGGGACTCTTTCACCGCCTTCGGAAGCAGAAGGCGGCAGCGTATTCGGAGATCCCCAGACCTCACAGCCGGTGACCGATGAGAAAATGCAGACGCTTCTGTACAGTCTGGCGTTTCCGGAGGGGAACGGAAGCTGGTCGGCATATATATATAATCTTTCCGAGAATACGGAGGGGAGCGTCAACTCCCGGAGGCAGCAGGCGGCGAGCCTGATCAAGCTTTATATCATGGGAGCTGTTTATGATAATTATGATCTCCTGATCTCACAGTACGGACAGGGAAGCGTGGATTCCAGCCTTCATTCCATGATCACAGTCAGTGACAACGACGCGGCCAATACTCTTGTGGGATACCTGGGAGGCGGAGACAGCGCGGCGGGAATGAACGCGGTCAATCAGTACTGCGCGGCCAACGGCTACACCGATACGCATATGGGACGGCTGCTTCTCCAGAGCAATGAGCTGGACGATAATTATACTTCTGTGACAGACTGCGGGAATTTCCTCAGAAAGGTCTATACCGGCAACCAGGAGGGGGATTCTGCCGCGGCGGCGCAATTTTCACTGCTGGCCGCCCAGACCCGGAGGAATAAGATCCCGGCCCAGATGCCGGAGGGTGTCAGCGTCGCCAATAAGACAGGAGAGCTCGCGGACGTGGAGAATGACGCCGGTATTATCTACAATGTAAAAAATGACCTGATCGTAGTCTTTATGTCGGAGAATGTGGGAGCGGTCGGTTCCGCCCAGAGCACCATAGCCGCCCTGAGCAGGCAGATATACGATTATTATAACAACTGAAGCAGAAAAAAGCGTGCCTGCTGATGGCGCGTGCCGAACTTCTGCGGAATAACAAAGATTGGCTGCGGCCGCCGGAGGAGAGACGGCTGCTGTTAATAAAAAACATGGTAAAGGAGGAAAAAATATGAGGAAGAAAATTGCGGAATTGAATGGATTTTCCCTTATAAAATGGGCGGCATTATTTTTGATCGTATTTACTCTTTCGCTGCCCCTGACGGCGAAGGACAGCTATGCGTCAAGTACCTATACCGTCAGCGTGAGCAAGGGATATCTGGCGCTGCGGACAGCCAAGGCATATGACGCTTCCAACGAGATCGGAGAGCTCTATACCGGGGACACAGTAGAGGTGACGGATACCAGCGATTCTACCTATTGGTATGTATATTCGCCCAAGCACGGCAAATCCGGTTATGTCAACAAGAACTATCTTGTGGGATCATCCAACACCTGGACGGTTAGCGTGAGCAAGGGATATCTGGCGCTGCGAACAGCCAAGGCTTATGATTACAGGAATGAGATCGGGGAGCTGTACACAGGGGATACGGTGCAGGTGACGGATACCAGCGATTCAACCTATTGGTATGTATATTCGCCCAAGCATGGAAAATCCGGCTATGTCAACAGGAATTATCTTGTGGGCGGGACTGCCTCCGCCTCCACCTCCGGAGAGACCAGGACGGTCAGTGTGAGCAAGGGATATCTGGCGCTGCGAACAGCCAAGGCTTATGACGCGTCCAACGAGATCGGAGAGCTGTATACAGGGGATACGGTACAGTTGATCGATACCAGCGATTCCACTTACTGGTATGTATATTCCCCGAAGCATAACAAGAACGGCTACGTTAATAAAAATTATCTTACAGGGGGAGGATCTGTTTCCTATCCGACTAAGACGGTCAGCGTAAGCAAGGGATATCTGGCATTAAGAACGGCAAAGGCTTACGACGAATCAAATGAGATCGGAGAGCTGTACACAGGAGATGTGGTTCAGGTGATTGATTCCAGCGACAGCGGATATTGGTACGTATATTCCCCGAAGCTGAATAAAAACGGATATGTAAATAAAGATTATCTCTATTAATAAAATAATGAAAAAGTAAACGGACAGGGGCCTGAACGGGGCCCCTTCTGTATTCTGTATAGAGTGAAGGAGGAAGCTTATGAGGGCGACGGTTCTGGTAGACAATATAGGAAATGAAGAAGTCCGGGGAGAATGGGGGCTGAGTTTTTTTATTGAGTATGGGGAGCACAGACTTCTTCTGGACGCGGGGGCATCGGGGCTGTTTGCGGAGAATGCGGAAGCGCTGGGCATTTCTCTGGAGAATGTGGATATTGCGGTCCTTTCCCATGCGCATTATGATCATGCGGACGGAATGGAGCGCTTTTTTGAGATCAATGCCGGCGCGAAGCTCTATCTGAGGGACTCCTGTGGGGAAAACTGCTACAAAAAAGAAGGACCCCTGTGGAAATATATTGGAATCAGAAACGGCCTTCTGGAGAAATACAGGGACAGGCTTGCGCCCGTATCCGGTGACCTGGAGCTGGATGGAGGAATATGGCTGATCGCTCATCATACAAAGGATCTTGATAAAATCGGAAAAATGGAGCGTATGTACCGGAAATCTCCTGAGGGCTGGCTGACGGATTGCTTTGATCATGAGCAGAGTCTTGTGTTTGACACAGAGGAAGGGCTTGTTATTTTTAACAGTTGTTCTCACGGGGGAGCGGATCATATTATTCGGGAGGTTTCGGCTGCTTTTGGAGGAAAAAAGGTAAAGGCGCTGGTCGGAGGCTTCCACCTTCATAACAAATCAGAGGAATATGTAAGAGCATTTTCGGAACGTATCCGGGCGGCGGGTGTGGAGCAGATTTATACAGGCCACTGTACGGGAGAGGAAGCCTACCGGATCCTGAGGGAAGAACTGGGGGATATGGCGCGTCAGCTGAAGGCCGGGCTTGTCATGGAACTATAGTGCGATGAAATAAAAAAGCAGAAGCATCAGAAAAACACCGGAGCTATTTCCGGTGTTTTTTATCTTTGGGATCTTCAGAGGCAGGACGCATTTCGTCGATCAGATGCTCGATGAGCATTTTCTTCATATAAACGTCGAAGCTGAGAAGACAGATAAAGGAGAAAAGCTTCAGAAATTCCTGATCCTCCTCAGGCGCTTCCTGAAAGGTTCCCTGGGCTGTTTTGTAGCGGGAGAGCAGATCCTTTGTCAGATATTCGATCTGATTTTTTTCCATGCTGAATACTTCATTATAGATGGATGTCAGATCCATGTCGGAATCCGATTTGAAATATTTCTCAGTGATCGGATTCAGAAGCGTCTGAATATCGTTGATGGAGAGGATGCTCTTAAAGTAGTAAATAAAAATCAGCAGAAGCAAATGTTCCCTGGAATACCGTTTCTTCTCCGGCGAAGGGAGGAGATCATTTTTGGCATAATTGTTGATCATGGTCTTGGTAAGGATCTTATCCTCCGGATACCGCTTGGATGAAGCAAGCTGGGATTCCATAAAAGTAGTCACCTGATCCATATATAAATCAATTCCGGGAATGTCTTCCGGTTTGATGTAGTCTATTCGGGAAACGCTTTTGATGATACTGTTCATCATATCGTGAATGTCTATTGTCATTTTTTCCCCTTTCTTGACGCGCCTGCTGCGTCATCAAGGTGGATTTGGAAGTTTACTTCCAAACTTATCACCTCTGCTCTATTATATAGTTTTGGAAACTACTTGTAAATGTTTTTTTGACGTTTTTTGGCGGGATCAGGGCTTGATGATCCTGGTTTTCTGACGGTAGCTTCTGGGAGACAGTCCGTATACATTTTTGAAGGCTCTGGAAAAATGGAGCTGGTTGGGATAGCCGACCTGAACGCTGATGTCTTTGATGGAGAGGTCGGTGGTTTTCAGAAGCTCCGCCGCCTTTGACAGCCTGTAGCGAATAAGGAATTCCTGAGGCGACTGGCCCATATTTTCCCGGAAGATCTTGCCGAAATAGCTCCTGTCCAGATTCAGACGGTTGGCCATATCCTCCACAGTAATGGAAAAGGGATAGTTGGCGGAGATAAATGCGATGGCCTCGTTGGTGTAAAACTGTGTGCGTTTTCCGTTCTGGGTTTTCCGTCTGGAGGAGGAGCCGGACAGCAGCGCGTCCATGATCAGGAACAGATGGCCGATCAGATGATAGGAGGACTGTGTTTTGGAGGAAGCCAGATGGAAAAGCTCGTCCTTCAAAAGTGTTCCGGCCTGTTCTGATTGGGGAAGAAAAATCGGATGCTCGGTGGAAAGTCCCGCGCTTTCCAGGATCTCCCTGGCTTTCAGTCCGTCAAATTCGATCCAGGCATATTCCCATGGATCTTCTCTGTCGGCACAGTAGGTATTGATGTGTGCCGGTTCGATGAGAAACCCCATATTTTCGTGAATTTCGTAATTTTCTGAGCCATCCCCCTTATCCACCGAGAGGGATCCTTTTCCGGAAATGACATAATGAAACAGATAGTGATTACGGATTGCCGGACCGTACGAGTGCAGGGGCAGACATTTTTCATATCCATACTGATAGAGGGTCAGATCCATAAAACGGTCGTCTGAGAATACCTGAAACAAGAGATTGTCCATATTTTTTCTCCTTATATAAAAAATATTGTTGGTAATATTGCATAAAAACAAAGGTTGAAAAATGTATAATATAAACGAAATTATTCGTTTCCACCTAATTATATACCATTATTAGTACTAACTGCAACTATTTTATTGAAAAATAGCATTTGTACATAAATTGTAACCCGTGGGAATATTTACACAAAATATCCTGAGTGCTACAATCAAATTACCGAATATGGAAAAAGGAAAGGAGAAGAGTAATGAAAAGAAAGGCATGGATTGCTGTGGGACTGGGTGCCGTTTTGCTGGGCGCCGGAGTCACACTGACAGGATGCGGAGATTCTTCCACAGACAATGGGAAGATCCAGATTGAGATGGTCCAGTACAAGCAGGAAGCGGTCAAGGCTTTTGAGCAGATGGAAGAAAAATTCAATGCCACCCATGATGACATTGAGCTGACCATCGAATCTCCCAATGATGCGATGACGATCCTGAAAACGCGCTTTATCAAGGAGGATCAGCCGGACATCATTGGAATCGGAGGAGACATTAACTACTCCAATTTCCTGGATTCAGAGATGCTGATGGATATCTCCGATTTTGACGGTCTTGAGGATGTGAAGCAGTCTTATAAGGACATTCTGGAGAATCTGGAGTTTGTGCCCACGGAAGGAACCTACGCGGTACCTTATGTGGCAAACGCGGCCGGTATCCTTTACAACAAGGATATGTTCGAGGAGAACGGCTGGGAGATCCCCACGACATGGGATGAGTTCCTGACACTTCTTGATACGATCCAGGCTTCCGGGCAGCAGCCGCTCTATTTCGGCTTTAAGGATTCCTGGACCTGTCTTGCCCCGTGGAACGCTATGGCCTGCGATCTTGCGGACGCGGATGTATGCCAGCAGGTGAACAGAGGCGAGGCCACTTTCTCAGAAGCCTACAGAGAGGTTGCGGAGAAGATCATCCAGCTTCTTCCCTATGCTCAGGACGATCCTGTTGCGTACAGCTATAACGACGCCTGTACAGCATTCGCCAGAGGCGAATCCGCTATGTACTGCATCGGAAGCTACGCCGTTCCGCAGATTCTGTCCGTTAATCCGGATATGAACATCGATTCCTTCGTCTTCCCGGCACATGACGAAGCGGATGGTCAGATCCTGAATTCCGGTGTGGACCTGCTGTTTGCCGTTATGGAGGACTGCGAGAACAAAGAAGCCGCTTATGAGGTTCTGCGCTTTATGATGGAGGACGAAACCATCCAGATCTATCTGGACGACCAGAACGCCATTCCTTGTAAAGAAGGCGAGTTTACCCTTCCTTCACAGCTTGACGGCATGACCGAGTACATTGAAGCAGATAAGATGGTGGATTATCAGGATCATCATTATCCGTCTGAGATGGCAGTAGACGCTATGATCCAGACCTACCTCATGGATGGGGACACCGACGCATTCCTTGAGAAGTTTGATACAGAATGGCAGCGTTACAACCG
Organism: Candidatus Blautia faecipullorum; assembly: GCA_019115125.1. Taxonomy (GTDB): domain Bacteria; phylum Bacillota; class Clostridia; order Lachnospirales; family Lachnospiraceae; genus Blautia_A; species Blautia_A faecipullorum. The sequence continues at coordinate 29,288 of DXEG01000003.1, forward strand.
TGACCTGATCCGTAAGGTTCAGCAGTATGAAGAAGAGCACGGGGAAGGAGGAAATGAATCATGATGGACAAAGCAAAAGGCAATGAAAGAAAACGCACATTTCTTTTGATCACTATTCCCATTCTTGTGCTGTTTTTCACTTTCAATACACTGCCGCTGATCAAAGGTTTTATTTACAGCTTTACGAACTTTAAGGGCTATGGCAGCTATGAATGGGTCGGCCTGAGAAACTATATCGACCTGTTTCAGGACGCCCGTGTGGGAAGATCCTATCTGTTTACCTTTAAGTTTGCAGTCGTTTGTACGATCATTGTGAATGTAGTCAGCCTGATCCTGGCTCTGGGACTGAACAGCAAGATCAAGGCAAAGAGCGCTCTGAGAGGAATTTACTTTATCCCCAACGTTCTGGGCGGACTGGTTGTAGGCTATATCTTCAGCTTTATTTTTACATATATCCTTCCGACCATCGGACAGACTCTGGGAATCGAAGCCCTCAGCGGAAGTATGCTGGCAAGCACAAAAACCGCATGGTTCGCCATCGTGATCGTCGCCGCATGGCAGTCTATCGCCATGAATACGATCATTTATATCTCCGGTCTGCAGACGGTACCGGAGGATGTTTACGAGGCAGGTTCCATTGACGGAGCTACAGGCTGGACGAAATTCAAAAGCCTGACCTTCCCTCTGATCATTCCGTTTTTCACCATTAACATGGTGCTCTGCATGAAAAACTTCCTGATGGCTTTCGACCAGATCATGGCGTTGACCAAGGGGGGGCCGGCACAGAGTACGGAATCCATCTCCTACCTGATCTACCAAAACGGTATGTCCGGCGGACAGTTCGGATTCCAGAGTGCTAACGCGGTGCTGTTCTTCATAGTGATCGTGGCAATCTCTGTGTTCCAGCTTTCATTTATGAATAAGAAGGAGGAGCAGTTATGATGAAAAAGAAAAGTCAGGGTGTTGGCGGAACCAACTGGCCCATTACAATTTTGCTGATCATCGGATGCGTTACGATTTTCTTCCCATTATATATGGCGGTGATCATCGCTTTCAAACAGCCCTCCGAAATGACCAATGACATTGCGGGAGCGCTGGCATTTCCATCAAAATGGAGCTTCAGCAACTTTACACAGGCCATGGAGGTCACTGATTTTTGGAACTCTGTGGGCAACTCCCTTCTGATTACGATCCTGACTGTAGTGATCGCGATCCTCATTCACTCTCTGGCAGGATACGCAATCGGAAGAAATATGGGAAACAGCAAATTTTATAAATTTTCTTATCTTTACATTGTAAGCGGTATGTTTGTACCTTTTGCTATCCTGATGATGCCTCTGGTAAAACAGACCTCACAGATGGGAATTGGAAATAGGGCTGGCGTAATCATTCTTTATGTGGTATTCTATATGCCGATGAACGTGCTGCTGTATTCCGGTTACCTGAAAAATATCCCGCTGGCGCTGGAGGAAGCCGCTAAGGTGGATGGCGCGAGCACGTGGAAAACCTACTGGAGCATTATCTTCCCCATCATGAAGCCCATGCACGCTACGGTAGCGGTACTGACTGCGCTGGGAACATGGAACGACGTAATGACTCCTCTGGTAATCATGTCTGGAACAGGCAAGAATACCCTGCCGCTGGCGCAGTTAAACTTCCAGACACAGTTCGGTACCAATTACAATCTGGCGTTCGCATCTTACCTGTTGGCGCTGATCCCGATCCTGATCTTCTATCTGGTTTGCCAGAAGCAGATCCTGAACGGTGTTGTAAACGGTGCTGTAAAGTAAATAGTGTAACCGGCGTGCGTATGCAGGTGAATAGACAGGACATCAGGGCAGAATATTCTGCTCTGGTGTCCTGATAATACAGTTTAAAAGGAGAAGACGATGTCAATAGTACTGAATGAAGGAAGATCCTTGTTTACACTGTGTACGAAGACCAGTATGTACCAGATGAAGGCGGACGATTACGGAGTCCTGCTTCATACCTACTATGGAAAGAAAACGGAAATTATGGATTATTCCTACCTGATACAGAGAAGAGATCACGGATTCTCAGGGAATCCTTATCAGGCGGGAAACGACAGAACCTATTCACTGGATACCCTGCCACAGGAGTATTCCTGCTTCGGAAGCGGGGATTACCGCCAGAGCGCACTGTCGGTAAAGTATCAGACAGGGGCGATGGCTCTGGAGCTGCGCTACAAAGGATATGAGCTTCTGGAAGGGAAGTATGAGATTCCGGGGCTTCCCGCTATCTACGCTATGGATGGAAACCGGGCGGATACCCTTGTGATCACCATGAAGGACGACGTGGAAAATGTGTGTGTAAAACTGTACTATGGTGTGATGGAAGACCTGGATGTGATCACAAGAGCTGTCTGTGTGGAAAACCGCGGCGACGCGCCTGTATTTCTGGAACGCGTCATGTCGCTGTGTCTCGACAAATCCTACGGTGATTTTGACTGGATCACCTTTTATGGAAAACATGAGATGGAGCGCCAGCTTTCCAGGACGCCTGTTCATCACGGTATTCAGGCGGTGGGAAGTCTCCGGGGAACCTCCAGCCATCAATATAATCCCTTTGTGATGCTGGCAGACGGAGGTACCTCCGAAACCCAGGGTGATTGTTATGGATTTTCGCTTCTTTACAGCGGGAATTTCCTCGCGGAGGCAGAGCAGGATCAGTTTAATCAGACAAGAGTGCTGATGGGAATCCATCCGGAAAACTTTTCATATAAGCTGGAGCCGGGTGAGAGTTTCTGGACTCCGGAAGCGGCGATGGTGTACAGCGATGGCGGATTTGAAAAGCTGTCCCATATCTATCACAGAGCATTCCGCAGCAATCTCTGCAGGGGCAGATTCAAACATGCCAGAAGGCCTGTCCTTATGAATAACTGGGAAGGAACATATTTTGACTTCACAGGAGAAAAGCTCCTGGGTATGGCGGAAAAAGCCGCGGATCTGGGAGTGGAGCTTTTTGTCATGGACGACGGATGGTTCGGAGAAAGAAATACGGACAACAGCGGTCTGGGAGACTGGCATGTAAATGAAGAAAAGCTCGGATGTACGCTGGCAGAGCTTTCGGACAGGATTCATGATCTGGGACTGAAATTCGGTATCTGGTACGAGCCGGAGGGGATTTCTGAGGACAGCCGTCTGTACAGAGAGCATCCGGACTGGGTTCTCCGTGTTCCGGGGCGTGATCCTATGAGGGGAAGATATCAGCTTGTGCTGGATTTTTCCAGGGAAGATGTGCGCAATGCTATTTTTGACCAGATGAGCAGAGTTCTGGATAAGGTGAAGGTGGATTATCTGAAGTGGGATTTCAACCGCAGTATCAGCGATGTTTATTCCTCCCAGCTTCCGCCGGAGCGCCAGGGAGAGGTTCCTCACCGTTATGTGCTGGGGCTGTATGAGTTTCTGGAACGTCTTGGAAAACGCTATCCCGACATGCTTCTTGAGGGCTGCAGCGGAGGCGGCGGAAGGTTTGACGCAGGAATGCTTTATTATACGCCGCAGATCTGGTGCAGTGACGATACCGACGCCATTGAGCGTCTGGAGATCCAGTACGGGACTTCTTTTTCCTATCCTGTTTCCACTATGGGGGCTCATGTTTCCGCATGCCCCAATCATCAGACAGGAAGATCTACACCACTGAGTACGAGAGCGGTGGTGGCAATGGCCGGTACCTTCGGCTATGAGCTGGATCCGGGAAAGCTCTCAGAAGAGGAAAAAGCAGAAGTGCGGGAGCAGATCGCAGTCTTCAAAAAATATTACGAGCTGATCCAGGATGGCGATTATTTCCGTCTTACGGATCCTGCCAGAGACGAGCACTACGCGGCCTGGGAATTTGCCGGGAAGGACGGCGGAGAGGCGCTTCTCTGCGTTGTGGCTTCCAAGGTGCGGACCAACGACCCGCCGTCAAGGCTGCTTCTGCGAGGCCTGAAGGAGGAGGCTGTCTATGAGATGGACGGGAAGGAATATCCGGGCGGAGCTCTGATGTACGGTGGATATCCTCTGCCGGAAGCGAAGGAAGAGTATCAGAGCTGGATGTTCCATTTTCGCATGAAAGAGAAATAACAAATATTTTTTATCAGCATTTTAAGGCTGCTTCCGCCCCCGGTACGGGCGGGGCGGCCTTTTCTGGTTTTTGCTCTCTTGTAAGAACGCATGTTTTTATGTATAATGATGCCAGGGTCAAAAGGTCTGAACCCGTATGAGCTTGCTCATATAAGGGTGGAAGACCTTGGGACCCGCCACGATATAAGCATAAAAGCGGGATGGATATCCCGTGATATGCGAATATTGGGCAGGATTGTGAGTGTGCTCGGCACGGAACAATCCGTATGCATCATAGTTTTGTAAATCAATATTATGTAATGATGCCAGGTACGGAAATAAGCAGGCCGGTTCAGACAGGCCTTATGAGAACGGAGAGAATATGAGTATATACGAAACATTGAACGACATGCAGAGGGAGGCTGTTTACCATACAGAAGGTCCTCTTTTGATCCTTGCGGGCGCAGGCTCGGGCAAGACCAGAGTGCTGACTCACAGGATCGCCTATCTTATCGCGGAAAAAGGCGTAAGACCTTGGAATATCCTTGCGATCACCTTTACCAACAAGGCGGCGCAGGAGATGCGCGAGAGGGTGGATCAGATCGTGGGGAGCGACGCCGGAAGTGTCTGGGTTTCCACCTTCCATTCCACCTGTGTGAGGATTTTGAGAAGGCATATCGACCGTCTGGGCTATGACAATAATTTTACGATTTATGATACGGACGACCAGAAGACCCTGATGAAGGACGTCTGCCGCAGGCTGAATGTGGATACGAAGCAGTATAAGGAGCGCGCCCTGCTGGCGGCCATTTCCCACGCGAAGGACGAGCTGGTCACGCCGGATGAGATGGAGCTGAACGCGGGCGGAGATTTCCGGGGAAAAAAAGTCGCGGAGATTTACCGGGAATACCAGGCGTCACTGAGGAGGAATAACGCTCTTGATTTTGACGACCTCATTGTCAAAACAGTAGAGCTGTTCCAGCACTGCGGGGAGGTGCTGGAATCTTATCAGGAAAGGTTCCGCTATATTATGGTGGACGAGTATCAGGATACCAACACGGCGCAGTTTAAGTTTGTAAGCCTTCTGGCCTCCAAATATGAAAATCTTTGTGTGGTGGGCGACGACGATCAGTCGATTTATAAATTCCGCGGAGCCAATATCGGAAATATCCTTGGATTTGAGAGAGTATTTCCTGACGCCAGGGTGATCCGTCTGGAACAGAATTACCGGTCTACCCAGAATATTCTGGACGCGGCCAATGAGGTGATCGCGAATAATACGGAGAGAAAGCCCAAGAGACTGTGGACGGAAAATCCTCAGGGAGAACTGATCCATTTCCGGCAGTTTATGAACGGCTTTGAGGAAGCGGAATATGTGGTGGGAGATATTGCGAAGGGCAGGAGGGAAGGAAGACTCCGTTTCCGCGACTGCGCGATTCTTTACCGGACAAACGCCCAGTCCCGCCTTTTTGAGGAAAAATGTCTGCTGGCAAATATCCCCTATAAGATCGTAGGCGGAGTAAACTTTTACGCCAGAAAAGAGATCAAGGACCTCTTAAGCTACATGAAAACAGTGGACAATGCCGCGGACGATCTTGCGGTGCGCCGTATTCTCAACGTGCCCAGAAGGGGAATCGGAGCTACCACCATTTCCCGGGTACAGGATTACGCGGATCGTATGCAGATCAGCTTCTATGACGCGCTCCGCGTGGCGGAGGAAATTCCGTCTATCGGCCGGGCCGCCTCCAAGATCGACGGCTTTGTTACCTTTATCCAGTCGTTGAAGAGCAAGGCCCAGTCCTATACGGTGGAGGAGCTTCTCGAGGAGATCATTGATCTGACAGGATATGTGGACGAGCTGAAAGCGGAGGATACCGAGGAGTCCAGAGCGCGGATCGAGAATATTGACGAGCTGATCTCCAAGACGGTTTCCTATCAGGAGGCTATGGCCGCGGAGGGAAGAGAAGCCTCTCTTTCCGGATTTCTGGAAGAGATCGCCCTGATCGCGGATATTGATACAGTGGATCCCGGTCAGGATTATGTGCTCCTGATGACTCTTCACAGCGCCAAGGGACTGGAGTTCCCTTATGTATATATGGCGGGTATGGAGGACGGCGTATTCCCCAGCAGCATGTGTATCTTTTCGGCTGATCTCTCGGATATGGAAGAGGAGAGGCGGCTGTGCTACGTGGGGATCACAAGAGCCATGAAGGAGCTGACGCTTACCTGCGCCCAGCAGAGGATGATCCGGGGAGAAACGCAGTATAACCGGGTTTCCCGGTTTGTCCGTGAGATTCCCCGGGAGCTTGTAGAGCTGGGACATACCATTCAGGAGCATAAGCCGAAAATGCCGGAAGTATCTTCGGGCAGAAGCAGTTATATGCAGATGAAGGCTGCGTTCCAGACAAAGGCTTTTCAGCCCCAGAATTTTAAGGTCTCCAAGGCGGAATCCCTGGATTACGGTGTAGGAGACACTGTGCGCCATATAAAATTCGGCGTGGGGATCGTAAAGAATATCGTCGAGGGCGGCAGAGACTATGAGGTTACGGTAGACTTTGACAGAGCGGGTACGAAAAAAATGTTCGCGGGCTTCGCAAAATTGAAGAAAATCTAAAATTTTAGATAATTTATGGTAAAATGCAAGGGATAGTGGTATACTATAACTTACAAGAAAATGAGCGCAGGCGGCATGAGATATGAGATGTCCCTGATATCAGACAGAAGACAGATCAGCGGAAAATGTCTGGCTCAGAGTACGGCAGTGTGGATGCCGGGAAGAATGAAGAGAGGATGGTACGCACTATGAATATGAATGCAAAAATCGAAGAATTATTGGCGGTTTTAAAGAAAAAGGAAGATGAAAAGCAGAAAAATACAGTCCTCTGGGTACTGGCGATCATTGGTACTGTCGCGGCAGTGACCGGAATTGCATTTGCTGTATATCGTTTCTTTGCTCCGGATTATTTGGAAGATTTTGAAGAGGATTTCGACGATGACTTCGATGATTACTTTGAAGACGAGGAAGAATAAAGCATGGATCAGCGGCTCCGGTTCCTACCGGGGCTGTTTTAATTAAGACATTCAGAAGCTGTCTGGAATTCAGGCGGCTGTTTTCTAAGACACAGCCCGGAAATGTTCGTGGCTTACATACCGGCGCTGGCCGGCAAAAAAATATAGGAACAGGTGAAGAATGAAAAAAGGCGAGATATATGAAGGAATAATTGAAAAAATAGATTTTCCCAATAAGGGATATGTAAATGTGGAGGATCAGAAGGTACTGGTTAAGAACGGTATTCCCGGCCAGAAGGTCCGATTTGTGATTCAGAAGAAACGGTCGGGAAGAGCGCAGGGCCGTATTCTGGAGGTGTTGGAGAAGTCCCCTCTTGAGACACGGGAGCCTCTGTGCGGCTCTTTTCCCCAATGCGGAGGCTGCATGTACCAGACCATGTCTTATGAGTCACAGCTTGAGATGAAGGAGCGGCAGATCCGGGAGCTTCTGGAGCCGGTGCTTCTTCAGGGCGGCCAGAGGGACGAAGAAGGAAAGGCGGATTATATCTGGGAAGGGATCAAGGGAAGTCCGGAAGAGTTCGGATACAGGAACAAGATGGAATTCTCATTCGGAGATGAATACAAGGACGGTCCGCTTTCTCTTGGGCTTCACAAGAAGGGCAGTACTTATGACGTACTGAATACAGACGACTGCAGGCTGGTGCATAAGGATATGACGGATATCCTGGTCTGCGTGCGGGATTATTTCCGGGAGAAAAAGGTACCCTACTACAAAAAAATGCAGCACACAGGGTATTTGCGCCATCTTCTTCTGCGCAGAGGCGTGACGACAGGAGAGATCCTGGTACATATTGTCACCACAAGCCAGGAGGAACATGATCTGGAGCCCCTGAAGGAACGGCTCCTGAGCCTGAAGCTGGAGGGGGAGATCACGGGCGTCATGCATATGATCAATGACTCTCTTTCTGATGTGGTAAAAAGTGACGAGACGAAAATTCTCTATGGCAGGGACTGGTTTTATGAGAAACTGCTGGGACTGCGGTTCCGGATCAGCACCTTTTCTTTTTTTCAGCCTAATTCCCTGGCGGCGGAGGTTCTGTATTCTATTGTGCGGGAATATATTGGAGAGACACGAGGCAGAGTGGTTTTTGACCTGTACAGCGGAACCGGGACCATCGCTCAGCTTTTGGCCCCTGTGGCCAAAGAGGTCGTTGGAGTGGAGATCGTAGAGGAGGCAGTCGCGGCGGCCCGGGAAAATGCCGCGCTGAACGGGCTTGCGAACTGCAGGTTCGTGGCGGGGGACGTCCTGAAAACTTTGGATGAGCTGGAGGAAAAGCCGGATGTGATTGTTCTGGACCCTCCCCGGGAAGGAATCCACCCGAAAGCCCTCCCAAAGATACTTTCCTATGGAGTGGACCGGATCGTTTACGTCTCCTGCAAGGCTACCAGCCTGGCAAGAGATCTGGAGACCTTTCTGGAGGCCGGTTATGTGATGGAGAGGGCCTGCTGCGTAGATCAGTTCTGCGAAACCGTGTGGGTGGAGACGGTGTGCGTTCTTCGAAAGAAAGAACGGAAAATCTAAATGTGATACTTGTATGAAATTCACTGCAAATTTGATACAGAGGGGGAGAGTATTGGGGACGGAAAAATGGAGTAGATTTTGACATCATGGAGGAGTAAAGTGGAGCGAAAGAAAAAATTTATTGTAAATGTTGTGTTTTATGCATTGATCCTTGTTCTTTTGTGGGTGGGATTTAAGTATCTGGTGACCCCTATGGTGCCGTTTATCATCGCGTTTTTTGTGGCGGCGCTGATTCAGATCCCTATCAGAAAATTCAAAGTACCCCCTGAAAAGAAGAAGCTGGTGTCAATTATTTTTTGTGTGATTTTTTACGGCATCCTGTTTCTGCTGGCGGCCTGGGCCGGTCTGAAGCTCCTGGACGGCCTGGAAAACCTGATCCGGAGAGTTCCCTATCTTTATGACACTACCATTGTGCCGGTGTTTGAGACAATCTCTGAGTATCTGGAAGAATCTATGGACAATGTACATCCTTCTGTGGCAAAAACCATCGAAAATTCCTTTAATCAGATGACGAACAATCTGGGAAGCTATGTATCCAGCTTCTCAGTAAAGGTAGTGCAGATCCTTTCCGGCGGACTCAGCGGGATCCCGGGATTTGTGATCAAGCTGGTTATCACCGTGGTGGCCACCTTCTTTTTCGCGGGAGATTATGAGGGAATCCTGGCTTTCTTTAAGAAGTTTCTGACGCCGAAGCAGGAAACGCTTGTCCGCAAGGCAAAATCCTATGTGCAGAATGTTCTGTTTATTTATCTGAGATCCTATACGTTGCTTTTTCTGATCACCTTCGGAGAGCTTTGTCTGGGACTTCTGATTCTTGGCATGCCCTACCCGGTGCTTCTGGCCCTGGGGATCGCGGTTTTTGATATCCTGCCGGTTCTGGGAACCGGCGGTATCCTTCTTCCCTGGGCGGCCATTCTGGTGATCATGAAGAGTCACGGACTTGCCTTCGGCATCCTTCTTCTTTATCTGGTGATTCTGGTGGTCAGGAATATGCTGGAGCCGAGGATCGTAGGGAAGCAGATCGGCCTGCATCCGCTGGCGACTCTCGCGGCCCTGTTCCTGGGGCTGAAGCTTCTGGGTCTGGTGGGTCTGGTGGCTTTTCCGGTGGCTCTTACGGTGCTGTTTAATTTCAGTAAGGAAGAGCTCAGGGATAAGCTGTAGGAGGAAACCGACGGTGCAAAAAAGAGAGGTCTATGATATGATAAACGGGAAAGGCGGAGACAGTGGATGGCAGAAGAAAAAGAAATCCTGTGCTGTGATACAGAAGAAATTCATGAAGAACTTTTGAAAATTGTGAAGGATACTATGCCGGATGAGCTGGAGCTGGACGATCTGGCGGAGCTTTTTAAGGTTTTCGGAGATCCTACCAGGATCCGTATCCTTTTTATCCTTTTTGAGACAGAGGTATGCGTCTGCGATCTTGCGAAAGCCCTGAATATGACGCAGTCGGCAGTATCCCATCAGCTCAGGATACTGAAGCAGAGCAGACTGGTAAAAAACCGCAGGGAAGGAAAGTCTGTTTTCTATTCTCTGGCGGACAACCATGTGAGGACGATCATTGCCCAGGGCCGGGAGCATATCCTGGAATAAAACACAGAGAGAAAAAGAGGTGGAGAAGACTGGAAAAGAAGGAAATATACAGAATCCTCTCGGAAAACAGGGACAGAAACAATATTCTGGCGACAGTTATAGAGGGAGAGGGAAACGGATCAAGATTTTTTTTCTCAGACGGAAAACTTCTTGGGGAGACGGACGGAGAACTGTTGTCCCGGGAGGAAAAAGTGCTGCTGACGCAGACAGAAGAAAGTGGGATCATAGAAATCAGCGGCCGGAAAATTTTTGTCGAGCATCTTAGAAAGCGTAATCGCCTGGTGATCTGCGGAGGAGGGCATGTGGCCCAGCAGGCGGCTCGTCTGGCGAAGCAGACAGGTTTTTATGTGACTGCTCTGGAGGACAGGCCCTTTTTCGCCGACGCTATGAGAAGGACCGGGGCGGACGAAGTGATCTGCGACAGCTTTGATCATGCAGTGGAAAAAATTCCCGGCGACAGCAATTCATATTTTCTGGTTCTTACCAGAGGCCACCGCTATGACGGCATCTGCCTGCGCGCGATCCTCCGGAAGCAAAGAGCCTATGTGGGTATGATGGCCAGCCGGGGAAGGGCGACGGCTATGAGGAAAGAGCTTGCGGCGGAGGGAGTTCCGCCGGAAGTGCTCTGCGAGATACATTCTCCGGTGGGATTGTCGATCCACGCGGAAACTCCGGCAGAGATCGCCGTATCCATAGTCGCGGAGCTGATCATGACGAAAAACAAAACAAAAAAGACAAGCGGCTATGACGAGGAGCTTCTGGCCTGCCTGACAGCGGAGGGGGCGGAGAACCGGAAAATGGCACTCGCCACCATCATCGCCAGGAAGGGATCCGCGCCCAGAGAGATCGGGACAAAAATGATCGTGGCCGCCGACGGAAAAACGGTGGGGACCATCGGGGGCGGATGTATGGAGAGCCGGGTGATGCACCGCTGTCTTGGATTGCTGAGAGAAGGCACGCTCCGGAACCAGATAGTCCGGGAGAAGATGACAGGGGAGGAGGCCGGGGAGGAAGGCCTTGTCTGCGGAGGAACGATCCAGGTATATCTGGAAACTCTGTAATTGCTGCTGTTTATTTCTGGCATTTTTACCTGCCGAAAATGGGGCTGAAATCACGCAATTCAACATACTGGCGCATAGCCTGCCAGCTAGTGTCAAGCTTGCGAGTGAACAGTAACACAGACATAACCGCAGTGCCGTAAAAAGAAAGTATATAATACAATTATTCCGAAATATATGATATAATAAGGACGTTCCGGGGAGGCAGGATGCATGAGGAAGAACAGAACTGTCTCTTATAACAGAACGGAAGTTTTGACGGGGAATGTCAGGATGAATGGAGGACAGAACAATGAAAAAAAGAAGTGTGATCACAGCTTTGCTGTGCAGTATGTGTCTTGCCGCAGGAAGCGCTGTGCCCGCTATGGCGGATGCTTCCAGGGTCGTAACACTGGGAGCGGATCTGACACAGGATCAGAAGAATACCATGATGCAGTATTTTAAGGCGGATTCCAGCCAGGTACAGATCCTCACTGTCACCAACGCGGACGAGAGAGAGTATCTGGGCAGCTATATTCCTCTGGAACAGATTGGAACGAGAACACTGAGCTGTGCCTATGTGAAGCCTACTCAGTCCGGCGGCATCAAGGTTCGTACAGCGAATCTGAATTACGTCACAGGCAAAATGATCGCCAATGCTCTTTCCACAGCGGGAGTGTCCAACTGTGAGGCAGTGGCTGCCTGCCCCTACGAGGTGTCTGGAACAGGTGCGCTGACTGGTGTTATGATGGCATACGAATCCGCAAGCGGACAGAAGCTTGACAGCAGCAAGAAAGATTTGGCTACCAAGGAGGTCGTAGTTACCGGCAATCTTGCGCAGCAGGTGGGCGAAGACAACGCAACCAATATCATCAATCAGGCCAAGCTGCAGATTATTGGAGAGAATGTCCAGAACGCGGACGAGATTTATAATATTGTCAATAATATCGCTGTAGAGAATAATGTTACCTTCAGCCCGGAGGAAATGGACGCCATTGTCTCTCTTCTTCAGCAGATCGCGCAGCAGAGCTATGATATCGAACAGATGAAGAATACGCTGGAAGAAATCCAGGCAAGCATTGACAAGGAAAATGATCCCCAGGCAGAAGAAACACCGGCTCCCGAGGACGGCGCAGAAGAGGACGGAGAGGATATCACCGAGAATGTGGATCCGGATGTTCTGGGCGACGACATAAAGGAAAGTTCCACGGAAGATCCTACTCTGGCAGAGGAAACTATGGGCGATGAGAACGTAGAAAATGAGTCTTCTGAGAACGAGACAGGAATTCCGGAAGCCACCGAGGATGGAAGCATGACAGAAGAAAGCGCCGGAGACACCTATACGGAAGAGATGGGAATTCCGGAAGCCACTGAGGACGGAAGTATGACAGAGGAAACCACCGGGGACACCTATACGGAAGAAATGGGGATCCCGGAAGCTTCTGAAGACGGAAGTATGACAGAGGAAACTACAGAAGACACCTATACGGAAGAGATGGGGATCCCGGAAGACTCTGAGGATGGAACCATGACAGAGGAGACTGCCGGAGATACAGCAGCCGCTTCCTTTAATACAGACGCTCTCAGCGAGGAGGCAAAAACACGTTTCGACAGCGCGAAAACATTCTGCGCGGGAGAATATGAAGGCGATGCGGTTTCCCTTCAGACTGCTATGAATGATCCGGCAGCCGCTGCTTCCGTATCCATCGACCCGGCCACAGGCGCTTCTCTTACTCAGAAGGTTCTTGAAACATATCTCAGCGTGCTGAATGACGGCGGAATGTCTTATGTGCCTTCAGGCGCGGAAATGTATATGTCTTCAGAGCTGAATATGCTGGATTCTCAGCTTAAAACAGTTTTCAGCATTGACGCGGAGCCTTCAGCGGAAGATATTCTGGCGTCACAGCCGGCAGAGACGAGACAGGCATTGTATAATGATACTATGAAATTCTTTGCGAACCTTTATGGTGAAACCGTTGACACGGCGGCTGCTTCCGCTGAAGCTGCGGGAGAGGAAGTCTATACGGAAGAAGGTTATACAGAAGAGGGTTATACGGAAGAAGGTTATACAGAAGAAGTATACACAGAAGAGGGAACATATTAAACAGAATCATACAGCCGGCGAGGCTGTAAAGGAGGACACCCCGGGTCAGTAAATGACCTTGGGGTGTTTTTTCGCTTTAAAATGTGATAATTTTGCGAATTTGCAGAAATACTGGAAAATGTGTAATATCTGTGCTAGAATAAAGAGAAATATTGTTCAAAGCTTGAAATACGTTTCCGAAAGGAGAATAGAACATGAGTCTGGCAGTGGTGACCCTGAAAAAGGGAGAAGGACGCTTCCTGAAATCCGGCGGTATGTGGGTGTTTGACAACGAGATCGCTTCTGTCATGGGAAGCTTTTTAGACGGAGATATCGTTCTGGTAAGAGATTTTGACGGCTACCCGCTGGGAAAGGGCTTTATCAACACCAATTCTAAAATTACGATACGGATGATGACCAGGGACGAGAATCAGAAGATCGACGGAAGATTTCTGGAAGAAAGAGTGAGATGTGCCTGGGAATACCGGAAGAAAGTGACGGATACCAGGAGCTGCCGGCTTATTTTCGGAGAGGCGGATTTTCTTCCGGGACTGGTAGTGGATAAATTTTCGGATGTACTGGTAGTACAGTCTCTGGCTTTGGGGATCGACCGTATGAAGGAGGAGATCCTGACGCTTCTGAAGAAGGTGCTGGAAGAGGACGGCGTCCACATTCGGGGAATATATGAGAGAAGCGACGCGAAGGTAAGGCGTCAGGAAGGAATGGAGCTGTACAAGGGATTTATAGGCCCGGAATTTCCGACTGTGGTAGAAATTGAAGAAAATGGGGTAAAATATCAGGTAGATATACGCGACGGACAGAAGACAGGATTCTTCCTGGATCAGAAATATAACCGTCTGGCAATACAGCGGCTGTGCAGAGACGCTAAGGTTCTGGACTGTTTTACCCACACAGGATCCTTTGCCCTTAACGCCGGGATTGCGGGCGCCAGAGAAGTGCTGGGTGTGGACGCTTCCCAGCTTGCCGTGGATCAGGCCAGAGAAAACGCCCGCCTGAATCACCTTGAGGACAGGGTGAAATTTCTCTGTGAAGATGTGTTTGAGCTTCTGCCGGAGCTTGAGGAAAGAGACGAGAAGTATGATGTAGTCATTCTGGATCCTCCGGCCTTCACAAAATCAAGAAATTCTGTCAAAAACGCGGTGAAGGGATATAAAGAAATCAATCTGAGAGCTATGAAGCTGGTGAGGGACGGCGGTTTTCTGGCTACCTGCTCCTGTTCTCATTTTATGACCTACGAGCTGTTTACAAAAACTATCGCGCAGGCCGCCAGGAACGCCCATAAACGGCTTCGGCAGGTGGAATACAGGACTCAGGCCCCGGATCACCCTATTTTGTGGGCGGCGGATGAATCCTATTATCTTAAGTTCTATATATTCCAGGTTTGCCGCGACAGATAGCGGACCTGCCGTTGCTTTTGACGCCAGGCTTCAGAAAAACGGAGTCTGAGCAGCAGTTTATTTTTTAGGAGAGATTTACATGAAAGAAAAATTCTTGAAATTTATGGAAGGACGGTACGGAGTCGATTCCTTTGCTCAGTTTACTATGGCGGCGGCTCTGATCTGTATAGTGGTATCCCTGTTTTTTCCGGGAAGAAGCGTGATCGGCGCCGTGCTGAACACGGTTGGGATCGCGGCGATCATTTATACATATTTCCGTATGCTGTCCAGAAATATTCAGAAGCGCTATGCGGAGAATGAGCGGTATCTGTCCAGGACAGCCGGCATCAGACAGTGGCTGAAAAAGGAAAAAAATATAATGCGTCAGAGAAAAACGCATCATATTTATTCCTGTCCGTCTTGCGGTCAGAAGATCCGTATTCCCAGAGGAAAGGGCCGCATTGAGATCGACTGTCCGAAGTGCCATACAAAATTTATTAAAAACAGCTGATCGGGAATGTACATCAGAAACAGCTTTAGGCGGCGGGAGGTTTTATGTTTGGATATGTGGTAATGAATAAGCCGGAACTGAAGATAAAGGATTTTGACCTGTACCGGTCTTTCTACTGCGGACTGTGCAGAGAGCTGAGAGATCGTTTCGGACTTTCCGGACAGATCACGCTGACGTATGACATGACATTTGTGATCCTCTTGCTGAGCGGTCTTTATGAACCGGCAACCCGGAAGGGAACTACCCGCTGTATTATGCATCCGGTGAGAAAGCAGGCTGTACAAAAAAATGAAATTACAGAATATGCCGCAGATATGAATGTTTTTCTGGCGTATTATAAATGTATGGACGACTGGAAGGATGAAAAACAGCTTTTGCGGCTTGCTTTCGCGCGTGTGCTGAAAAAGAAGGACAAAAAAGCGGAAGCGGCTTACCGGGTCAAGACATCTGTGATCAAGCAGCGCCTCAGGGAGCTTTCAGAAATGGAAAAGGCAGGAGAGAGGGATCTTGACAGGGTGGCCGGATGCTTTGGAAAAATCATGGAAGAGATTTTTGCCTATAAGAATGATTCCTGGGAGGCAGGTCTCCGGCGTATGGGATTTTTCCTGGGCAAGTTTATTTATATCATGGATGCCTATGAAGATGTGGAAGAGGACGTGGAAAAAGGAAATTACAATCCTTTTGCGCGGGATTATATAATGGAAGGGTTCCAGGAGCGGGTGAGGCAGATTTTGGTTATGATGATGGCGGAGGCCAGCCGGGAATTCGAGAAACTTCCTATTATTAAGTATGCGGATATTCTGAGGAATATCCTGTACTCCGGCGTCTGGTGCCGTTTTGAAGCGGTGTCCAAAAAACGGAAGGAAGAGCAGGAGAAATAGTATGATGGATCCATACAGTGTTCTGGGTGTATCAAGAGACGCATCCGACGAAGAAATAAAAAAGGCATACCGGAAGCTGAGCAGAAAGTATCATCCGGATGCCAACATTAATAATCCCAATAAGGCGCAGGCCGAAGAAAAATTCAAAGAAATCCAGCAGGCCTATGATCAGATTATGAAAGAGAGAGAGTACGGCTCTTCCTACAGTGGATATGGAAACGGCGGCTATGGCGGTTTTGGCGGCTTTGGTAGCCAGACAGGCGCGGGTTATCAGGATGAGGAGGCGATCCGCCGGCAGGCGGCCGCGAATTACATCCAGAGCGGCCATTACCGGGAGGCAATGAACGTGCTGTCTTCTCTGCAGCAGAGAAACGGGCAGTGGTATTATCTTTCCGCTGCTGCCAATATGGGGCTTGGAAACAATATGAACGCGCTGAACGATATCAGGGAGGCTGTCCGTCAGGAGCCGGACAATATGCAGTACCGGATGATGCTGGAGCGTATGGAGGGCGGAGGAACCTGGTACCGGGAGCAGCAGAATCCCTTTGGCGGCATGAGTATGGAGGGCGATAATTTCTGTATGAAGCTTTGCCTGGCAAATATGATATGCAGCGTCTGCTGTCCCGGAAGCGACGTGCTCTGCTGCTGACGTAAAGAGGGGAAATCACACCTTGTGGTTATGATAAAAGATATTTCAGTAAAAAGTAACGAGGAGGAAAATGAAGATGAGTATTCGTGTTGGTATTATGGGATACGGAAACCTGGGAAGAGGCGTGGAATGCGCCATCAGGCATAATCCGGATATGGAGCTGGCGGCTGTATTTACCCGCCGGGCGCCGGAAGAGCTGAAGATCCTCACAGAGACTGCGGCTGTGTGCAGCGCTGATGAGGCCGAAAACTGGAAGGATAAGATTGACGTTCTGATTCTCTGCGGAGGAAGCGCTACGGATCTTCCGGTACAGACGCCCAAATATGCTCAGTGGTTCAACGTAGTGGACAGCTTTGACACGCACGCGAAAATCCCGGAGCACTTTGAGAATGTGGATAAGGCTGCTTTTCAGAGCGGCCATGTGGGGATTATTTCCGTAGGCTGGGATCCGGGAATGTTCTCTCTGAACAGAATGTACGCCAACGCGATCCTTACCAATGGAAAAGACTATACCTTCTGGGGAAAAGGCGTAAGCCAGGGTCATTCCGACGCTATCCGGAGAATTGACGGCGTAAAAGACGGCAAGCAGTATACCATTCCCGTGGAGGCTGCTCTGGAAGCAGTGAGAAACGGTGAGAATCCAGAGCTTACTACAAGACAGAAGCATACAAGGGAATGCTTCGTAGTAGCGGAGGAGGGAGCTGATCTCGCCCGTATTGAGCAGGAGATCAAAACTATGCCCAACTATTTTGATGAATACGATACTACCGTACATTTCATTTCTGAAGAGGAACTGAAGCGCGACCACAGCGGAATTCCTCACGGTGGATTTGTGATCCGCTCCGGAAAAACCGGATGGAACGACGAAAACAGCCATGTGATCGAGTACAGCCTGAAGCTGGACTCCAATCCGGAGTTCACTTCCTCTGTGATCGTGGCCTATGCAAGAGCGGCATATAAAATGAGCAGGGAAGGCCAGAAGGGCTGCAAAACTGTTTTTGACGTACCGCCCGCATATCTGAGCGCTCTGGACGGAGCGGAGCTGAGAAAGCATTTGCTGTAAATATGACATATAAGATCAGGGATTCAAAAGATACCAGACTTAAAAAGAGTGAGGCCGGAAGGCTTCACTTTTTTTGTTACAAAGAGGTTACAAAGAAATATTTCGCTTTTTATAAAAATATTGACGTAATGAAAAACTTGAGATATAATACCTACATATTATTGTAACAAGATTGTAAAGAATAAAAAATAACAGAAGGTGGGCAGGGAAGAGGAAAGATATGAAAAGGGTAAGGAAAAGCTGGAAATTCTGGGGTATTTTACTGGGGCTTATGATCTTTGCCGCCGGATTTACAGTACAGGCGACAACTGTAGAGACGCAGGCGGCGACAACAGGCTTCCGGACAATCGCCGGAAAAACCTACTATTATAAAAATGGACAGAGAGTAAAGGGCTGGCTTACTCTTGGAGGTAAGAAATATTATCTGAATACCAGAACGGGAGTCCTTTATAAAGGCTGGTATAAGATCTCAAACGGCAGACGCCGCTATTTCGATCCGAAAACAGGCGCTATGAAGACGGGGCTTCAGAATGTAAGTGGTAAATATTACTATTTTGATGGAAGTACCGGCTGGGCCAAGACGGGATTTTTGAAAGCTTCGAATGGAAATACCCGGTATTTTCAGCCTGATACATATGTAATGGCCACTGGATGGATGCGGAATTCCAAGAATCAGCGATGGTATTTCCATCCAAACACAGGGGTGATGTATAAGGGATTGAAAAAGGTTGGCAATTATTATTACTATTTTGACGGAAGCACAGGAGTAGCCAAGAGCGGCTTCCTGACAGCGGCTAACGGGAACACCCGGTATTTCCGGGGAGGAACATATATCATGGCTACCGGCTGGATCACCTCTCGGGATGGATCTCAGAAACGTTATTTTACCAGCGCTGGAGTTATGATGAAGGGACTTAAGACTGTTGCGGGGAAGACGTATTATTTTAACTCAAGCACAGGGATTGCGGCCACTGGATGGGTGAAGGACAGCGAAGGAAATCAGCGGTATTTCGATCCCAGCACGGCGGTGATGGTGACCGGGACGAGAACGATAAACGGAATTCAGTATAAATTCGGATCGGACGGCTGTCTGATTGAAGACAACTATAATGATAGCTCCAGTGGAGGCAGCGGTTCTTCCTCAGATGCGGACGCGGCGATCCGTCCGACCTCTCCTACCTCAGCCCGCACGATCAAAAACTATCTGCTGGGAGCTATGCAGCCGGTAGGACGCGCGCTTTATGTATGGGGCGGCGGCTGGAACGATTCCACCAGAAAGGGAGTCAGTCCGACCTGGGTTTCCTGGTATAACAGTCAGAACAGAAATTACGATTATAATAATTACCGCGACCTTTCCGCGGCCAACCGCGCCAAGGGCCTTGACTGCTCCGGCTTTGTAGGCTGGGCGGCGTATCAGGTGATGCACACCGCGTCCGGACAGGGCGGCGGCTACACCGTGGTGTCGGGCGATGTGGGAAGCACCTATAAGAACCGCGGCTGGGGCGTTTATTATAACCAGAATTATCTGTCAAAGACAAACTGGAAGCTGTATCCCGGGGATATCGGCTATAACGACGGCCATACATGGATCGTGGTAGGACAGTGCGCGGACAAGAGCGCGGTGATCGTTCATTCGACTCCGCAGGCAGGCTGTCAGATTTCCGGTACAACAACACCTGAAGGGAATTATGACAGTCAGGCAGTGGCTCTTGCAAAGCAGTATATGTCAAAATTCAGCGGCTATACAAAATATGATTATCATCCGTCCAGCGGCAATTATATCAGACAGGGCAATTATTTCCGCTGGAACAGCAGTACGCTGTCAGATCCCAATGGTTACAAAAATATGACGGCAAACCAGATTCTTGCGGATCTATTCAAATAAGAAGAATAACAAGGACGAAGTTCAGGGGGATTCTCAGAGAAATTGAGAATCCCCTGTTCTTTGTTTTTTCACAGGGCTGATGTGAAATGTTTAATAAATGTTACAAAATATTAAAATTTTTTAAGATTCACTATTGCAATCCCGGTAGGGCTGTGGTAATATGTAAAAGAAGTTAAGAAAGATATTTCACAATTGTTACATTAAGTTGTTAAAATATGAGGTGAGAAACATGAAGAAAAGAATTGTATGTCTGACGCTGGCAATTATGATGTGTGCAACACAGGCGGTATCTGTAAGCGCATCAAGAGAACAGGAACTGAGAGAAGAGCAGGCATGGACCAGCGCGCAGTTGGATGCCACTTATGCACAGATCGATCAGTTCTACGCTGCGAAACAGCAGCTTCAGGAAGAAATTGCCGCATTGGACGCGAATCTTGTAAACGTCATGGTTTCCATTCAGACTCTGGAGGGAGACATCAGCAATAAGCAGGCGGATATCGAGCAGACCCAGGCGGATCTGACAAAAGCCCAGAATGCCAAGGATAAGCAGTATGAGGCTATGAAACAGCGTATCCAGTACCTGTATGAGAAGGGCGGCAGCGACGCCTGGTTCCAGATGATGGTAAACGCTGAGAATCTTTCAGATCTTCTTACGAAGGCTGAATATACTCAGAAGATGTATGAATACGACAGACAGAGTCTTGAGACCTATGTAAATACCATTGAGCAGGTTACACAGCTCGGCCAGCAGTACGCCCAGGAGAAGGCAGAGCTGGAGGGCATGAAGCAGGAATACGAAGCAGAATCTGTAAACCTGCAGACAGCTATTGACGAGAGAAAAGCTACGTCGGCTAATTATGATAATGAGATCGCTTATGCGGAGCAGATGGCAAATGAGTATGTTGCCCTGATCCAGCAGCAGCAGGCGGAGATTGAGCAGCTTGAGGCTGAGAGAATCGCAGCCGAGGAGGCGGCAAGACGCCAGGCGGAAGCCGAAGCTGCAGCAGCGGCCGCAGCAGCAGAAGAGCAGGCTCAGCAGGAAGAAACCGTTGTATATGATGAAGAGGGCAACGAAGTAGATGCCAGTGAAGCTGCGGAAAACGGCGAGACTGTATATGATGAGGAAGGCAACGAGGTAGACGCCAGCGAGGCTGCTTCCAGTGAATCCGATTATGAGTATGATGAATACGGAAACGTGATCGACACTGAGAACACTGTGGATTACAGCGATTATGAGTCGTCTTCCAGCTCCAGCTCTTCAGGCTCCGGTTCTTCTGTAGTCGATTATGCGACCCAGTTTGTAGGCAATCCTTATGTATGGGGTGGCACAAGCCTTACAAACGGCGCTGACTGTTCCGGTTTTGTACAGAGTGTATATTCAAACTTTGGTGTGAGCCTTCCGAGAACCTCCTATGAGCAGCAGAACGCCGGAACCGAGGTATCCTATGAAGACGCGCAGCCGGGCGACCTGATCTGCTACGGCGGTCATGTGGCGATCTACATGGGAGATGGAAAAATCGTTCATGCCTCCAATGCAAAAGATGGAATTAAGATCAGCAATGACGCTACATACAGAACGATTCTTTCCGTAAGACGTCTCGTCTGATTAAAGACAGGAATAAGAGTACATAGAAAGGAAGCTGCCGGTCAGGCGGCTTCCTTTTTTGGCGCGATAAGCCCGGCAGTCGGCTGCTGTATCTGTAATCAGTACACGTCCGCGGGCATTTTCATGTCGTAATACCTCGAGAAGTTTGCAAAAAAGGGGATTATCAGAGACGGAGATCTGTGATATGATGAAATCAGTATAAATAGAAAGAAGATTCCCGAATAAAAGAAGTCGTATTTTGTTGAAATACAGCAGTATTGGGATGAATAAGGGGACAGGAAAAATATGAAAAGAACAGGGAGAATTTGGCTGGCTCTGATACTGAGCCTGATTGCCGCGGTTCCGGTTTTTGCCGATGTACAGGGCGGCAGAACAGAGCCGGATTATAAGACGGATTATTATATGATCGTAGAGTCGAAGGCAGGAGGAATTGATATTTATGCCCAGCCGGATCTGTCCTCCTCGAAACTGAACGAGCAGCTGATTTCCAACGGAACGGCGCTTCATATTGAAGGCGAGGTGGAGGATGAACAAAATAAGCGTACCTGGGGTTATACGGAATATCATGGTATGTACGGGTATGCTCCGCTGGATGACTGCCGTCCGGCTCAGAGCAGGCAGGAGGCCATTGATTCTGAGCTGTATATTGCGGGAAAAGAAAATGTGGATTATGATGCGGACTATGAAGTAACCGCGTATTCTGAGGATGGCAGACAAAATCTCTATCAGGGTCCCGGTGAAAAATATGGCGCTGTGCCTGGGGCCAGAGAGATAGAGAATGGCGAGACCCTTCATATTACCCGGGACGCCCGTCTGGTGGACGGAAGCCGCTGGGGAGTTACCTCAGTTGACGGAAAAGAAGGGTGGGTAGATCTGAAAGAGACAGAGGAATGGCTGGAAGAACAGAATGAGGAGACTTCCGGGAAAGCTGTTTCACAGACGGCAGGCGAGAATACAACAGAAGCCGGAGATAACGCGGATCAGCCGGATGAAAAAGCTTCCGGAGAAAATAGTCCAATGGAGCAGGAGAAAGCCGCGGCAGCCACGCCGGAAGCTACAGTTATGCCGGAAACCACAACTACGCCGGAAGCTGCAGTTACGCCGGAAGTGACAGCCACGCCGGAAGCCACAGTTACGCCGGAAGCTACGGAAACACCGAAAGTGACAGCAGCACCGGAGGCAGCGAAGTCTGACGAGGCGGCAGAGGATGTTTCCAGTCAGGAGGTAAAGGCGGGCGCAGATACATTTCATTATCAGCCGCTGGTCTGGATCGGAATGATCGGCATAGCGGCCGTGATCCTTCTGTTAATCTATCATTTCAAAAAGTCCTGACAGTACTCGGATTGCATGTAAGCCGGTATATATAACGAAAAGAAAAAGGCCTGGTGTTCCAATGTAGAACGCCAGGTCTTTTGTAAAGCAAGAATAAATCTCAAAAACCAATAACCGTTACAGTGCCGGAGCGTCTGCTGAACAGCCTGCGGTAATAGCTCAGCCGCCTGGAATCCACACGGATCACCATTTTGGGCGAGTAGGGATCTATTTTCGATCCTACATTATTCAGACGAAGACTCTTAATGTGGATGATACAGCCCTTTTTTACATTGCGGAATGACTGGGATCCGATTCTGGTAAGTCCGGTGCCGATGGCAACCCGGTTCAGATTTTTGCAGTTCTGGAAGGCGCTGCTTCCGATGGCTGTGACATTGTTTCCGATAGCCACTTTGGTAAGCATGGTTTTTCCGTAGAAAGCTTTTGACCAGACATAAGATACTTTATAGGTGATTCCGGCGTATCGTATGGTGGTAGGGATGCTCGCGGACCGTATATAGCGGTTGGTTGTCCCGCAGCAGGCCACGATATTCCTGCCCTTTACGCGATAGATCAGATCGCTGGAGGAAACATAGCTGTATCTCCACTGTGCGTATAAAGTAACATTTCCAGAGATTTTGAAGGTGTTTCCGGGGGAATAGCTTTTGCCGCTGCCGTCCGCCTTAGTATTCCATCCGATAAAGAAGCGGGAATTACAGTAGGGAGCGTTTTTAACAGTTACTGTTTTACCGGAAGTATATTTCCCACTGTCAGTGGGCATGTTCCCTACAGTCAGGGAAGTGTTTTTGTGGTAGGTTACTTTATAAGAGGCAGGTACAGGTGTTGCGGTGGGTACAGGTGTTGCGGTGGGCACAGGTGTTGCAGTGGGCACAGGTGTTGCAGTCGGTACAGGCGTCGGCGTCGCCATAGGTCTGTCCAGAGTCCGTGTGTGGGCTTTGATGGAAAAGCAGAAAGGAGAATTCTGGATTCCGCAGTCTGTCCATCTGGAGCCGTTGGCGCTGTAGAAGCTCTGGTTTGCCTCCAGCCCGGCAAAGGCCTGGAACCATGAGGAAGATGAAGTAGTGTTTTCCACGTAGTAAGGCGTGGAATCATCCAGAAGGGTCAGAACTACGGAATACCGGCTTCCCTGCATCAAAGGGACAGGGACGTCAAGACGTACAGTATCAATTCCGGCCAGAGACTGCTGATATTCCATGGGCGTCTCAAATGCGGGAGTCCCGCTGAGAGGATTGGAGGGATCCGTCAGATTTGTGTATATCTGGATCTGGTAGTTTGTATAGTCCTTTTTTGACGCGACCACAATCTCTCCCAGCTCTTCGGCGTTTCCGTTTCCGGCAGAAGTCGTAAATATATTGGCGATAGAATACCCTCTGCCAAGCGTGACAGAGGAGGTTCCGCAGGCCGCGCCGTCATAAAAATAATTATTGGGATAAGCGGGGGCGGCGGTGGCCGTATTGGATACCAGGTTGGTTATGGAGGCGTCCTCATAGGAAAGATAAAAATATCCCTCTTTTCCCCAGGAGCTTCCATAGCTGTTTTTTACAATCCAGGCGCCGTCGTTCTGTACCTTTGACTGCCCGGGAAAGTTATCCTTTGAGTATGTATCGTCCCAGCCTACGATTGTAACCGCGTGATTCACTGCGCCGGAATTCGGATAACACGCGGCGGCAGTATCAGCCTTGTAATAAGTGCCGGTGCTGTCCATATAGATCATTGCCGTTACGGAAGAGTATTCCTGCAGCAGAAGCTTCATCCGTTCGACAGAGTACTCTGAAAAAACGGCGTCCACCAGATATACGTCGGTATCGTACGCCAGACTCTCGTTCAGCGGCGCGGACAGATCGGCGGTGTGGGTGCTGTCTGTGGGAAGCGGCGCTTTGTCCTCTGTCACCATTCCGGACCAGGTACTCAGGAAAAAGGAGGCTACCATTCCGTTTCCTCTGTCATGGTAATCGTTTCCAAGATGTATGATTCTGTCGTTTGGGGTGTTTCCAAGGGGATCGTTTACACGGTGAGACCAGAAATAGGCCAGGTGCTCTTCGGAGAGATCCCAGGCGCCCGATCCCTGTGAGAGAAGCGAGGTCTCAAAATTGGAGGCAAGTCCGAAGGCCCAGCAGATCCCGAAGGGATTCTGGTTTTTAACGGAGGTTACAAGACCGTATTCTCTGGAATCATAATAGGGCATGGAGCTGCGGTACATGCTGACGCCCAGCTCACTGTCCGCGTTTTCCAGAGGGGTATAAGCGGTCAGTCCGGACATGGGGGCAAGCTGTTCCGCCTTCTCCTCCTCTGTCATAGGACGGCCGAGAATATAATCCAGATCTTCATCAGAAGCCTCCTGTTCTCCGGAGCTGAAGAGCTCCTCCTCTTCCGGCTGTGAGGAAAAGATGTCAGAATCGGAAAACTCCGGTTCTTCTTCCGGTCCTTCAGTCTCCGGCAAAGTACCGGAGGTGAAGGGGTCTGTTTCGGCTGCCGGTTCTCCGGAGGTGAAATCACTGGCTCCCGCTATGGAAAGATTTCCCAGAACAAGAGAAAAGGTAAGGAGAAAGGCAAGGCCGCTTTTTTTCAGAAAATGTTTTCTGCGCATAAGTATTACCTCCTATTCATCAGCGGTAAGAAAGGAGCAGAAACAGGCTCCTTTTTGGTAGGTCATCTATAATTAAATTTATCATAGCATGAAGAAGCGTCAAATGTCCAGATGAATGTGCTTTTTGTATTTGTCTGCCAGTAGAAGGAGAGTGATACTTGCCTAAAAAGAAGCAATATGAAAGGACTGAAAAAAACCGCGGCATCCGGGATTACTCCTTTCCTGCCGCGGCCTCATGGCTGAATACGGGATGATCTGCAGGTTATGCAGCGCTCTGTTTTAGTAAAAAATTATCGCATATAAAAAGATATCGCTCAGCGCCCGGTTCTCCGGCTGCCCCGGATCAGTCGTTGATCACAACGCCCTTCTGCAGCATGACATTTGCGTACAGAGCTTTTTCGCTGGTAGAAATAATGCAGTAGGCGGTCTTTGCTTCGTCATAGAAAGCAAAACGCTCGATATTGCCCACTACCGCGTCTCCTCTGTCGTCGTATTTGCGGATGATCTCCTTATAAGTATCCCAGATGGGAGTTTCCACATCATCTCCGGGCATAACCTCCATGAGGTTTACCGGGTGCTCCACATAGGTGTCCAGAGGGAAAACCTTCAGGATCGCTTCCAGGATTTCCGGAACGCCGTGTCCGTCGCAGCGGATGGTGATGGCGTTCTTTCCCATGGATTCCACAGGAAAGTTTCCGTCCGCGATCACAAGACGGTCGCTGTGTCCCATCTCGCATAATACTTTTAATAATTCAGGTGACAAAATTTCGGGAATTCCTTTTAACATAATACAGATACCTCCAGATTTTTGAATCGAAACATTCTTACCTTAAAATTTACCTTATCTTCCTTTATGTTTGCAAGGCAATATTTTCCTGAAATTGATGAATATTTTACAGTTGACAGAGACGTCTGCAGGAGGTATGATAAAGCAAAACAGAAACGTTTCGGTTTCTGGATGAGAAATCACACGACCACGGTTTTATTACAAAGATTACAGGAGGAAAAAGATATGCCACTGGTTACGTCGAAAGAAATGTTATTAAAAGCACAGCAGGGAGGCTACGCGGTAGGAGCGTTCAACGCGGAAAATATGGAAATGGTGAAGGCCATCATCAGCGCCGCCGAGGAGCTGAAGGCTCCGGTTATGATCCAGACCACTCCTTCTACGGTAAAATACGGAACTGTTGAAACCTACGCGGCGATCGTGGCTGCCGAGGCGGCAAAGGCTTCTGTGCCTGTGTGTCTTCATCTGGATCACGGCGACAGCTTTGAACTTGCCATGCGGGCGATCCACGCGGGCTATACATCTGTGATGATCGACGGCTCCAAGCTGAGCTTTGAGGAAAACATTGCCCTGACGAAGAAGGTGGCGGATGTGGCTAAGTCTCTGGATATTCCCTGCGAAGCCGAGCTTGGCAAGGTCGGAGGCAAAGAGGATGATCTGGAGGCGGAAGCCGACACCAACACAGACCCGGCGGAGGCGAAGGAGTTCGCGGAGCGCACAGGGGTGACCTCTCTTGCGGTGGCTATTGGAACAGCCCATGGTTTCTATGTGGGAACTCCGGTACTGGATAAGGAACGTCTCAGCGAAATCCGTAAGACGGTGGATATTCCGCTGGTACTCCACGGAGCGTCCGGTTTAAGCGATGATGATGTAAGAGACTGCGTGAAGAGAGGCATGTGTAAGGTAAACTTTGCAACAGAGCTTCGAGACGCTTATTCTAAGGCAGTAAAAGCGACTTTCGCGGAAAAGGAAAACACCATTGATCCCAAGGCTTATGGAAAGGCGGCCATCCAGGCGGTGAAAGAGCTGGTAATGTATCGTATGAAGGTCTGCGGCTGCGACGGAAAAGCAGAATAGGCGTTTACAGGTACGGCGACGGGAAGCGGAGCAGAGCGGACGGGCGGAGCAGACAGAGGAGTGACTGAGCTATGGCGGCGACAATGAAAGATATAGCCCGGAAAACCGGACTTGGGCTGGCTACGATTTCTTCTTATTTTAATGGCGGCAATGTCAGAGAGAAAAACCGGGAAAAAATTGAAGAGGCTATCCGGGAGCTTCATTATGAAGTGAACGAGGTAGCCAGAGGGCTGAAGACAAACGCCACCAGAACGGTGGGCGTAGTGATCCCGGAGCTGAACAATATTTTCTGCGCGGAGATCATCACGGAGATGGAGGATATCCTGCGGAACCATGGCTACGCCACCATTGTATGCGACTGCCGGACGGACAGGAAGCTGGAGCGGGAGGCCGTCGAGTTTCTGGGAAGAAAGCGGGTGGACGGCATCATCAATATGCCTGTGGACACAGAGGGCCGCCATCTGAAAAAATTTCTGAAAACAGGTAAGCCGGTGGTGCTCATAGACCGTAAGATTCAGGGAGTCTCCTGTGACAGTGTGCTAGTGAATAATGAAAAAGCGGCGGAGGACGCCATGGAGCTTTTTTTCCGCAGCGGCCACAGGAAGGTAGGGATCATCGGAGGTCCTGTGGAGATATCCACAGCGCAGGAGCGTTTCCTGGGATTTCGCAGGGCATATGAAAAAGCCGGCTTTTCACTGGATGAATCTCTGATCTGCCGGGAGGATTACACGATCCAGGGAGGAGTTCAGGGGCTGGAAAAGCTGGTGGAGAGAAATCCGGACATGACGGCGGTATTTGTGACTAATTATGAGATGACCATGGGGGCGGTGATCGGATTAAATGAGCTGGGAATACAGGTGCCGGAACAGCTCTCGGTGATCGGCTTTGACAATCTTCAGTTCGCCAGAGCCTGCAGTCCAAAGCTTACGATCGTAGCCCAGCCTACGGTGGAGATTGCCAGAAAAGCCGCGGGGATCATGCTGAAACGGCTGGAGGAGGGCGTGGGGGAAGGCGCCCCGGAGTATCTCACCGAGAAGCTGAATACAGAGATCATTATGGGGAAATCGATACGCTGCATCAATGAGGAAAAGTGAGATCTGGAGAAATGCGGTGGCCGATAATTCTCCAAGAACAAAGAGGTTGAAAGGATGAAATCATACTTATTAGGAATTGATATTGGGACGAGTGCCTGCAAGGTGGCTGTTTTCGACAGAAACGGGAAGGTTCTGGCCGCCGAAAACGGCGATTATCCTGTTTACTATCCCCGGGAGGGCTGGGCGGAGCAGAATCCGGAAGAATGGTGGAAGGCCGTCTGCGGGGCGGTGCGCCGGACAGTAGCGGCCGCCGGGATCGATGCCGGGGAGATCGCGGGCGTAGGGATTGACGGACAGAGCTGGTCGGCCATTGCCGTTGACCGCGGCGGGAAGGTCCTGACAAATACTCCCATCTGGATGGACACCAGAGCCCAGTCTATCTGCGACAGACTCAATGAAGAGATCGGAGCGGAGGAGATTTTTAAGGTGGCGGGCAACTCCCTCCAGCCTTCATACACGACGGCGAAAATCCTCTGGTACAGAGAGAATCTTCCGGAGGTTTATAAGAATATTTACAAGATCCTTCAGTCCAACAGCTACATCGCCTTTAAGCTCACAGGGGAAATGACCCAGGATGTCTCTCAGGGCTACGGCCTCCACTGCTTTGATATGAGGAAGGGCTGCTGGGACGAAGAAATGTGCGGCCGTCTGGGAATTCCCCGTGAATTTCTTCCGGAGATCTGCGCCTCCGACAAGATCATAGGCACTGTGACAAGGGAGGCGGCTCTGGAGTCCGGGCTGGCGGAGGGAACTCCCGTGGCGGCGGGCGGTCTGGACGCGGCCTGCGGAACTCTCGGCGCCGGAGTGATCCATCCCGGGGAAACCCAGGAGCAGGGCGGCCAGGCCGGAGGAATGAGCATCTGCACAGAAGAATACAAGGCGGATCCCAGGCTGATCCTTGGGTTTCATGTAGTTCCCGGACAGTGGCTCCTTCAGGGCGGCACCACCGGAGGCGGCGGAGTGATGCGGTGGTTTGAAAAGGAGTTCGCGGATTATGAGAGACTGAAAAAAGAGGAGACGGGAGCTTCTTCTCTGAATCAGCTTAATGAGATCGCGGAGAAGACGGCCCCAGGCTGCGACGGCCTGGTGTTCCTGCCCTATATGGCAGGGGAGCGCTCGCCCATCTGGAATCCATATGCAAAGGGCGTATTCTACGGACTGGACTTTTCTAAGACCAAAGGACATATGGTGCGGGCCTGTATGGAGGGCGTCGCGCTCTCGCTGAGGCATAACCTCAGTGTGGCGGAGGAAGCGGGAGCCCGGGTGAAGGTTTTAAGAGCCATGGGCGGCTCGGCAAACTCTCTTCTCTGGACACAGATCAAAGCGGATATTACCGGAAAGCCCATTGTGGTCCCTGCCTCTGATACGGCCACCACTCTGGGAGCGGCTATCCTGGCGGGAGTAGGGACTGGCTTTTACCGTGATTATGAGGAAGCGGTAGGACTTACGGTATCAGAAACCAGAAGACATGAGCCAAACAAAGACAACCGGGAAATCTATGACAGAACCTATGAGACATACCTGAAGCTTTATCAGGCCCTGGAGCCTTTGATGAGCAGACAGTGACGTTTCCTCAGTTGGTATAGAAATAAAGATAACATAAAAATCATGAGAATACAGTGAAAGGAGCATCATCATGCGTGCAGCAGTAGTAACAGCAAACGAAAAGGTGGAATATCAGGAGATCCCGGAGCCAAAGGTGGAAAAAGGCTATGTAAAGATCAAGGTCAGATATTCCGGCATCTGCGGCTCGGATATCCCCCGAGTACTCAATCACGGAGTACATTTTTATCCCATCGTTCTGGGACATGAATTTTCCGGAGACGTAGTGGAGGTTGGCGAAGGCGTCACGAAGGTGAAGGTTGGCGACCGTGTTTCGGGAGCGCCTCTGGTGCCCTGTATGAAATGCAACGACTGCCAGAAGGGAAACTATTCTCTCTGTAAGCACTACAGCTTTATTGGCTCCAGAGAGCAGGGAAGCAACGCGGACTATGTAGTGGTTCCCGAGCAGAACGCCGTTCCCTTTGACAAATCCGTACCCTATGATCAGGCGGCTATGTTCGAGCCTTCTACCGTAGCGCTCCACGGACTGTTCCAGAATGATTACCAGGGCGGCGAGTATGTGGCGATACTGGGCGGAGGAACGGTAGGCATGTTCACCATGCAGTGGGCGAAGATCTTCGGCTCCAGAAAGGTGGTCGTATTTGACATCAGCGAGGAAAGACTTGAGCTGGCGAAGCGTCTGGGAGCGGACGAAGTAGTGGATACCAGAAAAGAGGACTACATGAAAACGGCTATGGAGCTTACCGAAAACAAAGGCTACGGCTTTGTTTTTGAGACGGCGGGCCAGGTTCCCACTATGCATATGGCCTTTGAACTGGCGGCCAACAAGGCGCATGTGTGCTTTATCGGAACACCCCATGAGGAGCTCAGCTTCACTCCGGCTCAGTGGGAAAATATGAACCGCAAGGAATTCAAGCTTACAGGCTCCTGGATGTCCTACAGCGCTCCGTATCCGGGAAGAGAGTGGGAGCTGACGGCTCATTATTTCGCTACCGGACAGTTAAAATTCGATCCTGGATTTATTTATAAGAAGATTCCTATGAGCCAGGCCCAGGAGGCGTTCCAGTTGTTTAAGACTCCGGGGCTTGTAAAGGGAAAAATTCTTCTGTCAAACGAGGAAGACTGAAATGATACTGACAGTGACATTAAACGCCGCCATTGACAAGCGGTATGTGGTAGAAAATATGAAAATGGGAGAGGTGAACCGGGTAAAGGAATGTACCTATGTTCCCGGCGGAAAGGGATTGAATGTTTCCAAGCCTGCTTCCATTTACGGCGCCGAGGTGGTGGCCACAGGTTTTGTAGGCGGCCACGCGGGAAATTATATCGAGGACGCCCTGACGCCCTTTGGCATCAAAAGCGCTTTTTATCATGTGGAAGGCGAAAGCCGTTCCTGCATCAATATCTGGGATGAGACGAATCATGTGCAGACGGAGTTCCTGGAACCGGGCTTCACTCTGACAGAGGAAGATTTTCTGGGCTTTGAAGAAAGGTTCAAAGCTCTGGTAAAGGACGCGGATGTAGTCGCGATGTCCGGCAGCGTGCCTAAGGGTCTGGACGGAACCGCCTATCAGAGACTGGTTTCCATTGCCAAAGACGCCGGAAAATCGGTGATCCTGGACACCAGCGGGAAGCTTCTTGAGATGGGGATCGAGGCAAAGCCTACGCTGATCAAGCCCAATATCGACGAGATCCGTATGCTCACCGGGAAGTCCTGCAATGATATTCAGGAGATCATTGAGGCGGCAAAGGCTATCCACGAAAAAGGCGTGGAGATCGTAGCGGTATCTCTTGGCGCCGACGGTTCTCTCGCGGTGGGAGACGAGGGCGTGTTCCGGGCAGTGGTGCCCAGGATCAACGCGGTAAATACCGTAGGCTGCGGTGATTCCATGATCGCGGGCTTCGCTCTCGGCATCAGCGAGGGACTGCCCCTTGAGGAAACCTTAAGAAGAGCCAGCGCGATCTCAGCCGCGGCAGCCATGCGGGAGGAGACAGGGTTCTTCGTAATGGAGGATATGGAAAAGCTTCTTCCTCAGATTGAGATCAGCAGAATAGAATGAAAGGAGATAAAAAACATGGCAGAATTTATCAATCCGGCCATTGTGCCGAAAGTAACCCTTCCTTCAGGAGAGGAGGTTCCCTGTATGGGAATGGGAACCTTTGGTTCAGACAGAGTTTCCGCGGAGGATGTGTCCGCCGCTGTGGCGGGAGCTATCCGCAGCGGGTACCGCATGTTCGACTGCGCCGCCTGCTACGGCAATGAGCACCAGATCGGAGAGGTGTTCCAGGAGGCCTTCCGGGAGGGCGTTGTGGAGAGAAAGGATCTCTTCATCATGACAAAGGTATGGAACGACATGCACAGAAAGGTGGAGGAGGCCTGCCTGAAGAGCATCAGCGACCTCAAGTGCGAGTATTTGGATCTCTATTTTATCCACTGGCCCTTCCCCAACTATCATGCGCCGGGCTGCGACGTAAACTCCAGAAATCCTGATTCCCGTCCCTTCAGCGTGGAGGAATTTATGGATACCTACCGTCAGTGCGAGGCCCTGGTGGAAAAGGGCGTGATCCGCTATATCGGAATTTCCAATATGACCATTCCCAAGCTGGAAGCGGTTCTTCCGCTGATGAAGATCAGGCCTGCGGCCTGCGAGCTGGAACTCCACGTATGCTTCCAGCAGCAGGAGCTTTATGATTATCTTGTGGCTCATAATATCCAGCCGGTAGGCTATATGCCTCTCGGTTCCCCGAGAAGACCTGAGAGAGATATCTGCCCGGAGGATGTGGCGGATCTTCAGCTTCCGGAGATGAAAGAGATCGCAGCGGCCCACGGCGGCGTGCACCCGGCTCTCATTGCTCTGAAATGGGCGCACCAGAGAGGAGAAATCTCCATTCCTTTCTCTGTACATAACTACGCAAGCAATCTGAAATGCGTGACAGAGGATCCGCTTACTGAGGAAGAGATGAAGAAGATCGCAACTCTGGAGAAGGGCAACCGCCTTGTAAAGGGCCAGGTATTCCTCTGGGAGGGGGCAAAGGACTGGCATGATCTCTGGGATGAGGACGGCGTGATCGTAAAATAAAATACAGAAAAAAGGCCGGAATCCCCGGCCTTTTTTTCTGCATAAAGTCCTGCCTCTTCCAAATTTCAAAATTGCATGGTACAATGATTTACAGACGCGCAGACATAAAATTCTGGGGCGGGGACTGAAAACAAGACGACAGGAGACGGCTTTGAGATGTACCGTATATTATTAGTAGACGACGAGATCCTTGTAAGAGACGCGATCAAAGAGAATATTGACTGGGAGGGGCTGGGCTGCGAGCTGGCCGGGATCTGCGAGAACGGACAGCAGGCGGCGGAGTTCGTGAAGCAGCATCCGGTGGATATTGTGCTGACGGATATCCTGATGCCCTATATGGACGGCATGGAGCTGAGTCATTTTCTCCATGACAATTATCCGGATATTGTAGTGGTGATCTTCAGCGGATTTGGAGAATTTGAATACGCGAAAAAAGCAATCCAGTACAATGTCAGCGAATATCTTTTAAAACCGGTGACGGCTCTGGAGCTAACCCAGGTCATCAATAAAATGAAGGATAAGGTGGACCAGAGGCGAAAAGAGAAGGCCAAGATGGAGAGACTGACAAAGGCCTCTGAGAGCTACCGCAAAAACGCGCAGATCATTCGATCTAAGGCTATCGAGGCGGTGGTGAACTGCACTGTAGACGTGAAGACCGGTATCCAGCAGCTTGCAGGCATGGGAATTGAGCTGGCGGAGGGAAGCTGCCGGGTAGCGATGTTCGACATTGATATTTATTCGGACATTTATCAGGTGGACACCGTAAAACGTCAGGAAAGCGCCCTGATGGCTTTTGTCCTTTACAATATCAGCGATGAGATCGTAAAGAGAGAGCAGGCGGGCATCGCTTATCAGGAGGGAGGAAATCATGTCTGCATCCTTTTTCAGGAGAAATGGGGGCGTGATCTGAACGGAAGGACAAAAGAAATCTGCCGGGAGATCCAGCAGAAGATGCAGGAGGTCATGGGGATCAGCGTTTCCGTGGGGATCGGAAAATGGGTGAGAAAGCCGGAGCAGCTTCTGATCTCTCATGATCTGGCCCAAAAAGCCATTCAGTACCGTTATCTTCTGGGGGAGGGGCTTCTTCTGGATATGGAGGAGCAGACACTGGAGCAGAATATATCTCTGGAGCCCTTCCTGGAAGAGCTTGGAGAGGCTGTAAAATCAGGCTCCCGGGAAAAGGCGGAGAAGGCTCTTGACGATATTGAAAACGCGGTCAGAGAAGCTATGGTGGAAAAGAGTAGAGCGTGTATGTATCTTCAGCAGGTGATCCGTACCATAGACCGTGTCTGTGAGGATGTTTCCGCGGACAAAAGCAAGGTTCTTCAGGGCAGGGATATTCTGCTCCATCAGGTGACGAAGCAGAAGTCCTTCGGCAGAGCCTGTGGAATTGTCCGTGAGTATGTGATGAAGATGTTTAAGATGCTTACGGATATGAACAGCTCCAGCGGCCAGCGCCAGGCCAGGCTGGCTGTGGACTATATTCAGAAAAACTACATGGATCCGGATCTCAGCCTGAACAGCATCTGCTCTTATCTGAACATCAGCACCAGCTATTTCAGCACTATTTTTAAAGAAATGACAGGAGAAACCTTTACGGAGGTACTGATCCGCACACGAATGGAGAAGGCCAAGGAACTTCTGGAAAACACCGCTCTGAAGAATTATGAGATCGCGGAAAAGGTAGGCTTTTCCGATCCTCATTATTTCGGTATTTCCTTTAAAAAAATGACAGGAACAACGCCGACAGAGTACGCCAGGGAGAAACGAAAATGAGAAAAAACAGGATCGCCGCAGTGCTTATGGGAAAATTTAAAAGTATACAAAGCGCGGTTTTTGTGGCTGTTTCCATCCTGATTCTGGGAGCGGTGGGAATTGTCACCGCGGTTTCCATGAGCTTTACCAGAAATACGATTTTTGAGAATTCTTCTCTGTATACACAGACTATTATACAGCAGATGAACAAGAATATTGATTCCTACATAGATTACATGGAAAATATCGCCTATCTTGTATCCAGCAGCGAGGATGTGCAGTCCTATCTTTTTGGAGAGACGGGGGACGCCGCTGCCCGGGAGCGGATCGTCGGACAGTTCGAGACTATTCTGGAAAGCCGGGGAGATATCCTGAATCTTGGAATCATAGGGACCGACGGCAGGATGCTTTTAAACAACGGAAGCGAGTCGGTGAATCCGGATCTGGATCTTGACACTCAGGAGTGGTATATCAATGCTCTGAACAGCGGCGCCGGCGTTTCTCTGACATCTTCCCATGTGCAGCATATCATCAGCGGGGAGAGGCCCTGGGTGATCACCTTGAGCCGGGGGATCCGCAATCTTTCCTCTGCGGGGGACAAGGAAGGCGTATTTTTTATCGACCTGAATTACGATGCCATCAGCGAGCTCTGCGATGAGAATATGACAGGGAACCAGGGATACGCCTTTATTCTGGATCCGGAGGGGAATATTGTCTATCATCCCCAGCAGCAGCAGCTCTACAACGAGCTGCAGACGGAGAATATTTCCCAGATTTTAGAGTCGGATTCCGATACAGTGCTTACCGGAGAAGGAAATAACGGGAAGCTTTATTCTATTTCCAGATCAGACAAAACCGGCTGGACGGTAGTGGAGTGCGTAAGTGTGGGAGAGCTTCTGAAAAAGAGCAACCAGGCCCAGAGTATCTATGTACTGACCTCTATCGCCCTTGTGATCGTGGCCCTGTTTTTTTCCAGCTTTATATCCGGAAGCATCACGCGGCCCATACAGCGGCTCCGGGATTCCATGGCCAGAGTGCAGGAAGGTGATTTTGAGGCGCCGGACGTTGTGGTGGACTCTGAAAACGAGATCGGAAGTCTGACAAAATCCTTTAACGTGATGACTCACAGGATCCAGGAGCTGATGGAGCAGAATGTCCGCGACCAGGAGGCCAAGAGAAAGAGCGAGCTGAAAGCGCTTCAGTCGCAGATCAATCCGCACTTTCTTTATAATACCCTGGATTCTATCATATGGATGGCGGAGGGCAAAAAGAATGAGGAGGTGGTTCTTATGACCGCTTCCCTGGCCCGGCTGCTCCGCCAGAGTATCAGCAATGAGGATGAGGAAGTACCCATCGCTCAGGAGATCGAATACGCCAGAGGCTATCTTACCATTCAGAAAATGCGCTACAAAGATAAAATGGAATTTCAGATCGACGTAGATCCGGCAATTCTGCATATCAATCTGATCAAGCTTGTTCTGCAGCCCATTATAGAGAACGCTATTTATCACGGACTGAAGTATAAGGAAAGCAAAGGGCTTCTGATGGTGAAGGGATTTATGAAGGACGGGAACGCGGTTCTGCAGGTGATCGACAACGGCGTGGGGATGGACGCCGACACACTTGCCCACATTTACGAAAGGCATAAGGTCAATTACCAGTCCAACGGCGTGGGAGTTTATAATGTGCAGAAGAGGCTGCAGCTTTATTATGGAAGCGACTATGGAATTGTGTATGAAAGCGAAGCAGGCAGGGGAACCACTGCTACGATCACCATACCGGGCAAACAGGAGGGCGGCGGTGAAAAAGTATAAAAAATGGATGGCCGCGGGAGGCCTGGCAGTTTTGGCGGCCGGAGTATTCCTGGGGCTGCATATCAGAAATCTTCATAAAGAAAATAAGAGCTTTTCTCTGATCTATATTCCAAAGGTTGTAGACGGGACCAACGATTTCTGGACTTCGCTGATCCTTGGAACGGAGATGGCGGCAAAGGAATACAATTCGGATATTGAGGTTATGGCCCCGGATGAGGAAAATGATGTAGAACGGCAGAACCAACTGCTGGAGGAGGCTATAGAAAAGCATCCGGACGCGATCCTTTTTTCACCGTCCAGCTTTACGGAATCAGACAATATTCTGAAAAAAGCGAAAGCAAAAGGAATTCATATTGTTTTTGTGGATTCCTATACGGAAGAAAATATTCAGGACATTACCGTGGCTACGGATAATCTGGAGGCCGGACAGCTTTTGGGAGAATTTGCCGCCGGTATTCTGGAACCGGAGGATCAGATCGCCATTGTGGCTCATGTAAAAGGAGTTTCCACAGCCATTGAGCGGGAGGAGGGCTTCCGTACAGGGCTGGGAGAACTGGAAAAAAATATCGTGGACGTAGTGTACTGCGATTCCCAGTTTGAAAAATCCTACGCTCTTACCATGAAGCTTATGGAAAAATATCCGGATCTGAAAATGGTGGCGGGTATGAATGAATACTCTTCTGTAGGCGCGGCCCGGGCGGTAAAGGCGGCAGGCGCGGAAGATAAGATCCAGGTGGTGGGAGTGGACAGCTCCCAGGAGGCGGTACAGCTTATGGAGCACGGCGTCTTTAAAGGCATCGTAGTGCAGAAGGCCTTCAAAATGGGATACGCGGGCGTAAGGGAAACCATCCGTATGCTGCGCGGAGAAGAATACGAAAAAAATGTGAATTCCGGCTGCGAGCTCGTAACACCGGACAATATGTATTCCAGTGAGATCGAGAAGCTTCTTTTCCCGTTCAATACGCTGAATGAAACAAAGACGGCTTCATGGGACATGACTGTGAATGCTCGTTCCTGAAAAGCAAAAAGGTTAAAATTTTACCATACAGTAAATTTTTAACCTTTTTTTGGAAGATATTCTATTACGTTTTTCCCCCTTTTCAAGGTATGATATAGGAAACACGGATGCGTGTAAATCGTAAGGAGGGTGAAAAATTGGAAAAGTTAAAACAAAACCCAATGGTGAAGAAGCTTGGCCTGAACAGGATACTGCTCGTCTGTATTCTTGTTATTATGTTCGTGGCGTTCAGGGCGGCTCTCGGGAGTAAATTCCCGGTAGGGGACAGTATCAGATCTACTTTGAACTATGTATATTTCCTTGGATTTCTTTCACTGGGCGTAACATTTGTAATCGCGACAGGAGGGATCGATTTCTCTATTGGACCGGTAATGTTCTGCTGTGCCCTGGTTTCCGGATACTGCATGACAAGCTACGGCGTTCCCTGTGCGGCGGCTATGGTGCTCTGCGTGCTGATCGGTCTTGCTTTCGGAACCTTCAACGGATGGATGGTGTCCTATATGTCAGTTCCGCCGTTCATTATTTCCATGGCTTCCATGAATATCGCGAAGGGTATTGCTTCCGTATTTACAAAAACACAGTCTGTAAGCTGGCCGCTGAGCTCTGATCCGGTAAACGGATGGTTCAGAAATATCGTTTCCTATAACGGGTTCCCGGTAGGACTTATAATTTTCCTGGCAGTGGCGGTTGTCTGCGGTATCGTTCTCTACAATACCAAGCCGGGACGTTATATCCTGTGTCTGGGCTCCAACAGCGAAGCGGTACGTCTTTCCGGTGTCAACACCAGAAAATGGCGGATGCTTTCCTATATGATCTGCGGATTCCTGGTAGGGATCGCGGCGCTGTTCTTTGTTGCTACATATACTACTGTTCAGCCGGGATACGGCGATCAGTACAACAACGAGGCGATCGCGGGCTGTGTTATGGGCGGTACATCCATGGTGGGCGGACTTGC
Source organism: Candidatus Blautia faecipullorum (assembly GCA_019115125.1). Lineage (GTDB taxonomy): Bacteria > Bacillota > Clostridia > Lachnospirales > Lachnospiraceae > Blautia_A > Blautia_A faecipullorum. The sequence goes on from DXEG01000003.1 coordinate 67,707, forward strand.
TTCCATCGGCGGAACCGTGATCGGCGTATTTATCATTTCGCTCCTTCAGCAGGGCATTATGGCATTCGGCCTTGGAAAAGGACAGCAGATGATCATTACAGGTATTATCGTTATCGTAGCTGTTTACGTTGATGTTTCTGCAAGACGCAGAAAGAACTGATCAAAAGGGAGGATGCGACAATGGGTGAAGTTATTTTAACTATGAAGGACATTGATAAGTCCTTTCCTGGAGTTCATGCCCTGGATCACGTTAATTTTGAGGTGAAACGCGGCGAAGTACATGCGCTTATGGGAGAAAACGGCGCCGGAAAATCCACGCTTATGAAGGTTCTTACCGGTATTTATCAGAAGGACTCCGGCTCCATCGTCTATAAAGGCAAGGAAACAGAGTTCCACAACACAAGAGAAGCGCAGGACGCCGGAGTGGTAATTGTACATCAGGAATTAAATATGGTGGGCGACCTGACTGTCGCTCAGAATATTTTTATCGGGCGCGAGCCAAAGAAGGGATTCCGGATCGACGACAAGAAGATGATCGAGGATTCCAAAAAACTGTTCCAGGATCTGCATATCGAGATCGATCCGAGAGAAAAAATGCACAATCTGACAGTCGGCAAGCAGCAGATGTGCGAGATCGCAAAAGCCATCTCTCATAAGGCGGAGGTTATTATTTTCGACGAGCCTTCTGCAGCGCTGACAGAAAAGGAAATCGCGGATCTTTTTACCATCATCAGAGATCTTCGTGAAAAAGGCCTGGGAATCGTTTATATTTCTCACCGTATGGATGAGATCAAGGTGATCACAGACCGTGTGACCGTTATGCGTGACGGCGGATATGTGGGAACCCTGATCACAAAGGACAGCACCAAGGAAGATATCATCAACATGATGGTAGGACGCGTTATTTATGAGGATCCGAAGGAACACAGCATGGTTGCGCCGGACGCTCCGGTTGTTCTCAAGGTAGAGCATCTGAACGCGGGCAAGATGGTGCAGGATGTAAGCTTTGAGCTGAGAAAGGGTGAAATCCTTGGTTTCTCCGGACTGATGGGCGCCGGACGTACCGAGACGGCGAGAGCGTTATTCGGAGCAGATCCCAAACAGAGCGGGAAGATTTCCATTATGGGCAAGGACGGACAGCTCCGCGAGGTGACCATCAACAGTCCGCAGGATGCTGTAAAATACGGAATCGGCTATCTGTCAGAGGACAGAAGAAGATATGGCTGCGTAGTACAGAAATCCGTAATTGAAAATACAACTCTGGCCACGATGGAACAGTATACAAACGGACTGCTCATCAATAAGGGAAAAGAGAAAAAAGTTACGGAGAAGTATATTGAGGAGCTGGCTACCAAGACACCGACGGCGGATCAGCTTGTTGTAAATCTTTCCGGTGGTAACCAGCAGAAGGTGGTTATCGCCAAGTGGCTGACCAGAGACAGTGATATCCTGATCTTCGACGAACCGACCAGAGGTATCGACGTCGGCGCCAAGAATGAAATTTACAAGTTAATGAACAGACTGGCGGCAGAAGGCAAATCAATCATTATGATTTCTTCTGAAATGACAGAGGTTCTCCGTATGAGTGACCGTATCATTATCATGTGCGAGGGTAAAGTGACAGGAAATATCGACATTTCTGAAGCTACCCAGGAAAACATCATGAATAAGGCTACGCGGAATATCGATTAAGGAGGAAAGTCATGACTAAGAAGAAAAGTATTTTAAGTGATCAAAGATTTATTGTATTGTTGGTTATTATTGTGCTGGTTGCCGTATTCTCCGTTATGAGCAAGGAGTTCAGACAGTACAGTACCCTTCTGAGTATGCTGGATTTTTCATACTATGACCTTCTTATGGCAATCGGTGTTACCTTCCCCCTCATTACGGGAGGCGTAGACCTGTCCATCGGTACCGGTATGGTATGTTACGCGCTGATCGCCGGATCTCTGGTAAGAAACAACGGACTTCCGGTTGCGGCAGCAATGCTGCTCTGCATCGTGCTGGGGCTTTTGATCGGAACGTTAAACGGCGTTCTCATCGGCGTGATGAATCTTCCGCCGTTCCTGGCAACTCTTTGTACCTGTATGATCACCCGAGGCGCGGGATCTCTCTGCAGCGCCACACCGTGGCCGGGACTTACCCAGGAGGGCGGATGGTTTCATTCCATCTTTAAGATCACGGTCGGTACAGGAAGAAGCGCGGACCGCTATCCCATCGGCTTCCTTTGGATGGTCCTTCTGGTTCTTCTGATGGAGTTTGTACTGTTCCATACGAAATTCGGACGCTACACTATCGCTATCGGTTCCAACAAAGAAGCGGCGGCGCTTTCCGGAATCAATGTGAAATTCTATCACGTGATGGTATATGTGGTATGCGGACTCTTTACAGGACTTGCGGCGATCGCTTACGCGGCTGTTACACCTACCGTACAGCCCGGCACGGGAGCCGGTCTGGAGATGGACGCCATCGGAGGCGTGTTCGTAGGCGGTGTGGCCGCTTCCGGCGGATATGGTTCTGTGATCGGTACATTTGTAGGTATCTTTGTCATCATGCTCCTGAAAACCGGTCTTCCCTATATAGGCCTTCAGGCGAACTGGCAGCAGATCATCACAGGTGTCGTACTGATCGTGGCCGTACTGATCGATATCCTGAAAGAAAAGAAAACAGCATAAGATTTATTTATTCTCAATGTATGTGAGACGGCGGGCGTTTCCGCCCGGCGCATCATCATAAAAAAACTATATAATTTTAAGGAGGACGAAGTAAATGAAAGTGAAAAAACTGATCGCGTTAGGTCTTTGCGCAGCAATGGTAACTGGTATGACAGTTTCTCCGGTTCTGGCAGCAGAAGATACCGCAGAGGAAGCAGCCGCTGAGGACACAACAGAAGAAGCGGCAGAAGACACAGAGGAAGCGGAAGCTACTGAAGAAGCAGAAGAAGACGCTGAAGCAGAGGGAGAGGAAACTGAAGAAGCGGCAGACGCTGACGCAGCAGGAGATCCTACCGCGCAGTTCGAAGGACTGACAGCAAACGAAGCTTATGACTTCCCGATGATGGTTAAATCCTTCCAGTCTACATACTGGGATGCCGCTCAGGAAGGTATGAAGATGGCTGCTGAGGAGCTGGGTGTTACTTATAAAGCACAGGGACCGAACAGTGAATCTGATATCGCTGACCAGGTAAATATGATCAATACCGCTATCAGCTCCAATCCTGTTGGATTAGGTCTGGCAGCATGCGATACCTCTTCCGTACTGGACGCTCTTCAGACATGTGTTGACAAGGGTATCCCGGTAGTTACGTTCGATACCGGTATTGCAGACGCTCCGGAAGGCTCCGTAGTATGCGAGGTTGCTACAGACAACGTTCAGGCTGGTTCTGTTGCGGCAGAAAATATGTATGCGGCTATCAAAGACGTTGTAGCGAACGCTGAAGGACAGGTTATCATCGGTGAAGTTAACCAGGATGCAACCGCTCTGAACATTCAGCAGCGCGGCGGCGGATTCATCGACAAGATGATCGAACTGCTTCAGGCAGACGGCAAGACAGTTGCAGTTACAGGAAACGAGTTCTATGTAAACGCAGCACAGGGTGCAGACGCTACAGAGGCTGACGCAGACGTTATCATCCAGGTAGCTGTACCGGCACAGACAACTGTAGAGCTTTGCTCCACAGAGGCACAGGCAATCCTTTCCCAGGAAAACTGCATCGCGATCTTTGGTTCCAACCAGACAGCAGCAGAGGGTGTTCTGGCAGCTAACGCGAACCTGAACGTTCTTGGTTCTGACGCAGCAGCAGGCGACGTGATCGGTGTTGGTTTCGACGCTGGTTCTATCATCAAAGCCGCTGTACAGGACGGCACATTCATCGGCGCTGTTACACAGTCTCCTCTGATGATGGGCTACTATGCGATCTACGCTCTGACAGCAGCAGCAAACGGCCAGGAGCTTCAGGATGTTCCTACAGACGGTTACTGGTATGACGCTACAAACATGGAAGACGACACCATCGCCCCGAACCTGTACGACTAATGAGTGCAGATTCGAAAGAAAAATCTGTTGACTGCTTGCAGGCACCCAGATTTTTCTGAGAATCTATACGAGTGCAACGAGCACCGAAAGACCGGAGGTCTTGAGGTGAGCACTCATGTAGAGTAGTGCAAACTCGAAAGAAAAATTCGCAGACTGCATGCAGTCGTAAGAATTTTTATGAGAGTTTATGTGAGCGCAGCGAACACCGAAGGAGCGGAAGCTCCTGAGGTGGCGTTCACGCAAGAGTGCAGCGAGCACCGTAAACACGGAAAAAGCAGAGCTTTGGAAGTGGTATCCGTGCGGATCAGACGAATAAGACTGTGCGGATGCAGATAAAAAATATCCCCGGAGTTGGCTCTGGGGATATTTTAATAAGAAAAAGCCAGGCTCTCATACTTGATGGACGCCGTTTGGGTATGTTATTATTATATACAAAAGAACGGCAGCGTTCAGGAAAGGCACTGACGCGAAAAACACAGCAGATTGCTCTGCGGCTTTCTCTGTGAATATTCTGAATATTTAGGAGGTTTTCATAATGGCTACATATTATCTTGCGGTAGATATCGGAGCATCCAGCGGACGTTTGATACTGGGACATATGGAAAACGGCAAAATGGAGCTGGAAGAGGTATACCGTTTTGAGAATGGTATGGTGAAAAAGGACGGAGAGCTTTGCTGGGAATTTGACCGTCTGTTTAAAGAGATCATCAGTGGATTGAAGAAATGCAAAGAAATCGGCAAGATCCCTGTAAGTATGGGCGTAGACACCTGGGGCGTGGACTTTGTTCTCCTGGACAAGGATGAGAAGGTTCTTGGAAATACGGTAGGATACCGCGATCACCGCACAGAGGGAATGGACGAGGAAGTCTACAAGATCATTTCTCTGGAGGATCTGTATGAGAGAACCGGTATTCAGAAGGCAATCTTCAATACAGTATATCAGTTGATGGCAGTGAAGAAGCAGCATCCGGAATATCTGGAGCAGGCAGAGACGCTTCTCCATGTGCCGGATTACTTCCATTATCTTCTTACAGGGCAGAAAACCTGCGAATATACAGAGGCTACTACAGGACAGCTTGTGAATCCATACACAAAAGACTGGGATTATGAGCTCATCGATATGCTGGGATATCCCAGAAAAATCTTCCAGAAGCTGATCATGCCCGGAACAAGCATCGGACATCTCTCCGAGGCTATAAAAAATGAAGTGGGCTTTGATCTGGAGGTGGTAGCGCCCGCCACACATGATACCGGCTCCGCGGTACTGGCGGTACCGGCCAATGACGACGATTTCATTTATATCAGCTCCGGCACCTGGTCTCTGATGGGACTGGAGAGAGAGACTCCGGACTGTTCTAAAAAGAGCTGTGAGATGAACCTGACCAATGAGGGCGGATACGCAGGTCGTTTCCGTTATCTGAAAAATATCATGGGCCTGTGGATGATCCAGTCCGTGCGCCATGAGATCAATGACAAATACAACTTTGCCGAAATCTGCGCTATGGCGGAAGAGGCGAAGGATTTCCCGTCCAGAGTGGACGCTAACGACGAATGTTTCCTTTCCCCGGATAATATGACGGAGGAAGTTAAAGATTACTGCCGCAGAACAGGACAGAAGGTTCCGGAAACGCTGGGAGAGCTGGCGACGGTTATTTACGCTAGTCTTGCGGAATGTTACGCAAGGACAGCCAAGGAACTGGAAGAGATGACCGGAAGAACCTACAGCCGCATCCATGTGGTGGGCGGTGGTTCCAATGCGGGATACTTAAATGAGCTGACGGCAAAAGCCACAGGCAAGGAGGTTCATGCCGGCCCAGGAGAGGCTACCGCCATCGGCAATATTACGGCTCAGATGCTCAAGGCCGGAGAATTTAAGTCTATCGAGGAAGCAAGGACCACCATTCACGAGTCCTTCGGCATCAAAATTTACAAAGCCTGATCTTTCAGGGGGTGTCATTGACACCATTCTACTGTTTTACACACACATATATTCAAAAACCAGGGGGCTGCCGTCGGCAGCCCCCTGGTTTTTGAATTTACTGGATACAAGATGTAATTATTTTTTGGGAAATTTGTTTTTGATATCGCTGATACCTGCAATATAATTCAAATCTACATCATAAAAGTAAGCAAGCTCAATTAGATATTCTAATGGAATCCGCACTTTTCCCTTTTCATAATCAGAGTATGTTGTCTGTGCAATGTGAAGCATAGTTGCAATTTTTGTCTGATTTAAATCATTGTCTTCCCGTAACGCGCGAATCCTTTGAATATAATTCATATCTGTATACCTCATGAAACATATTCTATACGAAAGATTTGCAATACGTTGACTTTTAACGGATATTCCGTTAAAATGTTAGGTGAAGAACGATATATATTTTCTATAATGGAAAGTCATCGAGAAAGCTATTATGAAGTTACAGATTTGGCAGGAGAAATGCAACAATCCACTGTATTTCAAAATAGCATACCATACAGACCTTGGAGAGGGTCTATAAACACTACTACTATATAGTGTAGGGAAATGTATGATAATTAATTCCTAATTATTATACAAAGGTAAAATGAAGAAATGTTGACATACCAGGTAGAAAGTTTACCAGATTTGACTCTTAGCAAATACCAGGTTTTTGAAGATTCAGGAGTTAAGGGAATGGTAGACGCTCAAACAAAGTTCATTCGTCAGCTTTATCAAGCATCCCTTTTAGGAAACGTAAGTGTCCATTTCTTGTTTGATTATGATCCGGAACGATCCAGAGGTAAAAAAATAAGAATTCGGATGATATTTTCAAGTAAAACAGAAGATTCAGAATTTGAGGAAAAATTGAGGAAAATTATTAGAGCATCCAGTATAGCTCAATATTTTTCTCTTAATGAGTTTTTTGATTGTAATGATGATGCAGAATATACACATATGTGTATTATGCGTAAAAAGGAACGTTTTTTACAAACAGTTGTCAATGGGCAAGAGGCCTATTTTTACGTTGTTCCAAACTGGAAAGTAAAGGATAATTGCAGACTTTATAATATTTTTAAACTGATGGAGTCTTTTGAGAAAAAATGTTGCTATAGAGTGGATCTTTTTACAGAAAAGGAATTAGAGGAAGAAATCCATGGGTCATTTAGAAATCCTCTTACTTATTTGAGAAATATATCCAGACAGGATAATGGAGTAGGGGTAAGTGAAAGTTCGAGGATACATAGAGAAAAAAAGGATCCTAATGCAGATGAGGTTTTAAAACAGTATGAAGATTGGTTAAAAGCGATAGATACATCTCCTAGTTTTTTATGTAGAGTATGTTCTTTTACAACAGATGATGAACAATACAGTAAGTTACTGGTTGATTCAGCGCTTTCAGAATGTTTAGAGGTAGGTAATAGTGAACTAACAGTTAAAGAGGGCAAGTTTACAGAGTGGGAATTGTTAAATGTTATTCCTGAGAGGAAGGATTCATGCCGCAAACAGGCTCCAGATTCTATGAAGAGATGGCCAATTACATTTACATTGGACGAGGCGGCGGCGTTTTCGCGTTTTCCGGTATTATATGATGGAGAAAATGTTGAATTGGCGAAGGAAACATCCGCTGTTCAGAAAAACTGCGGGATTGTATTAGGAACAGATTTAAATAATTATCCGGTTAAGATTCCTTTAGGAATGTTTTCAAAGCATATGTTTGTGTGCGGGGTTCCGGGAGCAGGTAAAACCAATACAATGCTGCATATAGCAGACAAACTCTGGAATTTTGAAATGAAAAATGAAAATGGGGAAATGGAAAAAGTACATATTCCATTTTTGGTATTAGAACCTGCAAAACGTGAATATAGAGAACTTGCACTATTTAATATACCGGAGCTTATTATATTTTCACCTTCGGCTTGTACAGATTTTCCGTTGAAAATTAATCCGTTTGAATTCCCGAAAGGATTAACATTGTCAGAGCATATAAGCAAACTATGTCAAGTGTTTGAAGGAGCGTTTCCAATACCTGCGCCAACACCGTTCATTTTAGATAGAGCAATACAGGCAGTATATGAAAAACATGGTTGGCATGTAAAAGATATTAATATGAATGATAAGCCATATCCTACAATGTCTGAACTCTATCAGCAATTTACCGTGGAATTAGAAAACACAAATTATGATGGTGAGATGAAAGGAAATATTCGTTCTGTGCTTGAAATGCGGATAGGAAGTTTACTTAGACGTGAAATGAAAGAAATGTTTGATGTTTCCAGATCGACACTCTTACCAGAGGAATGGTTGAAATTTCCAGTAATCATTGAACTGGAAGCATTAGGAGAAGGAGTGGCGAATTTTGTAACATTGTTGCTGTGTACATTGATTAGAGAGACATTAAAAGTAGATCCAATAGGAGATAAATCAAAAGCAATCCGTCATGTAATATTTATTGAGGAGGCACATAACCTGATTGCGCCAGAGATCCCAACGGATAGACCGGAAGATTCCAATCCGAAGATTGCGGCAACTGCGTTTATCGTAAAGATGTTAGCTGAAGTGCGCGCTTTAAGAGAAGGTATTATCATTGCAGATCAGCTTCCTTCGGCTATGGCTGCTGAAGTTATAAAGAATACAAATATTAAGCTGGTACATCGTTTGACGGCACAGGATGACCGACAATTGGTGGGGAGTACAATGTCTGCAAGTTCTCTCCAATTAGAAAACATGGCTATATATGCGCAGGGATATGCTCTTTTAGCCTATGAAGACCTGCTGCGGCCATTTGAAATGAAAGTGGAAAAGGTTGCGGAACATGGAGAGAATACACCGTCAGACCATCGGTTATATGAATTGATGATGGAGGAAGAAAGGCATCCTGCTTATGTTGAATTATGTAGAAAAAGAGAACGGGAAAAATGGGAAAGAATAAAAACAGAGGTGCAGGTTTTGGCTGAAAAATATTGTAAGCTTACAAAACAATTAGAGAATATGAATTTTGATAATCTTAAATTTGCAAAACTGGAGAAATATATCGATACCGGACAGAAAAACCTGGTAGAGATAAATGCCTATAAAAGCTATTTTTATGCGAATGTGTCGAGTTTGTCTGAGCAGTTCGTTACAAAAGAGAGAAAAGAGAAACTTCTGGCGGTGATTGGAAAATTAGGAGCAGGATATAAAAAAATGTTAGAAAGCAAAGTCCTTTTGTGGGTAAAAGAAGATTGAATTTAAAAAGAGATTGTTTATGCAAAGATAAGATTAAAGAATAATTATTAAGAAAAAGCTCAGGAAAAACATTTTCATAATGTTTTGTACTTGAGTGAAGCGAAAGGAATGAGGATAACAATGGCAAAATTTTCTATCGAAAAAAATTCTAGCAGAATCAATGAGCTGAGACAAGAAGTAGAAAGCAAAAAAGAAATGGCTGAGAACCTTAAAGCCACAAAGGAAGAGTTAGTGGCAGCAAGATCGGAGATTGAGGGATCGGAAGTATCAGATGAGGCAAAGGAGGCAGTTGCCCAGTCTTTGGAATTGAGACGAGAACAGATCTCGGAACAGGCGCAGGAAGTTGGAGATGAGATCGGTAACAGTTTAAGTGAACTGGAAGAGATGATGCAGGAGGTTCAAACGGTAGAAGAAAGTAATAAAGTACAGCAGAAAAATATAGAAAATAAGATGGCTATATTAGAAAAAATTGGTTATGGAGGTCTGCTGGAAAATGGTTTGGATATACTGCAAAATGAGAGCGAACAAATCGAAGAATTAAAAAATGCAATTATAGAAGCTCGTAAAAGTGCAGAAGAAGCTGTACATATGGCAGGGCAGATATGAAGGAATTCTGCGGAAGCAGCAGAGAAAAAAAGGCTGGAACAGTACATATCAGAAATTCTGCCGGAGAAAAGACTTGCGGAAATCACCAACAATTATAAAAATTCTATCGACAGTATAAAAGATAGAATTAGCGAATTTGTCGGTGCTTTGTCTGTAGAAGAAACACAATTGTTTTTGAATAAAGAGGGACGGGTGGTTATGCAGACACCCCATTATAATCCGACTCAAAATGCAATTTTCATGGATGAGAGAGTTGACAATTATGAGTATACAGAGACCTGGAAACATGAGGTAGGGCATTTTGTAGATCATCAGATGGGGTGGCCTTCACATGGGAGTCAATTTGAAAACGCGATAGAAATGGATATGGAAAGCTTCGATCAAAATGGAGGAAGAGAGAAGCTGAGTGATATGATGAAGGAGCTTGAAAATTCAGACGTCATTGACAGCAGGCATGTATCAGATATATTTTCAGGATTGTTTTATAATAAAAGAGATATGCGGATGACGATAGAAAAAATATATTATGAGCAGGGCGCTGCATTTTATGGACATAAAGATTCCTATTGGAATGGGACTGCGGGTCCTCAGAAAGCGGTAGAAGGCGAGATATTTGCAAATTTATTTGCAATATACACGGAAAATAATAAAGAGATAGTAGGATTTATTGAAAAATGGTTCCCGAGACTAACAGATAAATTTAAATGGATTCTAGAAAACTAATGCAGGAGGCAATGTATGGAAAATAAGGAGTTTAATAAGTTGGTCAGAGTTTTAAATGTCAGGTATAGGGATATTTTTGGTAGTATTCCGTGTATTACAGATTATTCCTGCACAAGAGAGGAATACCTGAATGCAATGCAAAGCGCAGTGGAAAAAAGAATTCCGATATCTTCATTGCTCGTGGAATATCAGGAAAAAGCCAATTATAAGGGTGAGTTTAGAGTGGTATAATCATGTATCCCTATTTATATAATTTTGGTTCTAAAATCCCAACATATGTAGTTATGGCTGGTATGGGATTAATGGCTTCTTCTTTTTTGGCAGGCTATCTTTTATATGAGAAATCATTGGTAGGTAAGTACAGCACTGGAATGTTGTGTGCATTGCCAGGAGTGGTGCTTGGCGGAAAAATGTTGGGTATATTGAGCATATGTTTCAGATATCTGTATCAGATTGGGGAATTTCGGTTGAAGGAAAGTGTTGAGCAGGCTGGAATTGTATTCTACGGAGGATTGCTTGGCTATATATTGTGCAGTTATATGATATGTAAAATCAGAAAACAAGATTTTGCTGTATACAGTACGTTAATAGCAATTGGAGCTCCTCTATTTCATTTTTTTGGCAGAATTGGGTGTTTTCTGGGCGGCTGCTGCTACGGTATTGAAAGCGAGACACCAATAGCCTTTGCGTATAAAGTGATAGATCAACAGAAAGTGGTGAAGCGTATACCGGTGGCTTTGATTGAAGCGGCGTTTGAATTAAGTATATTTGGCCTGATTTTTTATCAATATCGAAAAACTGAGAAAAAAGATGCGGTTGGGAAACAGGCAGCTTTTAAAGTTAGTTTTCTGGAGCAATATTTAATTCTATATGCCATGTTTCGTTTGATTATTGAAGTATGGCGCGGGGATGAAATAAGAGGTGTTTTTTGGGGAATATCATTTTCTCAAATCATCAGTATTGGGATTCTTGCGGTTATAATTCTTCAAAAAAGAAAAATGCTATAAGTGTGTGTGATTATTAAGATGGGTTTAGGAAGGAGAAAATTGAAAATGGAAAATACGATTAAGGGAATACTGGGTGGAGCATGGTTTGGCATAATAGGCAGTCCTTTTCTTGCAATAGTAGCTTGTAGTACAGGAATAGAGCTTGGTATGAGGTCGTCGCTTGTCTTCGCAGTATGTATTGGCGCTATTATCGGCGGAGGCATTGGTTATCTTGAAGATTTAGAAATAAAAAAGAAAAGAGTAATAGCTAAAGAAAATGAAAGAAAAGCAAAATTGAATGCCAGATTTTTGACATGGCAGAAAAATTTATTGGATCACTTTGGGGCAATTACAAAAAAAGTGTATACATGTAGCGGGGATTTTTCAACTGCAGATATGTACGCGCCGATATGGGAGTTGGAGAAAGTACAGACTGAAGAACGTCATCGTTATGAAAAGGCATTTTCTGAAGCGCTTACAAATCATATAAATGAATTAAGACGTTTTATTGATAATAATATCTCCAGACCAGGTTATTATGGCGTGCGGTTGGTGTTAAATGCTTTAAAATGTTTGCGTGAGGCTTATAAGGGTGAAGAGAGATTTAATAAGGCAGTTGATATATTGACAGAGCTTTGTGAGAATATTGATAAACAAACATATTGTATTAATTATCAACAGTATGGAGATTGTACGCTGAAAGTGACGGAAGATGGATATCAAATAAAAGAAAGACTTTGCGAATTAGAAAAAAAATTAGTGTCAATTGGTATCAGTATAAGTAATGCTGGAGATTTTTATGAATATCTAAGCTCTGATCTGCCAAATTGGACTAATTATGCAGCAGAGGTGATGTGGTGTAGGGCTTGTGAAAAACCGTTTGATAGAGAAAAATTCGATACAGCAGGGGTACTTTTTGGATGTTATATAAATAAACATATAATAAATGGAAGTAAAGTAATATATACAACGGTTCTAAAAGTGCAAGCTGACGGGAAAGATAAAGTGGTGTTTATAGAAGGAGTTCATGTAGAACGGATTCTGGCGCTAGTTTATGCCAACAATCTGGTTGGTGGGAAAAGCTTGGTAAATCAGCAGAAAAAGCTTATTCTAGAGTGGGTTGATAATGCAATATTTTTAAAAAATGAGCAGGGTGCTTTTCTACTTGCATCTGGGTTAGCATGGATGGGATTTTTTGAACTGGAGAGAGATGTATTAAGAAGATTATTTGAGAAAAAGGTTAGTTTTGAAATGGAATATCAGGATAGACTTAATTTTCTTGAATGCGGCGGATCGACAAATATTAAAATATATGATATCGAAAAAATGGATGGCTTTTTGTTCGACAGCTCTTCGATAGAATGGAATGTAGATGCATTTGATCTGTTTTTCAGAAAACTGGAGATGGCACATAAAAATCTAGAATACTCCTTGGCAATCGCAAAATGGACAAAGACATTACCGTTGTCTAGTGGACAGAGAATATCTCAAGAACAAATTGAGTATGCTTTTGCAGAATTAGTGAAGGATTTTGACGGTGAGGTTGTAATGAAGAAAGAGGATGCAAGAGCACTCAACCTCGTAAACGTACACTATAAAGATTCTTACATATTTAACTTTAGAAGTGAAAGAAACCGTTGTGTTAGTATGCTTTTCTCAAGTGAGAAATATGGAAGAAACTTGAATTTAACCATCATTACAATGTTTACTCCAGAAAAAGGAATTGAGATTGCTCAGCTTAAAAAATATGCTTTGGCTATAAAAGACAATATTTATGTTCAAAGCTTCAAAGAATCTATTCTTCAGGTTATTGATGAGGTGACAAAGGAAAGACAGGTTATTTATGATGAAGGAGGGATACAGGGGAAGGTGATTAGTTGATTATTGAAAAGTAATTGCAAAATAATGATCGGACTCCGAAAAAGTTAGACAAAATTGCGGCTGCGCGGCTAAAGAGGATTGGATCCTGTATTATACAGGATTCAGTCCTTTTAGTCTGTCCTTAATTCGCTTATTAGGATTGAAGAAACAGTGGCAGCGTGTTAGAATAGAAACATGGGAAACCATAGAGCCGGGCGGCTTACCCTCTGATATTCGGAGGGGCTAACCCTCCAGACGAAAGAAAGGAGGGTGATACAATGGTTACATATTCGGATTTAATCCAGATAGGTATACTGATTGTTGCCCTTGCTGGTCTTATTTATGAGATTATCAAGGATAAAAGAAAATAGCCGCCACTACTACCAATAGTGACGGCTGACCCTTTTCGGAGGGGATAAGTTGTAACTGTTCGGGGTAAGCCGATTCTATGGCTTTCCCTTTTCTATTTTCAATATATCACATCTGGTAGCAGGATTCAAGCGGATTCCTTAATTTTGAGGAACAGAAAGCTCGAGTTTCAATTGCATCTCAACAAATATGCGTAAGCTCGACGTGACTGGCCCCCACCCGATCTCCCCCGCCCGTTGACACCGCAAAAGCCATTTGTTATGATAATTATATTGGAAATAGAAGGGACTATAATGAGATGCGTTTTACAGAAAAGGTGAAAAAAAAGCTGCGGAACGGCTCCTGGTATCCGCTTTACAATAGGTTCTATGAAAAGACAAAGCTGAAAGACGATATGATCCTTCTGGAGTCCCGGAGCGGAAACGCGCTGGAGAGCAATATTCTTGCGATCCTGGCGGAGCTTCAGAAGGACCCTTACCGGAAATTTGAAGTCGTGCTGTCCGTTCGCCGCGGCGCGGAGCCGGAGATCAGAGAAAAGCTCCAGAGGAATTCCATTCACATATCGCGCATGGCGCGGACCGGCTCGCTGTCCTACTATAAGGCCCTCAGCCAGGCGAAATATCTGGTCAACGACGTCACCTTCCCCGGACGCTTTATCAAAAAGGAGGGACAGATTTATCTGAATACCTGGCACGGCACCCCTTTGAAGAAAATGGGACGGGATAACCGCCAGGAGGCAGTCAGTGTGGGAAATATGCTCAGGAATTTTCTGGATTCCGATTATCTTGTTTTCCCCAACCGCTATATGGAGGAGAAGATGTCTCAGGCCTATATGCTGTCCAGCCTCTACCGGGGGACCGTTCTCCGGGAGGGATATCCCAGGAACGATATTTTCCGCAGGAATCCCGGGGAAAGACAGAAGAAGCTTCTGGAGGAGGCCGGATTTCAGAATAAGAAGCTGCTTGCCTATCTTCCTACCTTCCGGGGACTGACCGACAGTGTGGACAGGGGAAGCTCTATGGATATACTCGCCGCGCATCTGAAGCTCTGGGACGGACAGCTAAGAGAGGACGAGCTCCTTCTGGTGAAGCTGCATCCCTTTCTCCACGGAAAGGAGAGCTTTGAGGGCTACCGGCATATCCGCCCGTTCCCCACAGAATGGGATACTTATGAGGGGCTCAGTCTGTGCAGTACGCTGATCACGGATTATTCCAGCGTTTTTTATGATTTTGCCAACGCGGGCAGGCAGATCATTCTTTTTGCCTATGACAGGAAGGAATATGAGAGTGGACGTGGAATGTACGAGGATATCGGAAAATATCCCTTCTGCTATACAGAGGATCCCGGAAAGGTGATCCCGCTGGCTCACCAGGGAGGCGGCGTTCCGGACGAAGCCTTTATGGAAAAATTTGCCACCTACGAGGACGGCCGCGGAACAGAAAAAATCTGCCGGCATGTATTTCTTGGGGATTCCTGCTGCCGTACGAAAAAATATAAGGGCAACGGCAAAAAAAATATTCTGCTTTACGGCGGCGATCTGGGACAGAACGGTATTACCACCGCTCTCTTTTCCATGCTTGCTGAGCTGGATCTGACCAGATACAACTATTTTCTTTCCTTCCGCACGCAATACGCGAGAGAAAATCAGGCCAGGCTGGCCGAGCTTCCGCGGGAGCTCGGCATATACCCTCTGGGAAGTGAGATGAATATGGACCTTCCCACAATGTGCGCTCTTATGCGGAAGATGAAAGGCTCTTCCTCCGAATGGACTGACTGCCGGGTACACAGAGCTTATCAGCGGGAGTGGAAGAAGCATTTTGGAGGAGCCGACTTTTCGCTGGTGATCCATTATAACGGCTACGAGGCCTATGTGACCTCCCTGCTGGAGGAGTCGCCCTGCCCGAGAATAATCTGGGTACACAACGATATGGTCCGTGAAATAGCCGCCAAGGGGAACCAGAATCCGTATCTTCTGAAGGAGGCCTACAATACCTATGACCGGATCGTGCCAGTCAGCAGCGATCTTGTGGAGCCGGTTACACGCGGCCTGGGGGCGGATCCTTCCAGAGTAGCCGTCATTCCCAACTGCCTGGATTATGAAAGCGTCCTTGCAAGGGCGGAGGAAAAGGCCGCCTTTGACGGGGATACCCTGTCCAGTGTTTCTCTGGAAGAGCTGCAGGCGGTTCTGGACAGCGGCGATACGAAATTTATCAGCATCGGCCGCTTTTCTCCGGAAAAAGGGCACAAACGCCTTTTGGAGGCTTTTGAGCAGTACTGGAAGGTGCATCCCGGAACGTGGATGATCATCATCGGCGGCAACGGGGAGCTCTATGAGGAAACCCTTGCCTATGCAGGTTCTCTTTCAGCGAAGGAGCATATTATCCTGATCCGCTCCATGAGAAATCCCATGCCGGTCCTGAAAAAATGTGATCTGTTTCTTCTCTCATCTTATTATGAGGGACATCCGCTTGTATTGATGGAGGCCGACGCTCTGGGAGTTCCGGTTATGGCATGTGACGTCAGCGGTCCACGCGGCTTTCTTACAAAATATGGCGGAAACCTTCTGGAAAACTCCGCCGAGGGGATTCTGAGAGGTATGGAGCTTTTCGCAGAAGGAAAAGTGAAATCTCTCCGGCTGGATTACCGAAAAATGAACAGAGAGTCTGTCCGGAGGGCGGAAGCCCTGATCGGGGAGCTTTTGAACTATACAGGAAACGCAGGAGAGGAAAGGAGCGAATGATGACGCAGCCGCTGGTATCTGTGATTATGCCGGTTTATAATGGAGCCGCTTACATTAAAAAGGCGGCGGATTCCGTATTTTTGCAGGAGGTTCCCCTGGAGCTTCTTGTGATCGACGACTGTTCCACAGACGGCACGGAGGAAGTTCTGGCTTCTTATGAGGGCAGAAAAGATTTTTATTACTACAGGAATCAGACGAACCAGGGCGCCGCGTCCTCCCGCAACCGGGGGATCCGTGAGGCGAGGGGAAGATATATCGCGTTTCTGGACGCGGACGACTGGTGGGCGGAGGGTAAGCTGAAGGCCCAGCTTGAACTCCTTGAGAGAACAGGGAGCGTGCTTTGTTCCACGGGAAGAGAGCTGATGAATCCGGACGGAACCTCAGCCGGGAAATATATTCCTGTCAAAGAAAGGATTTCTTACAGGGATCTGCTGTCTCATAACAGTATCAACTGCTCCTCGGTCCTGGTCCGCCGGGAGGCGGCGCTGGAATACCCCATGGAGCATGACGACAGCCACGAGGATTATCTCACCTGGCTGAAAATACTGAAACGCTACGGCCCTGCGGCGGGGATAAACAGACCTTATCTGAAATACCGTCTGACAGAGGGCGGAAAATCCAGAAACAAATGGAAATCAGCGGTGATGACCTACCGTGTGTACCGGTATATGGGTTATCATCCTTTGAAAAGTATGGCATATTTTGTTTCCTATGCCCTCCACGGCCTGTGGAAATACAGATAGTATTTTGTGCAAAATCAGAGAAAATCAGAGAAGGAAGTAAAATGGGAAAAATAAAGAATCTTATCCGGGGAGAGCTTCTCTCGCGTTTTGCGGGAGTCCGGCCGGATCCCTATGTGTGGGTGTTCTCCTCCACCGATAACCGCCATTATAATTATAATTCGCGTTATCTTTTTGAGTATGTGCGGGATCATGTGCCGGAGGTGACGCCTCTTTTTGTGATCAACGACGCAGGTCTGAGAGAGAAGCTTTCTTCTGTTTACGGAGAAAAATATTTTATTGAAACAGAGACTTCGGCGGGCATGAAAAAAGCCCTTGGCGCGGGCGTATGGTTTACCTCGGCGGGGCTTCCGGTCTACAGCACAGGGCTGCTCCGGAGAAGAATGATCGTCAACCTCTGGCACGGCGTGCCGCTGAAAAAGATCGCCCTTCTGGATCCCAATCTGGGGAAGCTGTCCCGCTTTTATTTTAAAAAGATCTTTTCAGAAAATTACACCTGTATCCTGACCACCTCCCGTTCTCTGATCCCTCTGATGGCGGAAAGCTTCGCGGTGCCTGAAAATAAGATCAGAGTCTGGGGCCAGCCCCGCAATGACGGTATGTTTCAGGCAAAGGACAGGCGGAAGCTCTTGAGGGAGATTTACGGAGAGCTGCCGGAATACCGCCGGACCGTCCTCTATGCGCCTACGTTCCGCGACTATGGGGAGGTAAGGCTTTTTCCCTTTGAGGATTTTGATATGGAACGTCTGGAGAAATTTCTGGAAAAAGAAAAAATGATCATATTTGTCCGGACTCATATTGCGGAGAAAGCCGCTGCCGGGCCTTATCTTGGAGAACGTATCCGGTTCCTGGGAGAGGAGCAGGCGGAGGACGTCACGGGAATGCTGGATATCTTTGACTGTCTGGTCACAGACTATTCCAGTATTTATATTGATTATCTTCTTACGGATCATCCCATGATTTTTCTGCCCTATGACCGGCAGGAATATATGGCCGGCCGAGGTATGAATTTTGAGTACGACGAAGTAACGCCCGGGCCAAAGCCCCGGACTATGGAGGAATTTCTCACATGTCTTGTATCGGACAGTGATTTCTGGAAGGCGGAGAGAGCCAGGGTGAACAGGCTTTTCAACGAGATCCGCAAGCCCTGCTCCGCGGATATCTGCGGCAGGATCCTGAAAAAGCTCCCCAAAAGCCGGACGGATTTCCGTAAATAAGAAAACACGTTTATCTTTACTTTTTACAAAGGAGAATGATATGAAACTGTTGATCGTAGATGATGAAGAGCTTACCCGCACCGGCGTGATTTCTTCCGTGGACTGGAAGGCTCTTGGAATCGATGAGGTTCTTCAGGCGGACGACGGCGTTCACGGACTGGAAACCGCCCGTCTGCACAGACCGGAAATCATTCTCTGCGATGTGCGGATGCCGCGCATGAACGGCATTACCATGCTGGAACGTCTGGAAAAGATACTACCGGATTCTGTCCCGATTTTTATGAGCGGTTATTCTGATAAGGAATATCTCAAAGCGGCCATCAGGCTCAAGGCGGTGAATTACATTGAAAAGCCTTTGAATCCCGCGGAAATACAGGAGGCTGTCAGGGAAGCGAGAGATCTTTATATGCAGAAGCTTCATTCTCACAGAGGCGAAAACCTGAAATCCATGGAGCTGTCCTCTCAGCTCGCCTTGCTGCTGACAGTACCATATGGAACTTCCAACAGCGGTTCCATAGAAGCTCTCGCCTCAGAGCTGAAGCTTACTGTGAACGCGTCCACCTGTTTTACAGCGTATATTGTAAAAATGGATACCTCCGTCCAGGCGGAAACTCCGTCTTTTGCGGAATTTCATGAGAATTTCAGAGAATTTCTGAGACAATACCATATGAGCTGTGTCTATACAGAGAAGAGGATGCAGTATCTCGTATACTTTTTGTTCGGCCAGGCCGAACCTACCGCTCATGCGGTGCAGGCTGCAGGAGCTTATCTGCGCGGCCGTTTCGAGCCCTTTGTAAGGTTTTCTCTTGCCGCCGGGGACACGGTATACGGAGTATCGAGGGCATATCAGTCCTATGCCTCGGCAGTGATACTTCTTCAGAGCAGCTTTTTCTTTCCGGTCAATACAATGATCACCGGCGGGGCTGCCGAGGAAAACGCTTCTCCGGGGGAGCTTCCTCTGCCTGCGCCTGAGACAGCCTTCTCAGAGTCCTTATCCTCGGGAAATGAGGAGGAAGCCTTCCGGATTCTCGCTGAACTGGAGGCAACCTTTTCCGGAAACCGCAGATTCCTGCAGAATCCGGTGAGAGATCTTTATTATCGTCTGTTTCTATGCCTGGAGGAGTCTCGCAGGCAGCAGGCGGCAGGACTGAAAAGCACAGAAAGCATCGCGGAAATGATCGGCGGCTGCTTTACTTTTTCAGAGCTTCATGAAACTCTGACAGAAAAGACAAGGGCGTTTTTCAAGGACGCGGCGGACCACGGGCAGGAGAATCCCACGATCTTTCTGATCAAAAAATATATCAGTCAGAATTATATGAAAGAAAACCTGTCCGTAAAGGATATCAGCGCGCATGTGTTTCTCTCAACCTCCTATGTATGTACCTTTTTCAAAAATGAGACAGGAAGCACGCTGAACCAGTATATTACGGAATACCGCATGGAGAAAGCAAAGCAGCTCCTTATGGATTCCCGTTATAAAATTTCCGATATTTCTTCCAGAGTGGGCTACAGCGACGGAAACTATTTCGGGAAAAGCTTTAAGAAGCATACAGGACTGTCTCCGTCCGAATACAGGGAGAAAAATTTACAATGACCAGATTTTTTCGCAGACTTCGCCAGGCCTATGGCGATATGGGACTACAGTCTAAATTCACGATCACGCTGATACTGGCTGTCAGCCTTCCTGTGCTGTTGATCGGGGTTTTTTTTTACAGCAGATTGTACGATATGGTAGTATCCTATACCATTGGACAGGAACAGGATTCCTCTTCGAAAACGGCGCCGCTGATCGAGAAGGATGTGCAGAGAGTGCTGGACGCTTACGCGGAAATAACAGACCAGTCTTTTTTTCAGAAATTATTTCATCAGCCGGTGAACTCGCCCTCCCAGATCCTTCTTGATAAAACGGACGCCAGAGAATTCGGGAATACCGTTCAGGATCTTGTGGATGACGGCCGGATCACGGGGCTTCAGATATATATGGACTTTCCCGGAGAATCCACAGAGCTTTTTGAAGACCCGCTGACAGAAAAATATTTTTCGCCTGTGAACCGGGCAAAAGGCAGGTACTGGCACGGGATCTTTCAGGGGACCGGGCAGTCGGAGCTGTTCTGTCCGGAGTTTTATCTGGGAAAGCGTGAAAAAGAAAAATACGGCGATATGGCTTATATTGCCTCCACTACCTTTTACTATCAGCAGAATTCTTACCCCGCTTATATTGCGGTTTATTTTACATCCGAGGATTTTAATAATATTCTGAAGGACAATCTGACCCTGGACGGCAGTGTGTCTTATATACTGAATGAGCGGAACGCGATGGTCGCCTCCTCCAATGATTCCCTTGCTGGAATATACTGGCTGGATTACGAGACCATTGAGGATTCCTTTATGTCTTCCAATAACTTTATTGAGAGAGAGATTCTGGATACGAAGGTCTATGCGGGATTTTATAATATTCAGCAGTCCGGCTGGTTTATGGTGACGGTGCTGCCCTCAGAGCCTCTGATCACCCAGAGCAACAAGCTGATGCTGGAATATATGCTGATGTATCTGGGAATTCTTGTTCTGGCTACTGTGACTGCGCATTTTCTTTCCCATTCTATCACAAACCGGATATCCTCCGTGATACATCAGATGAGCAGGGTCAGAGAGGGTGCTTTGACGCCTATGGACAGTCCGAGATATCACGATGAGGTAGGCGACCTGATCGATACCTATAACTTTATGACAAGAAGAATGGGAGAACTGATGGAGGATCAGTTAAAGGCTGCGGAGGAGCTGCGGACGGCAGAATTCGATTCTCTCCAGGCCCAGATCAATCCCCATTTTCTGTATAACACTATGGATATGATCAACTGGCTGGCCCAGCAGGGAAGAAACGCGGAGGTAACCAGCGCGGTGCAGAACCTTTCCCGTTTTTATAAGCTGACCCTGAGCCGGAAACAGAGTATTTCCACCATCGGGAAAGAGGAGGAGCATGTTTCCATTTATCTTCACCTTCAGAATATGCGCTTTCATGATAAAATCACCTTTGTGTCGGATATCCCCGACGAGCTGACGGAGTACCAGATCCCCAAGCTGACTCTCCAGCCGGTGATCGAGAACGCAGTTCTCCATGGGATTTTGGAAAAGGATACAAAAGCAGGAACCATCGTGCTTACCGGCTGGCTGGAAAACGATGATATTGTTCTCCTGGTTTCCGACGACGGGGTGGGAATTTCTCCTGAGAAGCTCTCGGGCATCCTTTCAGGGGACGGCGGCAGCAGCTCCGGAGGTACGAATATCGCGGTTTATAATACCCACAGGCGCCTGCAGATCCTCTATGGAGAGGAGTATGGACTGACTTACGCGAGCCAGCCCGGACAGGGAACGGAGGTGCAGATCCGTATCCCCGCCCGGAAGGAAGGCTGAGCTTACCCCGGTCACCCGGCACTGGAATTCCCTGAAGCTTCATGAGGAGCTTATGAGGGAGCGGCAGGCCCTGGAGAAGAATCCGCGACGTCAGTAGGGCGGATTACTCAAAAATATTTTACCCCGATTCCAAAAATATTCCCATTACATTAAAAAGTGATAAATGTTACAATAAACGCGAATTAAAAGAGATCATGAAAAGGGAGGAGAGAGAGCCGTGTCTGAATATGTTCTTGAGTTAAAAGGCATTACGAAAATATTCCCGGGCGTAAAAGCGCTGAATAACGTGCAGTTTCAGTTAAAGCCCGGTGAAGTCCATGCGCTTATGGGTGAAAACGGCGCCGGTAAATCGACCTTTATCAAAGTAATTACCGGCGTACATAAGGCAGAAGAAGGCGAAATGTTTTTAAACGGAAAGAAAGTGGACTTTAAGGGACCAAAGGACGCCCAGGCGGCAGGAATCGCGGCCGTTTACCAGCACCCCACATCTTATCCGCATCTGACTGTGGCAGAAAATATTTTCATGGGCCATGAGATCATTAAGAACAGGATGATCCAGTGGAAAGCCATGAACGCGGAAGCCAATAAGCTTCTGCAGCAGCTTGACGCAGACTTCGACGCTACAGACGAGATGGGAACGCTGAGCGTCGCTCAGCAGCAGATGGTAGAGATCGCAAAGGCCATGTCCACCAATGCCCGTATCATCATTCTGGACGAGCCTACCGCGGCGCTGACGAAATCAGAATCTGAGAAGCTCTATACACTTGTGGATAAATTAAAGGAAGAGGGCGTATCCATTATCTTCATTTCCCACCGTTTTGAGGATATGTACCGCCTGGCTTCCCGCGTAACTGTATTCCGTGATTCCCAGTACATCGGAACCTATGATGTGGACGGGATCACAAACGCGGATCTGATCAAGGCAATGGTCGGCCGTGAGATCAATGATCTATTCCCCAAGCCGGAGGTAAAGCTTGGACAGGAAATGCTGAAGGTGGAGCATCTGTCCAGAACAGGATTTTTCAAGGACGTATCCTTCAGCGTGAGAGCGGGAGAGATCGTAGGTCTGACCGGTCTGGTAGGCGCGGGCCGTACGGAGACGGTGGAAGCTGTCTGCGGAATTACCCAGCCAGATTCCGGAAAAGTCTACCTGGAAGGAAAAGAAGTACATATCAAACGCCCCTCCGACGCCATGGAAAAGGGTATCATCCTTCTTCCCGAGGACCGTCAGAAGGAGGGCCTGATCATGAGCTGGGGCCTGGGAAGAAACGTAACTCTTCCTACCATCAGCAAATATGCGAAGAACGGCATTAACAATGATGAGGCGGAGAGGGATATCTCCAAGAAACTCCTGGAGGAAGTAGATACCAAGGCCGTGGATATTTTCCAGCCGGCGAGCTCTCTGTCCGGCGGTAACCAGCAGAAGGTCGTGGTTGCCAAGGCTCTGAGCCAGGAGATGAAGGTAGTTATCATGGACGAGCCCACCAAGGGCGTGGATGTAGGCGCGAAGGCGGAAATCTACGCGATCATGGGGGATCTGGCAAAGAAGGGCTACGCGATCATTCTGATCTCGTCGGAAATGCCGGAGATCCTGGGTATGGCGGACCGTATTGTCGTTATGTGCAACGGAAGAAAAACCGGTGAGCTGAACCGTGAGGAAGCCTCACAGGAAAGAATCCTTGAGCTGGCCATGGAAAAGGGAACCGGAAAGGGGGCTGGAAAATGAAACAGAAATCGCTTATGAAAAGAATCACAGGCTCTCGTGAAGCGCTGCTTGCCATTGTCCTGATTGTGCTTTTTGTGATCGTAACCGCCATCAGCCCGTCGTTCCTGACCCCGAAGTCACTGATGGATATGCTGAAAAACAATGCGGTTATGATGGTAATGGCGCTGGGTATGCTCTGCGTTATGCTGGTGGGCGGAATTGATATTTCCATTATGTCCACTCTGGCGCTTTCCGGTATGTCTATTGGTATGATGCTGAAATATGATGTGATCGCAAATCCTGTTCTTGCATTTGTGATCGCTGTCGCTATCGGTATTGTCTGCGGCTTTGTCGTTGGTCTGGTCATTTCCAGAGCAGATGTGCCGCCGATCATCGCTACCATGGGCTTCATGTACATCTACCGCGCTATGGGATATCTCGTTTCCAACGGCGGTGAATGGGCAAGCGCCGCGGCTCTTGGTGAATTCAAGAATTTTGCCACTACGAATTTCCTGGGGCTCAACTGCGTGATCTGGGTGATCATCGTCTGCTACGCTTTCTTCTTCTGGTTTATGAAATGGACCAGAACGGGACGTAAGATCTACGCTGTAGGAAGCAATGCGGAGGCAGCGGAGGTTTCCGGTATCAATGTAAAGAATGTGAAGCTTCTTGTATATGTGATTATGGGGTTATTGTCCGGTCTGGGCGGCGCCCTGCAGGTTTCCGTTTACGCGTCCGCCATGCCGGATATGCAGTACGGCGGAGAGATGGATGTTATCGCGGCCTGCGTGATCGGCGGCGTCAGCATGAACGGCGGACGGGGAACTGTTCTTGGAGCTCTTCTGGGATCTCTGATCCTGGCTACGATCGCCAGAGCGCTTCCGCTGGTTCCATTCTTCAATCAGCTCTGGCTGAACATGATCAAGGGTCTGATCATTCTTGCGGTTGTAATCATCAACGTTGTTCTGCAGCGTGCCGCTGACAGAAACGCACTGAAAGGAAGGGAGATGTAATCATGGCTGGAAAATCTGGAAGAAGTATTAACAATGTGCCAGAAAGTTCGGTAAAGCGGATGATCTTCTCCTGGGAAGGCATTCTGGTCCTCATCTTTATTGCCGTAAATATTTTCTGTGCGTTATTTTCAGAGTTTTATAACCTGAGCAGTCTGCTCCGCCAGATGCCGGTTTATCTGGCAGAGGTATTCCTGATGCTGACGATGGCTTATATTCTGGTGCTGGGTGAGATTGATATTTCCGTGGGTTCCATTGTTTGTCTTTCCGCCACCATGAGCTGTATTGTCTGCAACACCAACGCGCCTTTCATCGTGGTTGTGCTGACGGCGCTGATCGTGGGAACCATCTGCGGAGCTGTCAACGGATTCATCCTTACAAGGTTTCAGGAGCTTCCTCCTATGATCGTCACTCTGGCGACCCAGATTATTTTCCGTGGTATCGCCGAGGTGGTTCTGGGCAGCGGCGGAAGTATTTCCGTTACGAATACGGACGGTTTCCGTCTGATCGGCGGAAAGGCAGGCCAGGTTCCCTATATTCTCTTCCTGGTACTGATCCTTGCGGTGATCTTTGCCGTCATTCTCGGAAAGAGCACCTTCGGACGGAGGGTATACGCGATCGGGACAAACCGTCTCACCGCCTACTATTCCGGCATCCATGTACAGAAGATCCGTATGGTGATCTACACGGTAATGGGAACGATTTCCGGACTCTGCGCCCTGTTCCTGGTATCCTCCTCCTACGGGGCAAATACCACGACAGGAAACGGCTTTGAGATGGACGCCATCGCCATGGCGGTATTCGGAGGCATCTCCTCCACCGGAGGAAAAGGAAACCTCGCGGGCGGCGTGATCTCCGCGTTTATCATCGTATGCCTCAGAGTTGGTCTTGGACAGAAGAATGTAAACGCTCAGGTAATCCTTCTGATCATCGGAATTCTTCTTGTGGCGGCTGTCGCCCTGCCGAATATCGTGCGTCAGGTGAAGAGAGCCGTACAGGTAAAAAATAAATAATCCTTTAAAAAGGGAAAACAGTAAATGAAAGTAGCTGCTTTCCATGCAGCAGGGAAGCAGTTGCAAATAAAAACTATATTATTTCCAAGGGAGGAAAAAACATGAACAAAAAAGTTATTAGCGCACTTCTTTGCGGAACCATGATCCTCGGCGCAGCAAGCCCGGTATTCGCAGCAGGAGAAGGTCAGAAAATCGCTCTGGTTGGAAAGTCCGCCGGCAACGCATTCTTCGAGATCGCGGCAGCTTCCTTTAAAGAGACTGCAGAAGCTGAAGGCGCAACCGTGGATGTTGTTTATCCGGAAACAGCAACCGCAGACGCTCAGATCAAGGTTCTTGACAACCTGATCTCTCAGGACTTTGACGCGATCTGCATCGCGGCAAACGACGTAAACGCTCTTCAGGCAAAACTGGAAGAAGCTATGGACGCAGGAATCAAGGTTTCCTCCTTCGACTCCGCTCCCAATAAAGACAGCCGTCAGGTATTTGTAAACCAGGCTGGTACACAGGCTGTAGGCCAGGCTCTTATGGACGCCGTACTGGATATCTCCGGCGGCGAAGGACAGTTCGCGATCCTTTCCGCTACCTCTCAGGCAGCAAACCAGAACGCATGGATCGACGCAATGAAAGCCATCATGGAAGGCGACGAGAAATACAGCGGACTGGAGCTGGTAGAAGTTGCTTACGGTGATGACGAGCCGCAGAAATCTACAGACCAGACAGCAGCTCTGATCCAGAACTATCCGGATCTGAAGGTTATCTGCGCGCCGACAACTGTTGGTATCGCTGCAGCGGCAAAATATCTGCAGGACAACGAAGCTGCATGCAAGCTGACCGGTCTTGGTCTTCCTTCCGAGATGCTTGAGTACACAGGCGACGACGACGCACATTCCTGCCCGTACTTCTATCTGTGGGATATGCAGGGCCTTGGAACCCTCAGCGCATACGCTACAATGGCACTTGTAAGCGAGGATATCACAGGCGCTCTGGATGAGACCTTCACAGCAGGCGATCTTGGCGAGTTCACCATCACTGAAGCTGACGACGGCGGTACAGAGATCGTTCTTGGCGAGCCGCTTCAGTTCACACCTGAAAACATTGAAGAGTACGCTGAACTGTACTAATCTCAGGTAAAAATGCCGCGCCCTTCGGCGGTGCGACTTAGGGATTTTCGGAAAACGAGAATTTTTTGAATGATACCTTCAAAGAGTGCGGACATGAGAACACCCACACAAGAGCAGAAATGCTCCTGTGCGGGTGTTTTCTTATTGTTTAGTATCTAATTAATGCAATATATGTCACTCATATGCCAAACTCCTTTTTAAGTTCAGCATCCAGTTGTTCGCGAGTGCCTTTCCCGTCTTCCTATTAGTGTGGCAAAGTAACGGCATTTGGTGGGCAATCTTTGCTGCGGAATATATAGTGGGTGTTTTTGCGTTTTTGTATCTGGTTGTATTATATAAGCAGAGCACTTAGAGTATAATTATCATTGGCAAAAATAAAGGGAAGAGATCGAAACCTCTTCCCAATCATACAGATTTATCTTATTGTTTAATTGACGAGAAAAAACATAAGGAGTCTGTATGATGAGTTCAATGAT
>DXEG01000035.1 GCA_019115125.1 Candidatus Blautia faecipullorum
CCTGGCATTTTCACCTGCTGAAAATGCACAGGCCAGTATGAAAAACAGCCAAAGAATCCAGCCCCTCGCCGTAGGCGATTTAAAATGGGCTGGATTCCGTTACAGTTCACAGATGCCTGTGAACTGTAACAACTATTCAGCCTGACGGCTGAATACTCATTTATTTCAGCCAGCAAGCCCCAGACCCGTCGGCAAAGCCGACTCTTCGCTGCTAACGCAGCTTTTGTCTGGCGCTTCCTATCTCTTTCTGTTCTCAAAATATACAAACCTGTCGATGGCGTCCAGTATATCCCGGAAAGTATCTCTCGGCGCCGCCTGAATATATGCACGCAGAATTTCTTCTTCATTTTTGCGGAAACGCCCGTAAAAAATATCATAGAGGTTGTGCCCTCTGACATAAATACGGATTTCCTCCATATGCTTCTTTACATCCTCCGGGCCGGAGAGAGAATGACCCAGTATCTCTGTCAGATGCCGTCCGCTTCTCAGCCGGTGCAGGTATTCCTCCCATTTCTGAAAGAGAATTTCGAAAAACTCCTCCTCCGACTGGATCACGCCGATCTGCGCCATCACCGCCGGATCCAGAAAATAATTTTCAAAAGAATAATACTTCAGGATCAGCACGTTGTTTCTTGTCACCCTGGGAAGCCGGTCCGCATCCTCCTGATTCCGGCTCTCATAGTAGCGGCAGAGAGAACCGGCAAGCTCCTCCGGGTCCCTGCCGTCCCCGTCCCTTATCATAAGGAAATTTTCCCTGAGATAAGTCTGGTTCATATATTTCAGATTCGCGTAGGTTTTGATATTGGTACAGCTATTCGTGGAGATGACGGCAATTCTGGAAAGCTTTCCGTCCTCGTCGTAAATCTCCGAATAATACTTTTCCAGAAGAAGCGGCAGTCTGCTTTTGTCCTGCTTCCCCTCCACAATAAATACAAAGCTTACATTCAGAAGATCCCCTGCGGAAAATCCCAGATCGTCCAGGATAGCCGAAAGATCCGTCTCCTCCCGGATCACCGGATACCCCTCCTGGTCGAGGACCATCTGGCGGATCTGCCTGGAATGAAACTGAAACAGAAGATTCGGCGAATGGGTCGTAAAAATCACCTGGCTTTTTGTAGACAGACGGTACAATATCTCACTGGATTTTTTCTGAAGGCTGGGATGAAGAAAAATTTCCGGATCCTCCATCAGGATCAGCCCCGGGATCCGTTCCTCATCCTGAAGGTAGGCTTCCAGCAGAGAAAGCAGATAAATGCTTCTCATTCCTTTTCCCAGAGCGGAAACCGGCTCCTTCTCCCTGGGGCCTCTGGGATCAAAGCGGGCATTCACCTGAAAAATACGGTCTGTATTACAGGTCAGCTCATACTGGAAGGTTCCCGGCGTTCCGCCGTTTTCGCGGAAATTCTCGTTTACCTTCTGGGAAAAATCATCCAGATTCAACTGATATAATTTATACTCCAAAAGCTTCTGCGTCTCAAAGGCGTTCAACTGCGCAGGCGTTTTCTGGGTAATGAGCCCGATACAGGAAAAACAATGGCTGCATTTCTTGGATCGCTCAAAAATACAGCAGTCCGCCCTCATCTGATTCAGAAGATCATCCTCCATAAAGGAAAGCAGGGTATCCTGAATCCCCTCAATATCCCTCTGACTGTCCACATAATAGATTTTTGGAAAGACCTCTTTTATGACAGGATTATGCTTGTGATATCCGTCGCTGAGCCGGATCCGCCCATGATAGTTCGCGGAAAAGGAAAAAGTCAGCAGTCCGTCGCGGTAGGAGGGCAGTTTCTTCTGGAATTCCCGCATCCAGATTTCCGGTCTGCGGTAGGAACTGACCTTCCTTTGTCTGTGGAGGATTTTCAGATCCTCCTCCGTAATACGGAGGGAAATATCAATCTCCACATTCTGCTTTTTTTCATTAAAATCAGACATGGCGATCTCGTACTGACCGCCCGCCGCGCAAATGGCGTTCAACACAGCCGTCTTTCCTACGTTATTTTTCCCCACGAGGATCAGGGCGTTTTCTATGTCCCGAATCTCCAGATCACGGATAAATCTGAAATTTCTGATATGCAGCCGTTCGATCCTCATGAAGTTCCCTCCTGTTCCGTTTTTTTAACTCTTCCGCTGCCCATATCGAAAAGTGATTTTCGCCGGGCGTCATTTTTTGTTATCTACTCAGAATTATACTACGGCGGCCGAAAAGAATACAGCATGATGGGGAGAAAAATAAAAATAAATGGCGGTTATCCTATGCCCGCGGGCAAAATCATGTTAAAATAGATAAATACGGAAAGAAAAAGACATTTTTCGAGACAGCTTTATCTGAACACAGCTATAGAAATGGAGACTTATTTATATGAAATCATATCATCAGAAATTTATATCTGAATATCCGCTGGCTGTCTATCCAACGGCAGAAATCTCAGGCTTTCCGGTGAGTCCCGGAATGTTCGACCTAAATGGCGCCACCGCTCTGCAGAACGGTGTAAACTTTACCATCCATACCTGCGGAGGAACCTCCTGCGAGCTTCTTCTTTTTCACCCGGCCCAGGAAGAGCCCTTCGCGGTGCTCCCCTTCCCGGAGGCATACAAGATCGGGGACGTTTATTCCATGATCGTATATGGACTGAATATTGAGGATTTTGAATACGCCTACCGGGTAGACGGCCCCTACTGCCCGGAAAAAGGGCTTCTGTTCGATTCCCGGAAAATACTTCTGGACCCCTACGCCCGCGCCGTGGCGGGACAGCGCATCTGGGGAACGCACTGGGAGCACACCTACCACGCAAGAGTGGTGGAGGATACCTTCGACTGGGGCGATATGCCCCAATCCAACCGGGAGCTGTGCGATCTGGTGATCTACGAGCTTCACGTCCGCGGTTTTACAAAGCATGAGTCCTCCGGCGTAAAGCACAACGGAACCTTTGCCGGCCTCATGGAAAAGATTCCCTACCTGAAGGAGCTGGGCGTGAACGCGGTGGAGCTGATGCCTATTTTTGAATTTGACGAGACGGTCAACGCCCGTTACCGGAACGGCAAAAGACTTCTGGAATACTGGGGCTACAACACAGTGTGCTTCTTTTCCCCGAACAGCAGCTACACTGCCGCAAACGAATATAACCGCGAAGGCACGGAGCTGAAAACCCTTATCAAGGCGCTCCACGACAACGGCATCGAGGTCATTCTGGATGTGGTGTTCAATCACACCGCCGAGGGAAATGAAAAAGGCTCCACCTTCTGCTTTAAGGGCCTAGACAACAATATTTATTATATGCTCACACCCGACGGGGATTACTACAATTTCAGCGGCTGCGGAAATACCCTGAACTGCAATCATCCGGTAGTACAGCAGATGATCCTGGAATGCCTGCGCTACTGGACCGTCAATTACCGGGTGGACGGCTTCCGCTTCGACCTTGCAAGCATCCTGGGACGGAACGAGGACGGCTCTCCCATGAACAACCCGCCTCTTCTCCGTACTCTGGCCGCGGATCCCCTTCTCAGGAACGTGAAGCTGATCGCCGAGGCCTGGGACGCGGGCGGCATGTATCAGGTGGGAAGCTTTCCTGCCAGCGGACGGTGGGCGGAATGGAACGGACGCTACAGAGACGCTCTCAGAGGCTTTCTCAAGGGAGATTCCTGGCTTTCTCTGGACGCCGCCTGGAGTATTCTCGGCTCCGGAGACATGTACGGAGATTACCATGACGAATATGAAAACGGCTACGCGGGCTATAACTCCTGCGTCAATTTCCTGACCTGTCACGACGGCTTCACCCTGTACGATCTTTACTCCTATAACGGCAAGCATAACGAGGAAAACGGATGGGACAATACAGACGGCTCCAACGACAACCGGAGCTGGAACTGCGGAGCCGAAGGCGAAACAGACGATCCGCAGGTAAATGAACTGCGTCACCGCATGATCCGAAACGCATGCGCGGTGCTCATGTGCAGCCGGGGTACTCCCATGTTCCTTTCCGGAGACGAATTCGGCAATACACAGTTCGGCAACAACAACTGCTACTGCCAGGATAATGAAATTTCCTGGCTGGACTGGTCTCTTCTGGATAAAAATAGTGATATATTTGAATTTTTCAGGTTTATGATCGCGTACAGGCAGGAACACAAGGTGATCAGCCGCAAGCTCCCCGGAGCCGTATGCGGCATGGAGCCTCTCCGCACCCACGGCACGGACGGCAGCGACCTTCCCGTTCCGGCGGACGCCAGAACCTTCTCCGTAACCTTCGCTGGCTACGATAAGGAAAAAGGCCGTGACGACCTTGTCTGTATTGTCATCAACACCTACTGGGAGGATGTGGAAACTGCCCTCCCCAACCATCACGGACGGGTATCCTGGTATCTCAGCGTGAACACCTACGGAGACGGCGAGGGGCGCTTCTGCTATCCTGAAGGCACTGAAGTACGTATCGGGGGAACCTTCGTCATGCGTCCCCGGTCTGTGGCCGTCTTTACCGGCCGCGCTTACTAGAGCGTGTTTGAAAATCCCCGTCCTTTCGGACAATCAGTATCGAAAATCCCCGGCCTTCCGGCCGGGGATTTTCTTTTCTACCAGATTTTTGATTCTACAGCCGCTCTTTCAATGGAAAGTCCCTTGAGATAACGGTCCATGAATACGTTGAAGCCCTCCACTCCTTCCGGTTTCGGCTCCAGAGTGCTGCCTTCATTTCCCGCGAATACTTTTTCATCCAGGAAGTGCTCCAGGGTTTCTCCATCTTCCTTATTAACCAGGTAGGAAGCCAGAAGAGCGATTCCCCAGGCACCGCCCTCTCCTGCGGTTTCCATGACGGAGACGGGAGCGTTTACCGCGTCCGCGAGGATCTGCTGGCCTACGCCCTTAGTCTTAAATAATCCTCCATGTCCGAGAAGACGGTCGATCTTCACATGCTCCTGGTCAAGAAGAATATTCATTCCCACGCGCATCGCGCCCAGACAGGTATAGAGGTTATTTCTCATAAAGTTCGCAAGAGTGAATTTACTCTCCGGGGAGCGTACAAACAGCGGGCGTCCTTCCTCAAAGCCCGTCATATGCTCTCCTGAGAAATAGCAGTAGGACAGAAGTCCGCCGCAGTCCGCGTCGCCTTCCATGGCCTTGTTGTAGAGGGTTCCGAAGAGCCTTCCCATGTCCACTTCCATCCCCATCGCTTCCGCGAACTCTTTAAATACGTTTACCCACGCGTTCAGGTCGGAGGTGCAGTTATTGGAGTGCGCCATAGCCACCGGATCTCCCGCGGGAGTAGTCACCATATCGATCTCCTTGTAGGGCTTCGACAGGCCCTTTTCCAGAACGATCATAGCGAATACAGAGGTTCCTGCGGAAACGTTGCCTGTGCGCTGTTTTACACTGTTGGTCGCCACCATTCCTGTTCCGGCGTCTCCCTCAGGCGGGCACATCGGGATTCCGGCTTTTAATTTTCCTGTAGGATCCAGGAGCTTCGCTCCCTCCTCCGTCAGCGTGCCCGCGTCCTGTCCCGCGACAAGAACCTGAGGCATAATATCCCTCAGCTTCCACGGGAAGCCGTACGGCTCCACCAGCTTGTCGAATTTCTGCACCATTTCCTCATTGTAGTCCTTGGTTGTACTGTCAATGGGGAACATTCCGGCCGCGTCTCCGATACCCAGGACGCGTCTTCCGGTAAGCTGCCAGTGAATATACGCCTCCAGCGTAGTCATATACGCGATATTCTTTACATGCTCTTCCTTGTTCAGAATAGCCTGATAAAGATGAGCGATGCTCCATCTCTGGGGAATGTTGTAATGGAACAGCTCCATCAGCTCCTCTGAAGCCTTTCCGGTAATATTATTTCTCCAGGTGCGGAACGGAACCATCAGCTCTCCGGCCTCGTTAAACGGCATATATCCGTGCATCATGGCGCTGATTCCCAGCGCGCCGACACTTGTCAGCTCCACGCCGTAGAGCTCTCTGACATTGTCCGCCATAGCCTTATAGCTTCCCTGGAGCCCTTTGTGGATGTCCTCAAGGCTGTAGGTCCATACACCGTTTTCGTAACGGTTTTCCCATTCATAGTCTCCCGACGCAATAGGGTTGTTCGTCCCGTCCACCAGAACCGCCTTGATCCTGGTGGAACCGAACTCAATTCCAAGTGCAGTTTTGTTGTTCATAATTGCTGTCTTTGCTTCCCTTACACCCATGGTAAATCCTCCCGATCTGTGTGCTTATTTTGTAACAGCTCAGCTCATACAGATGTCCGCTCGCAAAAACATGCCGACATGTTTTATGCTTCCCGACCACTGTATGACTGTACTGTCACCTTATTTTCTGTAAGCAATCTCATTCCATCTCAATTCATTTTTGAAATTACGGATGGTAGTATCCTTGTCAATGTAGACAGCCTCGATTCCCATTGCTGCAGCCCAGTCTCCCATCTGCTCCGCGGTCAGGTCGTAGGAGAATGCCGTATGGTGTGCTCCTCCTGCCAGGATCCACGCTTCCGCTCCTGTCGCCAGATCCGGCATCGGAGTCCAGAATGCCGTTCCTACCGGAAGCTTCGGCATAGGCTTCTCTACCTTTTTACATTCCACATCATTGATGATCAGACGGAAGCGGTCTCCCAGGTCCACCAGAGACGTAGCCACTGCCGGCCCTGTTTTGGATGTGAACACCAGTCTTGCGGGATCCTCTCTGTCGCCCATGGAGAGCGGGCATACCTTAATGCCGACAGGGCCGTCTGAAACTGTGGGGCACACCTCCAGCATATGAGACTGGAGAATTCCTTCCTTGCCGGGCACAAGATTATATGTATAATCCTCCATAAAGGAAGTTCCTTTCGCGTTCTTGATACCTGCTGTCATGATCTTCATCAGACGTACCATCGCCGCTGTTTTCCAGTCGCCCTCGGCGCCGAAGCCGTAGCCCTTTTCCATCAGACGCTGCATAGCCAGTCCCGGAAGCTGCTTCAGGGAACCCAGATCGCCGAAATGAGTTACTACAGCCTGGTAGTTATGATCTTCCAGGAATCTTTCAAATCCGATTTCGATCCCTGCCTGTACTGCCACATGACGTTTGAATTCTTCCGGGTCTCTGCCCTCGAGAAGAATATCATACTTATTATAATATTCTTCTACCAAAACATCAATATCACTCTGCTTAACATCATTCACATATTCGCAGACCTCATTCACCGGATAAGCGTCCACTTCCCAGCCGAATTTGATCTGAGCCTCTACCTTGTCGCCCTCTGTAACGGCTACGTTTCTCATATTATCCGCCACGCGGCATACGCGGATATGGCTGCTCTCCATGATCCCTACCGCGGTGCGCATCCAGGAGGCAAGTCTTTCCTGAACCTTCTTGTCAGCCCAGTGGCCTACGATCACCTTTCTCTCAATACCCATACGGGTGACGATGTGGCCGTACTCTCTTCCGCCGTGAGCAGACTGGTTTTCATTCATGAAATCCATATCAATGGTGTCATAGGGAATTTCCTGATTAAACTGGGTATGAAGGTGGCACAGGGGCTTCCTGTACTCTTTCAGTCCCAGGATCCAGGATTTTGCCGGGGAGAAGGTATGCATCCAGGTGATCACGCCGGCGCAGTCTTCATCCGCGTTTGCCTCGTTAAAGGTTTTGCGGATCAGCTCGTTTGTGATCAGCGTCGGCTTCCATACCAGCTCAAAGGGAAGTACGCCTGATTTGTTCAGCTCCTCCACAATGATCCTGGAATGTTCCGCAACCTTCCTCAGGCACTCGTCGCCGTATAAATCCTGAGAGCCTGTACAGAACCAAAATTTATAATTTCTTCCGGTTTTCATAAAACTTTCCTCCTGATATATTTGATGTATTGCTTTTTCTCCGCACGCGGCTCAGCTTCCTGTTTCCCGCAGCTCTGCCGGCCCGGTCAGTATCACCTTTCCGGAGCTTTTCTGCTCCGTATTATGCCTGTCCCGGCAGGAACCGCGTATAATAAGCTGCGGCTGGATCATTTCCGGAATCCTGCTTTTCTCAGCCGAAATCCCGTTCAGCTTTTCCAGCAGCAGTTCAGCGGCCATTTCTCCAAGCTTTTCCTGGGGATGGGTAATCGTAGTGATTCCCTTTCCCCTTTGGGCATACAGAGAATCATCAAAGCCCGTAACAGAGACATCCTCAGGAACCTTTTTCCCAAGGCGTTCCAGTTCTTCGATGAGCATACCTGCAATCTGATCGTTATAGCATACGATCCCCTCCGGAAGCCGTCCGCTTTTCTCCATAAGACGCAGCATGATCAGCGGCTTCATCTTTCTGTCCTCTGTATGATACCAGACTACATCCTCCGGATAATAGGAAAGGCCGGCCTCCTGCAGGGCCCTTACATAGCCCTTGTGCCGTTCAATCCCCTGCATGTCGTCCGCCTTAAAAAATCCGGCGATTCTTTTGTGTCCCAGCTTCAGAAGATAAGACGCGGCCAGATACCCGCCCCGGGCGTCGTCCATCAGAATGTGCGGTTTGTCCCGCAGCTCCGCGTAAATCCCCTGGATGAACACATAAGGGATCTCATAACGGTCCAGCATCTGATAAAGACTGATATGCCTGCAGCTCAGCTCACTTTTGCTGGGTTCAATGATCAGCCCGTCTATATCCTTTTTCAGAAGCTCCTCCAGACAGCGCGCCTCTCTCTGGCGGCTGTTTCCTGTATTTTTCAGGATGATACTATAGCCGTTTTCCCCAAGGACACGATCCATTCCCTGAATCAGTCTGGGAAAAATATAATCGGAAATATAAGTGGTTACCACTGCAATATTCCGGGAATTTTTCCTGCGGCGCGGCTGTTCGGAGCAAAAGGTTCCTTTTCCATGGTAGGCTTCCACATAGCCCTGCTGCTCCAGGATCGCCAGCGCCTTCCGCACCGTGTGACGGCTCATGGAATAGCGCTGGGCGTACTGGTTCTCAGAGGGAAGCTTCTGGCCCGGCAGAATCTGTCCGGATAAAATTTCTCCTTTGATCTGTTCCATCAACAGATAATATTTTGATACTCCGTTTTCTTCCATATATCATCCCAGGCCATTTCTTCATTCTAATTGTCAACTACCTTTTCTTTTCGCGGATGCCGACGCAAGCAGCGACTGGATTACGATGAAGAAGCACAGCAGAAGGGAAAGAACGATCCTCGACCACCAGCTTGAAAGGGTTCCCTGCGCGGTGATCAGACTGGAAATGGTTCCCTTGATCAGCACGCCGAACATAGAACCGATGGGAGTTCCCACACCGCCGGAAAGCAGCGTACCGCCGATAACGGCTGAGGAGATCGCATCCATCTCAAGTCCCTTCGCCTGCTCTACGAAGCCCGCGCAGCTATTCAGGCAGAACAGGAATCCGCCGAGGCCGGCCAGGAAACCGTCAAGGATATATGCCTTAAACATGGTTTTCTTAACATCAAGACCCATCATCAGAGCGCTCTGTCTGTTTCCGCCGATCGCGTACAGCTTACGTCCAAATTTACGGTATTTCAAAAGAACAGCGATCAAAATAACCACAACAACCGCAATCACTACTGTAGGCGGTATGTAAGCAGGAATAAATTTTCCTTTTTTGCTGGTGGAGCCAAAAGGCATGTAGAAACGGAAGTTCGCCCATTTCAGAAACAGCTCGTTCTTAATGGAGATCATATCTGTGCTGACAATAGCCGTCATGCCTCGCCCGAAGAACATACCTGCCAGAGTTACGATAAAGGGCTGGATACCCATATAGGATACCAGAAATCCCTGTACAATACCAAAAAGGAGTCCGATCAGCAGAGCCACAAGCACTGCCACATAGGCGTTCGCCCCTTTGTTTTCCATCATGTCGGCCATCACCATACAAACCAGAGCCGTAACGGAACCAACGGAAATATCAATTCCGCCGGTGATCATAACGATGGTAAGCCCGCAGGCAATAACAAGAAGACCCGCGTTGGATACAAACAGATTCAGGAACATCTGCGGTTTCGCAAAACCTTTATCGGCAAACACAACCATACCTGCGGCATACATTACAAAGAACAGAACAATGGTGATCAGAAGCAGGAAGCCTGTGCTCGTCATTTTCTTTTTCTGAAAATTACTTTTTGCTTTCATTATTTCTGCCCTCCTTCTGCTGCCGGCGCGCCGGAAGCTTTTTTATTTTTCAGCGCGGCGATATATTTCTTAAAGGTCTCGCTCTGAAGCGTTACGATAACGATAACCACGATCGCCTTGTAAACAGGAAGCTGGTCCGCCTTTACGTTCATCGCGTAAAGGGTTGTGGTCAGGGCCTGAATGGTGTAGGCGCCGATCACTGAACCTACCAGGCTGAACTTACCGCCGCCCAGGAAGTTTCCGCCGAGAGCAACCGCAAGGATGGCGTCCATTTCCAGGTTCAGTCCGATGTTGTTCGCGTCTGCGGAGTAAATACGGCTGGATGCCACGATGCCCGCGATACCTGCCAGCACGCCGCAGATCACATAGGTAAGGAATTTGATCATTGTGGAATTGAGACCCACCAGGCGGGCCGCCTTTCCATTGATGCCGACACTTTCAATATAAAGTCCCAAAGCCGTCTTTTTCAGTATCAGATATACGATCAGTACAGTTGCCACCGCGAAAAATACGGGAGTGGGAACCGGGATCTTTCCGATATATCCGCCGGCCATCTGATAGGAGTCCACACGGATGTAGGTGATCTGTCCGTTTGTGACAAGCTGCGCGATACCGCGGCCTGCTGTATACAGGATCAGGGTCGCGACCATGGGCTGTATGTTCAGCTTGGCCACCAGGAAGCCATTAAACGCGCCGCAGAGCGCTGACGCCAGAAGAGCCGCGATCACTGCGATAATAATAGAATTCTGATATTCTGTGACAGAAACCTGTCCTCCGGAAAGGATCTGACAGCAAACGGCAGCCGCGACTGCCATAACAGCGCCGACGCTGATATCCTGACCTCCGGAAGCCGCTGTTACCAGGGTCATGCCGACTGCAAGAATAACAAGCTCCGAAGCACGGTTGATAACGTCGATGATGTATCCGTAAAGAACGCCGTTCTGGATAGATACATTAAAGAAGTCCGGTGTTTTGATCACATTGATCAGGAGTACGGCGACCAGACACACGATCGGAAGAAAGAGCCTTGCTCCTGTGATCTTTTTCAGTTTACTCATTCTTATCGTCACCTCCTGCGATAGCCTTCATAATGTTGCTCTGAGACAGTTCTTCCTCATTCAGCTCTCCAACCTTTTCTCCGTCTCTTAACACTGCCATTCTTGAGCAGGTACGGAGCATCTCCTCCACCTCGGAAGAAATAAAGGTAACAGCCATTCCCTGATCGGCCAGATCAAGAACGATCTTCTGGATCTCTGTCTTGGTACCGATGTCAATACCTCTGGTAGGCTCGTCCAGGATCAGATACTCCGGATTTGTCAGAAGCCATCTTCCAAGGATTACCTTCTGCTGGTTACCGCCGGAAAGACTCTTGATAGGCGTCTCCCTGCTGGCCGTCTTGATCTGCAGCATTTCGATATATTTGTCGGCCGCTTCCTCCATCTCTTTTCTGCTTAACGGATGGAACATGCCCTTTTTCGCCTGAAGCGCGATGATAATATTCTCTCTTACGGAAAGATCCGCAATGATGCCCTCTGCTTTACGGTCTTCCGGAAGGTACGCCATACCAAGCTTCATTGCCTCCAGAGGACTGTTGATCTTCGCTTCTTTTCCATTGACCTTTAAGGTACCGGTATCCGCCTTGTCCGCTCCGTAAATCGCGCGCACCAGTTCGGAACGGCCGGAGCCGAGAAGTCCTGTGAGTCCGATAACCTCGCCCTTGTTAATCGTAATATCGAAGGGCTTGATCGTTCCTCTGTGGCCCAGGCCCTTGGCCTCAATGACAGGAGCCGCATCCGCTGCTTTCTTACCTGCGTGAGCGCTCTTGATATCCGCCAGATCGTCGAAATCCTTGCCCATCATCTTCGCTACAAGCATAACTCTGGGCAGTTCTTTTGTCTCATATTCTCCTACCAGCTCACCGTTTCTCAAAACAGTGATCCTGTCGCAGACCGCGTATACCTGCTCCAGGAAATGGGTAACAAAGATAATACCAACTCCCTCGTCTCTCAGACGACGCATCAGTACAAAAAGCTTCTCAACCTCGTCGTCATCCAGTGAGGATGTTGGCTCGTCAAGAATAAGCACCTGGCACTTCATGTCTACCGCGCGGGCAATGGCGATCATCTGCTGAATCGCCACGGAACATTCATCCAGCATCTGTGTGGGAGGAACGTTGATATCCAGGCTTTGCAGAAGCTTCCCGGACCGTTCGTTCATTTCCTTCCAGTTGATCATTCCCATTTTCCTTGGCTCGCGTCCGATAAAGAGATTCTCCGCCACAGTCAGATTCGGACAGAGGTTTACCTCCTGATAAACTGTACTGATCCCGTTTTCCTGAGCCTCCTGCGGAGAGTGATTAATTACGTTCTTGTCCTTTCCGGCCATCCGGATGGTTCCGCTTTCAAATTCATGCACGCCAGTGAGAACCTTGATCAGCGTTGATTTTCCGGCTCCGTTTTCGCCCATCAGCGCGTGGATCTCTCCCTTTCTCAGAGTGAAGTCCACATGGGAAAGGGCTCGGACACCGGTGAAGTTTTTGCTGATATCCCGCATTTCCAGCACTACGTTATTTTCCATATTCTTTCCACCTGCTTTCCCTTATATTTGCA
Source organism: Candidatus Blautia faecipullorum (assembly GCA_019115125.1). Classification (GTDB taxonomy): domain Bacteria; phylum Bacillota; class Clostridia; order Lachnospirales; family Lachnospiraceae; genus Blautia_A; species Blautia_A faecipullorum. Next base: position 12,684 of record DXEG01000035.1, read on the forward strand.
TAAAAAGAATCCTGCTCCGCAGGATCTGCAGCGGGTTGCGCAAGCAACATTTTCTTATCCGCCGCAGTACGATCCTCGCGGAGCGTTTTTTATATCATAGGAATGCCATTTGAGCTTCGTACAATATGGAATACTTTCCTATGATACAAAAAGAGCGCGGTGCGAATCCGGGTTATCCGAATTATGCACCACGCTCCGGATTTATTCCTTAGCCTTTAACTATTCAAATCTTTAATTTCGCTTCTGATTCTCAGATTTGATTAGTATGCGCGTCCGTCGATGATTTCCTGAGTGATAGGTGTAACTGCGTACTCACCCTCTTCGTCAAGGCTGTTTACTGCTGTTACGGAAGTAACTGTATCATCAACTGCGAAGATTTCTTCGTCTACGTAGTTGAGCTTGTCAACTTCTTCGCCAGCTTCCAGCGCCTGGATCAGAGCCTCGGCACGAGGTCCGTGAAGCGGATTACACTCAACGTCGCAAGCGATCTTTCCGTTGAGAACGTCTGTCAGACCTGCGTTTGTGGTATCGAAGGAGATAACAAGGATTTCGCCGTTAGCGATATCTGTTCCAACAGTCTTTCCTGCTGCTTCGATAGCGTCGATAGCGCCGAATGCTTCGTTATCGTTCTCGCAGTATACAACGTTGATGTTGTCATATTTCTTCAGCATGGACTCCATAACTTCCTGTCCTTTTGCCTGAGTAAACTCACCGGACTGCTGCTCTAACAGATCCCATCCGTATTTCTCTACGCCTTCCTCAAGACCCTGAGTACGTCCGATCTGTGCGGTAGAACCGATAGTTCCCTGGATGTCAACAATATGTACATCTTCCGGAGCTATTTCTTTAGCTGTCACATAAGCGTTCAGCCATTCAGCGGCTTTACGGCCTTCCAGAAGGGAGTCTGTTCCGATCCATGTAGTATAAAGGCTGTCGTCAGAAACATCAACCATACGGTCAACGATAATAACCGGGATTTCTGCGTCCTTTGCTTCCTGAAGTACGGTGTCCCAGCCTGTCTCTGTTACAGGAGCCAGAAGGATGTAGTCAACTTCCTGCTGGATGAAGTTACGGATCGCGGTAAGCTGATTTTCCTGTTTCTGCTGAGCGTCGTCGAAGATCAGCTCGTAGCCGTTTTCTTCAGAGAAGGTTGTCTGCATGGACTCGGTGTTCGCTGTACGCCAGTCAGACTCAGCTCCTACCTGTGAAAAGCCGACGGTGATCACATCTCCGCCTTCCTCTTCTGCTGCTACGTTGATAGCGGACATTCCAGCTACCATTGCTGCTGCCATAAAAGCTGCTAAGATTTTTTTCTTCATGTTTTGTTTCCTCCCTTTTTGAAGTTGTTTCTTGTTTAACATGTCTCTATTATAGACAATTCAGCGGGAAACACCATAGATTATTTTAGGAAAAATGTATAAAGATTTACTGTTTTCTTGTCTATCATTTAACAGGTTGATTTTTTTACGATTAAAGTTTGATTTTTCACTGAACTGCTGTAATTTTCTTTGCAAGGCGAAGCTCGATCACGGTTCCTTTTCCTTCCTCGGAGGAAATTTCCATACCATAACCCGGACCGTAATACAGACGGATCCTCTCCGCAACTGCAGACAAGCCGAAGCCGGCTCTCTCTCCTGTCCGGATCGCCTTCTGTATTTCCTGCAGGCGCTCTCTGGTCATTCCCTGCCCGTTATCGCTGACGCGCAGAATAAGGCTGTCTCCATCGTCGAAGCCTTCTATCACGATCCTGCCGCCTCCCCGCTTATTTTTGATCCCGTGATACAGGGCATTTTCCGCAAGAGGCTGCAGTGTCAGCTTTGGAACCATGATCTTATCAAACTCATCAGGTATGCGGATCTCGAACTCCAGAATATCCCGGTATCTCGTCTGCTGGATCTCAAGATAGCTCAGCGTATGGCGTTTCTCCTCGGACAGGGGGATAATATCGTTTCCCTTGGACAGGGATGTCCGGAAAAATACAGACAGGCTGGAGATCATCTCAACGGCGTCGTCATACTGCCCGCCCTCGATCAGCCACACAATGGTATCCAGTGTATTATAAAGGAAATGGGGGTTGACCTGCGCCTGAAGAAGCTGAAGCTGCATCAGATGCTTCATTTCTTCCTCTTTTTTTACATTTTCCAGAAGTCCCTGGAGCTTCCCGGCCATCCTGCGGATCCCCACGTCCAGCTCCTCAATCTCTATATCATCTGCCTGAACCTCCGCGATATCAAAATTCCCCAGTCCCACCTCCTTTACATTGCTGAGGATTCTGTGTACCGGATCGCTGATATTGTGAGAAAACCGGAAAGAACGGTGCATCAGGACTCCCAGGCCGAGCACGGTCATAAGAGCAACGCTGCCCACCAGGATGTATACATGTCTGGTCAAGGCGGATTCCACCCTCACCAGGTACATGGATTCTGTGTAAATATAATTCTGCATTTCCTGGACGATCAGACTTGTCAGAATACGGATATTGCTGTCCATATACTCCATTCTTGTATCGTATTCCTCCGTGTCTGTGAGCTGCTTCATTCTTTTTTTCAGATTGCTCAGGTAGGCTTCCAGATGCTTCAGACTGCTTCTGCTGTCCTTGTTGTAGGTATTGTCCTTCAGTTTTTCAATGGTATTCTCCGCTTCCTCCACCAGCCCCATAACTTCCGTAAGATAGGAGCTGTCCTCTGAACCGATGGCAATGTAATACATTCCCAGATCCAGGTCGTCCTTAAAATGAATATTAAATTCACTGCTGACCGCCAGATTTTCGGAAAGCTGGTCGTACTGGACCACATACCTGGCTATAGCCACCAGCAGAAACGCGATCAGAAGGGCCATAGGCAGCATAGTGCTGAGGAGGATACTTTTGATCCTGTCCTCCATTTTCAAACGTCTCTTTTTCATCTCGTTTCCTCTTTTCCGTTTTTCCGATAGTCGCTGGGCGTCATTCCCTGGGTTTTCTTAAACAGATAGCTGAAATAGTGAGCGTCCTTATAGCCCACCTCCTCCGCGATCTCGCTGGAGCGTTTGCCTGTGCAGCGCAGAAGCTCCTTGGCGTGCTCCATACGGATAAAGGTAAGATATTCAATAAACGTCTGCCCCACATTCTGGCTGAACATTGCGCTGAAATGATTGGCGCTGATATTCGCCACCTGAGCCACTGTGTTCAGAGACATATTCTCATCCATATAGTGATCCCTTATGTATCCAATGGAGCTTTCCAGAATGCTTCTGTTCTTGTTGCCGGAGTTTTCGTCACGGATACTGATGGCCCTGCGCAGCATGTCCTCCGCGTAATCCATAGCGGCTTCCATGGATTTTCCGCCCTTCTCCAGAGCGTCCTCCGTATCCCCCTCCTCAAAAAGCTTCGTATCATAGCCCAGCTTTTTCAAAAAGGAAAGCACGGAAAAGCGCACGTTCAGGATCACATAGCTGCGAAACACCATGGACGCCATCGGCTCCCGGCCGATAGCCCGGAAGTAATCCCGAATAAAGCTTCCCGTCTCCTCAAGAAGCCCGCTGCTTAAAAACTTCTGGATGATCACCGGATCCAACGCATTGACATCCACCTTTTTCAGGTACTTTTCTCCGTTTTCCTTGCCCGATTCTCCGGTATTCAGCTCACTGTAGGCAAGGATATGCCCGTCATAAAGATATCTTCTGGCAAATGTCTTGAGCGCTGTGTGGTAGCTCTGCTTCACGTTGCTCAGACGCTCCACCGGCTCTCCCGCCGCGATAAACCACTCCTGGCCCCGGGGACTGTCCTCCAGTATGGCCCGGATGCTGTCCACGCACACTTGTGTGTTCTCCCCCGGCCTGTCCCTCTGTTCCTTCACAAGGACGCCGTAGCTGAAAATATTGCTGCGGAACAGAAGCGCATATGGGTGATCTACAAACAGGGCCTCGATCTTCTCTCTGGCCTGCGCCTCCCATTCAGAATAGGTCTCGCTCTGTCCAACAGGAGCATTTCCGGAATCCAGGGTAAACAAAAGAATATTATATGCCTCCGATACAATATCCAGGCCCAGCTTGTCTGCTCTTCCGTATATTTCTCCTGCGTCCATCGTACCGCTGATCAGCCCTTCAAAGAAATCCCTGCTGCTGTTTTTCTCATACTCCTGAATTTCTCTGTGAAACTGTTCGTAATATTCCTTCTGGCTTTTTTCATGCTCATAGCGGCTGCGGATCTCGCGGAGGCGCTCCAGAAAGGCGTTTTTCGTGATAGGCTTCAGAAGATAGTCCTCCACCCCGATATTGATCGCCTCCTTGGCGTAATTAAAATCGTCATATCCGCTGAGGATCACGATTTTTATATGAGGAAGCTCCTTCCTTACCATCCTGCATAAGGTCAGCCCGTCCATAAACGGCATCTTGATATCTGTGATCAGAAGATCCGGCTTCAGCTTCCGGATAAGAGGCAGCGCCATTTCGCCGTCCGACGCCTCCCCCACCAGCTCAAATCCGTACTGCTCCCATGGAACCATCTTTTTAATATTCTCACGAACTACGATTTCATCTTCCGCTAAAAATGTTCTTAACATTTCTGTCCTCCTGACATATATCCGTTTTCTGTCTGCCGTTTCCCGCAGCTTTGTTTTATTTTATTACTTGTAGCAGATGTATACAAGTTGTTTTTCCCTGACAGCATCCTGAGCCCGATGCTTTCAATCTGCGTACTATACACATTCTTTATTTATGGAAATTTAATACTTGGCGCCATTCTCCGTCTGCAGGAAATATGGTACAATAGGAAGCAGTTAAAAAAAGAATCTCGCGGATTGGAAAAACAGAGTTTTCGCACATTAATTCAGTAAAGCGCTTCCTAATAATATAAAAGACAGAATAAATAATATCTATAGACTCAAGGAGAATACCATGACAGAGCATGAATTTCTTGAAATATTAAACACGCAGCTCACAGGACAGATGCCGGTTTCTGATATTGCCTCGCATCTGGACTATTATCGGAATTATATTGAGGACGAACTGAAAAAAGGCCGTAAGGAAGAAGATATTCTGTCCGGCCTGGGCGATCCCCGCCTGATTGCCAGGACCCTTCTGGACACCCGCCCGGAAGCCTCCATTTACTCTGCTGACACTGAGTATTCCGATGCTTCCGGGGCGGAATATTTTTCCGGTTCCGACGGCAGGGATTCCGGAGGCGGCTCCGGTCATATCAAACGGCGCAGCTACCGTCTCGACCTGTCCACCTGGTATGGCAAGCTGATCGTCATCGGAATCGCGGTCGCCGTTATTTTCCTTCTTTTTATTATCCTTGGCCTGCTTATCCCTGTGGCAGTGGTCGTTTTCCTGGTGGCCGGGCTGATCTCCTGGTTCCGGAGAAGATCCTGAACCGATGCAAAAACAGAGTATTTGGGATCATAGGAAAGATAATATTTTCGCACATTAACGCAACAATGTGTTTGCTGTAAAAAAAGGAATCAGCCCTTGCAGGCAGATTCCTTTCGCTCACTCTTCCGTTGAGAGAATATCGTCAGAAGATACAAAATTCATAAAGGGCAGGTCATACTGACCAATAGAATTTGATGTAATATTTGATATAATCGGTCTTGCATATCCCAACAGCAGCGATGGAGCATTTATTAACAAAAGGTTATTTATTGTTTCTGAATCGTACGTTTCATCCCACTCAAAATTTGCCATGATCACAAACAATAAAGCAAACGGGGCATTTACAGATCGTTTATCCACTCCGATTTCTATGGTTAATTCCACTACAGCAGCACAGGAATCTTCTGATCTGATCACATTTCTATGAAAATGGCTGTGAAAATGCACCTTCTGATCCGACTGAAATTCATCATTTATTCTATATTCAATATTTTTAAGCACTGGCTTACTGAATCGAAACGCACTTTCTTTCATAGTCTCTCCTTTTCTATGCTGATGTCACATTCAAACCTGCATCAGTTTGCATTTTTCGTATTCAAATTTTTTTATTTCTTTACTCGAGGTTAATTCACTGTCCGAAGTAATATCACAAGACAAATAATCAACCGTTCTGATCGTCTCAAACCCTCCCATTCTGAATCTAAAACTGCAGGAATCGCTTCTCCCGCCCTGATCCTCTTTAGCAGATTCTATTTTTTCTTGAATATTTATCTGTGTACGATAAAATTTTCTATTTTTCAATAAGGAAATATAATCTTCATATTCACCTTGCCCGGCATCAATATACGCATTCTTTTCCGGGAGATCTCTTTCATCAAATCTGTCTGCTGTTATTATTTCGTATTTTTCATACATATCCCCCAACTGCCATGTTGCAACACAGCAATTACCGGATGCTTTTTCAAAACAGTCCCTGATAGTAATTCTGTTCCTCAGCAAACTTTCTACTCTGTCGATGGACATAGGTGCAATAAGCCATTTTTGTATCTGATAAACACTACAGCAATCACATAAATACAATTTATCACCTGCAGTTCTGCATATAAACAACACTGGATAATCATCCCCGTATATAATAAAATCCATGATCAAATTCCCTATAGTCGGGATATTCTCGAAATAAGGATTCGGAATCTTCATCACTCACCCTCCTGATCTTCTATATATTTTTTAAAATACAGTTCCGGATGTGCATCCCTGTAAATCCACCAATCAATATGCGAGTTTCTTTTTGGTCTGGTTCTACTGTCTTTCGTTCTCATACTTAGTCCGCATTCCGGCTCTGTTCTACCTACCATGACGATAGGACCATGATGGTATTTTTTTATACATTTAAGAAGATTTCTTACATCTTTATATTTTTCATAACCTGAAGTTGAATAATCCCCTATATCTAGTTCTTCCTGCCTAGCTCTCCACAAATCACGATTGAAAACGGAAGAACCGCCAGAAATTCTTTTTTCAAAACTTCCTTTAAACGCATCTCGGTTAATCATACCTGTTTCAGAAATTCTATAATATGTAAATAAGTTTTCTCCCGCGCCGTCTGCGATAATCAACTTCTCAAAATCATCCGGGAAACACTCCGGATATTTGTTCTTCATATAAGCCTTTTCCTCTTTTCATTTCATAACCGGGTCATCAATTTACTATATCCATTTTACCACAATGAATTTGAATTATCACTTTATTTTCATCTCCTTTATTCGACACAAAAAAGCTATTTTTATAAAAACAGGCTGCGAAAACATTTATCCTGTTTTCCCAGCCTGTCATAGCAGCGGCTTCCCCTCCTTAGTATTTCCGGTAGGGAACCGCGTCTTCATACTGATTGGACTGCCAGATCACATTAACCAGCCTGCTGATGCACGCCTTCAGATCCTTCATGGGAAGGCTGCCCTCCGCCAGCTCCTTCTGGAGATTCTCTCTGTCGCAGACCGCGCCGGGCATCACCAGGTCATTTCCCGCGCGCATACATCCCGCCGCGGTGCAGTCCTCGCTGAACTCCGTAGTTGTCCAGTCGGTCATGATCACGCCCTGGAATCCCCACTCGCATCGGGCGGCCTTTGTACAGATATCGTAACAGTTAGCGGCATGGACGCCGTTGATCTTATTGTAGCTGGTCATAATGGACATAGGCTGGGCCTCCCTCACAGCAATCTCAAATCCCTTCAGATAAATTTCCCTGAGCGTTCTTTCCGTCATGATACTGTCGCAGCCCATGCGGTTATCCTCCTGATTGTTGCAGGCAAAATGCTTGATCGTCGTTCCGCATCCCGGCACTTGCTGGACGCCTCTGGTAATGGCGGCCGCCATCTTTCCGGAAAGCAGCGGATCCTCCGAATAATACTCAAAGTTTCTTCCGCACAGCGGATTTCTGTGGATATTCATTCCCGGAGCCAGCCAGAGCGTCACGCCGAATTCTTCCATCTCACCGCCGATCATCTCCCCCGTCTCCTCAAGAAGCTCCACATTCCAGCTCTGAGCCATAAGAGTTCCCACCGGAATGGCCGTACAATACTGATAATAAATCTCCCCCGGCTGTTCCTGAGGCCTGTCACAGAAAAGTCCTCCCTCGAAGCTTTCCATAAACGGTCTGTTCAGAATTTCTCCTTCGTCAACATGATAATCCTTCACAAGCCGCACTCCTGCCGGGCCGTCTGCCAGAACAATCCGCGCCAGCCCCCGGTCCAGGGCGCACCCATGGGTCTCTCCTGCCGATCCTGGAACTGAATTACCCGCAGCTCCGAGACTTCCGCCCTGACCTCTGTCCGGGTCGCCGCTGGCCAGCGCGGTCAGCTCCTCCCTGGTAAGGGAATCCACAAAACCGGCGGCCTCGGAGGGAACAAGCTCCGCATTAGGCCGGTAAACCACCTGCTCTGTCTTTATCTGTTCCGCATCTATACGCAAAACCGGAAGTCCTTTATCTCTCACATAAGCTCTGAGAGCTTCCCGCCTTTCTTTCATTTTGTCCTTATCCTGTTTCAGCTCCTCAAGAGTCTCCCTCAATGGACAGATATTCTCTGTTTTGCGCAGAACGATCTGCCTGTCCAGATGGAGAACCGCCGCCGGCTTAGAAGATTCCAGACTGTTTCCGCTCCAGATCGTATAATCCCCGGCTTCCAGAATCCAGGCGGCTTTCTCTTCACTGTAGGAGGCGAGCTGATCCAGGGTGAATTCCAGCAGCATGATCTCTTTTTCTCCCGGCGCAAGCTCCTCGGTTTTTCCAAAAGCTGTCAGCCTGCGGAATTCCTTTTCCAGCCTTCCCTCGGGACAGGTGGCGTACACCTGCACGACTTCCCTTCCACTGTAAACCGCGCCTGCGTTCGTTGTCTCCGTCTCCACAACAATTTTTCCGTTCTCACTGCACACGACGGACAGAACCTCTGTGCTGAACTCACTGTAGGACAGCCCAAAGCCAAAGCCGTACCGTACAGGTATCTGAAAGGTATCAAAATATCTGTATCCCACATAAATACCTTCCTTATAATATGCGTTCTCCACATCTCCGTCGTTATGGGAAAATTCTCCGCTGAACGGATAGTCCTCATAGCGGTACGCCCAGGTATCCGTAAGCTTGCCGGAAGGAACTATCCTGCCGCTGATGATATCCGCAAAGGCATGTCCTCCTTCCATTCCGGGCTGGGAAATCTGCAGAAGGGCTTCCGGCGCCCTGTCCTGATCCATAAAGGAAAGATCCACAGGCCCGCCTACGTTCACCGCCGCTATCACATGCTCGTACAGACGGCAGACATCGGCAAGCTGCCGCTTTTCACCTTCTGTGAGCAGGTAGTCCCCCGGACTGCAGAAACGGTCCGCTCCTTCCCCCGCCCTGCGGCTTAAAATATAGACGGCCGTATCCGCCTCAGTTTTTTCGATCTCACGCCCTTCCGGGATCACAAAGGGCGTGGTGGAATAAATGTCAAAAAAGTTCCGCTCATCTCCGCTCTGCTTCACCTTTTCCAGGATTTCATCCCGCCACCGCAGCCGCGCCTCTTCATAGCGAAGGTCGTAATCCTTCAGCCATTCCTCCGTGGTGATCTCATATCCGGCCTCCTTCAGCCCCTGAAGGATACTGACCCTTTCACGTTCATTCACATCTCCTGAGCCGGTTCCTCCCTTTACTGTTTTTGACGCCCCCGCGCCGTACAGGGCAATTTTCATTCCGGCAGGCAGGGGAAGAAGCTGTCCTTTGTTTTTAAGAAGAACCATGCCTTCCGAGGCCGCTTTTCTGGCTGTCCGGCGGTTTACGGTTTCTCTCAGGGATACAGACGGATCCTTTGTGCCGGAAAAGCCTCTTTTTCTTATCGTTCTCATATTGAAGATTCCTCCTCCATCTTATTATCTATATCCTTCTTCATGCCTTTATTGTAACGCCCATCCCCGATTTTCACAAGAGCGTACCTGCTATTTCCAGACAGACAGCAGAATCGCTTTCCGTATATGCCGTTCAGAATTTCCGTCTTTTCCTTTATGGAAATTATCCACAATTTCATTCTCTGTTTTTTGTTATTAATGTATAAAAAAATATCTGTTTTGATAATTTATTGACAGTTCCACTATTTTATGCTAGTATTTTTTCATCAGGAAAGAAATCTCTGACGACTGACGGAATTGTGGATAACCACAGGGGAATCAGAGGTTTGTGAGGCCGACCGTCTGGGCAGTATTTGAACCTATTTCAGATACTGCCCTTTTTTCAAAAGCAGCAAGATCCAATCTATAATCCGCTGCAGCGGCCCGGAACTCACAGCAGAAACTTTTCTATTTATGAAAGGAGAAATACTTATGGGATTCAAAAGTGACATTGAGATCGCACAGGAGTGCGAAATGCAGCCGATTACCGAGATTGCGGCAAAAGCAGGTATTGACGACAAATACCTGGAGCAGTACGGAAAATATAAGGCAAAGATCGACTACAACCTTCTGAAGGAAACCGATAAGCAGGA
>DXEG01000036.1 GCA_019115125.1 Candidatus Blautia faecipullorum
AATCCTACCCGCCATTCGGAATCCGCGGGGTCCCCGCCCCACTACTTCCTCATGTCGGGGCGCGTCATAAAGTCATGTCCCCACTTATGTGCAAGCACAACGTGTGGAATGACTTTTGACGCTTGAATCATTATAGGGAATTACTCCAAATTGTTCTATGCTGTAATATACAACCTTTCCTATAATATGAACGCCCCGCTGTAGATGCGGCCAGATGCATGTGGAATTATGACTGCCTGCGGCAATCTGTATCTGGCGCGCAAAGTGTGCTGGTTTCCGCTCCGCTTCGGTCGGTGCTGTATATCTACTGGATGTCCAGCGCCCCTCAAGATTGAGGGGGAGTTGAAGTGTGTGCATACTCTGTTCTATTACAGGAAACGCCGTACCAGATCATGCAGGGAACCGTATAAGATGGACAGAGAGGAAACTGCTGCATAAGATAAAGGGAAAAGAAAGTCTGTATGGAAAGCACAGACAACATGGAAGCTTCCGCAGGAAGCGGGAAGGGGTGAAATATGGATCTCAGCTTTTTGATGGACTATGTGAATCTGGTGACTTTGGGCATTTGCCTTTGTGTGGGCTTCGCGCTGAAGTACGCGAAGCTGTTCGAGTGGTTGGGAAATCAGTATATTCCTCTTGCAATGCTGATTCTCGGAACTGTGATCAATATTATGATCAACTGGCCGGAGGCGGGATCTCAGGTGATTTTGGGAGGGATGATTTCAGGACTTGCGTCCACAGGGTTTTACGAAATGCTGCGCAATATGCTGCGAAAAGACGAAAAAGAGGGTGAAGAAGCCCCGTGAGACTGTTGATGTATACAGGGAGGGAGATTTTATGGAGATCAAGGGAATTGATGTGTCGGCGTGGCAGGGATATATAGACTGGAAAACCGTGGCGGCCTATGGAATGGGCTTCGCCATTCTAAGAGTGACAGAAGCGGGAAACGTGGTGGACAGCACCTTTGAGGCAAATTATAAAGGATGCGCACAATATAAGATTCCGGTGGGAGTATATAAATACAGCTATGCCATGACTGTGGAGGAATCCCGGGCAGAGGCGGAAAAGGTGATCAGCGTGCTGAAAGGGAAAAAGCTCCGGTTTCCTGTTTTTCTGGATCTGGAGTGGAGCAGGCAGAGGACTCTGGGCGCTTCCGGAGTTGAAAAGATCGCGGAGGCGTTTGAAAAAATTATTACGGACGCCGGATACAGGTTCGGCATTTACTGCAATGTGGACTGGTATCATACAATGATCAGCTCCGGGCTGAAAAAATATGATTTCTGGATAGCCAGGTATCCGGCAGACGATAACGGAACTTTGAAGGAGAGACTGAGGCCGGATTTCGGCGTGGGCTGGCAGTACAGCAGCAAGGCCACGATTCCGGGGATTTCAGGCTATGTGGACAGAGACGTTTTTTACAAGAATTATCTGGATGAGGAAGACGGCAGTAAAGAAGAAGGAGAAAAGAAAAACGAGGATTTAAACGGAACAAAGGGCGGGGAAACCACGGCGTCGCCAGGGGAGACTGAGGAGCCAGAAGAAAAGAAAAACGAGGATTCAAACGGAACAAAGGGCGAGGAAACCACGGCGTCGTCAGGGGAATCTGGAGAAAATAGGAATCAGGGGAACGAGGAAGATCAGGAAAAAAATCCGGGACTGTGGGAAAAAACAGAAAGGCTGCTGGCGGAACAGACGGGATATCTGGAGAAAAAATCTGCGGCAGACCTTGACAGCAAGAACGGAAACGCAGGATACGGGAACTATACCAAATATGCCAGAGACGTAAACGGATGGGGTCTTCCGGGATATCAGGGCCAGCCCTGGTGCGCGGTGTATCAGTTCTGGATCTGCGCAAAAATATTTGGCCGGGAAAAAGCCCTTGAAATCATGGGCGGCGGATTTTATAACTGCAACAGTGTGAGAGCCCATGCCAAAGCAAAAGGAACCTGGCATACGGCGCCCAGACTGGGAGCTCTTGTGAATTTCCGGAACGGCGCCCACATGGGCCGGGTCATACGGATTTCCGGAAACGTTATTTATACCAATGAGGGAAATACATCTTCGGGAAATATAAATCATGTGGAGGCAAACGGCGGGAGTGTGGCGGAAAAATCTTATACCGCGGATAATTCCCAGATTGACGGTTATGTGTGGATCGATTACGGAAAAGGCGCGGGAACCACGGAAGAAACTGTCTGGAAGCCGACAGGAACAGCCACGTCCACTGTAGATAATCTGTACGTCCGGTCGGCTCCTGCCGGGGAAGTGCTGGGCGAGCTGATGAAGGGCAATCGTTTTGAGATCAACGGGGCGGCCTCAGGCTCCTGGACACAGGTAAACGTGGCGAATATCGGCGTAGGCTGGGTATGGTCGGCCTACATAAAAAAGGACGGCGCCGGAGGCGCGGAGCATCAGGAGGATACCATTGAACACAAGCAGGATAAAAGGGAACGGCTTTTTGTGGGAGAGGTTACAGTCTCCGCTCTGAACGTCCGTACCTGGGCCGGGACAGAATATCCCCAGATCCGCTCCTACCCGTCGCTGGCGAAGGGGAATCTTGTAGATGTGATGAATTTTACCCAGAAAGCGGAGGACGGAAGTAAGTGGTACTATATCCGCATCGCAGGCCAATATTACGGCTTCGTCCACTCGCAGTATATTAAGAGAAAATAGTGTCGGTGTACAAAGAGTGTATTGCCCTTTGTACACCAACGCTAAGACAACGGGAAGCCCCAAACCCAGGGCTTCCCGCAAATTTTTTATGGCCATTTTTATAATCTTTACAAAGCATTTTTTGACAATTAGATTTTGGACATCTATATGTTTTAACTATGTATATATTCATTGATATATGCTATACTTTATGGAACGAAATGTGCCGTAGATCAGTTTGGTGAATCTGTAAATGGATATCTTAGACCGGCGGACAAAACACGAAAAAACTATCTATATGAAAAGAATATATTTACCCGGGCAGCCGACAGAGGCGGTTCTCTATCCGTTCCGAGTCTTGCGGAAAGGATGATTCTTATGGATACATATGAAGAATTTCAAATCATTCTGGGCGTAGCCATGTTGATTGTTGCAATTCTGAATTTGAGAAATAAGAAATAGCCGCTCCTGTCTCTGGCAAAGATTGAACGGCTATTTCTGTAGCTTATTTAATTAGTTCGCCGGAACGGGTAGCTTGCACCTACCTGTCGGCTGTCTTGTTAAATATATTATAGTCTTAGCAAGGCATTTTTTCAATATCTAAATTCAGGTTCTCGATTTAAAGAATTATTTTGGTTTCTGTTCACCTGCAAGCTTGACACTAGCTGTCAAGCTATGCGCCAAAATCATTACTTTTCCGGCCTGATAAAAACACGGGAAGCCCCAAACCCAGGGCTTCCCGCAGACAAAAAAATAATGCAGGAGATGGGACTTGAACCCACACGATCTTGCGACCACAGGCACCTGAAGCCTGCGCGTCTGCCAATTCCGCCACTCCTGCATTTCTTATCTTCAGCCGCTCTCTCGCGACTGCTTGATTATAATACCTCATTCCTGGATAAAAGTCAATAGGAATTTTTAAAAAAATTAAAAAAATTAATTCAGAAGCAAAAACCGATTCAGGGCTGTTTTAAATGAATGGGAAACAGAATTATTTTAAGTCAGACAGAATTATTTTTAGTGTCTGATTTTATTGAAAAAGGGAACCTCTTATGATACAATCTTGAAGATTTAGGATAAAACAAGAGAAAGGGAGATTGTATGAAAGCATTTCTGATATTAGAAGACGGTCATGTTTTTACCGGGACCAGTATCGGTTCGGCCAGAGAAGTGATCAGCGAAATTGTTTTTAACACCTCTATGACCGGATATCTGGAAGTTATGACAGACCCGTCCTATGCCGGACAGGCTGTGTGTATGACATATCCTCTGATAGGAAATTACGGAATCTGTTATGAGGACCAGGAGTCCAGAAAACCATGGGTAGATGGTTTTATTGTCCGTGAATTATCCCGTGTTCCCAGTAACTTCAGAAGCGTGGACACGATCCAGCATTTTCTTGAAAAGCATGATATACCAGGGATCGCCGGCATTGATACCAGAGCCCTGACGAAGATTCTCCGTGAAAAAGGTACCATGAACGGTATGATCACAGTCAATGAAAATTATGATTTAGATGCAATTATCCCCCGTTTAAAAGCATATACAACTGGAAAAGTAGTGGAAAAGGTAACCTGCCGTGAAAAAGATGTGCTGAAAGGGAACGGCCCTAAGGTGGCTCTTATGGATTTTGGAGCAAAGAGAAATATCGCCCGTTCTCTGAATAAGAGAGGCTGTCAGGTGACGGTTTATCCGGCTCTTACCCCGGCAGAGGAGATCCTGAAAGACAGGCCCGACGGGATCATGCTGAGCAACGGCCCCGGAGACCCGAAGGAATGTACTTCTATTATAGAAGAAATCCGTAAGCTCTATGAGTCGGATGTGCCGATCTTTGCCATCTGTCTGGGCCATCAGCTTATGGCGCTGGCGGCAGGCGGAGACACCCACAAAATGAAATACGGACACAGAGGCGGAAACCACCCGGTGAAGGATCTGGCTACCGGAAGAGTATATATATCTTCCCAGAACCATGGTTATGTGGTGGACGCGGAAGAGCTTGAGAAGAAGCATATCGCGAGACCGGCCTTTATCAATGTCAACGACGGCACCAATGAAGGAATGATCTACGAGGGAAAGAATATTTTTACCGTGCAGTTCCATCCGGAAGCCTGCCCGGGACCTCAGGATTCCGGATATCTGTTTGACCGTTTTATGGAAATGATGGGAGGAAACAACAATGCCGAGAAATAAAGACATCCAAAAAGTTCTTGTGATCGGTTCCGGGCCGATTGTGATCGGACAGGCGGCGGAATTTGATTATGCCGGTACCCAGGCCTGCCGCTCTCTGAAGGAGGAAGGCATTGAGGTAGTTCTTCTGAACTCCAATCCCGCCACGATCATGACAGACAAGGACATTGCGGACAGAGTTTATATCGAGCCTCTGACCGTAGAGGTTGTGGAGCAGTTAATATTGAAGGAAAAGCCGGACAGCGTGCTTCCCACCCTGGGCGGACAGGCAGGCCTGAATCTGGCTATGGAGCTGGAGGAAAAGGGCTTCCTGAAGGAGCACCATGTGCGCCTGATCGGCACTACGGCGGAGACCATCCGCAAGGCGGAGGACCGTCAGGAATTTAAAGACACCATGGAAAAAATCGGCGAGCCTGTGGCTGCTTCCAAGGTAGTCACTACAGTGGAGGAAGGACTTGCCTTTACCAATACCATCGGATATCCCGTGGTTCTTCGTCCCGCCTACACGCTGGGCGGCAGCGGCGGCGGAATCGCCAATAACGAGTATGAATTAAGAGAGATCCTGGAAAACGGCCTTAGACTTTCCCGTGTAGGGGAAGTGCTGGTGGAGCGCTGTATTGCGGGCTGGAAGGAAATCGAGTATGAGGTGATGCGCGACGGCGCGGGCAACTGTATCACCGTCTGCAATATGGAAAACATTGACCCGGTAGGCGTCCACACAGGAGACTCTATCGTGGTGGCCCCGTCTCAGACTCTCGGAGACAAGGAATACCAGATGCTCAGAACCTCCGCTCTGAATATCATTACAGAGCTGGGGATCACAGGCGGCTGCAACGTGCAGTACGCTCTGCATCCGGATACCTTTGAGTATTGTGTGATCGAGGTGAATCCCCGTGTGAGCCGTTCGTCCGCTCTCGCCAGCAAGGCTACAGGCTACCCCATCGCGAAGGTGGCGGCGAAGATCGCCCTGGGATACACCCTGGATGAGATCCCAAACGCCATTACCGGAAAAACCTACGCCAGCTTTGAGCCCATGCTGGATTACTGCGTGGTAAAGATTCCCCGGCTTCCCTTTGATAAATTTATTACAGCCAAGAGAACTCTGACCACTCAGATGAAAGCTACCGGAGAGGTTATGAGTATCTGCAGCAGCTTTGAAGGCGCCCTCATGAAGGCCATCCGCTCTCTGGAGCAGCATGTGGACAGTCTGATGTCCTATGATTTTACGGGACTGGATGAAGACGAGCTTATAGAGGAGCTGGCGGTAGTGGACGACCGCCGGATCTGGAAGATCGCGGAAGCCATCCGGAGGGATATTTCCAAAGAATACATTCACCGCATCACAAAAATTGACCGGTGGTTTATCGATAAAATTGCTGTTCTTGTAGAAATGGAGCAGGCGCTGAAGACACAGCCGCTGACAGGAGAGCTTCTTCTGGAGGCCAAGCGCCTGGAATTCCCCGATTATGTGATCGGCGGCCTCTGCGGCAGGACCGAGGCGGAGATCCGCGCGCTCAGGGAGGGCTATAAGATCCGGGCCGCTTATAAGATGGTAGATACCTGCGCGGCGGAGTTCGCGGCGGCCACGCCCTATTACTATTCTGTTTACGGAGGCCCCGAGACAGAAAACGAGGCTGTTGCCACAAAAGACAAAAAGAAAGTTCTTGTCCTGGGCTCAGGACCTATCCGCATCGGACAGGGAATCGAGTTCGACTTCTGCTCCGTGCATTGCACCTGGGCCTTTGCGAAAGAGGGCTATGAGACGATCATCATCAACAATAACCCGGAAACGGTCAGCACAGACTTTGATATAGCGGATAAGCTGTATTTCGAGCCGCTGACTCCCGAGGATGTGGAAAATATCGTAAACATCGAGAAGCCGGACGGAGCGGTTGTGCAGTTCGGCGGACAGACGGCTATCAAGCTTACGGAAGCCCTGATGAAGATGGGTGTGAAGATCATGGGAACCTCCGCGGAAAATGTAGACGCCGCAGAGGACAGAGAGCTTTTTGACGGAATTCTGGAGCAGTGCCAGATCCCGCGTCCCAAGGGTCACACGGTGTTTACCGCTGAGGAAGCGAAGAAGGCGGCCGCTGAGCTGGGTTATCCGGTTCTGGTGCGTCCCTCCTATGTGCTTGGAGGCCAGGGCATGAGGATCGCCGTAAGCGACGAGGATGTAGATGAATATATCGGCATCATCAATCAGATCGCCCAGGAGCATCCGATTCTGGTAGATAAATACCTTATGGGAAAAGAGATCGAGGTGGACGCTGTCTGCGATGGAGAGGATATCCTTATTCCCGGTATTATGGAGCATATTGAGCGAGCAGGCATCCATTCCGGCGACAGTATCTCTGTCTATCCGGCCAGAACCATCAGCGAGGGAGCGAAGGCGACCATTGCGGAATACACCCGCCGTCTGGCAAAGGCCCTCCATGTAATCGGAATGATTAATATCCAGTTTATCGTCTGCGGCGAGGAAGTGTATGTGATCGAGGTAAATCCGCGGTCCAGCCGTACCGTTCCCTATATCAGCAAGGTGACGGGCATCCCCATTGTTCCTCTGGCGACGAAGGTGATCCTTGGATATAAGCTGAAGGAGCTGGGATACCAGCCGGGACTTCAGCCGGAGGCGAAGCATATCGCCATTAAGATGCCGGTATTCTCCTTTGAAAAGATCAGGGGCGCCGACATCAGTCTGGGACCGGAGATGAAATCCACAGGCGAATGTCTTGGCATCGCGGAAACCTTCAATGAGGCTCTCTACAAGGCTTTCCTGGGAGCCGGGATCCGTCTTCCGAAACACCGCAACATGATCATCACCGTGAAGGACGAGGATCAGCAGGAGGCGGTGCCTATAGCCAGAAGGTTTGAGGCTCTCGGATACCGTATTTACGCTACAAGAGGAACCGCCAGAGTCCTGAAGGAAAACGGGATCAAGGCGATCCGTACCAATAAGCTGGAGCAGCCCGCACCCAACCTGATGGACCTTATCCTGGGACATAAGATCGACGTAGTCATTGACACTCCGCCTCAGGGTGTGGAGCATCAGAAGGATGGCTTTGTGATCCGCAGAAACGCGATCGAGACAGGCGTGAATGTACTGACAAGCCTTGATACGGCGGAGGCGCTTGTGACCAGCCTGGAAAATACAGATCTGAACCATCTGACGCTGATCGATATCGCTACGATCGCGGACAGATAAATATAATAAGGTGAAATATAACAAGGTGTCTATAAATCGGACGCCGCGGAGCAGAGACCGGAGGAGCGCGAGCCGCTTCTCCGGTCTCTGTGTCTGGCGCGCAAAGCGTGCCTGCGCGCTCTGTCCGGCGGAGCGAATTAAATGGAAATGGATTTTGCAGCAGCTTACGCAAGGGGGGAACTGCGGCCCTGCTGTGATTTTCTTGAGAGAAAGATGTGATTGAGGTTTACTGGATAAGGAATCTGTAATATACTTATAGAAACCGGAGCCGCCTGCGGGCGCGGGCCTGGCTCCGGTGAAAATATAAGCGTTGGTCTGCGGCGGCAGGAGCCGTATATCCGCGCGGAAGAAAGGAAACAAAATATGAGTATTGTGGAATTCATAAAAACTGTGTTCCTGGGAATTGTAGAGGGGATCACCGAATGGCTTCCCATCAGCAGTACCGGACATATGATCCTGGTAGATGAATTTATCAGGCTGGATGTTACGCCGGAATTTAAGGAGTTTTTCCTTGTGGTGATCCAGCTTGGCGCGATTCTGGCGGTGGTCGTTCTTTACTGGAGCAAGCTGTGGCCTTTTTACATCCGGGAGATACCAAAGAAAAAGATGAGAGCTATCAATTCCCAGTCTCCGGCGGTCCGCTGGCTTTTGATTTTTGTGGAGCGTTTCTGCGACAAGGAAAAATGGGTGCTCTGGTTCAAAATTCTGGTAGCCTGTATCCCCACGATCGTGATCGCCCTGCCCTTTAACGACGTGATCGAGGCGAAGTTTAATAATTATGTGGTGGTGGCTGTGGCGCTGATCGTTTATGGCGTGATCTTCATCATTGTGGAAAATTACAACAAAAAACGCCGCCCGGCATGTACCTCTCTGGCGGATATGAGCTTCAGGACGGCGTTTCTCATCGGTATTTTTCAGGTGCTGTCTGTGATTCCGGGAACTTCCCGTTCGGGGTCTACGATCATCGGAGGGATCCTGGTGGGCACCAGCCGTACGGTGGCCGCGGAATTCACCTTTTTTCTGGCTATACCGGTCATGTTCGGCGCCAGCCTTCTGAAGCTTGTAAAATTCGGGCTGACATTCACAGGGGCTGAGATCGCCATACTGGCGACGGGGGTCGTGGTAGCTTTTGTAGTGTCCATCGTGGCGATCAAGTTTTTGATGGGCTACATCAAAAAGCATGATTTCAAGGCTTTTGGGTGGTACAGGATCGTGCTTGGAGTTTTGGTATTGGGATATTTCATCGGAAAAACAATAATTGCGGCATAAAAAAACGCTGAAAAATTTCGGACTGAAAATAGTACGGGGAAGAAAAAAGGAAGGAAGGTACGTTTATGGGGCAGTACATTATGGCGATGGATCAGGGAACTACAAGTTCCAGATGTATTCTTTTTGACAGGGCGGGAAATATCTGCAGTGTGGCGCAGAAGGAATTTGCGCAGTATTATCCTCACCCTGGATGGGTGGAGCATGACCCCCACGAGATCTGGTCGTCCCAGATGGCGGTAGCCATAGAAGCTATGGGGAAGATCGGAGCGGACGCGGAGGACATTGCCGCTATCGGGATTACCAATCAGAGAGAGACGACGATCGTCTGGGACAAAAGAACCGGAAATCCTGTCTATCCGGCAATCGTCTGGCAGTGCCGCCGCACCGCCGATATGATCGAGGAGCTGAAAAAGGACGGATTTGCGGATAAGATACAGGAAAAAACAGGTCTGGTACCGGACGCATATTTTTCCGCTACCAAGATCAGATGGATCCTGGATCATGTACATGGCGCGCAGGAGGCGGCGGAAAGAGGCGAGCTTCTTTTCGGTACAGTAGACACATGGCTGATCTGGAAGCTTACCAAAGGGCAGGTCCATGTTACAGATTATACCAACGCGTCGCGTACAATGCTGTTTGACATTTATAAAAAACAGTGGGATAATGAAATCCTGGAAAGACTGCGGATTCCTGCCGTTATGCTGCCGGAGGTGAAGCCCAGCAGCAGTGTCTACGGATATACCAATGAGAATCTGATAGGAGGAAGGATACCGATCTCAGGAGCCGCCGGAGATCAGCAGTCCGCGTTGTTCGGCCAGTGCTGCTTTGCTCCGGGAGACGTAAAAAATACATATGGGACAGGCTGCTTCCTTCTTATGCATACCGGAAACCGTCCGGTGCGCTCCGGCCACGGTCTTCTGACCACGATCGCGGTGAACCCGGACGGAACTCCGGGATACGCGCTGGAAGGAAGCGTGTTTGTGGCGGGGGCGGCGATCCAGTGGCTTCGTGATGAAGTGCAGATCCTCAATAGCGCCCCGGAATCAGAACGTTACTGCCTGTCGGTGCCCGATACCAACGGAGTCTATGTAGTGCCTGCCTTTACAGGACTGGGAGCTCCCTATTGGGATCCGTACGCCAGGGGAGCGGTCCTGGGCCTGACCAGAGGAGCCGGAAAAGCCCATCTTATCCGCGCTACGGTAGAGTCGCTGGCATATCAGGTGTCGGATGTGATCCATGCAATGGAAATGGATTCCGGTATGAAGCTCAACGCTCTCCGCGTGGACGGGGGAGCCAGCGCCAATAATTTTCTCATGCAGTTCCAGGCGGATCTGCTGAATGTTCAGGTGGTGCGCCCAAGCTGCATTGAAACTACCGCTCTGGGAGCGGCGTATCTTGCGGGACTGGCGGTGGGCTTCTGGAGAGATGCTGACGAGATCAGGAAAAACTGGCAGATGCAGAGGGCGTTTTCTCCGGAGATTACGGAGGGATACCGTCAAAAACTTCTTAAGGGCTGGCAGAGAGCAGTAAAATGTACCTTCGGCTGGGCCCGGGAGGAATGAACGGCTAAGTTTTCAGAAAGGAATGTGAGTGGAAATGAAAAAATCAAGAATACTTATGATAGCGGCCGGTACAGCTATGGCTATGGCTTTTGCCGGATGCGGCACAGAGAAAAAAGCGGCGGAGGTTACGCCGACACCTGCGCCTACAGCGACGCCGACGGCAGCGCCGGCGACGGTTACGCCTGCGCCTACAGCGACTCCTGCCCCCCGCGTGATCGGCGTGAAAACGTCGCAATCTAAATTTATTTATCTTACTAACAGCCTTGGTACTGACCTGAGGGAAATCTATTTAAAGACCGCGGGAACAGAAGACTGGGGAAAGAATCTGATTCCGTCGGAGTCTATTGTGCAGGATGCCGAGCAGGTTCAGATGTATTATACCTCGGACTCTTCGTCGGCGGATTCCGCCGGAGACGCAGACGGAAGCGGCAGCTCATCAGACTCTGCTCTTTATGATATGAAGATCGTTACGGCTGACGGCAATACATATGAGATTTACAGCGTAGAGACGGAAGATATGGAAAAGGCTTCCCTGACTCTGGATGAAGAAAGCGGAGTGGCATATCTCAGGTATATGAGCCTGTCAGCGAAGAGTGAGAAGGATACCCGGGAAAATTCTCAGCAGACGGGATATGGAGACGACGACTCAGACGACTATTATGAGGATTCCTCCGACAGTGATTCTGACGATTATTACTATGACGATTCCTCTGACGACTATTATTATGACGATTCTTCTGATGATACAGACGATGGAAGCTATGATGATACAGACGACGGAAGTTATGACGATTCGTATGACGGAAGCTACGACGATTCGGACGATGGAAGCTATGACGATTCGTATGACGGAAGCTACGACGACTCAGACGACGGAAGCTATGATGATTATTATGACTCGGACGACGGATATGTAGATGCCGGGGGAGACGGCGATTATGACGGCGGCGCCGATTATATGGAGGACGACGATATTCCCTGGGATTATGAATAAAGTATGAGAGCTGCGGACGCCGGTCCGGAAGGATTATAGCTGAGACAGACGCGGATTTTCAAACTAAATAAAAAAGGAAAGGCTGCTCCGGCGGAAGATGATTCCCCGGGGCAGCTTTTACTGTACAACATCCGGATGTCCGATCCGGCGCCGTATGTTTTCAAAGATATAACAGATGTCCTGTCCGGCTTGTGTCACAGCCGCTTTGATTGTGCAGGCTGGTACGGAATTCGTCGGAGCGGATAATGTCTGTCAGCGCGGAAAATCCCGGCTTGTCCATGGAAGCCTTCTCCATCACGAGAAACATGGGGAGCTTGACCAGAGGAAGAAAGTCCAGATCTCCGGACTGAAGAGCGACGGCCTCTTCTCCGAGGGCAGTGTCCGCCCGGCCGCAGATTACGGCGTCCGCAGTGGAAAGATCAGATACAAGCTCCCTGCCGTAGCCGCTGACAGATTCCGGCGTGATGCCGGATTTTTTCAGGCTTTCATCCAGAAAGATCCGGCAGGTGCTTCCTTTTTCCCTGTTTGCCAGTGTGATCCCCGGGCGGGTGAGATCCTGGATGGACACCAGATCTTTGGGGTTCCCTTTTGGAATATAAAAACCAAGATTATATTCGTAAAGGCAGAGCGCCGCCAGTGAAACGCCGGGAACAAAGGCCGGGATCTGCTCCGGTAAAAGGGCGGCCGTGGCCGCGTGTACTTTTTTGAAGTACAGAGAATAGAGGCCGTTGTATGTGTTCTGGTGTGAATGAAGCACCGGAAGCCCTTCGGGATGTATGGTCATCTGATTGATCAGTAGTTCCAGGGCTGGAGAAGCCTGACCGCTGATGATGAGACCGTTGGAGTGAAGCAGGTAATCCCGCTTCAGGAGGGAGCTTTCAGGCTGAAAATCAGAAAACCGCGCCGGGCCCTCCCCGGACGGAGCATCGTTCACCTTCAGGTAACGGTTGAGCTGTTCCTCGCTGATCCGGAGCTGCTTTCCAATCTTTGAGGATTCCAGCTCACCCCGTTTGATCAGCTCGTAAACGGTTGTTTTTTTTATTTTCAGTCTGTCCGCTACCTCCTGGGCGGTGAACAGCTTATTCATCGATTCCTACCATAACACTGGTGGCTTTGATTACCGCGTAGGCGTCGGAGCCCACCTCCAGTCCCAGCTCCTCCACTGCCGCGCAGGAGATCGTTGCTACGATGATATTTCCTCCGCCGATATCCAGAGTGACGATAGAGTTTACCGCTCCTTTGTTGATGTTGATGACTTTGCCTTTTAACTGATTGCGTGCGCTTAATTTCATATTTTTTCTCCTTTTCTTTTTGAGTTATTCCTGCAGGCAATAGCCGGCATATCTATTTGGCTGCTGCCGCGGGGACTGAATACCGGATACCTGTATCTTTGCAGTTTGATACCTCTCGCCGGAGACGATTCTAAATGGGGTGGTTTCCGCTGTGGCTTAAACATAATGTAATCTGTAACGTTGTCTGCAAATTTCAGTATCAGCTTATACTGTGTTAAATATAGCATAGGACAAATAAATTGACAAGGCAGGCAATATGGGCTAAAATAAATAAAACACAACTAAAATAAATAAAAATGAATAAAACTAATAAAAAAGGAGAATGGTTATGAAGAAAAAAATTGTGACAGTTCTTATGGCGGGAATGATGGCGGCCAGTCTGACAGCCGGCAGCGTACAGGCGGCAGAGGAGCCCAGCGGGGAGCTTTATGTATTTATCGCGGCCAGCCTCAGCAATGCGATGGAGGAGATCCAGCAGAATTTTAATGAGGAGTACCCGGATGTGGAGATCCTCTATAACGCGGACAGCTCAGGCACTCTTCAGACCCAGATTGAGGAAGGCTCCAGATGCGATATTTTCTTCTCGGCGGCAACGAAGCAGATGGATGAGCTGGTGGCAGAGGGCCTGGCAAAAGAGGACTCTGTAGTAGATCTTCTGGAAAATAAAGTGGTTCTCATCAAACCAATGGACGGAGAGACAAAGGTTACAGGCTTTGAGAACATTACAGACGCCGCGAACATCGCTCTGGCTGGAGAGGACGTCCCGGTAGGACAGTATGCCCGCGAGATTTTCAGCAATATGGGAATCATGGAAGACGTTGAGGCTATGGAGATCAACGAGGGCAAGAACGTAACAGAGGTTCTGGCAGCAGTCAGCGAGGGCAGCAACGAGGTAGGCGTGGTATATGCCACAGACGCTGCTTCCGTGGCGGACCAGGTGGAGATCCTCGCGGAAGCTCCGGCAGACGCGCTGAAGACTCCGGTCCTCTACCCGGTAGGCCTGACAGAAGACGCGGAGGCATCCGAAGCAGAAGCAGCCGCGGCGGATGTATTCCTGGAGTATCTGCAGTCTGACGAGGCGATGAGCGTGTTTGAGGAATACGGCTTTGCTCCTTATACAGCAGATGACGCTGCGGCAGAGGATGACGCTGAAGAAGAGACCGAAGCTGAGGAAGAAACTGAAGCGGAAGAAACAGAGACAGACGCTGCGGAAAGCACAGAGGAGGCGGCAGCCGGGGAAGAAGCGGAAGCTGAGGCCGAATAATGATGGAATTTCTTCGGGAGATCAACTGGTCGCCATTATGGATCTCGCTGAAAACAGGAGCGGTGGCGACCGCTATTGCTTTTTTTCTGGGTGTTTTCTGTGCCAGGAAGATCATGAAGCTCCGTCCCGGATCCCGTGCGGTTCTGGACGGGATCCTGACGATGCCGCTGGTGCTGCCTCCCACAGTGGCGGGATTTCTTCTGCTGATGCTTTTCAGTCTCAGAAGACCCCTGGGCTCCTTCCTTCTTGAGAATTTTGATTTTAAGATCGTACAGACCTGGAAGGGATGTATTGTGGCGGCTGCGGTGATCGCTTTTCCGCTGATGTACCGGAACGCGAGAGCTGCTTTTGAGCAGGTGGATGTAAATCTGATCTATGCCGGTCAGACTCTGGGGATGAGCGAGGCCAGGATATTCTGGAAGGTGATCGTTCCCACGGCGGCACCGGGGATCGCTTCCGGCACTGTGCTTGCCTTTGCCAGAGCCATTGGAGAATACGGAGCGACTTCCATGCTGGCGGGGAATATCCTTGGAAAGACCAGAACGGTCTCTGTAGCTATAGCGGCGGAGACTGCGGCCGGAAATTATGATGTGGCTGCGTTTTGGGTTGTGGTGATCATTTTGATTTCCTTTATTATCGTAACCCTGATCAATATTGTTTCCGGACGTGGAATGAGCAGCAGAAGGTGGATCTGATGGCAATTAGTATTGATATCGAAAAAAAACTGAAGGGTTTTACCCTGAAAACCAAATTTGAGAGCCAGACGGCCTCCGTGGGGATCCTCGGCGCGTCGGGAAGCGGCAAGAGCATGACTCTTCGGTGCATTGCCGGAATTGAGAAGCCGGACAGAGGGCGGATCGTTATTAACGGAAAAACAGTTTTTGATTCAGAGAAAAAGATCAATCTCAGGCCCCAGGAGAGAAGAGTGGGATATCTTTTTCAGAATTATGCGCTTTTTCCTGCCATGACGGTGAAGGATAACATAAGCTGCGGTTTTCGGGCGGACAAAAGCTGCCGGGAGGAAAGAGTACGGGATTTTATGAAGCGTTACCAGCTTGAGGGACTGGAAAGCCGTTATCCCGCCCAGCTTTCCGGAGGACAGCAGCAGCGGGTGGCCCTTGCCCGGATGATGATCGGAGAGCCGGAGGCGATTCTTCTGGACGAACCTTTCTCTGCTCTCGACGGATATCTGAAGGATGTTCTGCAGAAGGATATGCAGGAGTTTTTGAAGGAATATCCGGGAGATATGCTGATGGTGACCCACAGCCGGGACGAGGCCTTTCGTTTCTGCCGGGAGCTGATGCTCCTGAAAGACGGAAAAACATTGACCTTCGGAGAGACCAGAGGGCTTTTTGAGCAGCCGGGGCTTTTGGAAGCCGCGAAGCTGACAGGCTGCAAAAATCATTCCAGGATCGAGCGGCTGGGCGATCATGATGTGTTTGCTCTGGACTGGGGAGTCTCTCTCAAAACAAAATGCAGGGTAGAGCCGGATATGACCCATATCGCCATTCGGGGGCACTGGATCAGGGGCGCGGAGGAGGAGGGAATGAATTGTATTCCCTTTGAAGCCGCGGAATATGTGGAAACTACCTTTGAGCATCAGTATCTGGTGAAAAGCCCGGAGAACGGGGAGTCGGTGCTCTGGTGGATGAGGCCTAAGGCGGGATTTCGGGAGGATCCGGGCAAGAACCTGCCCAGGTATCTCTACCTGCCTCCGGAGCATCTGATGCTGCTGAAATAAAATTGAAATAGTTGAAAAGTGAGAGAAAAAAGCAGTTCCATACCAGCGGAAATGTGATCCGCGGGCAGGTGAACTGCTTTTTTATTTTCATCGTTTGTTTTTGGAGTAGGTTACATAACCGGCGACCAGCATGGCCAGCTTGAAGGTCAGCGCGTCCTCGAAGGTTCTCAGATCCAGCCCGAATTTTTTCTGTATCTTTTCAAACCGGTATACAAGGGTGTTGCGGTGGACGTAGAGCTGGCGGGAGGTCTCGGAGAGGTTCAGATTGTTTTCAAAGAAGGTGCGGATAATAGCCAGGGTTTCGCTGTCAATGGAATCCAGGGACTCGTCTCCGAATATTTCCTGAATGAACATTTCGCAGAGAGAAACAGGAAGCTGATAGATCAGGCGTCCGATACCAAGTCTGCGGTAGCTGAAAACATTCTTTTCCGCGTAAAATATTTTGCCGATTTCGATGGCTGTCCGTGCTTCCTTGTAAGCGTTGGACAGCTGTCCCAGGTCCTCCGCCAGGTTGCTGTAGGATACCCAGGCCTGAGTCATGGCCTCAGTTCCGAGCATATCCACCAGCATGAAAGCGATGTCCTCCAGATCCTCTTCCGTCTCTGTGGAAGACAGCTCGTGAACAACAATGATCCCTCTGTCGTCAATGGAGGTGATGAAATCCTTTGTCCGGGCGGAGAAGATATTTTTGATAGTTGCGAGGGCGTGCTCATCCTTCTCCTGCCGTGTTTCCACCAGAAAGACCGCGCGTCTGGCTGTGGAGGAGATGCGGAGTTTTTTGGCCTGGTTGAAAGCGTCCACCTGTGTGTAATTTCCCAGGAGAAGCCGCTGCATAAAGGTGTTTTTGTCGTTCTTTTCTGCATAAGCCGTCAGAAGGCTTTCGATCTGGTAAACGGCAAGCTCTCCGATGGTGGGAACGCTTTCTCCGTTTCCCCAGACGATAAGGGTGTAGGCAAATTCTTCCTTATCCTGAATTTTATACAGACAGCAGCCTGAATTGGCCATACACAGGGCGGAGGCACTGTGAAATTCCTCCAGCTTTGACTGGGCCGGCAGTTGTCTTTGGCAGGTGGAAGAATAAATTCTGCCGTTCAGATCCAAAAGGCAGAAATCCAGTCCGCTGATTCTCTTCCAGTCATCCAGACATTTCTGCAGAGTTCTTTGTATTGACATAAATAATTCCTCCTGTCAGGTATCATCCCATAATATAAAAAAGAAAACCCGGGGAAATTTTCCCCGGGTCTGAAATTTTTCTTAGTTGGTGATAACCAGTTCTGAATCTTTGTCGAAGAAGTGAGCTTTTTCCATGTCGAAGTCAAATTTGATAGCGTCGCCGGTCTTAGCTGTTGTATGAGGCTCAACACGAGCGGTAACCTGTGTGCCGTTGACATCGAAATACAGGAATACTTCTGCTCCGAGAAGCTCGTATACCTTAACGGTAGAGGTCATTGTTCCGTTAGGACTATCTGTAACGTCCTCAGGACGAATACCCATAACAACTGTTTTGCCTACATATCCGCCGTCCTTGAGAGCTTTTGCTTTGGCAGCCGGGATCACAACTTCGTCGGAACCGATCTGAGCAACAAGATTGCCGCCTTTTTCTTTGATCACTGCATCCAGGAAGTTCATCTGCGGAGATCCCATGAATCCTGCTACGAACAGGTTGCCCGGTTTCTGATACAGATTCTGCGGGGTATCTACCTGCTGAACGACACCGTCCTTCATAACAACGATTCTTGTACCAAGGGTCATAGCCTCTGTCTGGTCATGTGTTACATAGATGATGGTAGCGCCCAGTCTCTGATGGATCTTGGAGATCTCAATACGCATCTGAACACGAAGCTTTGCGTCCAGGTTGGAGAGAGGCTCGTCCATCAGGAATACCTTCGGGTTACGTACGATGGCACGTCCCATAGCAACACGCTGTCTCTGACCACCGGAAAGAGCCTTCGGCTTACGGTCAAGAAGTTTCTCGAGATCCAGGATTCTTGCTGCTTCACGAACCTGCTTGTCGATCTGATCCTTCGGAACCTTGCGGAGCTTCAGACCAAACGCCATGTTGTCATAAACGGTCATATGAGGATACAGAGCGTAGTTCTGGAATACCATCGCGATATCACGATCCTTAGGCTCTACATCGTTCATAACCTTATCGCCAATTTTCAGGGTACCGCTGGAAATCTCTTCCAAACCAGCAACCATACGCAGTGTGGTAGATTTACCGCATCCAGACGGTCCTACGAAAATGATAAATTCCTTGTCTTCAATTTCCAGGTTGAAGTCCTTAACTGCTTCAAATCCATTCGGATAAGTTTTGTTAATGTGCTGTAAGGATAAACTTGCCATTACTTTTCCCTCCAAAATAATTATGTAGTAATTGTTTCGTTTTGAACTGTACTCAGTATAACGAAATCCCTCTGTGCCTGCCAGAGATGAATCATACAAATATTTTCGAGGTTTCTTGACAGATTGACGAAAGCCGGGGAAGGTTTCGTCAGTCTGACGGAAAAGACGGCAGGTGTACGGCATTTTCGCGGCGCCGGCGTACAGGGGAAAAAAGTCCCGGCCAGATGCCCGGAAAAGTGCGGGAATTCGGCATCTATGAAAGAACAGAAGCGGCCCGGCGCTCGTTCAGGAACATTCCTTCAAGGGGTCTGGCGTGGAACTGCATCTGAAACCATTCGCATTTGCACAGAAACAGATAATAAATATTCAGTCCGCAGCCGTTCAGTGTCTCAAAGTTTCCCTGCCCCTTGGAAATGATGACATCGGCGCTGTCCAGAAGCGCCCTGGCTTCCTCGCTGATCCCGGGAAACCAGGTGCCGCATACATTGCTGCCGTTTCCTTTGACCCGGGCGACGGCGGTCATTCCGGTCTCCTCCGCGTCCTCTATGGTGGCGTCGTTGACTGTGGGAAAGCCTCTTACCAGAACGGTGATATGGAGATCCGGATACTGCTCTTTCAGAATTTTTACAGCAAGCTTATCCAGGACGATCTCTCCGCAGTTGTCTGTGATATAGACAAGGCTTTTCGCTTCCGCCAGCTCACAGAGGAAATGCTGATATTCTCCGGGATCCAGGGGATCCTTGTTTTCATCATCCAGAAGAGAGAAGACGGTTTGGGGATCCACGTCAGGCAGGGCTGCGAAATCTATATAGTTGCCGATACGGGCGTAGACCAGAGCCGCCTCCAGAGGATCGGAAGAGCTGCGGATTTTTTCCTCCACAGAAGGCTCAATCTTCAGCATGAGCTGATTGAAGTTTCTTTTTATTTCCGCGTAATCCTCTTCGGGCCTGTCCCAGAATTCGCTGAACAGCTTTTTCAGCTTTATGGAAATGCTGGGCGCGCAGTCCAGCTCATCTGCTTCCGCCAGAACGGCCATCACTTTTTTCATATATTCTGTTTTTCTCTCCATGTCGGAAAAGGCGCGGATGTTTTTTTCCTGTTTGTTGACTGCACAGCACATGCAGAACGGGTTCAGTTTCATGAAAATTTTCCTTTCTTATTAGTATGGGCGGTAACATATGATTAAATTATAGTCCATTGCCGGAGGAAATAAAAGAACTTTTTGACCGCGCCGTCATATGATAAGGAGAAGAACCGCTTTTCATTCTGCAGGATCCCGGGGAAGGAAAGCGGGACTTGAAACATCAAAAAGGAGAATCTGTTTATGAAAAAGAAGCTGGTTGCGGCGGCCCTTGCGGCAGTTCTGGCAGCGGCGGCGCTGCCGTCCGCGGTTTTTGCGGAGGAAGAAAAGGAGCTTACGAAGGTTACTCTGAATGAAGTGGCTCATTCTATTTTTTACGCGCCTCAGTATGTGGCTATTGAGGAAGGGTATTTCCGGGAGGAAGGACTGGAGATCGATCTTGTAAACGGGTTTGGCGCGGATAAGGTAATGACGGCGGTGATCTCAGGAGAAGCGGATATTGGCTTCATGGGAGCGGAGGCGTCGGTATACGCTTACCAGGAGGGCGCCACCGATCCCGTGGTAAACTTCGCCCAGCTTACCCAGCGGGCCGGGAATTTCCTGGTGGCACGAGAGGAAATGCCGGACTTTCAGTGGTCGGACCTGAAGGGAAAGAAAGTGCTGGGCGGAAGGAAGGGCGGTATGCCGGAGATGGTATTTGAGTATATTCTGCGCAAAAACGGCATTGATCCGCAGAAGGATCTGACCATCGACCAGAGTATCGACTTCGGTTCTACAGCGGCGGCCTTTACCGGAGATGCTTCGGCGGAATTCACAGTAGAGTTTGAGCCCTCCGCCACGGCTCTGGAGCAGGAGGGCGCAGGATATGTGGTGGCCTCTCTGGGCGTGGATTCCGGTTATGTGCCCTATACCTCCTACAGCGCAAAAAGCAGCTATATGGAGGAGCATCCGGATATTATCCAGAAGTTTACCAACGGGCTCCAGAAAGGTATGGAATATGTGCAGACTCATACGCCGGAAGAGATCGCGGAGGTGATCGCGCCTCAGTTTGAGGAAACAGACCTGGATACGATCACCACCATTGTGACCCGCTACTATGAGCAGGATACCTGGAAGGAAAATCTTATTTTTGAGCAGGAAAGCTTTGAGCTTCTGCAGGATATCCTGGAGGAATCAGGAGAGCTGAATGAGAGAGTGGCTTATGAACAGCTTGTAACCACGGAATATGCCAAGGCGGCTGCCGAATAACAGTCTGCTTTCCGCAAAGAAAATACAGATATTCTGCAATTTCCCGAAAAATTCTTTTATTCATATACAAAATTGAACATTGACACCGGGATTTTGATGTGCCAGTATGTTCATATCAAAAACAAAAGGAGAGAAAGAAATGGCATACAGGAGACAATGCGGCGTGCTGCTCCCGGTCAGCAGCCTGCCGTCAAAATATGGAATCGGATGTTTTTCAAAAAGCGCTTATGATTTTGTGGACGCATTGAAAGCAGCCGGACAGGGATATTGGCAGATTCTTCCGCTGGGACCTACTAGCTATGGGGATTCTCCCTATCAGTCTTTTTCTACCTTTGCCGGCAATCCTTATTTTATCAGTCTGGAAGATCTGATCGAGGAGGGTGTGCTGACCAAGAGGGAATGTGACAGAGCTGATTTCGGCAAGGATCCCTCAAGCGTGGACTATGCGAAGATGTATAAGAGCCGTACAGAGCTGCTGAGAAAAGCATACGAGCGCAGCGGTATCGGAGAGGATCCCCAGTTCCGGAAATTTCAGGAGGAAGAGGCCTGGTGGCTGAAGGATTACGCTCTTTTCATGGCGGTAAAGCAGCGGTTTGAGGGAAAGCCCTGGAGCGAGTGGGCGGAGGATATCCGTCTGCGCTGGCAGAACGCGCTGGACTATTACCGGCGGGAGCTGTATTTTGAGATTGAATTCCATGAGTATGTGCAGTATAAATTCCGGCAGCAGTGGATGAAACTAAAAGCCTACGCCAATCAGCAGGGAATCCGTATTATCGGGGATATCCCGATCTATGTGGCTATGGACAGCGCGGATACCTGGGCGAACCCATGGCTGTTCAAGCTGGACGAGGAGAACTGCCCCACGCAGGTGGCGGGCTGCCCGCCCGATGGATTTTCCGCTACAGGGCAGCTTTGGGGGAATCCTCTTTACAACTGGGAGGTTCACAGAAATTCCGGCTACGACTGGTGGGTGAAGCGGATTGAAAACTGCTTCCGTCTGTATGATGTACTGCGGATCGACCACTTCAGGGGCTTTGATGAATATTACGCCATCCCTTACGGAGATACAACAGCTAAGAACGGATGGTGGGAAAAGGGCCCGGGAATGGATTTGTTCCGCACTCTTTCCCAGAGGCTGGGGCCAAGGGATATCATCGCTGAGGATCTTGGTTATATGACAGATTCGGTGAAGCGTCTGGTGGAAGAAAGCGGCTATCCGAATATGAAGGTCATTGAATTTGCCTTTGATGAAAGAGACACAGGAAACGCCAGTGATTATCTGCCCCATAATTATCCCAGAAACTGCGTGGTTTATACAGGAACCCATGACAACGAGACTCTGGTATCCTGGTTCCAGGATATCACGGCGGCGGAGAGGAAGCAGGTTCGGCAGTACCTGAATAATTTCCATGATTCTGACGAGGAAATCTGTAAGGATCTGATCTGTATGGCTATGAGAAGCGTTGCGGATCTGTGCATCATTCCCATGCAGGATTATCTCGGCCTGGATAATTCCGCCCGTATGAACCAGCCCTCCACCCTGGGCAAAAACTGGAAATGGCGGCTCAGAAGAGGTCAGTTTTCCAAAAAGCTCCAGCGTGAGATGAAGGATCTGGCAGCCAGGTACGGCAGGCTTTAACGAACAGAACGTCAAAAAGCCGGAGATATTGGATATTCAATATCTCCGGCTTTTTAAGCAGATAACGGGAATCGAACCCGCCTCCCCAGCTTGGGAAGCTGGTGTTCTACCGATGAACTATATCTGCATGTCTCTATTATAACAGGTTCCATTTAAAAATCAAGGCTCAAAAACCGCGGATACGAAAAGAATTTGAGAAAGATTTTGAGAATTTGAGCCCAAAGAATTTCAGATACTGTCTGTTTTAGCCGCCTGTTTTATGGTATGATATCCAATAACAGGAGCAGCAGCCGGCTGACCGGACATACAGACAAACACGGTAAGGAGGACGGATGAAAAAGGAAGTAAATCATAAAATACGAAAGCGGTTTAATGACGCGGTATATAATATCGCGCGGTATACGGAGATCGCCCTGTCGGTGGTGATCCTTGTGGTGATCGCCCTGGCGGGCGTCAATCTGATACATAATCTGACGGAAATTTCCGTATGGAATATGGACATTGACTTTTTTACAGAATTTTTGTCAAATGCCCTTTCTCTGGTGGTGGGAGTGGAGTTTATCAAGATGCTCTGCCGCCATTCTGCCCAGAATGTAGTGGAGGTGCTTTTGTTCGCCACCGCCAGGCAGATGGTAGTGGAGCATCTTCAGACCTGGCAGACTTTGGTGGGAGTGGCGGCCATCGCCATGCTGTTTGCTATTCGCAAATTCCTGATGACTGGAGAGGACGATATGGGGAATTCTGGAAAAACAGGAAAAAAATGCGTTCCGGATCCTGGAGCGGAAACGAAGTAATATATGCCTGAAAATAAAAGACAGAGGAATTAAGGAGTGATTCATATGATGAAGGTAGGTTTTATCGGCTGCGGAAATATGGGAACTGCTATGGTCAGCGGAATCCTGAAAAAGGGACTGTTCCGGAAGGATGAGATTATTGTGTCCAATCTGACGGAGGCGGGCACCCGGAGGAGCAGAGAAAAGCTTGGGGTTGTAACTACCATGGACAACCGTCAGGTGGCAAAAGAGAGCAAAATTCTTTTTTTGGCGGTGAAGCCGCAGTTTTATCAGGAAGTGATCGAGGAGATCGCCGATCTTCTGACGGAGGATCAGATCCTGGTGGGGATCGCCCCGGGGAAAACCCTCGGCTGGCTGGAGGAGACCTGCAAAAAGCCCATGAAGGTGGTACGTCTTATGCCGAATACACCTGCGCAGGTGGGAGAAGGAATGACCAGCGTGTGCGTCAATGACAGGGTGACGGAGGAGGACGCCCGGCAGATCAGGGAGATCACAGACAGCTTCGGAAGAACGGAATTTATCCCGGAGCGTCTGATGGACGCGGCGGGAGCGGTCAGCGGCAGCTCGCCCGCCTATGTGTTTATGTTTATTGAGGCCATGGCCGACGCCGCGGTAGCTCAGGGAATGCCAAGAAAGCAGGCTTATGCTTTTGCCGCGCAGGCGGTTCTGGGAAGCGCGAAAATGGTGCTTGAAACAGGAATGCATCCCGGAGAGCTGAAGGATATGGTATGCTCCCCCGCGGGCACTACGATAGAGGGCGTGAGAGTGCTGGAGAAGGCGGGGATGAGAAGCGCGGTATTTGAAGCGCTGAACGCCTGTGCCGAAAAAGGAAAGCGCCTGTAAAAACAGAGGCTGCTGTCTGGCAGATTTTATTATATTTCTTCAATAAGGAATATCACAAATAAAATATGAAAAAATTGTGTTAAAGAACAGAATGTGCTAAACTCTTTTCAGGAGGTTTGGCACATGTTCTTTTTAATGCAGAAAATGTTAGAATGTTCTATGCGAATGGGGAAAAGCCGCCGCGGGATTGTCCGTCTGCTGGGAAGGCTTCTGGCCGTCTACCCGGTATGGTACGCGGAACGGATGGAGCGCAGGCTGATGGACGGAAGCTGGAACCCGGCGGAGAAATGGCAGAAAAAACAAAGAAAAAGAAAGCGGCGCGGAAAAAACAGGGGATAAGCGGTTATCTGCTTATCCCGTCTCCGCGGCTCAGCGTACTGTTGTGATATTTGGAGGAGAAGGTTACGTCTTCCCCGAACCATGAGGGGGCGCGGTAGTCTTTGGCCGCTGCCTCTGTGGGGAATTCCACTTCCGCGAGAAGAAGGCCCTGGTAGGTATCGTGAAAAACGTCCAGCTCAATGGTCAGGCCGTCTTTTTCCGGAATCAGATACCGCGTTTTGGAAATGACGATTCCGTCCGCTTTTTCTTTCAGATGCCGGTAGGCCTCCTCCGTCAGCGGAAGATTATATTCCTCCCTGGACAAAAGCCCCTTGGACTTATAGGTCAGATAATATTCATCATTCTGACGGCGTATGCGGACCACCGGATCTGTACACAGATATCCCTGCTCGATCTCCAGACAGGGATATTGGCCGAGATTCTCCGGAAGCTGCTCTTTACTGATCAAAAATTTTCTTTCTATTTCCATAATTATATTCCTCCTGTTGTCATATTAAGAGTATATCCCATATTCGGAAAAACTTCAAATATTCCTGTCCTCTCTTAATCGACCGTGTGTGCTCTTGTAAAGAGGGGGGTACCATCTTTTGAAAAGTAATGATATACTTAAGCTATTGTTTACTGTAGGATATTTAATCCTATCCTATTATAGAGATAATAAAAAATGGAAAAAATTAGGAATATGAAAATGCAGGAGGTATGGAATATGAGCAAGGTGTATGTTTTTCTGGCGGACGGATTTGAAGATATCGAGGGGCTGACCGTGGTAGACCTGATGCGCAGGGCGGAGATCGAGACAGAAACGGTTTCCATCAAGAATTCCAGGGAGGTTGTCACCTCTCACGGGATCACCATGTATACAGACAGGATTTTTGAGAATACAGATTTCTCCGACGCGGATATGCTTGTTCTTCCGGGAGGGATGCCCGGGACGAAATATCTGGGAGAGTACGCTCCCCTTACGGAGCTGCTCACGGAATTTTACAATAAGGGCGGAAAGGTAGCGGCTATCTGCGCGGCTCCCAGCGTCTTTGCGGCCCTGGGCTTTCTGAAAAACAGAAAAGCAACCTCCTATCCTTCTTTTATGGATAAGCTTGAGGGCGCGGAGGCAGTGGAAGAGGAGGTTGTCACGGACGGGAATGTGACCACCAGCAGAGGACTGGGAACGGCCATTCCTTTTGCTCTTTCTCTGATCGCGCAGCTTGCCGGTGAGGAAAAGGCTCAGGAGATTGCGGATTCCGTGGTCTTTTGCCGCTGATTTTTGCAAAAAAATACTGGCGTTTTTCTCAGGGTTGTGCTATACTACGATAATGACTGTAATTGTATCTCAATCGTATAAAAAATAGAAGCAGAACCTGATAATTTAAGGAGGAACAGGAAACATGAGTTTACAGGTAGAAAAATTAGAGAAAAACATGGCGAAGCTGACAATCGAGGTCCCGGCAGAGGATCTGGACAAGGCGATGCAGAACGCATATCTGAAGGCGAAAAACAGAATCACAATTCCCGGCTTCCGTAAAGGAAAGGCTCCGAGAAAGATGATCGAGCAGATGTACGGAAAGGGCGTGTTCCTGGAGGACGCCGCGAACGCTCTGATCCCTGAGCATTACAGCAAGGCTCTTGAGGAGTGCGACCTTGAGATCGTTTCCCAGCCGGAGATCGACGTGACTCAGGCAGAGCCCGGAAAAGCATTTATCTTTACAGCGGAAGTAGCAGTGAAGCCGGAAGTGACCCTGGGCGAGTACAGGGGCCTGGAGGTTCCGAAGACCGAGACAGAGGTTACTGAGGAAGAGATCGCCGCTGAACTGAAGAAAGAGCAGGAGAAGAACTCCAGAACCATCACTGTAGAAGACCGCGGCGCAGAGAACGGCGATATCGCGACCATCGACTTTGAGGGATTTGTTGACGGCACCGCTTTTGAGGGCGGAAAAGGCACAGACTATCCGCTGACACTTGGTTCCGGTTCCTTTATCCCGGGATTTGAGGATCAGCTTGTAGGCGCCAAGGCCGGAGATCATGTGGAAGTAAACGTGACCTTCCCGGAGGAATATCAGGCGGCAGAGCTGGCAGGCAAGGCGGCCGTGTTCCAGTGTGATGTGAAGAAGGTGGAGACCAAGGAGCTTCCGGAGCTGGACGACGATTTTGCTCAGGACGTATCTGAGTTTGACACTCTTGCGGAATACAAGGAAGATATCAAGAAGAATCTTTTAGAGAAAAAAGAAAAAGAAGCGCGCACCGCAAAAGAAAACGCGGCGGTAGATAAGGTGATCGAGAACGCGCAGATGGAAATCCCCGAGGCTATGATCAATACACAGATCAGCCAGATGCTGGATGATTTCTCCAGAAGAATGCAGGCTCAGGGACTGACTATGGAGCAGTATTTCCAGTTTACAGGCATGACTGCCGACAAGATGCGTGAGGAAATGAAGCCTCAGGCTCTTAAGAGAATCCAGACAAGACTGGTTCTGGAGAAGATTGCAGAGACAGAGAACATTCAGCCTTCCGAGGAAGAAGTAAATGAAGAGATCGGTAAGATGGCTGAGATGTACAAGATGGAAGCGGACAAATTAAAAGAACTGCTGGGCGACCGCGAATTAGAGCAGATGAAGAAGGATATGGCTGTACAGAAGGCCGTAACTCTGGTTGCTGACGAGGCAAAGGAAGCCTGAGCAGGAGTGAATCATCATAGATGATCAGCTAGCGAACGGAGGCGTTTTATATGAGTTTAGTACCTTATGTCATTGAACAGACCAGCAGGGGAGAGAGAAGCTACGACATTTATTCCCGCCTGTTAAAGGACAGGATCATTTTTCTGGGCGAGGAAGTCAATGACGTCAGCGCAAGCATCATTGTGGCGCAGCTTTTATTCCTGGAAGCGGAAGATCCGGGCAAGGATATCCAGCTTTATATCAACAGCCCCGGCGGTTCTGTGACGGCTGGCATGGCAATCTACGACACGATGAAATACATCAAATGCGACGTTTCTACCATTTGTCTGGGAATGGCCGCCAGCATGGGCGCTTTCCTTCTGGCAGGAGGAACCAAGGGCAAGAGATATGCCCTTCCTCATTCCACGATCATGATCCATCAGCCCTCCGGCGGCGCCCAGGGGCAGGCTACGGAGATTCAGATCGTAGCGGATCATATTGCTCAGACCAAGAGAACGCTCAATGAGATTCTGGCCGAGAATACAGGACAGCCCATTGAGGTGGTGGAAAAGGATACAGACCGCGACAATTATATGACTGCGGAAGAAGCAAAAGCATACGGGCTGATCGACGGTGTTGTCGAACACAAATAAGACAAAAAAGACTCCTCTGACGGGGAGTCTTGTCTTGCTTTTATCAGAGGGAAGAGGAATTTGCCGCTCAGGCGGATTTTAGTTTCACGCGGGGCACGGGAAGACGGCCCTGAACCGGCGTATTATCAAAAAGAAAGGAAACGAAGAAATTTCATGGCAGACAAAATAAGAGAGGGAAAAGTCAGATGCTCTTTTTGTAAAAAATCCGAGGATCAGGTGCGCAAGCTGATCGCCGGTCCGGAGGGAGTATTTATCTGTGATGAGTGCATCGGGATCTGTTCGGAGATCATGGAGGAAGAGTTAGCCGGCTATGGACAGGATGAGAACTACGACACGGATATCAATCTTCTGAAGCCGGAGGAGATACACAGGATCCTGGATGATTATGTGATCGGACAGGACGACGCAAAAAAAGCATTGTCTGTTGCTGTATATAACCATTATAAAAGAATCCTGGCTGCCCGGGATCTGGACGTGGAGCTGCAGAAGAGCAATATTCTCATGCTCGGCCCCACCGGCTCAGGAAAAACACTGCTGGCCCAGACTCTGGCCCGGCTTTTGAACGTGCCCTTCGCCATCGCGGACGCCACTACTCTGACCGAGGCGGGCTATGTGGGCGAGGATGTGGAAAACATCCTGCTGAAGATCATTCAGGCGGCGGATTATGATATCGAGAGAGCACAGTACGGAATTATCTATATTGACGAGATCGATAAGATCACCAGAAAATCCGAGAACGCGTCCATTACCAGGGATGTTTCCGGGGAAGGCGTGCAGCAGGCGCTTCTGAAGATCCTGGAGGGTACGGTCGCCAGTGTTCCGCCCCAGGGAGGAAGAAAGCACCCACATCAGGAATTTATCCAGATTGATACGACGAATATTCTCTTCATCTGCGGCGGCGCCTTTGAGGGAATTGAGAAGATCATTGAGGCCAGACAGGATACCAAGTCCATTGGCTTCGGCGCCGAGGTAGCGGTAAAAGAGGAGCGCAATGTAGGCGAGATCCTCAAGAGTGTGATGCCGGAGGACTTTATAAAATTTGGTCTTATACCTGAGTTTATCGGGCGTGTTCCCATTGTGGTGACTCTGGACGGACTTGACGAGAAGGCGTTGATCCGGATTCTGAGAGAGCCCAAAAACTCTCTGACCAGGCAGTACCATAAGCTGTTCGAGCTGGACGGCGTGGAGCTGGATTTCCAGGAGGACGCGCTGGAGCTTGTCGCCAAAAAATCACTGGAACGTAAAACCGGGGCCAGAGGCCTGCGCTCTATCATGGAAAATTCTCTGATGGATCTCATGTATAAAGCGCCCTCGGACAACACGATCCGCAAGGCGATCATTACAAAAGAGGCCGTGGAGGGAACAGGAGAACCGGAAATTATCTACGGCGACGCTCCTGCGCAGCCTGTAAACAGGAGAAATTCCCGTTCCAGAAAAAAAGGAAAACCTGAGACGGCCTGAGGAAGGGACTGACAATATATGACACAGCTTATTCATATTCTGCCGGCGATCGCCCTTCGGGGAACCACGATCCTGCCGGATATGATCGTTCATTTTGACGTAAGCAGAGAACGCTCAGTGAAAGCCATTGAAGCGGCGATGCTCCACGACCAGAAGATTTTTCTTGTAACACAGAAGAATCCGGAGATCGAGGAGCCCACGGGAGCAGATTTATATAAAGTTGGGACAGTAGCCTACATCAAACAGGTGGTGAAGCTTCCCCATGAACTTCTCAGGATCCTGGTGGAAGGACAGGAGAGGGCGGAGCTTTTGTCTCTGGAACAGGAGGAGCCTTTTCTCAAAGCGGAGATCACCGGTTTCGAGACGGAGGCGGAACCCTATTCGGATACTGTCCGGGAAGCGATGTACAGAAGTATCCGCGGACTGTTCCAGCGTTACTGTATGGACAGCGGGAAGATCAGCCGGGAGCTGGCGGCTCAGATTCTTGGTATCGGGGATATCCGGGAGCTGATCTCCCAGATTTCTGTCAATCTTCCTTTGTCTTACCAGAACAGACAGAAGCTTCTGGAGGCAGTGACACTGGAGGAACAGTACGAGGTTCTTGGGGCTATGCTGCAGAGCGAGATCGAAGTCCTTCAGGTGGGGCATGATCTTCAGCAGAAGCTGAAAAGCAGGATCGATAAAAACCAAAGAGAATATATTTTAAGAGAACAACTGAAACTGATCAGAGAAGAGCTTGGAGAGGACCGTACCTCTGACGCGGCTGAGGAATACAGGAAAAAACTGGAGACTCTCGAGGCTTCAGAGGAAGTCAAAGAAAAAATCGGCAAGGAGATCGACCGGTTTAAGAGCATGAGCAGCAGCGCCGCGGAAAGCGGCGTCCTCGGCACTTATATCGAAACCCTCCTGGATCTTCCATGGAACAAAAGATCAAAGGATTCCGACGATCTGAAGGAAGCATGGCGTGTTCTGGAGGAAGGGCATTACGGACTGAAGGATGTAAAAGAGCGTATTATGGAGTTTCTTTCTGTGCGCAGGCTTACCTCCGGGGGCAAAACGCCCATCCTATGCCTTGTGGGTCCGCCGGGCACCGGTAAGACCTCCATTGCCAGATCTGTGGCGGAGGCTCTTCACAAGAAATATGTGAGGATCTGTCTGGGCGGCGTCCGTGATGAGGCGGAGATCCGGGGACACAGAAAAACATATGTGGGCGCTATGCCGGGGCGTATTACAGACGCTCTCCGGCAGGCGGGCGTCAGCAATCCTCTGATGCTTCTTGACGAGATCGACAAGACCAGCAGCGACTACCGGGGAGATGTTTCCTCCGCTCTTCTGGAGGTGCTGGATCCGGAGCAGAACAGCCGCTTTAACGATCATTATGTGGAGATCGCCCAGGATCTTTCAGAGGTGCTTTTCATAGCTACCGCCAATGATATGCAGGAGATCCCGCGTCCGCTTCTGGACCGTATGGAGGTCATTGAGATTTCCGGCTACACGGAGAATGAAAAAGAGCATATCGCGAAGGAGCATCTGATCCCTAAACAGATGGAGATCAACGGGATCCAGAAAAACCAGATGTCCATTCAGACGCCTGCTCTGAGGAAGATCATCAATCAGTATACAAAAGAGGCCGGAGTCCGTAATCTGGAGAGAAAGATCGGACAGATCTGCCGTAAGGCGGCCCGTGAGATCATGGAGAACGGAAAAGCAAAGGTAACGGTAAACAGCAGAAATCTGGAAGCCTTCCTGGGAAGAAGCCGCTACAGCTATATGATGGCCAATAAAAAAGACGAGATAGGCATCGCGAGGGGGCTGGCCTGGACACAGGCCGGCGGCGACACCCTTCAGATAGAGGTGAATGTTCTGCCCGGAAAGGGCGAGCTGGTGCTTACGGGCCAGCTTGGAGATGTGATGAAGGAATCCGCTCAGGCAGGCATTTCCTATATCCGCTCCGTGGCCGGCAGGTACAGGATCGCGCCTGAGTTCTTCCAGGAGCATGATATTCATGTACATATACCGGAGGGAGCGGTTCCCAAGGACGGACCTTCCGCAGGTATTACCATGGCTACGGCAATGCTGTCGGCCATTACTGAAAAAGAAGTCCGCGCGGATGTAGCCATGACGGGAGAGATCACTCTCAGAGGGCGCGTTCTTCCCATTGGAGGGCTGAAGGAAAAGCTGCTGGCGGCAAAATACGCGAAGATTAAAGAGGTTCTTGTTCCGAAGGAGAATCAGGCGGATATCCA
This sequence comes from Candidatus Blautia faecipullorum, assembly GCA_019115125.1. Taxonomy (GTDB): domain Bacteria; phylum Bacillota; class Clostridia; order Lachnospirales; family Lachnospiraceae; genus Blautia_A; species Blautia_A faecipullorum. Next base: position 31,465 of record DXEG01000036.1, read on the forward strand.
GGATATGGATTCCGAGATCCTCGAGGGGCTGAAGATCTTTTATGTAGACAATATGACAGAGGTGCTTCATGAGGCCCTGAGCCAAAAATGACCGCGCCGTACACAGAGAGGAAACCAATGGTTATCAAACAGGCAGAATTAGATATCGTATGCGGCGTCACCAGCCGGCTTCCGGATACCGGAATGCCGGAGGTGGCTTTTGCCGGAAAATCCAATGTGGGGAAATCCTCCCTGATCAACGGTCTTATGAACCGGAAATCCCTGGCCCGGACCAGCGGGCAGCCTGGGAAGACGCAGACGATCAATTTTTATAAAATAAACAGGGAGATGTATCTGGTGGATCTTCCGGGCTACGGATACGCCAGAGTCTCACAGTCAGAAAAAGAGAAATGGGGGAAGATGATCGAGCGTTATCTTCATACCTCCAGGAATCTCAAGGCAGTGTTCCTGCTGATCGACATCCGTCACGCTCCCTCGGCCAACGACTGCCAGATGTATGAGTGGATCCTTCATAACGGCTTTGAGCCGATCATTATCGCCACCAAGCTGGACAAGCTCAAGCGCAGCCAGGTACAGAAAAATCTGAAGATTCTGAGGGAGGGACTCGGCCTGAAGCCGGGAACCCCAGTGATTCCTTTCTCAGCGGAAACAAAGCAGGGCAGAGAGGAAATCTGGGAACTGATCGGATCGTTTATTACGCCGGATTCCGGGGAAGAATCCTGAAAGGACTTGAGAAATGGGAATCATCAAAACAGCAAAGCTTGGATTTGATTATTTTAAATATGATGAGGACGGCAACGTACAGGAGATGCAGAGAGCGGTGGACGATGTAAATATTGACATCCGCGAGGGAGAGTTCGTAGCTGTTTTAGGGCATAACGGCTCCGGCAAATCCACGCTGGCCAAGCATATGAACGCACTGCTCCTTCCTACGGAGGGGACGGTCTGGATCGACGGAATGGATACCCTGAAAGAACCGGAGCTCTGGGAGATACGCCGGAGAGCGGGGATGGTTTTCCAGAATCCGGATAACCAGATCATAGGCTCCATTGTGGAGGAGGACGTAGGATTCGGTCCGGAAAATATGGGGATCCCCACAGAGGATATCTGGAAGCGTGTGGAGGAAAGTCTCCAGAAAACAGGAATGTCCGCATACCGCGCCCATTCCCCCAACAAGCTGTCAGGAGGACAGAAGCAGAGAGTTGCCATTGCCGGAGTGATGGCTATGAGACCGAAGTGTATTGTTCTGGACGAGCCTACCGCCATGCTGGATCCCAACGGACGCAGAGAGGTACTGGAAGCTGTGCGCCAGTTGAATAAACAGGAAAAGGTGACGGTGGTTCTGATCACTCATTACATGGAGGAGGTGATCCACGCGGATCATGTTTATGTGATGGATGAGGGCCATGTGGTTCTGGAGGGCACGCCCAGGGAAATTTTTTCACAGGTGGAGACTCTGAAAAAATACCGGCTGGATGTGCCGCAGGTGACGCTTCTGGCCTATGAACTGAAAAAATCCGGAGTGGATCTTCCGGATGGAATTCTTACTACGGAAGAGCTGGTGAATATTTTATGTCAATAGAACTGAAAAACGTAACTTATACCTACAGCCCGGGAACCGCATACGAAATCCATGCGCTGAAAGACATTAATCTGACCATTCCGGACGGACAGTTTATCGGGATCATCGGCCACACCGGAAGCGGGAAATCAACGCTGATCCAGCATTTCAACGCCCTGATCCGTCCAACCTCCGGCAAGGTTCTTTATAATGGGGAGGATGTCTGGGAAGAACACTATAACAGGAAAAACCTCAGAAGTCATGTGGGGCTGGTATTCCAGTATCCGGAGCATCAGCTTTTTGAGAGCGACGTACTTTCCGACGTCTGTTTCGGCCCCATGAATCAGGGACTGAGCCGTGAGGAAGCGGAGGAAGAGGCCAGGAAAGCGCTTTTCCAGGTGGGCTTCAGGGAAAAGAATTTTAAGAAATCCCCCTTCGAGCTGTCCGGCGGGCAGAAAAAGAGAGTGGCTATCGCCGGGGTTCTGGCCATGAACCCTGAAATCCTGATCCTGGATGAGCCTACGGCGGGGCTGGATCCAAAAGGAAGGGACGATATCCTTGATCAGATCGCTGAGCTTCATTCTGTCCGGGGTATCACCATTGTTCTTGTTTCTCACAGCATGGAGGACGTCGCCAAATATGTGGAGCGCCTGATCGTGGTAAACAAAGGGGAGCTTCCTTTCGACGGCAGACCAAGGGAGGTCTTTTCCCACTATAAGGAGCTGGAGAAGATGGGACTTGCGGCGCCCCAGATCACCTATATTATGCATGATCTGAGAGAAAAGGGACTGCAGGTGGATCCCGGCGCTACGACGGTGCCGGAAGCCAGAGAGGATATTCTGAGAGCCTTAAGAGAAGCAGGATCTCCTTTGCTGAAAGGAGGTCGGACGAAATGATCAGAGATATTACCATAGGCCAGTATTATCCGGCCGATTCAGTGATCCACAGGCTGGATCCCAGGACAAAGCTCGCCGGTACGCTGGTTTTTATCATTTCCATATTTCTATTTCATACACTGCCCGGATACGCGGCTGCCACTGTATTTCTGGCCGCTGTGATCAGGATATCCAAGGTGCCGGTGAAGTTTATTTTTAAGGGGCTGAAAGCGATCTTCCTGATCCTTCTTATCACTATGGTGTTTAATATGCTTCTGACTCCGGGAGAAGAATTGTGGAGATTTGGTATACTGAGGATTACGCGGGAGGGAATTTCCATGGCGGTGCGCATGGCGATCCGTCTCGTGTATCTGGTGGTAGGCTCTTCGCTGATGACCCTGACCACCACGCCCAATCAGCTTACGGACGGCCTGGAGAAAAGTCTCCGTCCTTTAAATAAAATTCATGTGCCTGTCCATGAGATATCCATGATGATGTCTATCGCCCTCCGTTTTATTCCGATCCTTCTGGAAGAAACGGACAAGATCATGAAGGCGCAGATCGCCAGGGGTGCGGATTTTGAAAGCGGAAACCTGATCCAGAAGGTAAAAAATATGGTTCCTCTTCTGGTGCCGCTTTTTATCTCAGCGTTCCGGAGAGCCAATGATCTTGCCATGGCCATGGAAGCAAGATGCTATCACGGCGGAGAGCACAGAACACAGATGAAGCCGCTGCAGTACAAGAAAAGAGACAGGCTGGCTTATCTTGCCCTTTTTCTTTATCTGGCTCTGGCAGTCCTCTTCCGCGTTCTGGGAATATGACGGGACAGGGAGGCAGAGAGCATGAAAAGAATCGGACTTGTGGTAGCTTATGACGGAACCAATTACTGCGGATGGCAGATACAGCCCAACGGAGTGACGATACAGGGGATTCTGAACGATACCCTGTCGGAGCTTCTGGGAGAAAAGATCGAAACCATGGGAGCGAGCCGTACGGACGCGGGGGTACACGCTCTGGGAAACGTGGCGGTGTTCGACACAAATACCAGGATTCCCGGAGAAAAAATCTCCTACGCCCTGAACCAGCGGCTTCCTGAGGATATACGGATCCAGTTGTCCGAGGAGGTGGAGCCGGATTTTCATCCCAGATACTGCGACAGCGAAAAAACATATGAGTACCGTATCCTGAACAGAAGATTTCCGGTTCCTACGGAGAGGCTTTATTCTTATTTTTATCATTACAGGCTGGATGAGAAGAAAATGCGGGAGGCCACCTCTTATCTGATCGGTCGGCACGACTTTGCCAGCTTCTGCGGCACCGGCGCTCAGGTAAAATCCACAGTGCGGACGATCACCGGGATAGAGGTGGAGCGTGACGGAGATATGATCACCATCCGGATATCCGGAGAGGGATTTCTCTATAATATGGTGCGGATCATCGCGGGTACGCTGATCCAGGTCGGAAACGGCCAGTATCCGCCCGAAAAAGTGCGTGATATTCTGAACGCCTGCGACCGGGCCGCCGCCGGACCTACAGCCCCGGCTCACGGCCTTACGCTGATGGGGATACAGTTTTATGACTGAGAGGACCGGAGCAGAAGCAAGGCTTCTGTAATATACGGAATAAATATACGAAAGAAATTAAAAACAGCAGGACGACGGTTCCGGGACCGTCATTCTGCTGTTAATTTATATTATAGAATACCCGGGTCAATAGTATTCGTGATCGATCTGGATCACGGCGAAATACCTGCTGCCCGGAATCTGATGGATCCGGTTTTTCAGCTCGTTCACAATCTGATTATCCGTATACCGGGCTCCGCTCGGAACGGATACATCGAAGATCAGATTGGTGCGGGTGGTGCCTTTGACCATACGGAAGTCATGCATACTGAAGGTGCTGTCAAAATCCTGGACAATGCCCTGGACAGTATCCTTCATTTCCAGCACCTCCGCGTCGTTGGTGACGATAGGGTCCATATGGATGGTGGCGGAGCAGTGGAGCTTTTCCTGAAGCTCATGCTCTATGTGGTCGATCTGCTCGTGGATGGCCTGGATATCCCCGTCGGCGTCAACCTCCGCGTGAAGTGAGATCATCAGCCGTCCCGGTCCGTAGTCATGTACAATGAGATCATGGATATCATAAATCAGAGGATGGGAAATTACAATGTCCCGGATCTCCCTGATAAATTCTTTTTTGGGGGGCTGCCCCAGAAGAAGGTCCATGGTTTCCTTTAAGGTGGATCCGCCCGTATAAAAAATGAAAATACCTACAAGAACGCCCAGCCAGCCGTCCAGAAGAAGCCCGGTGAGCTGACTGATCACCGTGGCGGCCAGCACCAGGGCGGTGGAGACGGTATCGCTTAAGCTGTCCATGGCGGTTGCCCGCATGGCCGCGCTTTCTATTTTTTTGCCGATGGAACGGTTATAGTAAAACATATAAAGCTTTACCAGAATGGACGCCGCCAGGATGCCAAGGATCACAGGACTGCTGTCGATCGCCTCCGGGCGGAGGATTTTTTCGGCGGAGGATTTTACCAGCTCAAAGCCCATGATCAGGATCGCTACGGACACCAGCATACCGGAGATATACTCCATCCGCCCGTGACCGAAGGGATGCTCCGGGTCGGGCTTCTGTCCGGAAATACGGAATCCGATCAAAGTTATAATAGAGGATCCGGCGTCGGAAAGATTGTTGAAGGCGTCGGCGGTAATGGCGATCGAATTGCTCAGCGAACCGGCGATCCATTTTCCGAGAAAAAGGAGCAGGTTCAGACCGATCCCCACGGCGCCGCAGAGGGTGCCGTATGCCTGCCGTACTCTGGGGGACGAATAATTCTGCCGGTTTTTGATGAATAGAACAGATAATAAATGAATCATATTTGTCTCTCCCTGTGAAATAACAGTTCTAAGGTTGTCATAAATAAAGTAACCACTTATTTTTTATGATAACTTAAGAACTGCTGCAAATTTCATTCCTTCGATATTATCATATTCTATTATAAAATTCCAGAAATATTTACAATTTTAACAGAAGATGATATATTTCAAATATGAAAGCAAACAGGAGGCTCGTCAGGAGAAAATAATTTATGAAGAATCTTGAAAGTATAGCAATGCTGATCGACGCAGATAATACCCAGCTGTCCAGGCTGGAAGCTGTGATACAGGAAATTTCCGCCAAAGGGCGTATTGTCGTAAAAAGAGCTTACGGAAACTGGCGGAAGGAAACGCTGAAAAACTGGGAGGAGGAGCTGAAGCGCCTTGCGATCAAGGCGGAACAGCAGTTTGACTATGTGTCCGGGAAAAACGCCACGGACATGGCTCTCGTGATCGACACTCTGGATCTGCTGCACAGAGGACTGTACGACGCTTTTGTCATCGTCGCCAGCGACAGCGATTATACGCCGCTGGCTATTAAGCTCCACGAATCCGGCGTGTATGTAATGGGAGTAGGTGAAAAAAATACTCCGGTGGCTTTCCGGAATGCCTGCGACGAATTTGTATTTCTGGAAAACCTGAATAAAAGCACAGATAATCACAATGCGAAGCAAAACAGCAAAAACAGCGGAAAAAAGGAGCTGGAGGTTTCTGAGGCGGAATCTCAGGGCGACGATATGCAGGAGATCCATAAGCTTCTCAGGATCGCCTGGGATAAATACCAGGAAAACGACGGATATGTAAACGTCAGCTCCGCGGGGCAGTATATCAAGCGGGCAAAACCTGACTTTGACGCAAGAACCTACGGCTTTTCCAAGCTGCCGGATCTGATCGAGGCATTTCCGAAAAAATACTCTGTAAAACGTTATAAAGGAAAGGGAACTGTCACGATCATTGCCTACAGATGTGAGAATTCCTGAAAAGAGGCTGCCGGACAGATGCCTGGTCCGGCATAGCGGAGGCTGATAGAAGTGCGGAAAATGTAACAGTTCAACTCATACAGATGTCCGCGCGCAAAAACATGCAAGCATGTTTTATGCTTCCCGATCACTGTATGGCTGAACTGTTACCAGAAAATACAGCAGAATATAAATTATGCTTTACAGTACAAAAAGTACAGAATATTTAAAATTGAGGAGGGACGGAATGGACGGACAAACAATAGAAGAGCAGAGCAGGGTTACGGCGGATACCATTCTGATCGTGGATGACAGTGAGATAAACAGGGTGATCCTGGCAGAAATCTTTAAGGATACTTATCAGATCGCGGAGGCAGAAAACGGAAAGGAATGTCTGGAAGTGCTTTTAAGCAGAAAAGATCATATCTGCGCTGTGCTTCTGGATGTGATGATGCCTGTGATGGACGGTGTGGAGCTTCTGAGAATTCTGAAATCGGGTACGGATATCCTGGATACTATTCCCGTGTTTCTCATTACTGCCGAAGCGGGCGAGCAGGTGGTGAAGGAAGGGTACGGGCTGGGCGTGATGGACGTGATCGCCAAGCCGGTAGTTCCCTATGTGGTTAAACGGCGGGTGGATTCCGTGATCGAGCTGTTTCTGTCCAGGCGCAAGCTGAGCCGCGTGGCGGAGGTCCAGAAGCAGGAGCTGATCAATAAAGAGCTGGAGATTATGGATCTGAATAAGGGAATGATCGAAGCTCTGTCTACCGCGATCGAATTCCGGAGCGGAGAATCAGGAGAACACGTGCAGAGGATCAGCGGGATCACGGAATATCTTCTCGCGAATACGTTTCTGGGCGAAGGGCTCACCCGGGAAGATATCCGGCTGATCTCCATGGCCGCCATCATGCACGACGTAGGCAAGATCGCCATTTCCGATACCATTCTCAACAAACCGGGAAGGCTCACCCAGGAGGAGTTTGAGATTATGAAAACCCACACTCTTCAGGGAGCGGAGCTGCTGGAAAGAATCCCCCAGCTAAGAAGACATGAGGTTTTTCATTACGCCTATGATATCGCCCGACACCATCATGAGCGATGGAACGGGAAGGGATATCCGGACGGTCTGAAGGGGGATGAGATTCCCGTGTGGGTACAGATCGTGTCAATTGCGGACGTCTATGACGCGCTGGTGAGCAAGCGGGTTTATAAGGACGCTTTCAGCTTTGACGAGGCCAGAAAAATGATAGAGGAAGGGCAGTGCGGAGTGTTTAATCCCAGGCTGCTGGAGGCATTTTTCGGAGCAGAAAAGGAACTGCGCAAACTTTACAACAGATAGGAGAAAAAGGATGAATGAGAAATTAAAAGAAAAACTGGAAATGACAGGTGTGGACGTAAGGGCTGGTATTGAGAGATTTATGGGGAATGAAGGTCTTTATCTGAAATTCACGTTAAGGTTTCTTGACGATCTCAACGCGCAGAAGCTTACGGATGCTTTCGCGGAGGGAGATATGGACGCGGCTTTGACCGCGGCGCACACTCTCAAAGGAGTATGCGGCAATCTGTCCTTTCAGACACTTTTTAATAACGCTTCGGAGATCACCAATCTGCTCCGTGAGGATAAAGCGGAGGAAGCGAAGGCGAAGCTTCCGGAGCTTCAGAAAAATTATCGTGAGCTGACAGAAATCCTCAGGGAGTACAGCCAATGAAAAGGAAAAACAGGGAGGCAAAGAGCGGCCTGAAAAAAAGAGCGGTGATATTTCTCGTTGTTTTGGCCATGGCGGGATGCAGCCTGCTGGTCGTGAGGGGAATTCTTCTGTCCAATGCGCAGAGTATGGGAAATGAGATCGCTCACAGCTATTCGGTGGAAAATACAAGAAGTCTCGTGGCCTATGAGACAATGCTGCGCTTATGCACAGGATATATTGACCATCAGCTTGAGGAGAGCGATGATCCGGAAAAATGGATTCAGTCTTTTATGAAAGATATTACCGGAATTCTCGGAGAAAATACGGTGGATCCCTATGCGGTCATTGCCGGGAAGATCATTGCCGCCAATCCCTGGGAAGGGGATGCCAGCTACGATGTGGAGGGATCGGAGTGGTACTCCGCGGCTATAGCGGCAAAGGGAGACGTCATTTTTACAGACGGTTATGAGGATGCTATCTCCGGGCGGATGGTGCTCACCATCGCTCAGGCGGGGGCGGTTCCCGGAAACGTAGTGGCCTTTGATATTTTTCCGGAACAGTTCCGCATGGAAAACCAGGACAGCAGGCTCCCGGACGGCAGCGCCTATTATCTCTGTGATTCCTCCGGCGATCTTATCTATGCCAACGCCCCCTTTGATATCACAGGCGACACAATGCAGCAGTATATGGATCAGATCGTTTCAAAAATTCAGGACGGAAGCTTTGACAGTACAAGCGCTTATATTTATGCTCCGGGAGGAGATAAAAGAGCCGCTTATTATGATATAGCCGACAATGGATGGATCTCTATCGCTACGATTCCCTACAGCTCTCTTCTGGGCGGCGTGCGCACGATTTCTATATGGTACGGGGCTATTCTTCTGGTGTACCTTGTTGTATTTCTCGTGATGACCATAAGGGAGGAGAAAATAAACAGAACTTACCGCAGAACCAACGAGACGGTCCGGGTTCTGGGCAATTCCTACTACGCCATCTACCGTATGGATTTTTCCGGTGGCACCTATGAGATGATCAAGGGATCGGATTATGTGAGAAACAAAATACCGCCTGAGGGAAGGTATGAGCTTCTGATGAATACCATGGGAGAACTGATGAAACCGGAGGTTTTTGAGGATTTCAGGACAAGCTTTTCCCTGGAGAATATCAGGAGCCTTGTGTCCAGAAGAGTCCGTGATTACGGCGGGGATTTTCAGAGGATGTTCGACGGTGAATACCGCTGGGTAAACGTCCGCCTTCTTTTTGACGAGTCTCTGAACCCGGAGGAGGCTGTGCTCTGCTTCCGTGAGGTGGATGAGGAGAAAAAAGAGCAGCTTGGACAGATGCAGCTTTTGAAGGAGTCGCTGAAAACCGCCCGGGAAAGCGAGGAGTCCAAGATTTCATTTTTTTCTAACATGTCTCATGATATGAGGACGCCGCTGAACGCTATCATCGGTCTTTCCGAGCTGGCGGATAAGCACCTCGGCGATCCTGAAAAAATCAGAGAATACATGGATAAGATCAATCTGTCCAGCCGTCAGCTCCTGGGGCTGATCAACGACATCCTGGAAATATCCAAGCAGGAAAAGGGCAAGATCACCCTGGACAGCAGCCATTTTGATCTGGAAAAATGTATCACGGACTGCACGGCGATGGTGCGCGATCAGATAGCAAAAGAAGAAAAAAGCTTTGATCTCCGCTTTGATATAAAGACAAAGGAGGTTTACGGGGATTCCTTCCGGGTCACTCAGATATTCAGCAATCTTTTGTCCAACGCGGTGAAATTCACCTCAAAAGGAGACCGGATTTCTCTTGACGTAAGTGAAATAGAAAGCCAGGAGTTTGTGAAGTATAAGTTTGCCCTCAGCGATACCGGAGTAGGAATGTCCAGGGATTTTCTGGATAAGATTTTCATTCCATATGAAAGGGAGGTAAGGTTCGGGGCAAAAAATGTATCCGGAACCGGCCTGGGAATGCCTATTGTAAAAAATATTCTTTCACAGATGAACGGAGAGATCTATGTGGAAAGCGAGCTTGGAAAAGGAAGCGTATTTACGGTGATTCTTCCTTTCCGAAGGGTGCCGGAAGAAGAAAAAAATGAGGGGATTCCGGAGGAGAGTTTTGTGGAAGCTGCGCAGGCAGGCCGGGAACAGCAGTCGGACGAGGAGTTTTTGTCAGGCAGGAAGATCCTTCTGGCGGAGGACAACGAGATCAATATGGAGATTGCCTGTGAGCTGCTGTCCATGTACGGCGCTCAGGTGCTGAAGGCGTGGAACGGCCGCGAGGCTGTGGAGATTTTTGGCGGCTCGGAGGAATATGAGATCGACGTGATCCTGATGGATATGCAGATGCCGGAGATGGACGGCTGCGAAGCGGCCAGGGCCATCCGCAAAATGAAGAGAAGAGACGCGGAGAGTGTTCCTATTCTCGCGGTGACAGCCAACGCCTTTGCGGAGGATCTTTCCGCCACAGCGGCGGCGGGCATGAACGCTCATATTTCTAAGCCCATTGATTTCGGCCTTCTGTGCCGGACTCTGAAGGATGTGATGAAGCTGTAAAAGCTTTCTTGGCAGAGAAGACAGAAATTTTCAGATTTTTACATTTCCCGGAAAATTTGATTTAGATTTAACAGAACAGCGAATGTGTTTTTAATAATGAACTGATAATCTAATTGCGTCAGGGAAACAGACCCTGGATCAGAACCTGAAATAATGGGAAAGAAAAAGGAGAACAACGTGTTATGAACGCAAAAAAAATCAGCGCATTATTATTGGCTGCAGCTTTGACAGTACCCTGCGCGGCGCCTGCTCAGGCAGTATCCGCTGCGGAAACACAGGAAACCGCGGAAACTGAAGCTGCTGCAAAAGCACCGAAGTATATTTTTCTGTTTATCGGCGATGGAATGAGTTATCCTCAGATCCAGACCACCAATTATTATCTCAATGCTGTGGAGGACGACGGGGATGAGATCCTCACAAGTGAAAACAAGCTGAACATGATGCAGTTTCCGGTGGCCGGATCCGCCCAGACCTACGACAGTACTTCCTTCTGTCCGGATTCCGCTTCCACCGCTACTTCTATTTCGACAGGACATAAGACCTACAGCGGAACCATCAACATGGACGAAAACATGGAGGTTTCCTACGAGACCATCGCGGAGAAACTGAAAGCGCAGCTTGGCTACAAGGTGGGCATCCTCTCAACAGTAAACCTGAACCATGCCACTCCGGCGGCTTTTTACGCGCATCAGGCGTCCAGAAGCAATTACTATGAAATCGGCGAAGAGCTGATTGCCAGCGAATTTGACTATTTTGCGGGCGGCGGTCTTTTAAGCCCCACAGGAGAGAATGAGGATCAGACGGATCTTTACCAGCTTGCTCAGGAGGCCGGATACACGGTTGTAAAGACTAAGGCCGAGGCGGAGGCCCTTACCGCTGAGAGCGGAAAAGCTATTGTAATTGACGAAACTCTTGCGGACGACGACGCAATGAGCTATGACATGGATCTGGAAGAAGGAGAGTGGGCTCTGGCCGATTATGTGGAAAAAGGAATCGAAGTGCTGAACAACGATACCGGTTTCTTTATGATGGTAGAGGGCGGAAAGATCGACTGGGCATGTCACGCGAATGACGCGGGAGCTACGATCACAGATACGGTTGCTCTGGACGAGGCGGTAGGAAAAGCTGTGGAATTCTACAACGAGCATCCTGACGAGACCCTGATCCTGGTAACAGGCGACCATGAAACCGGCGGTCTCACCATCGGTTTTGCGGGAACAGATTATGACACCTTCCTTACAAACCTTACCAATCAGAAGATCTCCTACGCGAAATTTGATTCTGATTATGTGACGGGATACAAAGAGAATAAGACAGATTTTGACACAGTGATGAAGGATGTGACAGAGCTGTTCGGTCTTCAGGCTCCCCAGGGAGAAGCCGAAACCACGAACCAGGCGGACAGCAAGGATCAGCATCCGGAAGGAGAGACCGGCGGCACTCTTGTAATGACGGATTATGAATACGCGAAGCTGCAGGCAGCCTATGAAGAAACCATGAGCCGTACAGGAGACGAGGAAGAATTTTCTCAGGAAGAATATCTGTTATACGGAAGCTACGAGCCGCTGACAGTAACCATCACCCATATCCTGAACAACAAATCCGGTATTAACTTCTCCTCATACGCGCATACAGGACTTCCTGTAGAAGTGTTCGCCATGGGCGCCGGACAGGAGGAATTCGGCGGATACTACGACAACACGGATATTTACAATAAAATGGCGGCACTGACAGGAGTACAGTAAAAAAATGAAGGACAGACTGAAAAAACATTCTGTTTCCATCATAGCGGTCTTGCTGATTGTCATCCTCATAGCTCTTCCCACGGGCTATGAGGATGCTCTTATTTATCAGGGAACAGATAAAGTAAAGGCAAAAGTGATATCCACAGATGAAAGCGCCGTGAGAAGCTCGGGACTGATCCAGTCCGGGGAACAGTACTGCCAAGTGGAGCTTCTGGGCGGAAAATTCAAAGGAGAAACCACACGGGCGGTTAATATGCTCAGCGGCTCTCTGGAGTCCGATAAAATTTTTGAGGCGGGGGATATAGCCCATGTGGTGGTAAGCTACGGGGACGGCGGGATCACCTCTGTTACCATGAACGATCACTACCGGCTGGATAAAGAAATGATCCTGGCGGGAATGTTCGTTCTGTTTCTGATCCTTTTCGCGGGAGGCACAGGACTGCGTTCCGTTTATTCCTTTGTAATAACCGTCCTTGCCATATGGAAGATTCTGGTTCCGGCATATCTTGGAGGAATCAATCCCATATGGTGCGGAATTCTGATCACGGCTTTTCTGACCTTGCTGATCATATTTCTTGTATACGGATTCGATATGAAGACAATATCCGCCTGCAGCGGCGCTCTTCTGGGAGTTCTTGTGACCTGTATCCTGGGCTGTGTTTTTACGGACGCCTTCAAAATCCACGGAGCTGTGATGTCCTACTCGGAAAGTCTTTTATACGCAGGGTATCAGAATCTGAATCTCACACAGATCTTTATGAGCGGCATTTTTATCGGCGCCTCGGGGGCAATGATGGATCTTTCTGTGGATATTACCTCCGCGGTCAACGAGGTGGTGCATAAAAAGCCTGATATCGGCTGGAAAGAGGCCATGCGCTCCGGAATGAACGTAGGGCGCGCGGCCATGGGAACCATGACCACCACGCTCCTTCTGGCCTATTCCGGGGGATATATTGCCCTTCTGATGACGTTCATGGCTCAGGGAACGCCCATAGAAAACATACTGAATTATAAATATGTGTCCGCCGAGATCCTGGATACTATTGTGGGAAGCTTCGGTCTGGTGACCGTGGCGCCCTTTACCGCTCTCACAAGCGGGCTTCTCCTTACAGGGAAGAAATATAAGGCTTCCGTTATGAAGGAAAAGGATGCCGGAAGCGGGGACACAGGACGCGGATAAAAAATGAAAATTTTTCTCTTTCGCTGTCACGGTGAAGATGATAAAATGAGGCTGCGGAAACCAATACAGAAGGACAGCGGAAGCAGATCTGATCACAGCAGAGCCAGGTGAGCAGACTGAGGAAGGGTATTCAGAAATAAAAAGGAGGGATACATATGGAAGGACATAAGAATCTGGAAAATTTGTGGGTCCTGAAAGACTGTAAACCTTCTACACGCAGTCTCTTCCTGCAGGCGGGACAGCAGATAGAGCATCCAAAGGGGCGGCAGTTTATCCGTGCGCGGGAAAAGAATCCTTCTATTTTTTTTATCATGGAGGGAAAGGTGCAGATCTATAATCTGACAAAGTGCGGGAAAAAGAAAATTCTGTTTATTCTGGGAAAAGATAATATCGCAAATGAGAGCCTTGTGGGAGATTATAATACTATTTTCTGCGAGACCATTGAAAAGTGTATTTTTTTTGTAATAAAGAGGGTACAGCTTCTGGCGCTCATGAAGGATGATTTTGCGCTGACAAAAAACCTGTTCCAGTATCAGGAAAGAAAACTCTGGAGACTGGGACACCAGTTGAAAAACACAGTGGGGAGCATTTATCTCGAGAGAAAGCTTGCTTCCAAGCTGTGGAAACTAGCGAGAGATTTTGGTGTTTCGGAAGAAAGAGGAATACTGATCGATATGGATTTAAGTGTTACATTTTTGGCGGATCTTCTGGGAGTTCCGCGGGAGACTGCCTCACGTGCCTGCCGGAGGCTGGCGGACAGCGGTCTTATTCTGATGGAAAAAAAGAAGATATGGATTCCTGACGCGGAGAGAATGTCCCGCTTTTATAAAACCGGAAATCCGGAGGATCCTGACTGATACCGGAAAACTTCAGATCTTTTTTGTGAAAATGATATTTCGTGACATCTGTCACGGAATATTTTTTTTGCCTGTTTTAAGATAAGACTGAGAAAAAACAATAAGTTGATTCGCTGTGCTGTTTCAAATGAAATCTGCGGAGACCATATTTAAAAACATGGATTTTTAAATTCAAAGAAAAGGAGTTAAGTTATGGGATATCAACTGTCAAGAAAAACAGCCGATGAAATATTCGGCAGGCTGAAGCAGGACTATGATATTTTTGCGCCGAAACTGTATCCCGGCGAGGGATGCTTTTCGGATACGGATGTGATCCGATATGGAAAAGTCGGTTCCCTGGATGAAATCGAGTGGTCAAAAAGATCTGACTATTCCTTTAAGGAAGCGCTTCTTGCCGTCAACGAAGTTCTGTTTTATTTTACTGAAAAGGAGACAAGGGTTCCTTCCTGTACAGACAAGAAGCTTCTGATTTTTCTGAGAAGCTGTGATCTTCATGCGGTGAAGCGCCTTGATGCCATTTACCTGAACAATGGACCGGAGGATTTTTATTATAAGAGACTGAGGGAAAAAGCGCGTTTTGTACTGATGGGATGCAGTGAAACCTGCGGAACAGGATTCTGTGTGAGTATGGGAACAAACCGCACAGAGGAGTATGACCTGTATCTGAAGCCGGAAGGAGAGCTGTATCGGGCGGACTGCCGTCTGGAAGAGCTTCAGCGCTATTTTTTGACGGAAGAAGTATCTGTCTGTGAAGCGGTACCGGATTATGTAAGGGAAAACAAAGAAAAAGTGACTTTTCCTGAAAAGCTTTCCACGGAGACGTTCTCAAATCCTCTCTGGGCAGAGTACGGAAGCCGCTGCATCGGCTGCGGCCGCTGCAATTCCGTCTGTCCGACCTGCACCTGCTTTACCATGCAGGATATTACTTACCGTGATAATGAAAATGCAGGAGAAAGAAGAAGAGTCTGGGCGTCCTGCCAGGTGGACGGATATACCGATATTGCGGGAGGAAACAGCTTCCGCAAAACGCAGGGTGAAAAAATGCGTTTTAAAGTCATGCATAAGATCTATGATTTTGAAAAGCGTTTTGGATATCCCATGTGTGTGGGCTGCGGCCGGTGCGATGAAGTATGTCCCGAGTACATATCTTATGTGAATATAATTAACAGACTGGCAAAGGAGGAAGGCTGAATGAAGAACGAATATATTCCGTTTCCGGCCCAGGTAAAGGAAATTATCCGGCATACGGATATTGAATACACCTTTCGCATGAGCTATGAGGGAGAGGTAAAGCCAGGGCAGTTTTTTGAGGTTTCCATACCCAAATACGGAGAGGCGCCTATCTCTGTCAGCGGAATCGGAAAAGACTATGTGGACTTGACCATCCGTAAAGTGGGCAGAGTTACAAACAGAATTTTTGAACATTATGAAGGAAATTCCCTGCTTATGCGCGGACCGTACGGAAACGGCTTCGACATTGAAAACTTCAGGGGAAAAGAAGTGGTGGTAGTGGCAGGCGGAACCGGTCTTTCTCCGGTAAAGGGCATTGTGGACTATTTCAGCGCAAATCCGCAGGATGCGGAAAAGGTCACTTTGATTGCGGGATTTAAGTCTCCTGAGGATATTCTCTTTAAGGAAGACTTCAAAGAGTGGGAAAAAAATCTGCAGGTGTTTAAAACCGTGGACACCGCTCCGGAGGGCTATGAAGGACTGACTGGTATGGTGACAAAGTATATACCGGATCTTCAGATCGACGACATAGAAAACACCGTGTTTATCACAGTGGGTCCTCCGGTAATGATTCGTTTCACCATTATGGAAATCCTGAAGCTTGGTGCGGCAGAGAGCAGCATCTGGATCTCTCACGAGAGAAAAATGTGCTGCGGTCTCGGAAAATGCGGCCACTGCAAAATGAACGCTGCCTATGTATGTCTTGACGGGCCGGTATTTAATTATGCCGAGAGCAAGGATCTGATTGATTAAACGGGAGGTATGGGAAATGGGTCTGGATATCAACACAAAAAAGGCTAAAAAAAACGCTTACAGAATCGGTAAGGTAAGAGGTGAGGGGGCTTCCAGGATCCGTGTTCCGGGAGGCTATCTGAAAGCGGAGATTCTGGGGATGGTGCAGGAGATCGCGGAAAAATATGGAAATGGAATTGTCCACCTGACGACCCGCCAGGGATTTGAGATCGAAGGGATCCGTCTGGAGGATATGGATGCCATCAATGAAATGCTTCAGCCGATCATCGAGATTTTGGAAATTAACCAACAGGATCCGGGAACAGGGTATCCTGCCTCCGGGACAAGAAATATCTGCGCCTGCATCGGAAACAATGTCTGTCCCTTTGCCAATTACAATACATCCAAATTTGCAAAGCGGATTGAAAAAGAAATTTTTCCCAATGACCTTCATTTTAAGGTGGCTCTTACGGGCTGCTCAAATGACTGCGCGAAGGTAAGACTTCACGATTTCGGGATTATCGGTATGACGATGCCCCAGTACGATCCTTCCCGCTGTGTAAGCTGTCAGGCATGTGTCAAAGGCTGCAGGAGCCTTTCTGTCAACGCTCTGCGCATGGAAAACTATAAGATCATCCGCGACGAGGAGAAATGCATCGGCTGCGGTGTGTGTATTACCAAATGTCCTACAAGAGCATGGACAAGAAGTCCGAAGAAATATTACAAGCTGACTCTCATGGGAAGAACCGGAAAGAAAAATCCGAGACTGGGAGAGGACTTTCTGATATGGACGGATGAGGATACCATTGTAAAAATTATCCTTAATACATACCGGTTCGTGAAAGAATATATCAGCCCCGATGCGCCAGGGGGAAAAGAACACATTGGTTATATTATCGACCGCGTAGGTTTCGAGGAGTACAAGAAATGGGCGCTGGACGGAGTAACGCTTCTTCCGGAAACGAAAATGAGAGAGTGTGTTTACTGGAGCGGTATTCATTTTGACCGATGATTCTGTGTCGCAGTGCGGTTTTACGGATGGCGAGGGTCTGGATTCTTTGGTCATTTTTTGTACTGGCCCGTGCATTTTCAGCAAGTGAAAATGCCGGGAGTGAACAGTAATCTGAAATGCTTCAAAATATGTAAAATGGCGGCCGTAGGATTTGGCTTTTTTAATTGCCGGTGTTATAATAGAGAAAAATCTCAAAAGGAGGCTTGGCAATGAAGAATGAAGTACGGGAGTATGTAGCTGAGAAGTCAAAGGAGCTTATGGCGGCCTTTTCCTGCAGCCAGGAGGCAAAGGACGCGGCACAGAAATGGCTGGACGCCGCGGGAACAGAAAAGGAAGCCGAGGAGACGAAAGCGTATATCGCGGAGCTGGAGGCGGACATTGTTACAGTGGACGGCCTGATCAGCTTTGCGGAATCTGAAATGGGAGCAAAGGTGTTCGGCGGAGAAGAGAAAGCGAAGGGCGTCGCCGCTCATGGAAGAGAGCTGAAGGCCGCCGGGGCGAAATACTGCGACTGCCCGGCATGCGCGGCTGTGGAAGCCATTCTTGCCAAAAAGGACGAAATGCTTGGCTAGGCTCCGGAGGGCGGCCCGGGAGGAGAAAAGCTCATGAATATCTGCATTTACGGAGCCTCCAGCGCGAAGCTGGATCCGGTTTATTATGAAAAAACAGAGACCCTTGGAAAAATGATGGGCGCCCGCGGCCACGGCCTGGTGTTCGGAGGCGGGAAGGAAGGCCTTATGGGCGCTGCCGCCAGAGGCGCCGCGTCGGAACATGGATATATTCTGGGGATCGCTCCCACCTTTTTTGACCGCCCCGGGGTGCTGTATGAGAATTGCTCGGAATTTATTTTTACGGAAACCATGCGGGAGAGAACGCAGCTTCTGGAGGAAAGATCAGAGGCGACCATCGTGGTTCCGGGAGGGATCGGCACGTACGAGGAATTTTTCGAGATACTGACCCTGAAAAGTCTCAGGCGGCTGGACCGTCCCATCGTACTGTACAATATCAGAGGATATTATGATATTGTGCGGGAGCTTCTGCGGCATACGGCGGAGGAAGAGTTTATGGACAGAGAGAATCTGAAGCTATGCGAGTTTATGGACGATCCCGGGGAAATCCTGGACTACATAGAACACTGGCGGGGAGAAAATATCTAAAAGGCAGATATAAGCCGGAAAGGAGGCGGCGGGGATGCTGTTTGGGAAAAAGAAACGGACGGTAACGCCATATGACCGGGAGCGCCTGGCGCCGGTGATCCGCTCCAGTATCTGCAGCGGAGAGCAGGTGGCCGGCTTTCGCGACCGTAAAACAGGAAAATTTACGGAGACAGCGCTGCTGCGGGGACAGAAGGATCTGGAAGAATTTCTGGAAACCTACGCAATAGATCCGGCAGATGTCAAAAAAGAATATTGATCTAAGAAAAGGAATCCCAAAAGTCACGGAAGTGCTCAGGGGTTCCTTTTTTGATGAGGTTATATAAATGATATTTGTATAGAGTTATTTGAGAATTTAAAAATAATTTATATAAAAATTTATATAAACGTTTATGAAAGAGGAAATAGAAAAGCGTACATAATGCAGGGAGAGAAGGAGAAAATATGTGCAAATTGAATAATTTTAAATAAATATAATTGTATATATGGACGAAATGAACGTAAAAATACCAAAAAACTATTGAAATAAATATATAAATATTTATAATAAAAATCACAAACGCGGCAGGACGACCGCACAAAAAACCTACATATAAAGGAGGACAAAAAATGAAAGTGAAGAAAATGTTGGCATGTGCAGTGACAGCAGCAATGGCAGTCTCCGCATTGAGCGCGCCGGTTATGGCGGAAGAAGCAGAGCTGCTCCCGGGCGGAGGAAGCAACATCATCTACTGCATCACTCCTTCCCCCTCCAATCCCTACTTCAAGACAGTTCAGGACATTGCGACCGCAAAAGGAGAGGAGCTTGGCTACGAAGTAAAATGCCAGTCTCATGACGACGACGCGGCAAAACAGCTTGAGATGTTTGAAGCAGCCATCGCGGACGGCGCGGCAGCCATCATCTGTGACAACGCAGGCGCAGACGCTTCTATCGAGGCAGTGCAGAAAGCTTATGACGCCGGAATCCCCACTTTCCTGGTAGACCGTGAGATCAATGAGTCCGGTCTTGCAGTCGCGCAGCTCGTAGCGGACAACGCGCAGGGCGCGGCAGCTATCGCAGAAGCATGGGTAGAGGCTATGAACTATGAAGGACAGTACGCGGAGCTTCTGGGACTGGAATCCGACACAAACTGCCAGGTTCGTTCCGACAACTTCCACTCTGTGATCGACGAGTATCCGGATCTTGAGATGGTAGCTCAGCAGTCCGCGAACTGGGATCAGACCGAGGCATATGAAAAGACCGAGGCCATTCTTCAGTCCAATCCGGAGATCACCGGAATCATCTGCGGAAACGACACCATGGCATGCGGCGCCGTTCAGGCATGTATCGACGCAGACCGCGAGGATATCAAGATCATCGGCGTTGACGGCTCCGACGAAGCAAACGCATACATCAAATCCGGCAACATGGTAGGTACCGCTCTTCAGCAGATCGCTCTGATCACTGAGATGGCAGTAGAGCAGGCGGACGCATATCTGAACGGAACAGCTCCGGAGCAGGAAAAACAGCTTATCCCCTGTGTAGCTGTTACCGCTGACAACACAGACAACCTTTCCGGTTTCGTATACACAGAAGAAGGCGCGGCAGATGACACAGCAGCCGAAGAAGAAGTAACCGACGAGGCAGCAGCCGAAGAAGAGGCGGCAGACGACGCAGCGGCAGAAGAAACAGAAACCGAGGAGACAGAGGCAGAATAATCATTGCGAAATGTTTCAGAACATATCTCAAAAGGCGGTGCAGTGCGCCGCCTTTTATCTTAAAACTGCAAGGAGAAGATAGATATGAAAAAAAGAGTATTCTTTATGGCGATGGCAGCGGTCATGGCAGTGTCCGTTACCGGCTGCGGCATTGTGAAAGTCGTTCCCATCGGGGAAGAAGCGGCATATTCCGGAGAGGAAGTATTTGATTCCGCGGCGGAGTCCAGCAGCGACTGGGAACAGGTGGCTGCGGAGATCACCGATGGAGCCGCGGACCTGGCAGAGGTGCTGGACGGAGACGGTGTAGGAACGGCGGCGGCAGTTTCCGGTACGGCAAAGATCGTGGAATTTAATACCGATACCCCGAAATATTATCTGCTGATCGAGCCGGAGGGCTACACCGGCGACGCGGAGATCCGCATCCAGGCCGGCGGCGTTTACTCCGGCACCGCGCTCCGAGACGTACAGACGGTGAAAAACTTCGAGTCCTTTACCAATCAGACAGAATGGTCTCAGTACGGAAAAGCGCTGAACTCCGAGGTAGACACGCAGGTGGTGGCGCCTCTTGCGCTAGATGACAGCGTGGCGGGAAAGACGGTGACCTTTGCTGGTGCGGCTACAGAGAGCGCAGACACTGTAACCATCACTCCGGTTTCCTTAACGATTGAATAAAAAGGAGGAGCATTATGTTTGACGATCCCAATGTTGTTCTCCATTGTGAAAAAATAGATAAGATTTATCCAGGCACCAAAGCGCTGGACGGTGTTTCCTTCGACCTTCTCAAAGGCCAGGTAAACGTTCTGATCGGCGAGAACGGCGCAGGAAAATCCACACTGATGAAAATGATCGCCGGAATCGAACAGCCCTCCGCAGGAAAAATGTACATGGACGGACAGGAAGTGTATTTTAAGGACACCAACGCTGCCCGGGCAAAGGGCATCGGCATTATCCATCAGGAGCTTAGTCTTTTTTCCAATATGACAGTTTATCAGAACATCTTTATCGGTCATGAGGAAAAGAAAGGATTGTTCCTCAATGACAAAGAGCATATCAAAGGCGCGGAAAAGATCCTGAAGCGGCTGGAGCACGAGATCCCGCCGGACACCATGGTGGGAGACCTCCGTGTGGGGCAGCAGCAGATGGTGGAGATCGCGCGCAACCTGATCCAGGACGATCTGAGAGTCCTTATCATGGACGAGCCCACTTCCTCCCTTTCCGCCGCGGAAGTAAAGGTTCTTTTCAAAATTATGAAAGAGCTTCTGGAACAGGGGATTTCCATTGTTTACATATCTCACCGTCTGGAAGAGATCATGGAGATCGGAGATCACGTGACCATTCTCCGGGATGGAAAATATGTGGCGGACGCGGCGGTCAAGGACATCGAGCTGAGCTGGATTGTAGAAAACATGGTGGGAAAGAACACAGAGTACCATCGTTTTGAGCGCGGCATCGATCTGGACCATGCGGAAAAGATCTTGGAGATCAAAAATCTGAACCTTCCCAAGACAGGCGGCGGCTGGCTTTTGGAGGACGTGAACATGTACCTGAAAAAAGGAGAGGTTCTTGGAATTTACGGCCTTCTGGGCGCGGGGCGGAGCGAACTGTTTGAATGTCTTATGGGACTTCGGCCGGAGCATACCGGGGAGATCATTTACGAGGGCAAGCCGCTCAAGGTAGCCAGTATCTCCGCGCAGATCAAGAACGGCTTCGCGCTGGTGCCAGAGGATCGGCAGCGTCAAGGACTGATCCAGACGCTGGATATCTGCAAGAACACCTCTATTTCTTCTTTAAAGGATTATGTAAGAGGCATTTTCCTGAACAATAAGGCGGAGGAAGCGGCGGTAGATGAGCAGATCAAGGATATCCATATCAAGGTGGCGGACAAAAAGCTTCCGATCCTGTCGCTCTCAGGAGGAAACCAGCAGAAGGTTGTTATCGGCAAGGGGCTTCTGACAAAGCCGAAGGTTCTGCTTCTGGACGAACCTTCCCGCGGTATTGACATCGGGGCGAAGACAGAAGTATTTGAAATTATTCATGACCTTTCTGAACGTGGACTTTCTATTATCGTGATCTCTTCCGAGCTGAAAGAGATCATGGCGATCGCTGACAGAATTTATGTACTGTCCAACGGAAAATGCACCGGTGAGCTTGCCGGAGATGAAATCAACGAGGACACTCTTGTCCGTACATCCTATGCCGGACTTGGCACAGGCAAGAGTGCGTAAGGCGGGAAGGAGAAAGTAAGCAATGAACAAAAAAACAAACAACAATCAATTATTAATGACCCTGTTAAAAGGGCGTACCTTTATCGTTTTGATCCTTCTGGTGATCTTCTTCAGCGTTGTAAAGGACAACTTCCTTGCTCCTTCCACCCTGACCATGGTGGCGAAGCATGTGGCGCTGTACGGTATTTTGGCCCTTGGCATGACCTTTGTCATCATCACCGGCGGAATCGACCTTTCGGTGGGCTCGGTTGTCGGTCTGGTAGGTATGCTGGCCGGCGGAATGATCCAGGAAGGCCTCACCCTTAAATTTGCAGGCGTGACCCTTTATTTCAGCGTACCCATGATCGTGATCTTCATGCTGGTTGTGGGATGCCTCATCGGCGCGGCCAACGGTCTGATCATCACCAAGCTGAACGTAGCGCCCTTTATCGCGACCCTGGGTACCATGTATATCTGCCGCGGCTTCGCGAACCTGCGCTCCAACGGAGCGACCTTCTCCGATATCGCGGGTTATGAAGGCCTTGGAAACACCGGCTTCAAGGCTCTGGGAAGCAACTTTGCCAGCATCCCGGCAGGCGTTTATGTATTTGCCATCCTCGCGGTGATCGCCGCCGTTCTTCTGAAAAAACTGCCCTTCGGCTGGTATGTCCTGGCAGTGGGCGGCAACGAAAAATCCGCACGTCTGTCCGGTATCAAGGCGGACAAGATCAAGATTCTTGTGTACATGATCTCCGGCTTCTGCGCAGCCTGGGTAGGTATGATCAATACCGCGCAGCTTTCCGCGGCACATCCGGCATCCGGCGACGGCTGGGAAATGAACGCTATCGCGGCGACCGTGCTGGGCGGTACCTCCATGAGCGGCGGCTCCGGAACCGTCCTTGGAACTGTTGTGGGCGCCTTCGTGATCGGCGTGATCAATGACGGTATGACTATGTGCGGTGTGTCTGAGTTCTGGCAGAAGGTCATCCGCGGCGTGGTGATCATCCTCGCGGTAGTGATCGACCAGACTCAGAGAAACCTGCAGGCCAAGATGGCTCTTCAGGCACGCAACGAGAATAAATAGCTGCTAAGGAGGTAGAAACCTATGGAAAAAATTAAACTTGGATACGCGCCGACGCGCCGCAGCATTTTCAGCGCGCCGGACGCTGTCAAATACCGCGGTCTGACTGCGGACCGCCTGACGGAACTGGGAATTGATTTCGTGGATATCACAGACATCAACGAGGAAGGACTCCTCTACAATGATGCGGATATGGAAAAGATTGCCGAGAAATTCAAAGCGGAAAAGATCGACGGACTGTTTCTTCCCCACTGTAATTTTGGCACGGAGTTTGAATGTGCCAGACTGGCGAAAAAGCTGAATGTTCCGGTGCTTCTCTGGGGACCGCTGGACGAGCGCCCCGATGAGAACGGCGTGCGTCTGCGGGACACGCAGTGCGGCCTGTTCGCCACAGGAAAGGTACTCCGGAGATTTCAGATTCCCTTTACCTACATGACAAACTGCCGTCTGGACGATCCGGTCTTTGAGAGAGGACTTCGCGATTTTATGGCTGTCTGC
The DNA here is from genome assembly GCA_019115125.1 of Candidatus Blautia faecipullorum. Taxonomy (GTDB): domain Bacteria; phylum Bacillota; class Clostridia; order Lachnospirales; family Lachnospiraceae; genus Blautia_A; species Blautia_A faecipullorum. The sequence goes on from DXEG01000036.1 coordinate 55,373, forward strand.
AACGTGGTAAAGACCTTCCGTAATATGCGGATCCTGCAGATTTCCACGAGACCCTTTGAGTTCTGGACAACCATGTGCAATGAGGGAGAGCTTCTGGAGAAGTTTAACATTCAGCTTTCTCCGATTCCCATGCCGGAGCTGACCGACGAGATCAAAAAAGTAAAAGCCGAGGGGAACGAGGTTGCCAAAGTCGTTGCGTACTGCCGTGAAAATATGAAAATCGAAGTCAAGGACGACGAGCTGGAGAATGTGGCCGCCCTCAAGGTCGCCATGAGGAATCTGGTGGACAAATACGGCTGCCAGGCGGCGGCGATCCAGTGCTGGAATCAGCTCCAGTCTGAGATCGGCATCATGCCCTGCGCGGCAAACTCCCTTCTCAACGAGGAAGGAATCCCCGTTGTGTGCGAGACTGATATCCACGGCGCTATCACCGCGCTTCTGGTAGAGGCGGCAGGCATGGGCGAGACCAGAAGCTTTTTCGCGGACTGGACTATCCGCCATCCTGATATTGAAAACGGCGAGCTTCTGCAGCACTGCGGCCCCTGGCCCATCTCTGTGGCGAGAGAGACGCCTAAGATCACCTATCCGCTGGCATTCGATCATCCCGGCGCCATCACCGCCGAGGCAAAGCATGGCCTGGTGACTCTGGCGCGTTTCGACGGGGACAACGGCGAATACTCCATGCTCCTTGGAAACGCCAAAGGCGTGGACGGTCCCAAAGGTATGGGTACCTATCTGTGGGTGGAAGTGGACAATATCAAACGTCTGGAAGCAAAGATTGTAGAAGGCCCGTACATTCATCACTGCGTCGGTATCCACAAGGATGTGGTTCCCGTACTCTACGAGGCATGCAAATACATGGGAATCAAACCGGATCTGTACGACCCGGTGGAGGAGCAGGTAAAAGCATATCTTCGCGGTGAATGACAGGAGGAAAAAGCTTGGAAGGAAACTTCCGAATCTACCATTGTTGGCGCAGCCAGTGCGCCATGAAAGGAGCAAAAATGGAAAATTTAAAAGCAAAAGCATATGAGCTCCGCAAGGACGTCATCCGGATGATCGTATCCGGAAAGGGCGGACACATCGGCGGGGACATGAGCGTGATGGAAATACTGGTTTCTCTTTACTTTCATGAAATGAACGTAAGCCCGGAGAATTTCTCCGACCCCAACCGTGACAAGTTTGTCATGAGCAAGGGACATTCTGTGGAGGCGCTGTACGCGGTTCTGGCTGCGAAGGGCTTCTTCCCTATCGAGCAGGTGATCGCGGAATTCTCTAAATTTGGTTCTAAATTTATCGGCCATCCCAACAACAAGCTGCCGGGCATTGAGATGAATTCCGGCTCTCTGGGACACGGACTTCCCGTGTGCGTGGGTATGGCTCTGGCGGAGAAAATGAACGGCAGAACGGCAAGAGTTTATACGGTCATGGGAGACGGCGAACTGGCAGAGGGCTCTGTGTGGGAGGGCGCCATGGCGGCGTCCCACTACAAGCTGGACAATCTCTGCGCTGTGGTTGACCGCAACCGTCTGCAGATTTCCGGAAACACAGAGGATGTGATGCACCACGACGACCTGAAGGCCCGCTTTGAGAGCTTTGGCTGGAATGTGCTCAGCGTGGACGGCAACAATATCGACGAGCTGAACGAAGCCTTTGCAGAGGCCCGCACAGTAAAAGGAATGCCTACCGTGGTGATCGCCAACACAGTGAAGGGCTGCGGTTCTCCGGTGATGGAGAACAAGGCAAACTGGCACCACAAGGTTCCAAATGAAGAAGAAATGGCTCAGATCATGAGTGATCTGGAAGCAAGAAGGGAGGCTGCGGAGCATGAATAAGATACCAAACAGACAGGCGATCTGCGAGGTGCTCATGGAGCACGCAAAAGAGGACAAGATGATTACGGTACTGTGCAGCGATTCCAGAGGATCCGCTTCCATGACGTCCTTTGCGGACGCATTTCCGGAGCAGTTTGTGGAGACCGGGATCGCGGAGCAGAATCTGGTGAGCATTTCCGCGGGACTGGCAAAAGGCGGTAGAAAGCCCTACGCGGCATCTCCGGCATGTTTTTTGTCCACCAGAAGCTATGAGCAGGCGAAAGTGGACTGCGCATATTCCAATACCAACGTAAAACTCATCGGCATCAGCGGCGGCATCAGCTACGGCGCGCTGGGTATGAGCCATCATTCCGCCCAGGATATCGCGGCAATGTCCGCCATCCCCAACATGCGCGTGTACCTTCCCAGCGACCGCTTCCAGACAAGATGTCTGATCGAGGCGCTATTGAAGGACGAGAAGCCGGCCTACATCCGTGTGGGAAGAAATCCGGTGGAGGATATCTACGAGGAGGGCAAGGTTCCCTTTGTTATGGACAAGGCGACGGTTCTCTGTGAGGGAACGGACGTAGCCATCATCGCCTGCGGAGAGATGGTAAAGCCGGCCTATGACGCGGCAAAGCTTCTGGGAGAAAAAGGGATTTCCGCCACGGTTCTGGATATGTACTGCGTGAAGCCCCTGGATAAAGAGGCCGTTGTAAAGGCCGCCTCCAACGCGAAGGCAGTGCTTACCGCGGAGGAGCACTCTCCCTTTGGCGGGCTTGGCTCCATGGTAAGCCAGGTGGTAGGCGCGGAGTGTCCGAGGAAGGTTGTAAACCTGGCGCTGCCGGACGAGCCGGTCATCACGGGAACCTCCAAAGAAGTGTTTGACTACTACAGACTGAACGCGCAGGGAATCGCGGCGAAAGCGGAAGAACTACTGAAATAGTGCCAGATAAGGAAGAGTGACATATGGCGAACTATGTACTGGGCATCGATCAAAGCACCCAGGGTACGAAAGCGCTTCTGTTTGGTGAGGACGGGAAGCTTCTGGAGAGATGCGACCTGCCTCACCGGCAGATCGTCAACGAGCGGGGCTGGGTCGAGCATGACCTAAATGAAATATACGCAAATACCATCCAGGTGGTGAAAAATCTGGTGGAGAAGGCGGGCATCCACAAAAGCGAGCTGAGGGCTGTGGGGATCAGCAATCAAAGAGAGACCGGGGCCTGCTGGAACAGAGAGACAGGCGAACCGGTGTACAATGCCATTGTGTGGCAGTGTGCCCGGGGCGCGGCTATCTGCGAGCGCATTGAAGGCGAGGGCGCGGCGCAGATGATAAAGGAGCGGACCGGGATTCCCCTTTCCCCGTATTTTACCGCAGCCAAGCTGGCCTGGATCTTTGAAAATGTGGACGGCGTGAAGGAGCTGGCGCAGGAGGGAAAGATTGCCTGCGGCACCATAGACAGCTATCTGGTGAACCGTCTTACCCGGGGAGAACGGTTTCAGACCGATTACTCCAACGCGTCCCGGACACAGTTGTTTAACATCCATACCCTTGCATGGGATCCGGAGATTCTGGAGATATTCGGGATTCCGGCCTCCTGTATGGCGAAAGTGACCGACTCCGACGGAGATTACGGCACAACGGATTTTGACGGCTTTCTGGACGATCCCATTCCCATCCGCGGCGTCCTGGGAGATTCCCACGGCGCTCTGTTCGGACAGGGCTGTCTGGAAAAAGGTATGGTGAAAGCTACCTACGGAACGGGCTCCTCCATCATGATGAATATCGGGGAGACTCCGGTTTCTACCGATCTGGGCGTTGTGACTTCCCTGGCCTGGTCCATGGGCGGCAAGGTCAATTATGTTCTGGAAGGGAACATCAATTATACAGGGGCGGTCATTACCTGGCTGAAGGACGACTTAAAGCTGATCTCCTCCGCCGGTGAGACGGAAGCGCTGGCACGGCAGGCCGCGCCGAGGGATCAGACGTATCTGGTTCCGGCTTTCTCTGGGCTTGGCGCTCCCTACTGGGACAGCAAAGCTACCGCTGTGATCTGCGGTATGACCAGGACCACCGGACAGGAGGAAGTGGTGCGGGCGGCTCTGGACTGTATCGCGCATCAGATTACGGATATCGTGGAGATGATGGGGGAAGCGTCAGGGATCCCTATTGGGGAGCTGCGCGTGGACGGCGGCCCCACCAGGAATGGTTATCTGATGCAGTTCCAGAGCGATATGCTGGGAATTCCTGTGAGCATTCCGGAATCCGAGGAGCTTTCTGGAATCGGCGCCGCTTATGCGGCGGGATTTTCCGCAGGGATTTTTGACAAAGAAGTATTCTATCGTCTGGGAAGAAAAAGCTATGCGCCCCAGATGGAACCGGAAAAGAAGGATGAGATCCGGAAAGGCTGGAAGAATGCCGTCCGGCTTGTCATGAGAAAATGATGTTTTGCTTGTTGCAAACCGGGGGACGGTAGGGTAGAATAAAATTAAATATTTACATAAATTTTTATATTCTGCCCAATGCAGGAGTTGCTGTGCGGAATACAGGAACGGAGTCACATATGAAGGTGAGTGTGAAAAAAATCAGTGAAATCACAGGTTTTTCGCCTGCTACGGTTTCCAATGCATTAAACTACAAACGGGGCGTCAACGCGGAAACATCCGCGCACATTTTGAAAGTAGCCAAGGATCTGGGATATTTTGATGAGAATCATATCACAAAGGTAAAATTTGTTATGTTCAAGCGAAACGGCATTGTGGTGGAGGATACGCCGTTCTTTCCGGCGATGATCAGCGGTGTGGAGCAGGAATGCCGTACCTGCGGCATGGAGATGAGCCTCTGTGATCTGGACAGAAGGCATCATGATTTTAAGGAGCAGGCGAAATGGCTGATGAATGACAAAGCGGCGGCGGTGATCCTTCTGGGAACAGAGATGATAGATGAGGATATCGATCTGATCCGGGGCATTACAAGTCCTTTTATCGTGATTGATTACTGGAGAGAGGATATGTCCTTTGACGCGATGCTCATCAACAACGCGGATTCAGCACGGATGGCGACAGAATACCTGATCGCCAACGGGCACCGTGAGATCGGATATCTCCGGGGCAGTTTCCGCATCAAGCCGTTCCGGTCGCGGTTTGTCGGGTATCAGACGGCGCTTCAGAAGGCGTCCATCTCTTTGCAGAAAAACTATATTGTGAATTTGTCCCCTACTATGGACGGGGCATGTGCGGACATGCGGGCGTATCTTGCCAAAAAACCTGAGCTTCCCACGGCGTTCTTTGCGGACAACGACATGATTGCTCTGGGCGCCATGAAGGCTATGCGGGAATGCGGCATCCGGGTTCCGGAGGACGTGTCGGTGGTCGGCTTTGACGACCTGACTTTTTCGTCGATTTCCGATCCGCCCCTGACAACCCTGCGGGTGCCAAAGCGCGAGATGGGCCGGGCTACGGTCCGCCGTCTCCGGGATATGATCAAGGACAAAGACGATACAAAGCTGAAAATACAGATGTGCACGCAGTTCGTGGAACGGGACAGCGTGCGGAGGATTTGACAAAACCTCAGAAGAAAAAACGGCAGTGCGGCAGACGACCGCGCTGCCGTTTTTGTACGGCTTCAGGCAGCGGAATTTGAAGCAGATGTTGAAAGAAAATGGTGTAGTAAATGGAGGGGTGAAATTGTGAGGGGGATAGTTGAAATAATAGTCATTGGATGATATAATACGACTATAAAAAGACGGGAGGTACAATTATGTTTTCATTACAAGAATCTATTCGTCCATCAGCAGATCTGAGAAATCATTACAGTGAAATATCGAGGCAGTGCAGGGAAAACAAAGAGGCTGTCATTATCACGGTGAACGGCAGAGGAGATACAGTTTCTCTTTCTTATGATGAATACAAGAGGATGAAATCAAGAATAGAGTTGTTGGAAATTCTGGCAGAAGCTGAAGATGATGAGAAGAACGGAAGGGTAGAACCTATTGAAAATACTTTCCGTGATCTGAGACAGATCTTGAAGGTGAAATAACATGAAATACACAGTTATTCGTACTGATACAGCAGATGAGCAGATCCGTAAAATTATCCTTTATATTAACGAGAATTTCGGCGCAGAAGTTGCATTGCAGAAATTAGATAAATTAGAGAAAAGTATTTTGCATTTGGGTGATCATCCGGATATCGGAATCATTCCCAGATATGGAGTTTTAAGACGGAAAGGATATAAAGTGTTAGTTTTAGAAAAAAATCTTGTGTTCTATAAAGTGGATGAAAAAAGAAAAAGAGTGGTTATCTATGCAGTTGTGGATCAAAGGCAGGATTATGTGAATATCATTAGAGGCTTATGAGAGAAAAATGACAATTTTTGCTTTTTGAAAATGGCTATGCATGAGTATGTCCTGAATAAAATGGAAAAGTGACAGGGATATGGTACAATCATTTTGGAGAAGTCGGGTTGGGTGTAAAAAGAATTTATAGAACGAGGAGAGGTTTTTATGCAAAGGGAAGAGATTTTAAAAACCAACAAAACATATTGAAATGAAAATGCAGATTCGTGGTTTGGGACAACTGCATTACCTACATATGGAGTTAAGTTTGTTACAGAGGAAGACTTACATTTATTCGGAGATGTTTCCGGTAAAAAATGTTGGGGATTTGTTGTGGAAGTGGACATTCATTAAAATACCATGCTGATAGGAATGCCGCCGAATTGTGGGGAGTAGATTTGTCACATAAGCAAATCGAAAATGCCCAAGTATGCTTCTTTCGACGTTGATAAGGATAACATTATTACGATTTGTGACGATGAATACTTTGAGGATGATATTGTCGGTCTGTTTGTGAAATTTGTGAAAACTGTTTACGGCACAGATACGCTGGACGAAAACCTGAAATTCATTGCGGATGCTCTGGGCGGTAAAGGTCAGCCGAAAGATGTAATTCGGAATTATTTCATAAATGAATTTTTTAAGGATCATTGTAACACTTATCAGGTTGCGGGTTCTGGAAAACGCCCGATTTACTGGTTATTTGACAGCGGTAAAAAGAATGGCTTTAAGGCACTGATTTATATGCACCGCTATCAGCCGGACACCATTGCCCGTATCCGTACCGATTATGTACATGAACAGCAGGCCCGTTATCGTACTGCCATTGCTGATTTGGAACAGCGTATTGCCAATGCTTCTACTAGTGAACGAGTGAAGCTGAATAAAAAGCTGATCAGCTTGCAGGCACAGGATTTCGAAATTAGGACCTATGAGGAAAAGATTCATCATCTTGCCGATCGGATGATTTCTATTGATCTGGATGATGGCGTGAAGAAGAATTATAATGTTTTCCAAGATGTTTTGGCTAAAATAAAGTAAGGAGAATAGAGAGAATAAAATGACTCGTGAACAATTAGAATTGCGAATAAAGGCTAACGTAGAAAAGTATATACATAAAGATAAAGAAGAATGTGTGGATGCGATAATGGAATTATATAATCGTATTCCCGATGTGGGAGGAGTTTTCAAACCTCTTTATAGATATAGATCTTTAAACTCAAATGAGCTTGATGGTTTGGAAAACGAAACTATTTTTATGAGATGGCCATCGTCGTATGATGATAAAAGTGATTGCACTCCTGTATTTGATTTTGAAGAGATTAGTGAATATATCATCAAAAAAAATCATCCGATTTTGAATGCAGAAAAAGTTGTCAAAGAGTTTATCAATGTTGATGATATTATAGAAAATCCAAGATTTGCAGAGAAAATAAATGAAATGCGAAATATGTGGATGATTGCTTGTTTTACAGAAAGATATAACAATAGTAAGATGTGGGCGCAATATGCGAATAACTTCAGTGGAATTTGTTTGGTTTATAGTTTCTTTGATGTTTTGGAAAAAATTAAACATTCTGAAGAAATGAGTATTATGCCGGTAATGTATGTAGATAATAGAGAGAAATATAAAGATATTTGTCTAAATCATAATGATTTACTTGAATTCAATGATGAAACTGAATCGAAATATCAGCTGACATGTACTACAAAGGAAAAATTGAGCTATAGCTTTGAAGAAGAATGGAGATTGATTTACGAAAGAGAAAAAGAGGATAAAGATGGTAAAAAAATAGGTGACTGTATTCCATTCATAAATCCTGCTGTGATTATTTGCGGAAATTCAGTAGACAAAAATTCATTGGATTACCAAAGGCTTATGAGGATAGCAGAGGAAAAAGAAATAAGGGTAATATAATATTCCAAAGGCTATGTATTGCGTAGCGAATTGAAAGCGAGGTGTTACAATGACCATAGAAGAAATTCTTGCAGGGGAATCAAAGAATGTGGAGTTCAAGGAGAATCTGCCGGAGAAAAGCATCAAATATATGAAGTCTGTGGTTGCCTTTGCAAATGGAACCGGAGGAAAAATCATTTTCGGAATTGCCGATAAAACCAGAGAGGTTGTTGGCTTTGACAAAGAAGATGTGTTCAAGAAAATGGATGCCATTGCCAATGCTGTATCAGATAGCTGTGAACCGGCAATTATCCCAGATATTACTTTACAGACGGTTGATGGTAAAACTGTTATTGTGGTAGAGGTTTCTGAGGGCAGACAGCGTCCATATTATATCCAGGCTCTTGGCAGAGATGGCGGTGTATATGTCCGTGTTGCCGGAACTACCCGTCTTGCCGATGAGTATATGATAAAAGAATTATTGTTTGAGGGAAGCAATCGTTACTACGATCAGGCTTTATGTACTGGGTTAAATGTTACAGATGAAGATATTGATGCCCTTTGCAAAGCTATGAAAGAGCAGGCTGTCAAAAATGCCCGTACAGAGGAACAGAAAGCATCGATTAAAGATGTGGGAAGACAGCAGTTACGTTCCTGGGGCGTTTTAATTGAGCGTGACGGAAAAGATTATCCGTCCAATGCGTTTGCCATTTTGACTGGCAACGGAGGACTTCATGTTGCAACGCAATGTGGTGTATTCAAAGGTACAACGAAAGCGGTATTTGTTGACCGTAGAGAATATACAGGTCCGCTTTGGGAGCAGATAGACGAAGCATTTCAGTTTGTCCTGAGAAATATCCATTTAGGAGCTACTATTGTGGGAATTTACCGCCAGGATGTTTATGAGATTCCACCGGATGCCATTCGTGAGTTGATTATCAATGCTATGGTACACCGGAGTTATCTGGATCATGGTACGATACAGGTGGCGGTATATGACAACCGATTGGAAATAACTTCTCCAGGAAAGCTGCCAATGGGACAAACTCTGGAACGTATGAAGGAAGGTTATTCTAAAATCAGGAATGAAGGGCTTGCTCATGCATTTTCTTATATGAATTTAATCGAACATTGGGGAAGCGGGATTCCGAGAATTATTGGCAAGGTTAAAGCTGCCGGTCTGCGGGAACCGGAGTTTATCGGCGGCGAAGTTGATTTGCGGATCAATATTTATCGAGGTCAGGTTGAAACCAAGGATTACAATGACCTTAATAATGCCGATAAAGTGCCGGATAATACTGCTGAAATGCCGGATACTCATAAAAAAGTGCCAGATACTATTAAGAAAGTGCCGAATAGTGCTGCTGAAATGCCGGATACGATGGAAAGACTGCCGGATAATGAGCAGGAGCAGCAGATTTTTAAATATGTATTGGAAAATAGCTCCATTACAACAGCTAAGGCAGCAGAGCTTTTAGGAGTAAAACCCCGTAGAGCAAGAGCTGTTTTGCTGGATATGATAGAGGGGACTTACTTGAAAAAGGAAGGAGCGGCACGAAGTACAATTTATGTAAAAAATACGAAAGGGAGATAAATCCTCCGCAGTGTATTTCGGTCTGGTTGGATTTAGACTACAATGCGGTGTATCAGGATTTTATCAAATATCATGCAGACGCTGCGTTTTGGGCGTTGGTTCGCCAAAGATGTGGTTTTGCTGAGGAAGAACCTGATCTTGGACGATTGGCAATTCATTTGTTGTTGACTGCCGCTACCCGTACTATGTGGCAGGAGTATCTGGCTGGACTGGACGGGTTCATTTCTATGCGGCATCAGGCATATTGTTATGATTTATTTCTGAATGGCTTTATAGTGAGGATATTCAACATTTCTATTGCGTAACAGAGTAAAAAAATCAAGCCTTTTCAATTGTGCTGAAAAAATATTGGAATATTAGCACTCACCACTTGACAGTGCTAACAAAACATGATATGTTATACGAGAAATAGAACAATATGACTTTTCAAGCGCATTTTCGAGAGAGGAGGAGGGCTATGAATATAAGTAAATTTACGCAAAAATCCATTCAGGCTGTGCAGGATCTGGAGAAGATCGCCTATGAGTACGGCAATCAGGAGATCGAGCAGGAGCATCTTCTGTACGCGCTGCTGACTCAGGAGGACAGTCTGATCCTCAAGCTGATCGAAAAAATGGAGATCAATAAGGAATATTTTATAAATACCGTAAAAGCAGCGCTGGACGCGAAGGTGAAGGTGTCCGGAGGCGAGCTGAGATTCGGCCAGTACCTCAACAAGGCCCTGGTCAGCGCAGAGGATGAAGCGAAGTCCATGGGGGACGAATATGTTTCCGTAGAGCATCTGTTTCTTTCTCTTCTGAAGCAGCCCAGTCCGGGTATGAAGAAGATCTTCTCTGAGTTCGGCATTACCAGAGAGCGTTTTCTTCAGGCGCTTTCCACAGTGAGAGGAAACCAGCGGGTTGTCAGCGATAATCCTGAGGCCACCTATGATACCCTGAATAAATACGGCGAGGATCTGGTGGAGAAGGCCAGGAACCAGAAGCTGGATCCGGTGATCGGACGGGACGCGGAGATCCGGAACATTGTGCGGATCCTGTCCCGCAAGACCAAAAATAACCCGGTGCTCATCGGCGAGCCAGGAGTCGGCAAGACCGCGGCTGTAGAGGGCCTGGCCCAGAGAATTGTGGCCGGGGACGTGCCGGAGGGACTGAAGGATAAGAAGATTTTTGCCCTGGATATGGGAGCTCTTGTGGCGGGTGCCAAGTACAGAGGCGAGTTTGAGGAACGTTTAAAAGCCGTTCTGGAGGAAGTGAAAAAAAGCGAAGGAAATATCATTCTCTTTATCGATGAGCTTCATCTGATCGTGGGGGCCGGCAAGACCGACGGCGCCATGGACGCGGGAAATATGCTGAAGCCCATGCTGGCGAGAGGAGAGCTTCACTGTATCGGAGCCACCACCCTTGACGAATACCGGCAGTATATTGAGAAGGACGCCGCGCTGGAGCGGCGTTTCCAGCCGGTTATGGTTGACGAACCCACCGTGGAGGATACGATTTCCATTCTGAGAGGACTGAAGGAGCGCTACGAGGTTTTTCACGGGGTAAAAATTACGGACAGCGCCCTGGTTGCGGCGGCTACGCTTTCCCATCGGTATATTACAGACCGTTTTCTGCCGGATAAGGCCATCGACCTGGTGGACGAGGCATGCGCCCTTATTAAAACGGAGCTGGATTCTATGCCTACGGAGCTTGACGAACAGAGACGCAAGATCATGCAGCTTGAGATCGAGGAGTCTGCTCTCAAGAAAGAGACGGACAATTTAAGCAAAGAGCGCCTAGCGGATCTGCAGAAGGAGCTGGCGGATCTGCGGGATGAGTTTAATACCCGGAAGGCTCAGTGGGACAATGAAAAGCATGCAGTGGAAAAGCTTCAGAAGCTGCGTGAGCAGATCGAGGACGTAAATAAACAGATCCAGAAAGCAAAGCAGAATTATGATCTGGAAAAGGCGGCGGAGCTTCAGTATGGAGAGCTGCCGCGGCTTCAGCAGCAGCTCGAGATCGAGGAGCGGAACACGAAGGAAAATGAAAAGCAGTTGGTTCACGAGGCGGTAACGGACGATGAGATCGCGAGGATTATTTCCCGCTGGACGGGAATTCCGGTAACGAAGCTGACGGAAGGTGAGAGAACGAAGCTTCTTGGCCTGGAGGGAGAGCTTCATAAGCGTGTGATCGGCCAGGACGAGGGCGTCCGCCTTGTGACAGACGCGATCCTCCGGTCCAAGGCAGGGATCAAAGATCCCACGAAGCCTATCGGTTCTTTCCTGTTCCTCGGCCCCACCGGAGTTGGCAAGACAGAGCTGGCGAAAACTCTTGCGGCGACGCTGTTTGACGACGAGCAGAATATGGTCCGCATTGATATGAGTGAGTATATGGAGAAGTATTCTGTATCCCGGCTGATCGGAGCGCCGCCCGGATATGTAGGCTATGAGGAGGGCGGCCAGCTTACAGAGGCAGTCCGCCGGAAACCCTACAGCGTGGTATTGTTTGACGAGATTGAAAAGGCTCACCCGGATGTATTCAACGTGCTGCTGCAGGTTCTCGACGACGGGCGTATTACAGACTCCCAGGGAAGGACAGTGGATTTTAAAAATACCATCCTGATCATGACCTCCAATATTGGATCCCCCTATCTTCTGGAGGGTATCGACGAGGAGGGCAATATTAAATCAGAAGCTCAGGAAATGGTAATGAATGATCTCAGAGGCCATTTCCGTCCGGAGTTTTTGAACCGTCTCGATGAAATAATTATGTTTAAGCCCTTGACAAAAGACAATATTGGTAACATAGTAGACTTAATGGTGAACGAGCTGGACCGCCGTCTGGCCGACCAGGAGCTTTCTCTGAAGCTGACGGACAGCGCCAAAGCAATGGTGGTGGAAAAGGGATATGATCCCGTTTACGGAGCCCGCCCGCTGAAGCGTTATCTGCAGAATTATGTGGAGACCCTTGCCGCCAGGAAGATCCTTTCCGGCGAGGTTCATGCGGGAGATACGCTGCTGCTTGATGTGGAAAACGGAGAATTTGTCTGCCGCAGCGGTCAATGAGATCCTGATGAATGAGCGTCTGGGGAAAACGGGCATAATATAGGAGAGAGGCTTATTCCACAAATATGAAAAGGACGGGAATATATGATACCAAAGGATCCGGTTATTTTATTAAGCTATGTTAATACCCAGCTCAGGGATTACTATGATTCGCTGGAAGCTCTCTGCACCTGCAGAGGCCTGAAAAAAAAGGAATTGGTTGAAAAATTAAAGTCTATCGACTACGAATATGACGAGAGGACGAACCAGTTCATTTAAAAGCGGACAAAACCCCAAAACAAAAACGGGGATAAAGAAATCTGGAAATTTTTGACAAAAGAAACGGACTGCCGGTGAAAAACGGCGGCTTCAGAAGGGTATCTTTACAGCCGTATGGCTTGTGGGGATGCCCTTTGTTAATATTATAGGAAAGTGTTACTCACCGCCTATCGAGGCGGGAGTCATCTCACTCTGATATAATTAGTTGTACTAAATATAAAACTGTGAATATTTTGTGAATGAATCTAAAAAAAGTATAAATTGCACAAAAATCACTTGCCTTTTTTGTGCAAATGAGTATTATATATAGTTAGTTAACTAATTAATGTTTTGGAATGAGAAATAGGAAATGAGGTGAGAAAAAGATGGATACACAATGGACGGATAATCTTAAATTCTTTTCCCTGTTCATGGAGATCAATAAGGCCTACGCGGCGAAATGCTATGGACAGATGACGCGGCTGGGCATCCATCCGGGACAGATCCCATTTCTGATGCTGCTGTCTGAACGGGGAGAGATGAGTCAGAAGGAGGTTGCCGGAGAGCTTCATGTGAAGCCCCCAACTGTGAATGTGATGGTGCAGAGGATGGAGAAGGCGGGATTGGTAAGCCGCCGGCAGGATCAGAAGGATCAGAGGGTGACAAGAATCTGTCTTACGGAAAAAGGAATGAGGATTAAGGAAAAAGTGGTCTTTCATGTGAAAGAAAATGACCAGTATGTCCTCAGGGGCTTCAGTGAGGCGGAGGAATGTCTTCTGCGGCGCTTCCTGCAGCAGATTGTTGATAATATAAACTCCATTCCGGAGCACCCGGAGGGAGAATCTGAAGAAAAGGGGAATCTGACAAGTGATTAAATTAATGAAGTATTTGAAAAGATCGGCAGGATATGTGGTTCTGATCGTGATGCTTCTGTTTTTGCAGGCCTACTGTGATCTTTCTCTGCCGGATTACACATCCAGAATTGTCAATATCGGAATCCAGCAGCAGGGGATCGAGGACGGCGTTCCGGAGAAGCTGCGGGCCGCCACCATGGACAGTCTGAAACTGTTCATGAGTGAGGATGAGGTAAATGAAGCTGAAAACGCTTATATTAGGGAAGATGAGATTTATTTCCTGAAGGAGGATATTGACGGGGAGGCGCGCCAGCGTCTGAATGATGCCTTTGGAAAGCCCATGCTGATCCTGTCCGGCCTTACGCAGGGCGGGGAGGAATCTCAGGCAATGCTTTCTCAGATGGGACTTCCGGAGGGGAGCGATCCCCTGGAAGTCATTGCCGGAATGCCGGAGGAGGCCAGAGGCCAGATAACTTCGGCAATGGAAGCGCAGTTTGAGGAAATGCCGGAATCCATTGTCACACAGGCGGCGGTAGCCTTTGTGAGAGGAGAATATGAAGCGCTGGGCGAGGATGTGGACGCCATTCAGATGGATTATATTAAATCAGCCGGTATCCGTATGGTGCTGATGGCTCTTCTGATCATGGCGGCTTCTGTTTCGGTTGTGTTCCTTTCTTCCAGAGTGGCGGCGGCTCTGGGGCATGATATCCGCGGGGACGTATACAGAAAGGTTATTGGATTTTCCAGCAATGAATACCATAAATTTTCTACGGCTTCGCTGATCACCAGAAGCACCAACGATGTGCAGCAGGTGCAGCAGACGATGGCTATGATGTTCCGGATCGTGCTGTACGCGCCTATCCTGGGACTGGGAGGCGTATTAAGGGTTCTTCAGACGAACTCCTCTATGACGTGGATCTTGGGCGTGGGCGTGGCGCTGATCCTGGTATTGATCGGTATGCTCTTTGCCATCGCCATGCCGAAGTTCACAAAGCTGCAGACATTGATCGATAAGCTGAATCTTGTCACAAGAGAAATACTGACGGGAACGCTTGTCATCCGTGCCTTCAGCAGGGAGAAGCATGAGGAGGAACGGTTTGAAGACGCCAACAGGACGCTGACCAGAACAAACCTCTTTGTCAACCGGTGCATGACATTTATGATGCCCTGTATGATGCTGATCATGAATGGGATTTCCGTACTGATCATCTATAACGGCTCTTACGCGGTAGACGGCGGAAATATGCAGGTGGGAGATATGATGGCGTTTATCCAGTACGCTATGCAGATCATTATGGCTTTCCTGATGATCACAGCCATGTCTATCATGCTCCCCAGAGCCAACGTGGCGGCTCTCCGTATCGTGGAGGTGCTGGAAACGAAGAATACCCTGGAGGATCCGGAAAAACCGGAGGAACCTCGCGCGGACGTGAGGGGAACTGTGGAATTCGACCATGTATCCTTTGCCTATCCTGACGCCGGCGAGAATGTACTGACTGATATCAGCTTTAAGGCGGAGCGGAGGCAGACTCTCGCGGTGATCGGCAGCACGGGAAGCGGAAAAAGCACCCTGGTAAATCTGATTCCGAGATTTTATGACGCAACGGAAGGCTCCGTCCGGGTGGACGGACTGGACGTCCGTTCTATGTCTCAGAAGGATCTTCGTGAACGCCTGGGCTACGTTCCCCAGAAGGGGGTCCTGTTTTCCGGAACGATCGATTCTAATATACGGTACGGAAAAACAGACATTTCTGATCAGGAAGTGAAAGAGGCGGCAATGATCGCTCAGGCTGCTGATTTTATTGAGGAGAAGAGCCATAAATACCAGTCCCCGGTAGCCCAGGGAGGGACCAACGTCTCAGGAGGCCAGAAGCAGAGGCTTTCTATTGCCAGGGCTATTGCCAAAAAGCCGGAAATCCTGATCTTTGACGACAGCTTTTCCGCTCTGGATTTCAAGACCGACAGGACACTGAGAGAGGCATTGAAGCAGCATACAAAAGACACTACCACAATAATTGTGGCGCAGCGCATCAGCACCATTCTCGGAGCGGATCAGATTCTTGTGCTGGATGATGGAAAAATGGCGGGACTGGGAACCCATAAGGAGCTTATGAAGAGCTGCGAGGTGTACCGTCAGATCGCCATGTCGCAGTTATCAGAGGAGGAATTGGCAAATGAGTGAACAGAGAAGAATGCCTATGGGCAGAGGGATGCAGTCCGTGGAGCGCGCCAAAGATTTCCGGGGCTCCATGAAAAAACTGTTCCGTTACATGGGACGGTATAAATTCCGGTTTATCCTGATGTTCCTTTTCGCGGTGGCGGGTACTGTATTTAATATCGTGGGGCCTAAGGTTCTGGGCAAAGCAACCACGGAGCTTTTTACGGGACTTGTGGCGAAGGTAAACGGGACCGGAGGAATTGATTTTGAAAAGATCGGCATGATCCTTCTGGGAGTTATGGGCCTGTATCTGGCCAGCGCGCTGTTTTCCCTTGTACAGGGCTTTATGATGACAGGGATATCCAATGACGTTACCTACAATC
Source organism: Candidatus Blautia faecipullorum (assembly GCA_019115125.1). GTDB lineage: Bacteria > Bacillota > Clostridia > Lachnospirales > Lachnospiraceae > Blautia_A > Blautia_A faecipullorum. Next base: position 71,693 of record DXEG01000036.1, read on the forward strand.
TGAGAAAGGATATTTCCCAGAAGATCAACAGGCTTCCTCTGAATTATTTTGAGAGCCGCACCCATGGAGAGATTCTTTCCCGGGTAACCAATGATGTGGATACCCTCCAGATGAGTCTGAATCAGAGTATGACCCAGCTTATCACCTCCGTGACCACGCTGATCGGCGTTCTGGTGATGATGCTCTCCATCAATGTATGGATGACTCTGGCAGCCCTTCTGATCCTGCCGGTCTCTATGGTGATCATCAATTTTGTGATGAAAAGATCTCAGAAGTATTTCCGTGACCAGCAGAGCTTTCTGGGAAAGGTAAACGGACAGATTGAAGAAAATTACGGCGGACACAACGTGGTGAAGGTGTTCAATAAGGAACAGGACGTTGTGGATGAATTTGAGAAGGATAACCGGAAGCTCTATGAGTCCGCGTGGAAGTCCCAGTTCTTTTCCGGAATGATGATGCCGGTTATGCAGTTTGTGGGAAATCTGGGATATGTGATGGTAGCTCTGCTTGGCGGCTACTTTGCCATCCGCGGAACCATCGAGGTAGGAGAGATCCAGTCCTTTTTCCAGTATATCCGCAACTTTACCCAGCCGATCCAGCAGATCGCCCAGGTAACGAACCTTCTGCAGTCCTCGGCTGCTGCCTCAGAACGTGTCTTTGAATTTCTGGAGGAGCCGGAGGAGGATCAGAGGGCGGAGCATCCCGCGGATATCAGAGGATTGAAGGGGAATGTACAGTTTGAGCATGTTTCATTCGGCTACAATCCGGACCGTATGATCATCCATGACTTTTCCGCGGATGTGAAGGATGGACAGGAAATTGCCATCGTAGGGCCCACCGGTGCGGGAAAAACCACCATGGTGAAGCTGCTGATGCGTTTCTATGACGTAAACAGCGGACAGATCAGGATAGACGGACACAATGTAAAGGATTTCAACAGAAGCCAGCTTCGGGAAATGTTCGGTATGGTGCTTCAGGATACCTGGCTGTTTTCCGGTACGATCATGGAAAACATCCGGTACGGACGGCTGGACGCCACAGATGAGGAAGTGATCGCGGCGGCAAAGGCGGCCCACATTCACAATTTTATCATGCAGCAGCCGGGAGGCTATCAGATGGTTCTGGATGAGGAGACCAGCAATATTTCTCAGGGACAGAAACAGCTTCTGACCATTGCCAGAGCAATTCTGGCGGACAATCGGATCCTGATCCTGGATGAGGCTACCTCCTCCGTGGATACGAGAACAGAGATGCAGATCCAGAAGGCCATGAATAACCTGATGAAGGGCAGAACAAGCTTTGTGATCGCCCACAGGCTTTCTACCATCAGGGACGCGGATCTGATCCTGGTGATGAAGGACGGAGATATCGTCGAACAGGGCAGCCACAGGGAGCTGCTTGAAAAGGGCGGCTTCTATGCCGAGCTGTATAACAGCCAGTTCGAGCAGAAGGCGGCAGGCTGAAAACAGAGACAGATGAAAAATAACGGGACGGCGGTTCCCGTTATTTTTTATTTGTTTATCATAGGAAATACCTTGTTGTGTTAATGTATAAAAGTGCTGCGTTTCCTATGCTATATAGCATGATATAACAACAAAATCGCAAGAAAGGCTAGTGACAGCAAACTGCTCCCGGCAGTAAAATAGAAAACAAGAAATAAAGCTTAGATTCTGTCTCGGCTTACCGGAAAGGAGCAGGAGTATGTATAGAGAGCTTGAAAATACCGTTCATGAGATTATGCGGGATTCCATTGCAAACAGAGAGGCTGCGGGTGTGAATCTTCTTGTTGAGAAGGATTTTGAAACAGTCCTGTGCTGTCAGGAAGGACTGGCGGACAGGGAAAAAGGGCGGAGAATGGAAAGAGATACGATTCTGCGGATATATTCCATGACAAAGCCTATCACGGCAGCGGCGGTCATGATCCTTATGGAGAGAGGAATGCTGGATCTGTGCCAGCCTGTGGGAGATTTTATTCCGGAATTTTCACAGATGAAAATCGAGCGGAACGGAAAATATGAGGAACAGCTCCGCCCTATATTGGTGCATGACCTTCTCCGCATGACGTCGGGTCTTGTTTATCCGGGAGAGGACAGCGCCGCGGCCAGGGCCGCAGGAATGGTTTTTGACGATGCGGTGGAAAGACTGCATACAGAAAACCCTGTGACTACCATAGAGCTGGCGAGGCGTCTGTCAGAATGTCCTCTCCTGTTCCAGCCCGGAAGCTCATGGTGCTATGGCGCGTCTGCGGATATTCTGGGAGCTTTGGTTGAGATTATATCCGGAAAAAGATTTTCCGAGTTTTTGCAGGAGGAAATTTTTGCGCCTCTTGGTATGGAGGATACGGGATTCTGGGTGCCAGGGGAGAAAAGAGAACGCCTTGCGTCAGTTTATGAGACTGCAGAAAAAGAGGACGGAACCCGTACAATGAAAAAATACGAGGGAAATTATTTGGCCATTCGCAACGATATGGCGCGGCCTCCGGCTTATGAGGCCGGCGGAGCGGGACTTGTATCTACGCTGGACGATTACATGAAATTTGCCCGCATGCTTCTGAACGAAGGCGCGTTCCGAGGGGGACGTATTCTTCGGGCGGAGACAGTGCGCTTTTTTACAGGCGCGGAGCTGATGGATATACAGCAGACGGGGTTTAATAAATGGATCGGACTTGAGGGGTATACCTACGGAAATCTGATGAGGGTGTGCAGGCGGCCTTCCCGCTGCTGTATACTGGCAAAAGAGGGCGAATATGGCTGGGACGGCTGGACAGGGATGTATTTTGCTAATTTTCCAAAAGAAAAAATGACCATACTCATGGGTACCCAGAAAAAAGAAGGCGCAACCTTTGCGCTGACAAGAAAGCTGCGGAACGTGATCCTGAGCAGTCTGCAGGAGTAAAACCGCAGCAAAGAAATCCCGAAAGATGCCGCTGCAAAGGGTTAATGGCCGGTATACATATTGCGGAATTCCGTGGGTGTACATTTATTCGTCTGCTTAAACATGCGCAGAAAGGCAGAGAGGCTTGAAAAGCCCGACTGTAAGGCAATCTCAATAACAGTAAGTTTCGGATCGAGCAGCAAAACCTTGGAATGTTCGATTCGTTTCTGGTTCAGATATTTGTAAAAGGAGAAATCCGTATACTGTTTGAAAAGCCTGGAAAAATGGTACTTGCTGAAGCCTGCCAGGGAGGCTACCTCCTCCAGGGTCAAAGCTTCAGTGAAGTGATCGTCAATGTAATTAGTAATAAACAAAAATTTTTCTACATATTCTCTCTGACGTGTGGGAATATGGCTGACGTTCTGCAGGGAAAGCTTTTTGTGATTCCGTCCCACACATACTAAAAGCTCCAGAAATTTGGAAAAAACAGCGGATTCTACATAGGAATTCAGGCTGAAATACTCTTCGTGGATATCCAGCATAAGTTTATGGATCTGTCCATAGACCTGGGGATAATTCTCGGGTGTGACCAGGTGAGAGGGCGAAAGGATAGATATGAGGAGGTTCAGCTCCTTGATTCCGCGCCAGTTTGTCCCTGGCTGGAAAATGATCCGCTCTCCTGTTTCGGGGGCAAAAAGCTCGTGGATCATACAGGGGCAGATGATCAGGATATCTCCCTCTCTTAAAAGATACTCTTTATCGCCGCATAATACCCGGTAGGAATTTATAAGAGGCATAATGATCTCAAAGGAGGTATGCCAGTGCGGGGGATAGTTTTCGTACTCATCATTATGATAGAGACAGATCTGTGTGTCTGTCCGGTAGTCTACAGTTTCGTAAATCCCATCCAAATTATGAATCATGGATATCCCTCTCCCTCTCCTTTTGCGCAGGCCTGTACTCCTATTGAAAACAGATATAAAAAAGTGCTGTCAATAAATCTAAATATAATGTATCAAAAAAATATTTATATGGCAATAGTGATATTGGAAAAATGAAAATGCTAAAAAAATCTGATGAAATATACAGAAAAATATGAAAAACAAGAAAAAAAGAAGGCGTTATGACGGTAAATGGAAAATCCTGATAGCAATAATTAATAGCTATAAGGCAAGAATTACGGTGATATTTGGAAGGGGGCTTTGGTATATTAAAACTACAAAAAAACATACAGAACCAAGTATTAAAGAGGAGGAATGACTTATGAGCAAGAAAAAGATGTTATCTGTTGTTTTATCTGCGGCAATAGCGGCGGGGGCTATGGCTGTAAGCGTACCGGTGTACGCGGATGATGTGGAAGAGATCACCTGGATGTTCTGGGATGACCTTGAGGCTACGGAGGATTTGATTTCTCAAGGTTACAAAGAGGTAGTTGACCGTTTCAACAAAGAATATGAGGGTAAATACCATGTAACGCCTATCACCACAAATCTGGAAGAGTATGATGGAAAGCTGAACGCGCTGATCGCGGCAGGACAGACGCCGGATGTGTATATCTGCAATCCTGGCCCCAATATGGATGTTTATGTAGAAGCAGGCGCGGCGGCAGATCTTACAGATATTCTGGAAAACCAGGAGACGGAATGGTACGAGAGTTTCACGGACGGAATTTTTGAGAGACTGACCTATGACGGAAAAATTATGGCTGTACCAACCAACTATGCTGCTGCATGTACATACTATAATACAGAAATTTTTGAGGAAGTTGGAGTAGAGGTTCCAACCACCTATGACGAACTCCTTGAGGTTTGCCAGAAGATTAAAGATGCAGGGTACGATCCTATCTCCTGTTCCGGCGGTACTGCATGGTGTCTTTCTATGATTGCCGGATATCTCTGCGACCGTCAGGGCGTGGATCTGAACGCCATCGCAGACCATTCCGCAAACTGGACTGATGAGGTGTGTATTGAGGCAGGAAAGAAACTGCAGGAGCTTGCCCAGTATTTCCAGCCTACCGCAGCGGGTGATTCCAACGATCAGGCAGTGGCGAACTTCTATAACGGAGAAGCAGCTATGCTGGTACAGGGTTCCTGGGTAATCGCGCAGATTAATGGAAATAAGCCTGAATTTGAAGAAAAATGCGGCGTATTCCAATTTCCTGGAATCGAAGGCGCTAACGATCCGAACCGTATGATCGTAAAGACAGACAACCTGTTGATGAGTTCCAAAACAGAGCATCAGGATGCCTGCATTGCATTTATGAAAATGTTTACCGATGAAACTGCGCAGAAATATACCGCAGAGGTTGGAGGCAAATTCCCGGTTGTTAAGGATCTTGAGATTGACTATGACGCCGCGCCCGCACAGTTGAAATATGTGGATGACATTATGGCGACTGCTACCGGTACTTTTGGATTCTACAATGAGTCCCTTGACTCTGTAGAGGCTGGAGACTGCTTTGATAACGCGATGGTAGATCTGTTCCTTGGAAATCAGACGCCGGAAGAAGCATTTCAGACTGTACAGACCTTTTATGAGGATAATGTTTGGGAATAACGGCGAATAATTAAGTCGGGACACATGGCTGCTGCGGAACTGCTGTGAGGCATGTTCCGCAGCAGTTGTTTTTTATAACAAAGGAGTTATGGTATGGATAAGATTTTAAGAAATAAAAAAGCCATCTGTATCTTTATTGCACCATCGCTTATCATGTTTGTGCTGGTATTGATAATCCCTATGGTTCAGATGTTTTACTATTCTTTATGTGATTATGCCGCGCTTACACCGCCCAACTTTATAGGGCTTGACAATTATAAAAAGCTTTTCTTTAATGACAGTACCTTCCGGATCGCATTGAAGAACTCGATTTTCTTTATGATCTTTTCGGGAGTTACCCAACAGATTTTCGGACTTCTGCTGGCGGTGCTTCTTACAAATATTCCCCGGGGAAGAAACGTGTTTAAAAATATTTTTTATCTGCCCTGCGTATTATCGTCCGCAGCTTTAGGTCTTTTATGGGCCTTCATGTTTAACCCGAAAATTGGTATCAACAATCTTCTGGCGAAGATGGGGATTGAAGGCCCGCTGTGGCTGATGGAGTCTACAGGATTCATCGTGCTTCCTATGTGGGTTATCGCCTTTGTGGCTCTCTGGCAGTATCTGGGACAGAATATGATGCTTTATATGGCGCAGATTACAGGAATTTCCCGGGATATTTATGAGGCGGCTTCCATTGACGGCGCTTCTAAAGTGAAGGCTTTCCGCTATATCACACTTCCGCTGATCAAGCCTATGGTCGTTACCTCCCTTTCCCTGAACTGCATTGGCTCCCTGAAATTTTTTGACCTTGTATACAATATGACCCAGGGCGGCCCCAGCCACAGGACAGAGGTGCTGGCAACTCAGCTCTATGCAGAGGGCTTTAACTATTTTAAATATGGATATGCAAGCGCCATTTCCGTGATACTTCTGGTAATGTGCCTGATTGTGACACTTCTGGTAAAGAAGGTCATCAAGGTAGAAACCTACGAGGGTTAAGGAGGAGATAGAATGAGCAAAACAGTACAGAAAAAGAAAACTATAAAGCCGATTACGGTGATTATTTATATCGTTCTGATCATTTTGGCCGTTATTTATCTGGCGCCTCTTTTCTGGATGCTTTCCGTATCCTTTAAGGATAACGCAGAGGTAATGGCAGCCCCGTTTTCCCTGCCGGAGGTTTTTCATTTTGAAAATTATGCACAGGCGTGGACTCTGGGAAATTTAGGAATAGCGCTTCTTAATTCTGTGTTTGTGTGCGGTGTTACATTGATTGTGAGCCTCTTTTTCGGCTCTATGGCGGCTTTTGCTATTTCCAGAATGCGCTGGAAGCTTTCGGAAGCCACGCATACTTTTTTTATGATTGGTATGATGGTTCCGGTACACTGTGTTTTGATCCCGCTGTTCGTACGGTTTGCAAAACTTGGTCTGACCAATTCGAGAGTGGGACTGATAATTCCGTATATCACTTTTTCATTGCCAATGACAATTTTTCTTTTGACAGGCTTTTTCCGATCTATGCCGGGAGAGCTTTTTGAGGCGGCGGCTATCGACGGCTGCGGTATATACAAATGTTTTTTTAAGATTGCGCTGCCTTTGTGCCGCACAGGATTTTTTGTATCCGGGCTGATGACTTTTGTTGGAAACTGGAACGAGCTTTTATTGGCTATGGTATTTATTTCCGATCCGCAGAAAAAGACTCTTCCTGTAACCCTTACTTATTTCGTAGGACCTTATGCTACAAACTATGTGCAGATGTTTGCGGCGATTATTATTGCTATCGCGCCTACGGTGATAGTGTACTGTATATTCAGCAACCAGATTGTCGAAGGTCTTACAACGGGAGCGGTAAAGGGATAGGAAACGGTAGTGCATCAATTTATCGGTGCGGTATGATAGCGGTAGAATATTTTTATAAATAGGAATTCTGTAAGAAAAAGGAGACAACATATGAATCGAGACGAGGCGAGAAGAAAAGCAGAAGAGCTAGTGGGTAAAATGACAGTGGAGGAGAGAGCAAGCCAGCTTCGCTATAACGCACCGGCGATTCCGCGTTTGGGAGTTCCGGCGTACAACTGGTGGAATGAGGGACTTCACGGCGTAGCCAGAGCGGGACAGGCCACAGTTTTTCCCCAGGCTATCGGTCTGGGAGCTACATTTGATCCAGAGCTTCTTGGAGAAATCGCAGATGTGATCGCCACAGAGGGACGGGCTAAGTACAACGCGTATTCAAAGAAAGAGGACAGAGACATTTATAAAGGGCTGACCTTTTGGTCTCCTAACGTAAATATTTTTCGGGATCCCCGTTGGGGCCGTGGTCATGAGACTTATGGGGAAGATCCTTTTCTTACAAAAACTATGGGAGTTTCCTTTGTAAAGAGTCTGCAGGGGGATGGAACAGTGATGAAAGCGGCGGCCTGCGCCAAGCATTTTGCCGTACATTCAGGTCCTGAGGCTATCCGCCATGAGTTTGACGCTCAGGCAACGGCTAAGGATATGGAGGAAACCTATCTTCCCGCCTTTGAAGCTCTTGTAAAGGAGGGGGACGTGGAAGGCGTCATGGGAGCGTATAACCGTGTGAATGGGGAGCCTTGCTGCGGAAGCCCTTCCCTGCAGAAAATACTTAGAGAGAAATGGGGCTTTGAGGGATATTTTGTTTCGGACTGCTGGGCAATCCGTGATTTTCACGAGCACCACATGGTGACGAGTACGGCCGCGGAATCTGCCGCTATGGCGGTAAATAACGGCTGTGACCTGAACTGTGGAAATACATATCTGCATGTTATGAAGGCTTATGAAAAGGGATTGACCACGGAAGAAAAAATTACGGAGTCTGCGGTTCGGCTTTTTACTACCAGGTACCTTTTGGGGCTTTTCGGAGAAAGCGAGTACGATACCATTCCTTATTCTGAGGTGGAATCTCCCAAGCATCTGGCGCTTGCGGAAAAGGCCGCATGTGAGAGCTTTGTGCTCTTAAAGAATAATGGAATTCTTCCTTTGAAAAAAGAAAAGCTTAAGACAATAGGAATAATCGGCCCAAATGCGGACAGCAGGAAGGCTCTGATAGGAAATTACCACGGAACAGCCTCGCGCTATATGACTATTCAGGAAGGTATCCAGGATTATCTGGGGGAAGAGGTGCGGGTGCTTACCTCTGTTGGAAGCGATCTGTTCCGGGATCGTACAGAGGCGCTTGCGTTCACTCAGGATCGTCTGGCGGAAGCGAAGATCGTTGCCGACAACAGCGATGTGGTTGTATTGTGTCTGGGATTGGATGAAAGTCTGGAGGGAGAAGAAGGCGATACAGGAAACAGCTACGCCTCCGGAGATAAAGAAACTCTTGGGCTTCCCCAGGTACAGCAGGAGCTTATGAAGGCGATGAAGGAATCCGGCAAGCCGGTGATCCTTCTGCTCATGGCGGGAAGCGACATAGATATGAGCTATGCCGCTGAAAATTTTGATGCTGTGATGGTGCTGTGGTATCCTGGCGGACAGGGCGGAAAAGCGGCGGCAAAGGTTTTGTTCGGGGATGTTTCACCATCCGGCAAGCTTCCGGTGACCTTCTATGAGTCTCTGGAGGAACTGCCTGAATTTACAGATTATACGATGAAAGGGCGCACCTACCGCTATCTGGAGGGACAAGCACAGTTCCCCTTTGGTTATGGACTGAACTATGGAAGGGTACAGGTTAAAGAAGCCTGTATCAGGGAAAAAGACGGGAAAATCCTGGTAGAGGCGCAGGTAGAAAACCAGGGGACTATGGAAGTACGCGATGTGGTTCAGGTTTACATGAAAAATGAGGATTCTCCTCTGGCAGTAAGGAATCCGGAGCTGGCTGCCTTTTCAAGCGTATTTTTGCAGGCGGGGGAGAAGAAGATCATATCTCTGCCCGTGGAGGAGAGGGCTTTTACAGTGGTAGACGAAGCGGGTGGCCGCAGAGAGGATGGAGAGCAGTTTACTCTGTACGTAGGGTGCAGCCAGCCGGACGAAAAAAGTGTGGAGCTTACGGGAGTCCGGCCTGTAAAGCTTGCCTATTGTAGAACAAAATAAACAAAAGCTTATAAAAGAGAGGCGGCTCGGATTGTACTGGATCCGAGCCGCCTTTTTAGAAAGGAGCGCAGTATGCAGTGTGAAAATCCAATTATGCCGGGCTTTTATCCCGATCCTTCCATATGCCGTGTGGGGGAAAGTTACTATATGATTCATTCCTCTTTTAATTATTTTCCGGGCATCCCCGTGTTTTGCAGCAAAAATCTTGGACAGTGGAAGCAGATAGGAAACGCTCTGGACCGTCCCTCCCAGATATCTCTCTTGGGCTGTAATGAGAGCCAGGGGATTTATGCCCCTACTATCCGTTGCCATGACGGTGTATTCTATATTATTACCACAATGGTAAATGAGCGCGGATCCGGCAGCTTTATCATAACGGCAGAGGATCCGGCCGGCCCCTGGTCGGATCCCCATGAACTGGAGAGCGCGAAGGGGATCGACCCCAGTCTGTTTTTTGACGACGACGGCTCCTGCTGGTATGTAGGCCAGCGCGCCAGGGACAACCAGACTTATTTTGGGGACTGTGTGATCTGGCTGCAGAGGCTGGATTTGGACAGGTATTGTCTCATTGGAAAAGAGTATATCCTGGCAGATGGATTCCAGAAGAACGCTGTGTGGCCGGAAGGTCCCCATCTCTATAAAAAAATGGCTACTACTATCTCCTGCATGCAGAGGGAGGTACAGAAGAGAACCATTGTATTGTTGTAGCCAGAAGCAGACGCATAGAAGGCCCTTATGAATATGCCCGCTATAATCCGATCCTTACCCACAGGCATTTAGGAAAAAACGCTTTGGTTTCCTGTGTGGGTCATGGAGATATGGTGGAGGATAAAGAGGGAAACTGGTATATGGTGGTGCTTGGATGCCGTCAGGAAAAGGGATATACCCTGAAAGGAAGAGAAACCTTTCTGGCGAAAGTTTCCTGGGAGGAGGACTGGCCGGTGGTGAATCCCGGAAAGGGAGCGCTGGAAACAAGAATAAAGCTTCCTGGAAAAGAAGAGAGGGAAGTTGTCGGGGAGAACTTCTGGGATTTCAAAAAAAAGGAGTTACCTATGTGCTTTATGACTCTCCGGGGGCCGGCAGAAGGATGCATTTCTTTTGGCGGCGAAAGGGGATGCCTGCGTATGAAAACATCCCCGGATACGTTAAAAGACCTGGGGAATCCTGTTTACGCAGGCGTACGTCTTAAATATAGAGCCTGTACTGCAGAGACAGAGCTGACAGCCTGCGATTTCGGAGAAACAGAAGGCGCCGGGCTGGCTCTTTATCAAAATAACAGGGCGCATATACGGCTGGAGGTCAATATAGCGAAGGAAAATAATCTTGTAAAAGTCATAAACTGCCAAAATGGAGAAGAAAGAATTCTGAAAGAGACAGACACCGGGGAGAGAGGCCGGATTGGTCTGCGTATGAAAATTACTGGACTTTACTGTGATTTTTGTTGGAAATCCCCAAAAGGCGGCTGGCATATGCTTCTGCAGGGAGCAGAGCTGTACCATTTAAGCACGGAAAAGGCAGGGGGATTTACCGGCTGCACGGTAGGAATGTTTGCCTCTTCCAACAGAAAACCCGGGCATGGCTATGGGGAGTTCTCTTTTTTCGCTGTACGCGTGATACATGAACTATAACGATGGAGGTTGTGACGTTGGCTGCCCGGTAAAAGTAGACTTGGCGGTTTCCTTCTGTTATAATGAATTTTACAGCATCTGTCCGGGAATTATATATAATTGCGGGTATACCGGAAGTCTCTTCCGGCGGAGTACTGCTGTATTTTGTACAGAAGAACAGGAGGAAGATAAGATGATTACTACAACTACAGGCTATATAGATGGTAAAAGCGTTGAGGAATACAAGGGGATTGTTTTCGGCGAGGTGATTACCGGAGTAAACCTTCTGAAGGATTTCGCGGCGGGAGTGAGGAATATTTTCGGCGGAAGATCCCAGTCCTATGAGAATGAGCTTCTGAGCGCCAGAGAGGAAGCGCTCAGGGAGATGGAGGAGAGAGCGGCACAGCTTGGAGCCAACGCGGTGATCGGCGTGGATATCGACTATGAAGTGCTGGGATCTGACAATGGAATGTTGATGGTGACTGCCAGCGGTACGGCGGTTGTGATCCGTTAGTTCCATGAGCAGAGCACAGAACGGCAGAGAATATCTCGGGTATGTGCTGGAATGTCTGGAGCGCAGGCTGACGGAGGTGGGGAAAACCCTGGAGGCCGGCGCGAAGGAGATTGAGGACATGCACGACTACTACTGGGAAAATTATAATGAGATGGACCAGTACGGATATGAGGAGTTTGACAACAGGCAGGCGCTGCTTCAGCAGGTAAACGCCAATGAGGAACAGCGGCAGCTCCGCAGGAGATTTCAGAAGATGCTGGATTCGCCGTTTTTCGGGCGGGTGGATTTTACCTATGAGGGAGACGACGCGCCGGAAGAATTTTATATCGGCATCGGCAACTTTGCGGAGCGGGCAGGGAGCAGTCCTCTTGTCTATGACTGGAGGGCTCCGGTCAGCAGCCTGTTTTACGATTACGACAAAGGTCCGGCCGAATATGAGGCTCCGTCGGGAGTGTTCCGGGGAGATATTGTATCCAAATGGCAGTACAAGATCCGCCGGGGCAGAATGATCTACGAATTTGAAAGCGACATCAAGATAGACGACGAGATCCTGAAGGCCGAGCTTGGCAGCAGCGGCGAGATCCAGCTGAAAAATATCATCCGCACCATCCAGAAGGAACAGAATGCCATTATCCGCAACACCAGGGACAGGATCATGGTGATCCAGGGAACAGCCGGAAGCGGGAAAACCTCAGTGGCTCTTCACCGCATCGCCTATCTTCTCTATCACGACAGGAAGAACCTCAGATCCTCCAATATCCTGATCCTTTCGCCAAACAGTGTTTTTGCCGATTATATCTCCCATATCCTCCCTGAGCTGGGAGAAGAGAATATCAGGGAGATGAGCTTTGACCTGTTTGCCTACCGGGATCTGCAGGACACGGCGGCGGACTGCGAGGACAAGTACGATCTCATTGAGAGGGCGGTAAAGGATCCGTCGGCGCTGGGACGATTTCGGGAGAAGCAGTCCAGGCAGTTTATATCCCGTCTGAACCGCTTCATGCTGGAGCTGGAGGACGGGCTGATGGATTTCTCTGATGTGGAATACAGAGGGTTCCGCAAAAAGGAGGAGGAGATCATCCGTCTGTTTTACTACAAATTTTCTGAGATTCCGCTGCTTTCCAGGATGGAAGCGGTTGCGGAATACTTTATCGACGAGCTGGAGACGCTGCGCCAGAAGGATCTTTCGGAGGAAGAGCGTGCGGAAGTGGAGGAGAAATTCTTCCGCATGTATGAGACGAGAGATATTTATGTGCTTTACAGCCGGTTCCTGGAGCAGGAAGGGTACCGCCCCCTGCTGAAGCGCTCCCTGGAAAAGCGAAGGCTTTTCTATGAAGACGTATATCCGGTCCTTTACCTGAAGCATTTTCTTATGAACTGCGGTGAACACAGAGGGATCAAGCATCTTGTGGTGGATGAAATGCAGGATTACACCTGGGTACAGTATCTTCTTCTAAAGAAGCTTTTTCCCTGCAGAATGACCATTATGGGCGACCGGGCGCAGACCATGGAGGACCGGCAGCAGGATGTCCTCACCTTTCTTCCGGAGATTTTCGGCAGGGACATCCGCGTGATCTATATGAACAGAAGCTACCGCAATACGGTGGAGATCGCCCGGTATGCCAACAGGATCGCCGGAATTACCGATATGGAGCTGTTTGAAAGACATGGGGCTGAGGTCAGGGAAGAAAGCTTTTGCAGTACAGAAGAAGCTCTCGCGAGAGTTTCGGAGACCTGGCTCAGGGACCAGGAGCGGCTGGAGACGGCAGCGGTGATCTTCCTTACGGAAAAGGAGGCGCGGGAAGCGGCGGAGTGTTTTATGTCGGAAGCCGGAGACGGGAAAGACAGGATCTCCTATATGGACAGAAACAGCCAGAGCTTTCAGCGGGGATTGACGGTGACTACCTTCTATCTGGCAAAGGGACTGGAATTCGACAGGGTCTATGGGATTTTTTCCGCGGATGACCAGGCTCCTCTTGTACGCCAGGCAAAATATATTACTGCGACCAGAGCGCTTCATGAGCTGATGATGTACAGTGTTTAGAGTTTATTGTTTTTTCATAGGATTTTCACATTCCGCGGGGGAAATTTCATTGACACATATGTGATAAAAATGTAAAATGAACACGAGGGTTTTGGGTATAAAGCAAATTCTAAGGAGGATAACATGAAAAATAAAAAATTACTTGCTATATTAGCGCTTGCTGTATCTGCGTCGGTTTTTATGGCGGGCTGCGGCTTCGGCGGCGATGAACCGGAAGAGCAGGTAGAGGTTACTGTAACGCCTACTCCGGAAGCGACGCCTACGCCGGAGGCAACACCGACAGTTGCGCCGGATGTGCAGGATACCACTTATACATCTGCGGACGGCACTGTCTCCATCAAGCTTCCGGACGCTACCTGGGGCAATAAGACTGACGAGACCAACACTCTGAGCTTTGAGTCTCCGGATGTGGGAAATATTCTGATCCTTCACGGACAGGGGGCTGAGACCATGGCTGCAACAGTCGTTCCCAGCACTGAGGACATGGCGGTTTCTCTGGAACAGGCTGACAATGACAAGGTTCAGGGCACTGATTTTGAAATCCAGAATTACACTGCTTCCGACGTCAATGGCATCGGAGTGTACAGCTACGTTACCCATATGCTGAATACAGAGAAGAGCAGCGGAAATCTTTATGTGATCCATAAGGTTTTCGCCAACGCGGAAGAGTATTACAGCATTGAAGCTTCCGTTAAGACTGAGGAAGCCCTGGCTTCCGTGCAGGCTGCGGTAGATTCCTTCCAGATTCTTGGGAATTCCACGCTGAAGGAGGCGGCTCCCGGAACACCTTCATCTGCTGACGGCAGCGCGGCCGGAACAGATGCCGGAGCGGGAACAGACGCCAACGCGGGAACGGATGCCGCAGCAGGAACAGACGCCAATGCCGGCACAGACGCGTCAGCGGGAACAGATGGAACGGCGGATACCTCAGGGGACGGCTCAGGCGGTTCCACTACCATTCCGAATTCCGCGGGATTTACGGACGAGCAGCTTACAGATACGAACCAGACCAGAACCATTTACCGCAACTCTGACGGACATCCGCTGGTTATTCAGCCGGACGGAAACGGCAACTGGGTAGACTTTGACGGCAATACCTACACCTTCACCGGCGAGCAGGACGCTTATGACGCGGAGGGCAACAGCTATTACTGGCACGGAGAAGGAGCGGACGTATATTATATGCCCGTTCAGTAAGCGGCACTGGATAAACTGAAGAAGAACACGCGGATATTTAAGGCAGGTGAGAAATCATCTGCCTTTCTATCTCGTTGGAGCATACCTGAAAAGGAGGGCGGCAGTGGAAAGTTACGGAAAATTTGCGCAGGTATACGATCTTTTTATGGATAATGTGGATTACGAGGCATGGGCGGATCATCTGGAGAAGCGCCTGAAAGCGGAAGGGATAGAAAGCGGCCTGGTGGCGGAGCTGGGCTGCGGCACCGGAACAATGACGGGATTGCTTGCGCAAAAAGGATATGATATGATTGGTGTGGACAATTCAGAGGAGATGCTTGCGGAGGCAATGGAAAAGAAAATGGAGTCCGGCCAGGACATCCTTTATCTTCTGCAGGATATGCGGGAATTTGAGCTTTATGGAACCGTCCGGGCGGTAGTGAGCGTCTGCGACAGTCTGAATTATATGACCGACAGGGAGGATCTGCTGCAGGTGTTCCGTCTGGTCAATAATTACCTGGATCCGGGAGGCGTTTTTCTCTTTGATATGAATACGGTTCACAAGTACCGGGATCTCCTGGGAGATTCCACCATTGCGGAAAACCGTGAGGAGGGAAGCTTCATCTGGGAAAACAGCTACGATCCGGAAAGCGGGATCAATATCTATGAGCTGGCTGTTTTTCTGCCGAGGGAAGACGGACTTTATGAGAAATGCGAGGAGCTTCACTGCCAGAAGGGTTATGAGCAGAAAGAAGTGGAGAAGCTTCTTGAGGAGGCGGGGATGGAGTTGATCGGCGTATTTGACGCCTATACGGATAAGCCCGCGTCTCCGGACAGCGAGAGGCTTCTCTTTGCCGCCAGGGAGCAGGGCAAGAAAGCGGATGGCGGACAGCGCTGAGACAGAAGAAATATTTCAGGAAACAAAAAAGCTGCTCCGGCAGCTTCAGGAGGAGTTTATGAAGGATTATATAGTGAGAGCAACAGCGGCGGGAAGCCAGGTAAGGGCCTTTGCCGCAGTAACTACAGAGACTGTGGAGACAGCCAGGAAGGCCCACAATACCAGTCCGGTGGCGACGGCCGCTCTTGGGCGGCTTCTGACGGCAGGCGCCATGATGGGAGTGATGATGAAGGGAGAAAAGGATATCCTGACCCTTCAGGTCAGGGCGGACGGTCCCCTTCAGGGGATCACTGTGACGGCGGACTCCGGCGGCAGAGTAAAGGGCTATGTGGGGAACCCGGAGGTCCTTATCCCGGCCAACGAAAAAGGAAAGCTGGATGTTTCCGGAGCAGTGGGAAACGGAATTATAAACGTGATCAAGGACATGGGACTGAAAGAACCTTATTCCGGTCAGGTGGCGCTTCAGACAGGAGAGATCGCGGAGGATCTGACCTATTATTTTGCCGTCAGCGAGCAGGTTCCCTCCGCCGTGGGTCTTGGGGTGCTGATGAATAAAGATAATACGGTCCGTCAGGCGGGGGGCTTTATTATACAGGTGATGCCCTTCGCCGAGGAAAGTACCATAGAAAAGCTGGAGGAAAACGTGCGGAAGCTGACATCTGTGACGACTCTTCTGGAGGAAGGACACACGCCGGAAAGCCTTCTGGAGAAGGTTCTCGAGGGCTTTGATATAGAGATCACGGATCAGATTTCTACGGAATTTTACTGCAACTGCAGTAAGGAAAGAGTGGAGAAGGCTCTGATCAGCATCGGCAGAAAGGAGCTGAACCAGCTCATCCAGGAAGGAAAGCCGGCGGAGCTGAACTGTCATTTCTGCAATACCAATTATGAGTTCAGCGTGGAAGAGCTGAAAGAAATTCTCAGAAGATGCAAATAAAAAGGAGAAAAGCGCCATGAAAGACGGATTTATTAAAGTCAGCGCCGGAACGCCGGATGTACGGGTGGCGGACTGCGGATACAACGCCGGGAAGATCATCGAGATGGTCAGGGAGATGGAGAGCCGCGGAGCGAAGATAATGGTTTTTCCTGAGCTTTGCATCACGGCCTACACCTGCGGAGATCTGTTCTGGCAGGAGAACCTGCTGGAGGAGGCGAAAGCCCAGCTTGTTCGTATTGCCCGGGAAACGAGGGACACGGACGCGCTGATCTTTGTGGGACTTCCTCTGGAATACAAAGGTAAGCTTTACAATGTGGCCGCCGGTCTCAGCGGAGGAGAGATCCTGGGATTTGTGCCAAAGATCCACATTCCGAATTACAATGAGTTTTATGAGGGACGGTACTTTACCTCCGGCGGGGACGCGGAGGGTACCGTATGTTTAAGGGCTGAGAAGGAAAATAGCTCTTCGGACGGCGCCGTACCCGCAGAAGAATACGAAATACCCTTCGGCACAAGACTCCTTTTTACCTGCCCGGAATTTCCAAGGCTTCTTGTGGCGGCGGAGATCTGTGAGGATCTCTGGGTACCTTCTCCGCCAAGCTCGGCCCACGCCTATCATGGCGCGAATCTTATTGTGAATCTTTCCGCCAGCGACGAGGTGGTGGGAAAGGATTCTTACAGGAAGAGCCTTGTGAGCGGCCAGTCCGCGAGACTTCTGTGCGGATATGTGTACGCCACGGCCGGGGAAGGGGAGTCTACCCAGGATGTTGTTTACGGCGGACAGAATATGATCGCGGAGAACGGGGTGATCCTGGCGGAGAGCCGCAGATTCCAGAACGGGATTGTATACGGAGAGCTGGATATACAGAGGCTTGTAAATGAGCGGCGCAGAATGACTACCTGCCGCTTTGCCCCGGATAAAACAGAGGACAGTAAGGATGGCTACAGAAAGATCGTTTTCCACCTGAAACAGACGGAAACAGTCCTTAGCAGAAAATTTGATTCCAGACCCTTCGTTCCGGGAGTCAGAGAAGAGAGAGACAGACGCTGCGACGAGATCCTGAATATCCAGGCAGTGGGACTGAAGAAGCGTCTGGCTCATATCCGCTGTCAGAATGTGGTGATCGGCCTTTCCGGCGGCCTGGATTCCACGCTGGCGCTTCTTGTGGCGGTGAGAGCCTTCGATATGCTGGGAATGGACCGGGCCAAGATCACGGCGGTCACCATGCCCTGCTTTGGCACCACGGACAGAACCTACCGGAACGCCTGCCAGCTTGCCAGATGTCTTGGGGCGGAGCTGAAGGAGGTGAACATCCGGGAGGCGGTGAGCCTTCATTTCAGGGATATCGGCCATGATCCCGAGGTTCACGACGTGACCTACGAAAACGGACAGGCCAGAGAGAGAACCCAGATCCTGATGGATATCGCCAACCAGTCCGGCGGCATTGTTATCGGAACAGGAGACCTTTCGGAGCTGGCGCTGGGATGGGCCACCTACAACGGAGACCACATGTCCATGTACGCGGTCAACTGCTCCGTGCCGAAAACCCTTGTCCGTCATCTGGTCAGATACTATGCGGACACCTGCGGAGATCAGAAGCTGAAGGAAATCCTTCTGGATATCCTGGATACTCCGGTGAGCCCGGAGCTGCTTCCGCCCAAGGACGGAGTGATCTCCCAGAAAACAGAAGATCTTGTGGGGCCCTATGAGCTTCATGACTTTTTCCTGTATTACATGCTGCGGTGGACCTTCCCGCCAAAAAAAATCTTCCGTATGGCGAAGCTTGCCTTTCAGGGAGAATACAGCGATGAAGTGATACTGAAATGGCTGAAGATTTTTTACCGGAGATTTTTTATGCAGCAGTTTAAGCGCTCCTGCCTGCCGGACGGACCCAAGGTAGGAAGCGTGGCCGTATCCCCGAGAGGCGATCTTAGGATGCCAAGCGACGCCTGCGCGGACCTGTGGCTTGGGGAGCTGGACGAAATCCAGTGCCGGTAAGGAGATTACCGGGAAAAGGAAAGGTTTATTTAAATAGAAAGCCCGGCAGGAATTATTCTGTCCGGGCTTTCTCCAGAGCAGACTCAATTGCGTTGATCAGCATCATGGAGGTATATTTCTGATCGCTGGAATACTGGAGGTCTTCCAGGGACTGCGTGGAATAAATCTGGCTTGCCAGAGAATCCAGGGCGGGCTCCACCAGCGGGAACATAGCCGCCGTGGTTTCGCTGAGGTTGTTCAGCCGGATGGACTGTATCCGGTCGGCATCCACGGTTACTTCCACATCAAAGTTATTGTTGTTCAGATCAATGGAGGTCCGGTAGATTCCGGGTATGTATACATCCGGGGCGTCGGTAGACGCCGTCATGGATTTTCCGGGTCCGAACATAAAGAACATCAGAACTCCGAGGATCACCAGAAAAAGCAGAAAGATACCGGTATAGATGATTTCTTTCATATGCAGGACAACAATCTTTGTTTTGGAACTCATGGTACGCGCCTCCTGATTTACTGCCGGTATCTGCGGGTGAGCAGAAAGACAGTGGAATATTCTCCATATATCTTATTAAGGGAGAGCGCTTTTTATGAATGAAATATTTATCTTTTCCGCCCGCGGGCGATGAGATCTGCGGACATGCGGGAGAAATGTGATTTTTTATCTTTTGGGAGGAGATTATGTCGCTTCGCTTTATAATCGGCAATTCCGGCGCGGGGAAATCCTGGGCGGCCTTTTCACACATGATCGGGGAGGCGCGGAAGCATCCGGAGACCATGTATTATGTGATCGTACCGGAGCAGTTTACCATGCAGACCCAGAAAACCCTGGTGGAAATGCACCCTGACAGGGGAATCCTGAATATCGACGTACTGAGCTTTGACCGTCTGGCCTACCGTGTCTTCGAGGAGGTGGGTGGGGACACCCGGGGCGTTCTGGAGGAAACCGGAAAAAACATGGTCCTTCAGAAGCTGGTCCAGAGCCGCCGGAAGGAGCTTGTGTATCTGAAAAGCCAGATGAAAAAGCCGGGATATCTGGATGAGGTCAAATCCCTGATCTCTGAATTTATGCAGTATGATATCAGCGATGAAGAGCTGGGCAAAATGCTTGAAAAAACAAAGGACAGAACGCTCCTGGAGATGAAGCTCAGGGACGTTTCGGTACTGTACCGGGCCTTCCGGGAATATCTTTCCGGCCATTATATGACCGGGGAGGAGGTTCTGGAGGTGCTTGTAAAAGAGCTTCCGTTTTCCGTAAAGCTGAAAAACAGCGTCATGCTGCTGGACGGCTTTACCGGCTTCACCCCGGTGCAGATAAAGGTGATCCGGGAGCTGCTGGCCGTATGCCGGGAGATTTCGGTGACCGTTACCATGGATGTGCGGGAGCCTTTTGTGGGAAAGGAAAAGCCTCATCAGCTTTTCTATATGAGCCATAAAATGATCCGCACCCTTTCCGGGCTGACGAAGGATATAGAGGAGCCTGTCTGGATAAAACCCGGCAATTCCTCCCGTTTCGCAAAGGCTCCGGCTCTTGCCTTCCTGGAGCAGAATCTTTTCCGATACCGGAGAGAGGTATACAAAAAAGACCAGGAGGAGATTTCCATATTCTGTGCGGGAAGCCCAAAAAAGGAGATGGAGGAGGCCGCCAGGAGGATCGCCCGTCTTGTGCGGGAGAAGGGATACCGGTACGGCGAGATCGCTGTGATCACCGGAGATCTGGAGGAATACGGCGCCGTTGCCCGTCAGGTGTTCCAGGCGTCGGGTATTCCCTTCTTTATAGATGAAAAACATTCGATCCTGATGAATCCATTTGTGGAATACGTCCGGGCGGTTCTGGAAATGACGGCCCAGGGCTTCACCTATGAGAGTGTATTTCGTTATCTCAGGTGCGGAATGTCGGACATTACCCGGGAGGAAGCGGACTGGCTGGAAAATTATGTGGTGGCCCTGGGCATCAGAGGCTATTCCGCCTGGAAGGACCGTTGGGTGCGGATCTACCGGGGGATGAAGGAGGATTCCATTCTTGAGCTGAACAGCGTCCGGGAACGTTTTGTTGAGGAAATCCGGGAGCTGGCGGAGGGATTTTCGGGAGGAAAGAAAACCGTGGAACAATACTGCCGCTGTCTCTATGGGTTTATTGTCAGAAGCGATATTCAGAAAAAGCTGAAAAAACAGGAGGAGATTTTCAGAGCCCGGGGAGAAAAAGCCATGGAAAAGGAATACGCCCAGATTTACGGCATCGTTATGGAGCTTATGAATAAGATGGTGGAAATTCTGGGCGATGAGGAGGTTACGGCGGAAGAATTCCGTCAGATCCTGGAAACAGGGATGACCCAGGCAAAGGTGGCTCTGATCCCTCCCAGTATGGATCAGGTTCTTGTGGGAGATATGGAGAGAACCCGTCTGAAAGACGTGAGGGCTCTGTTTTTCGTTGGGGTGAATGAGGGCAGTATCCCCAAAAACAAGGACAGCGGAGGGATCCTGACGGAGATGGACCGGGAATTTTTCCAGGAAGAGGGCGTGGAGCTGGCTCCGGGCCCAAAAGAGCTGATGAACATGCAGCGTTTTTATCTCTATCTGAATCTTACAAAGCCAGGGGAATATCTCTGTCTCTCCTACAGCCATTCCAACGCGAAGGGCGAGGCCTCCGGTCCCGCTTATCTGATCCATACGGTTTTGAGACTGTATCCGGGACTTTCTGTATCTGAGGCGGGAGAGCAGGAGCTTGGGCTTCTGGAAACGCCTGATACAGGCATGGATTATTTTCTGGAGAGGATCGGGGATCAGGAAAGCAGAGAGGATAACCGGACTTTTCAGGAGCTTTATAGCTGGTATCTGCGGAGCCCCGCGTACCATGACAGGATAGAGCGGCTGACAGAGGCGGCTTTTCTCAGGAAGCCCGCGGACCGTATCAGTGAAAGTGTGGCCCGGGTGCTGTACGGAGAGGTTTCCCCCCACAGCGCCACCCGTCTGGAGCGGTACGCGGCCTGCGCCTTCGCTCATTTTCTGCGCTACGGACTGGCTGTGACGGAACGGGCGGAATACGAATTCAGGGCTATGGATATGGGAAACGTGATCCATCAGTCTCTGGAGGAGTTCGCGGCCGAGGTGAGAAAAAGAGGACTGAACTGGAGTACTCTCGACGCGGAGGAGCGGGATGAGATCGCGGAGGAATGTCTGGCCAGAGTGGCGGCGGACTATGGGAACACTATTCTCAAAAGCAGCGCCAGAAACCTGTATATGATCGAGAGGACCGCGAGGATCCTAAAGAGGACGGTCTGGGCTCTTCAGGGACAGTTAAAGCAGGGAGAGTTCCAGCCGGAGGGCTTCGAGGTATCGATCGGCGGAGGAAGGATCGACCGTATGGACGTACTGAAGGAGGACAACCGGGTTTATGTGAAAATCATTGATTATAAAACAGGAAACACCTCCTTTGATCTGGTAAGCCTTTATCACGGGCTTCAGCTTCAGCTTGTGGTATATATGGACGCGGCAGTCCAGGCAGAGCAGAGAAAGCATCCGGACTGTCAGGTGGAGCCTGCGGGAATTTTTTATTATAATGTGAAGGATCCCATGATCCAGTCCAGTATGGAGGCAGATATGGAGACTGTGGACGCGAAGCTTTTAAAGGAACTGAAGATGAACGGGCTTCTTGCCGCGGATTCCGGACTGATCCAAAAAATGGACAGTACCCTTGCTTCTCTTCCCGTATCCTACAATAAGGACGGAAGCTTCCGCAAAAATTCATCTGTGGCTACCAGAGAACAATTCCGGCTTCTGAATTCCTATGTAAAAAAGAAGATTTCAGACATACGCGGGGAAATTCTTTCCGGGGACGCGGAGGTGTCTCCCTATGAGCTGGGAAAGAAAAACGCCTGCGCCTACTGCCCCTATCAGGGGGCCTGCGGTTTTGACAAAAAGATCCCCGGCTATGAGTACAGGAGACTGAAGCAGTTCGGAGATGAGGAGCTGTGGAAAGCTATGGAAAGGGAGGTGCGCTGAGATGGGCGTGAAATGGACGGAGGAGCAGCAGAAGGTGATCTCTCTCAGGAACCGGAATATTCTTGTCTCCGCGGCCGCCGGCTCCGGAAAAACCGCTGTTCTGGTACAGAGGATCCTCAGTAAGATCATGGACCGGGAGCATCCTGTGGATATTGACCGGATGCTGATCATGACCTTTACGAGAGCCGCGGCAGGAGAGATGCGGGAGCGGATCGAGGCGGCGTTGGAACAGGCTTTGTACGAAGATCCGGACAACGAACACCTGCAGCGTCAGATGACGCTGATCCACACGGCGCAGATCACTACCATAGACGGCTTCTGCTCCTATATCATCCGCAACTATTTTCATATGATCGGTTTGGATCCGGGCTTCCGCACCGCGGAGGAAGGCGAGCTGAAGCTTCTGCGGGAGGACGTGATGAAGGAGCTTCTGGAGGACGCTTACCAGAAAAAAGACAAGAAGTTTACCGAGCTGGTGGAATGTTACGCCTCCGGCAAAACAGACGACGGGATCCGGGAAATGGTATTCCGGCTGTATGACGCGGCCATGAGTCATCCTTTTCCGGAGGAATGGCTGTCCGGGTGTCTGGAGTCCTACCGGGCGGACAGTATTGAAAAATTAAGAGAGCAGGAATGGATGCGGCTTTTGTGGGAGACCGCTGCGGAGGAGCTGACCCAGGCGGAGGAGCTGGCCGAGGAGGCTGTCTCCGTCTGCCGGGAGCAGGGAGGCCCGTATCTTTATGAGGAGGCCCTCAACAGTGATCTTCTTCTGATCTCCCAGGCAAAAAAGACCGCCGGGGAGAAGGATTATGATAAAATGGCGGAGCTTCTGGCAGGTCTTTCCTTCGCCAGGCTGTCCGGGAAAAAACAGCCTGAGGCTGACGAGACAAAAAAGGAGCTGGTGAAGTCTCTGCGTGAGGAGGAGAAAACCATTCTCAAGGAATTGTCCGCCCGCTGTTTCTGCTGGCGGGAGGAATCCCTTCTGGCTCTGCTTGCTGTCTGCAGAAAGCCTATGGAAAGTCTGGTGGAGCTGACCCTTGATTTCCAGAAACGGTTTTCAGAGAAGAAGCGCGCCAAAAATCTTCTGGATTTTACGGATATGGAGCATTTTGCCCTGGAGATCCTGATCCGGAAGGAGGGGGAGACTCTGACACCCACTCAGGCCGCCAGGGAGCTCTCGGAGAAGTACGACGAGGTGCTCATAGACGAGTACCAGGACAGCAACTTTGTCCAGGAAATGATCGCATCCATGGTTTCCGGCTGGGCCGGAGGACGGAAAAATATTTTTATGGTGGGGGACGTCAAGCAGAGCATCTACCGGTTCCGTCTTGCCAGACCGGAGCTTTTTATGGAAAAATATAAATCCTATTCTGTGGAGGACGGTGAGGAGCAGAGGATAGACCTCCACAAGAATTTCCGCAGCCGTCCCCAGGTACTGGAAAGCGTCAATTATATTTTTCGGCGTATCATGGGGGAGGATCTGGGCGGCATCACCTACGACAGCAGCAGCGCCCTCTATCCGGGAGCGGCTTTCCCTGAAGGGGGACGAAAGGAATTCCAGAAAACAGAGCTCCTTCTGGTGGAAAAGGACGGGGAGGAGCTGGAGGAGGAGAAGGGCGGACAGACCGTACAGGAGCTGGAGGCTCTCGCCATCGCCCAGGAGATCCAGAGGATCGTGGGAAGGGAAGAGATTGTGGATAAAGAAACCGGAAGCTATCGGAAGGCAGAGTATGGGGACATCGTAATTCTGCTCCGCACTGCCAGCGGATGGGCGGAGCCCTTTTCCCAGGTATTGGCCTCCAAAGGGATCCCGGCATATACGGCCTCCAGAACAGGGTACTTCTCCGCGGTGGAGGTAGTGACGCTTCTGAACTATCTTAGAGTGTGCGATAATCCCCTGCAGGATATTCCCCTGGCCGGAGTGCTGCGT
This sequence comes from Candidatus Blautia faecipullorum, assembly GCA_019115125.1. GTDB lineage: Bacteria > Bacillota > Clostridia > Lachnospirales > Lachnospiraceae > Blautia_A > Blautia_A faecipullorum. Next base: position 96,256 of record DXEG01000036.1, read on the forward strand.
TCGCCCATAGGCGGCTGTACCTCCCAGGAGCTGGCTATGGTGCGCGGCGAGTATCCTAAGGGCCTCCTCTATGAAAGCGTCCGCGCTTACGCGGGGGACGGACAGCTTGCGCTTTTCCCCGGGGAGGATGAAAAAGAGCGTCTCAGGACGAAGCTGCGGAGCTTTCTGGAGCAGCTTCAAAAGGCGCGGGATATGGCCCCCTACACGCCGATCCATCAGTTGATCCAGTATATCCTCAAAAGCACCGGATACGAGGAATACGCGAGAGCTCTTCCCGGCGGAAGCCAGAGAGGTGCCAATCTCCACATGCTGGTGGAAAAAGCCATGGATTATGAAAAAACAAGCTACAGAGGCCTGTTTAATTTCGTCCGCTATATCGAGAGCCTGCAGAAATATGAGGTGGATTTTGGAGAGGTGAATCTGGCCGGAGCGGGAAGCGGCTCTGTGCAGATCATGACTGTCCATAAGAGCAAGGGCCTGGAGTTTCCCGTTGTTTTCGCGGCGGGGATGGGGAAGCAGTTTAATTTCCAGGATATGAATGACAGGTTGCTGCTGCATCCCGATCTGGGACTGGGCGCGGACGCGGTTTTTTCCAAAAAACGGCTGATCCTTCCCACTCTGCCGAAGCAGATGATCCGCAGAGAGCTGAAAAGGGAAAGCCTCGGGGAGGAGCTGAGAGTCCTCTACGTGGCCCTCACCCGGGCAAAGGAGAAGCTGTATATCACAGGAACTATCAGTAAGATAGAAAAGCAGGCGGCGTCTCTCTCCCGGTTCCGTAACAGGGGGGAAGCCCTTCTTCCTCTGGGCCTGAGAGCCGGAGGACGCAGCTTCTGGTCCTATATCCTTCCCGCGCTGGCGGGACACAGCGCCATGGTTCCGCTGTACCGGGAAAACGGAATCCCTGTATCAGAGAAGGACTGCACAGACGGAGAGGCGGAATTCAAAATACGGAGGATTACCGCCGCCGGGCTCCTGCAGGAGGAAGTGGTGGATCTGTCCGGCGCCCAGATGCAGGAAGAGCTTCTGAAAAACTGGGATTGTGAAAAGGTCTATGACGAAGAAATGAGAAATATCCTGGAGGAGCGCTTTTCCTATGCCTATCCCTATACTTATCTCAGAGAGATGCCGGTGAAGCTCAGTGTGTCGGAGCTGAAAAAACGAAGCCGGCAGGGCGAGCTGGAAAAAGAGGAGGCGCTGTTCTATGAACCGGATGTGGTGCCTTTGATCCCGCCCTTTATCGCGGGGGAAACAGAAGTCCTCGCCGGAGCCGCCAGAGGCACCGCCTATCACCGCCTGATGGAATGTCTGGATTACGGCCGGGCGGGCACCGCCGGAGAAATCGAAGCCCAGCTTGCGGGCCTTGTGGAAGAGAAAAAGATGCCGCAGGAGGAAGCTGCGTGTATTTCTGTCAGTGATATTCTGGGCTTTACCCGGTCTGATCTGGGGAAAAGAATGGAGCAGGCGGCGGGGAAGGGTTCTCTTTACAGAGAACAGCCCTTTGTCATATCTGTCAGCATGAAGGAACTGCAGCCGGAATGGGCTGGCGGGGAGACGGTATTGGTCCAGGGGATCATAGACGCCTATTTCCAGGAGGGAGAGGAGCTGGTCCTGGTGGATTATAAAACCGACCATGTGGCCCCGGGAGAGGAACAGAAGCTGGCGGAGCTTTATCATACCCAGCTTGAGGATTACGCGGACGCGCTGGAACGGCTGGTGAAAAAAAGAGTAAAGGAATGTTATATTTACTCCTTTACTCTTGGAAAATCCATTCCGATCCCCCGGACGCCGTCATAGTCTCCATCCCGGGGGATATTTGTTTTTCAGGGTCTGTCCCACAAGCTTCCCGAACCCCAGAGGGTAGCCTTCCACACAGAGAAGATGCCAGCCCTTTTCATGGGCGGCTTCTCCGGGAAGGACAGACAGGGTTTCACCTTTCAGATAACGGGTAAGCCTCTCGTCTCCCACGGGAAGAGAGACGACCGCCTCCGCGTCGCCCTTGTGGAGAGCCAGAGCCAGAGACTGGGAGGGCTCAAAACGGTTTTTTTTCAGATCGCCGAGATACAGTCCGTTCCGCAGAAAATTCAGTCCCCGGAAAGCGGTGCTGACAGGAGGAAGATAATAAACCTTGTCCTTCCTTGTTTCCACCCGTTTCCAGTCGAAGGGCCTGCCGCCCAGAGAATGAAGGCCGATCTCCTCAAAGAACAGCCGGAGCCATTTTTCTGTATCAGGATTGGTGCGGGAACGGGCGGGCTGCTGTACCAGATCCGGAATTCCTGCCTTCTGGAAAAGAGCCATGAAGTGCCCCTCTCCGTTTATTTTGTGAGGGAACAGCCGGACGCAGCGCGTCAGCCGGGGATCGCCTCCGCCCCATTCCGGCACGCCGGGGGAGAAGCCTTCCCTTTGGGGAAGTTCAAGAAGCTCCATATCAGGCCGCTGTGCAAGAAGCCAGGAGACAGTTTCCTCGTCCTCCTCGGGGGCAAAGGTGCAGGTAGAATACAGGAGCTGCCCTCCCGGGCGAAGCATATCCGCCGCCTGAAGGATCAAATCCTTTTGGATACGGCTTAATTCAAGGGATTTTTCCGGAGTCCAGTCCCTGGCCAGAGCCTCCTCCTTCCGGAACATTCCCTCCCCGGAGCAGGGGGCGTCCAGGAGTATTTTGTGAAAGTATCCCGGGAACATGTCCAGAAGCCGGGCCGGAGGCTCGTTTGCCACAAAAGCGTTGGGGATACCGAAAAGCTCGATATTCCGCAGCAGAGCCCTGGTTCTGGAAGCGCTGATATCATTGGCGACCAGGAGCCCCGCCCCATCCAGCATGGCGCCCAGGGCAGTGGCTTTTCCGCCGGGAGCGGCGCAGAGATCCAGCACAGCCTCTCCGGGCTCCGCCAAAAGACAGGAGGCGGGCGTCATGGCGCTTGGCTCCTGCAGATAATAAAGTCCCGCCTGATAAAGGGGACACCGGGAAGGACGGACCTCCGGAGGATAAAAATAACCGTTTTCCACCCAGGGGATCGGAGATATTTCAAAAGGAACTATTCTTTCAAATTCTTCAGCATCTATTTTTGCGGAATTCAGTCTCAGACCGAAGGTGCGGGGCATTTCATAGCTTTTCAGAAAAGCTTCATATTCGCCGCCAAGCATTTCTTTCATTCGGACCAGAAAAGCCTTCGGAAGAAAAGGGGAATGATTCTGTTCTGTCATAACTGCCTCCATGTATATCAGGGATATTGTTTTCTTTTCAGAGTATAAGATAATAAGGAAAAATGTGAAATAGTATTGACAAAACTATATTATATAATATATAGTATTATTAACAAAACAATATTATATATTTCAGATAAAGATGACACTCGCCTCTATAGGCGGCGAGTAACCGAAAAGTTTCAGTGTAAGAAGAGGAAGTGAGTGGATGGTATTTAACACAGGAGCAGCTCTTCTGGACGCCATCGTTCTGGCGGTTGTGTCCAAGGAGGAAGAGGGAACCTACGGATATAAGATCACCCAGGATGTCCGCGGAGTTCTGGATGTATCAGAGTCCACGCTGTATCCGGTGCTTCGGAGACTGCAGAAGGACGAATGTCTGGAAACCTACGATATGGCTTATGCGGGGCGGAACCGCAGGTACTATAAGCTGACAGAAAAAGGAACCGCACAGTTGAATTTATACAGGGTGGAATGGAAAAACTATTCCTCTAAAATCACCAGGCTATTCGAGGGAGGATTGTGATTATGAACAGAGCGCAGTTTATGGAACAGTTGGAAAAACTGCTTTCTGATATCTCAGAGGATGAGAGGAGGGAAGCGCTGGATTACTATGAGAGCTATTTTGACGAGGCGGGACCGGAGCGTGAAGCCTCAGTGATCCAGGAGCTTGGAAGTCCCGGAAAGGTAGCCGCCATTATCAAGGCGGATCTGAGGGAACACGGAGAATATACAGACAGCGGCAGCTATGAGGATAAGGCGCGGGAGTCTGGACAGATGCCGGGGAGAGACTTCCAGGGAAAAGAAGAGCAGAGACGGAGTACTGCAGCCTCCGGCTCAGACAGAGCGGAGCGTGGATACCATCCCAAACCGAAGAGGGGGTCGGGCACCATTGTACTGATCATCATTCTTCTGATCTTCCTGTCTCCCTTCCTGACCGGCAGCATCGGCGGCATCCTGGGAGTACTTGCAGTGATCCTGTTTCTTCCGTTTATCATTGTATTTGGCGTAGGGGCGTTGGTGATCGGCCTTCTGATCGGCGGAGTAGTAACGATATTCGCGTCAATCGGCGCCTGCGCGGCGGCTCCGGCCATGGGAGTGCTGGGGATCGGCGTGGGATGTATCCTGACCGCGGTGTCTCTGATCGGCCTGGTATTTCTGGTATGGTTTGCCAGCCGGCTGCTTCCGGGGGCGCTGAGGTGGTTTACGGATCTATGCGGCAGGATTCTTAACAGAGGAAGAAGAGGAGGTGCGGACGCATGAGAAAATTTTCTAAAGTTGCGCTGATCACCGCGGCGGCGCTGGGAATTGCGGGAATCGGATTTTCCGCGGGAGGCGCGGCTATGGGAGCTTCCCTTTCAGAACTGGATCTGCAGCAGTATTATGACGGCCCGCGCCTGCATTTTCTGGAGAGATGGCTGGACTGGGACTGGGACGACTGGGATGAGGAAGAGCACCACGAAGAGGAGTCAGAGCATTATGCCAGCCGCAGCGGAACGGCGGTTTCGGCGCAGACGGAAGGTACGGACGGAGAGAAGTACAGCCTGGCGGTTCCCTCGGAGCTGGATATAGAGCTGACCTACGATGAACTGATCCTGCGGGAATATGAAGGCGGGAAGGTGCAGGTGGAGGTTACAGGAGACGAGGATGGAAATGTTAAAGTCTATACAGAGGACGGCGAGCTGAAGATTGAGAGCAGAAAGAAAGCCAAGCGCAGACGTATTGTGGTGTCCTGTCCGCCGGACACGGAATTCCGCAAAGTAGGGATCGATGTGGACGCGGGAGCCGTCTCTGTGGAAAGTCCTCTGTCTGCCGGGGAATTCAGCGTGTCAGTAGGAGCGGGAGTCTTTTCCGGCGTCTCCTCGGTGACAGCCACGGATGCTGAGGTGGAGGTGGGAACAGGAACCCTTACCATGAAGAATCTGGATGCGGAAAATATCGACGCGGAATGTGGGCTTGGCACTATGGAGCTTACCGTAAAAGGCCGGGAGGAGGACTATAGCTACCGGCTTTCCTGCGGCGCGGGAAGCGTGGAGCTGGGCGAAGGGGAATACAGCGGCGTGGGAGCTGTGAAAAAGATCGACAACCCGAACGCGTCCCGGAAAATGCAGCTTCAGTGCGGCATGGGAACTGTAAAAGTCAGCTTTGAGGAGTAGATAAGCCGCATATGTATGGAACGGATACTTTGATCATCAGAGAGTTCAGAAAGGATGAAGAGATATGAGCAATAAAAGACTTTATAAATCATCAGTAAACTGTATGCTTTGCGGCGTCTGCGGCGGCATCGCGGAATATTTCGATATAGATCCCACCCTGGTGCGTCTGGCCTGGGTGGTTCTGACCTTTTTCGGCGGTTCCGGTATTCTGGCCTATATTATAGCGGCCATTATTATTCCCAAGGGCTGATCACTTCATGCGGCCATTGTTCAGTGCCGGATGCTTTCTCCGGCATGGGCGGGAAGCTTATGAGAAGGCTTTCCGTTGGAGGGTATAATTTTCCAGAAAGATGTCAATACTCCATATAACTATAGAAAAGGAGTGAAGACATTGAATAAGGATAAAGAAGTTCAGGCTTATCTGAAGGGCGAGCTTACGGAGGAGGAAAAGCTGAAATACGAGATCGCCGGAGAACTGGGCCTTCTGGACAGAGTGCTTGAAAACGGGTGGAAAAGCCTGTCCGCAAAAGAGACGGGACGGATCGGCGGCCTGATGACCCGCAGAAGGAAGCAGTAGAGAAAAGGCATTGGAAGGAATCTGCCGAAGGCGGTTCCGGACAATGCCTTTTTGTATCATAGGAACAAATACAAAGCATCAATGCATTTGGAAATTCCTGGCAGGGCATGAGAATGAAATTGAATTTTACCAGGTAAATATAAATCGGACGTATCCTATGTCAAATTGTGAAAGCCAGGATGCTTCATGTATAAATCAATTATTTCTATGGCTGTTTCGATAATCTCTGGGAGACATGTGGTATTTCTCCCGAAAAACCCGGTTAAAAGTCCGCTGACTGCTAAAACCCGCATTTTCATAGGCTTCTGTAATGGTCTGGTCTGTATGGCAAAGTATATTGCAGGCATGATCCAGACGGATGTTGTTCAGATAGGTGTTGAAATTACAGTGGAAGGTCCCTGAAAATACCCGTGATAAAACATACGGACTATAACCAAGATCGGCTGCCATTTGAGCCAGAGAAATATCTTCCATATAATGTGAAGCAATGTATGTAACTGTCTGATAGATAATATCATCACTTCCAACAGAACTCTTATCTACAAGTTGAAAAAGAGGTAATGCACGTGCAAGTATAATCTGTGTGTATGATTGCCATAAAACATGAGTCTGCTCTTCTCCCGGCAAGCACCGGAGCAGACTGTCCATTGCATATTTAATATCTTGATGAACCAAAGAGGATCTGATAACAGGCAAATCTGGACAAAATTTCTGTAAGGTTTGAAGATAACCGCCTGAGAGCGAGGGCGAGGATAAAAGATAGATTCCCTGACAGGCTTTGCTGTCAAACACCTGATAATGATGGATCAATTCAGGAAAAACGATAGCAAAATCATGGGTTTCCATATGATACAGATTTAATCCTACGCCTAGTTCAAGTGTTCCCTCTGTTACATAAACACATTCCAGTGACTTGTGAAGATGAGGGGGAATATGAACAGAAGGACCCTTGAATATTTCTAAATTGTCTTTTACATTCTCATATAATGGCATCATAATCTTTGGAAGCTCCTTTGCAAAAATTGGCTGTTTTTGAATGCAATCTGGCAAGCATTATCAGTACAGCCGGACTATAATGTGCTTGTAAAGAAAAAGGAGGTGAAAAAAATGATTAAAGCAATCAAACATTTTATGAAAGACACATTCGAGTTTTATCTCAAGCTGTACGAAAATAATTATCGGTACTGTTCGAGGTAAGCAAAAATGAAATTTAGACAATATTACTGACAGGCTGTTGACTCTGATGGGGTGGCAGCCTTCTTTCTTTAATTGCATTATTCTCTCGAAATGCCTTTGAATTTTTTGGAAAAGAAGTCAATAAGGCTTACTTTTACTAAATAGTATCATCTGTAATATAAATGATATTGCAGAATACTTCTTATAAATGTAAAATTCTTTTTTGCTTTTCCACATTATTGAGTAGAATTTTGGATTCTATAGATACTAATTTACAATTTTATCCGCTATTTTGAAAGATTCTCCAGCGCACTCCTGATAAAATACCTGCAGTAATTGAACTTTTGCAGAAAGGAGAGAATGCTTTATGGAACTTCAGAAATACGAACAGGAGCATCTGGATATACTGCGCTCGCTCCTCCCGGAGTGCACGGTCCTTCTTAAAAAGAATGGAGATTTTCCGCTGGGAACCCCGGGGAAGATCGCCCTGTATGGTAATGGAGTGCGCAAGACGATAAAAGGAGGAACCGGATCCGGCGAGGTGAACTCCCGGTTTTTTGAAACAGTAGAGGATGGATTTCAGAAAGCAGGGTTTGAAATTGTTTCCGGAGACTGGCTTGACGCTTATGACAAAATATATGCTAAAGCGCAGGCTGATTTCACAGAAGAAATCCGAAAAAGAGCGAAGGAGCACAACACTCACCCTGTGATTGAAGGAATGGGAGCAGTGATGCCGGAACCGGAATATAATCTGCCGCTGAATGTAAAAGGTGAGACAGCTGTGTATGTTCTGGCAAGGATATCAGGAGAGGGAAATGACAGAGAAGCGTCGGAAGGGGACATTTTCCTGACCGAAAGTGAAAAACGGACAATCCTTGAACTGAACCGACAGTACAGAAGGTTTTTGCTGGTGCTCAATGTCGGCGGGGTGGTAGATCTTTCACCTGTCATGGAAGTGGAGAATATTCTGATCCTTTCGCAGCTGGGTGTACAGACAGGCAGCGCTCTTGCGGAGCTTGTCCTTGGAAAAACATATCCATCCGGAAAATTGACGACTACATGGACAAAATGGGAGGATTATCCTGACTTTGCGTCATTTGGCGAACAGGACGATACCCGGTATCAGGAAGGGATTTATGTGGGATACCGCTATTTTGACAGTGTGGGGAAAGAGGTACTGTTTCCGTTTGGATACGGTGGCTCTTATACGGATTTTGAAGTCCATTTCAAGAGCCTGATACTGGATAAAATGGCTGCTGAAATAAGCGCAGAAGTGGAGAATATAGGTGATTTCTGCGGGAAAGAGGTCGTACAGTTGTACGTCTCTATGCCGGAAGGAAAGCTGGATCAGCCTTATCAGGCTCTTGCTGCATGGAAAAAAACGGAAGAATTGAAATCGGGGGAAAAACAGACGGTTAAGCTTTCATTTTTACTGACAGATCTGGCGTCTTACGATGAAGAACAGGCAGCGTGGATTCTTGAGAAAGGGGAGTATATCCTCCGCCTGGGGAGCAGCAGCAGAGATACGGAGGTCTGCGGTGTCATATCAGTGCCGGAGACGTTGGTTACGAAATCTGTAAAGAACTGTTTTGGGAAAACAGATTTTACAGACTGGAAACCGGAAATAAAAAGGAAGAAAAGTTCGGGAACGGTAATACACTCTCTGGAAGCAGATATTTCCGGCATGGATATAGTAAAAGTAGTCTATGAACAAAAGGATGAGCCGGCGCCGGAGATTAAGGGGCTTTCTAATGAGGAACTGATCCGCCTGAACGTAGGTGCTTTCGCTGCGGGAGACGGAGTGACAGGCATCATAGGCAATGCTTCCATGTCTGTTGCAGGCGCGGCAGGCGAGACGGCAAAAGTGGGAGAAATCCCAGTGATCGTTATGGCAGACGGCCCGGCAGGCCTGCGGCTTTCTCAAAAGTGCTTCAGGGATGAGAACGGGGTACATAGTCTGGAGAGTACAATGCCGGAGACAATGCAGAATCTTCTGACCGAGGATGAGCGCGCATATATGAACAGCATGATTCCGCAGCCCGGAGAGAACAGCAAGATTTATGAGCAGTATGCGACGGCAATTCCTATCGGTACAGCAATCGCCCAAAGCTGGAATCCATTTCTTGCAGAACGCTGCGGAGATATCGTAGGAAGCGAAATGAAGCGCTTCGGCATTCATCTGTGGCTGGCTCCGGCTCTGAATATCCATCGGTCGATACGCTGCGGCAGAAATTATGAATATTTTTCAGAAGATCCGCTGATAAGCGGCGTATTCGCGGCAGCGCTTACGAAAGGGGTGCAGAGTCATCCCGGGTGCGGGGTTACCATCAAACATTTTGTGGCGAATAATCAGGAGACAAACCGGTATAACAATAACAGCGTAGTAAATGAACGTGCCCTGAGAGAAATCTATCTTAAGGGTTTTGAGATTTGTGTTCGTCTGGCACGGCCGAAAGCTTTGATGACTTCGTATAATTTACTGAACGGCATGCATACCTCTGAACGGAAGGACCTGTTAGCGGATGTGCTCCGCAGTGAATTTGGATTCAAAGGAATCGTAATGACAGACTGGGTAACATCCTCTGATATATTGAGCGCCGGTGCAAAATATCCGCCACCCGAGGCATACAAGGTGGCTCTCGCCGGAAATGACCTGTTTATGCCGGGAAGCCAGCAGGAAGTTGATAATCTTTCGGAGGCGCTCAAAGACGGGCTTATCACAAGAGAAGACTTAATGAGAAATACCACCCGTATTTATCGGATGGCAATGGAACTCTCAGGTGCTTTAGTTTGACCGGCCTTTGGTCTGTTTCCGGTATTGGAGCGGCGTGACGCCGTATTGCTTTTTGAATACATTCTGAAAATAGGACTGGCTGGAAAAGCAGAGATAGCTGCTGATTTCAGCCAGTGTTTTTTCACTGTGGGTCAAAAGACTCTTAGCTTCCTCAAGTTTGCAGCGCATAATGTAAGCGCCGATGTGGATGCCGAGCTCATTTTTGAAATGCTTCATCATATAAGAACTGCTGCGGTTTACATGTGCCGCAGCATCTTCCACAGATATGGATTCGTTGGTATGGCTTCGTATATAAGTCATACATGCATATACATCCGGTGAAACGTCCTCCGGGATGTGGCATTCACCGCAGCGCTGGCAGAAATCCATGACCATGACATACATCAGGTGATTGATCTCATCAATGGTCTGGAGCTGTTCGCATTCCTGAATGTAATAATCAACCAGCTGGTAGGTCTTTTCGATATCAACTCCTCCCGGGATTGCTCCCATACTTCCAACTTTGGCGGCTGTAGTGATAAAAAGATTTTTTGTGTGACGAAGGGGAGACTGAGCCATCTTGCCTTCTTTTAATGCAAGTCTGCTGCCGGCAAAGAATTTTTTCAGTTTTGCAGGATCTCCTTCCTTGATACGCTGGTACATTTCCAGTTCAAAATAGTAAGTATTGTGGTTGTTTTCTTCCTCCTGATCTGTGATCATGTTGTCGATATGGCGGGTCTTCCGATGTCTGGTATAAATTTCGTCTTCTTGAAGAAGTAGCTGAAGATCCACAGTTTTATTGTTCAGGCATTGATGAAAGAAGATGAGATATCTTGCAAACTGCATATGGCTTGTCCTTGGAATCGAGCACAGTAGTTCTGTAAGCTGTTCGCGCAGGGAGAGAGACATGGACAGTTCCCGCATGAACTGGCGGATCAGTTCTTCCGTGACAGGCACGTTAAATACCGGACCCAAGAAAAGGTCATATCCCGTACCTTCAATCTGTACCCGGCCGTACTCGATATCAGGGGAATCGCCGCAGAAGCAGGGATTCTGGGAAGGATTTGCGTCGAACAACTCACGGTGATATTCAGAAAGAATGTTCAGGGTTTCTCCAAGAGCAGAATATACCGCATCTCCGTTTTGGGTCAGGCTGACAGGGATATTCGTGGCGGAAAAGAAATTTCTGCATAAAGAAATATAATCCATTCGTTTCAGTTCCTTTCATCGACCGCGCATGGCGCGGAAATTTCATAAGCAGTATTCTTTGCATCTAGTATAATTCCGGTTCATGGAAAAAACAAGATTCCAATTTACAATTTCGGAAAGAATTTTGCAATATTTTAAGAGCTTCGCATGGTAGTATGTGCTCAGTTAAGCTGATATAGCATGACGGGGAAACAAGAAGAGAAAAAATGAATGTCTGAAAAAGGAGGAAAACACGATGAAACAGCGTATATGTATCCACAAGACGGAGCCGAACAAAGGAATCCTTAATTATTCCCATTTATTAGACGCCCCGGCCGGAAAGCATGGTTTTGTGGAGACAAGGAAAGGACATCTCTATTTTACAGATGGAACAAGAGCTAGATTTCTCGGATTTAATGTAGCCGCAAGATCCAACACGCCGGATCATGAGACAGCAGATAAACTGGCGGAGCGTTTTGCAAGTATGGGCGTCAATATTATTCGGCTTCACGCAGCGGACGCTCCGGTCGGTGAAGAACCGGGAAGCTGGAGCAGCTGTAAGGAAGCGCCTCTTCTGGATTACGCGTCAGGGACGAGCAGGAAATTTAATCCGGAAGGGCTGGACCGCTTTGACTATTTTGCCGCAAAGCTGAAGGAGAAGGGGATTTATCTCCACATTGACCTGATCGTAGCAAGGGAATTTCAGGAGGGAGACGACATGGATTACCCGGGCGGAGCACCTTCCTGTCTGAAACGCTACTTTATGTACAATGAACGGGCGATCCAGCTTCAAAAAGAGTATGCGAAGCAGCTTCTCTGCCATGTGAATCCGTATACAGGACTTGCCTTGATTGATGATCCGGCCGTGGTGACAATCCAGATCAATAACGAGGAGACTGCCATCAAAGGAAATATGGGGGCGGATGCGGGAGAAGAACTGAAACCTTACAGGGAGGAAGTCCAGAGACGGTTCAATGAGTTCCTTCTGATGAAATATTATACAAGAGAACGTCTGAAAGAGGCGTGGACTCATGAAGGATGCTGTGCATTGGGCGAGGATGAAGATCCGGCGCAGGGAACGGTACGTGTGATCGAGGGTAGCTTCTACCAGCCGGTGAATGATCCGGAGAGCCAGTGGGATGCGCCGGAGAGCCCGGCCAGATATGCGGACTTTATGGAATTTGGTATCTATATGAACCGCAAGTTTTATCAGGATATGAAAGATTATATTCATTCGCTGGGCTCGAAAGTCCCGATTGTTACAAGTAATCTGATCGCAGGGGCGGCAGATGTATACGGACACACCGACGGAGATCTGATGGAGAATAACAGCTATTTCAATCATCCGCTTCTGCCGGTACAGGATAATACTTATCTGGTGGCAGGTCCGGCTGAGTATGTATCAGCGAATCCGCTGACGATGCAAAAGGGGATCGGCTCTATGGCGACAACTCTTTTGAGCCTTGCGTCTGTTGCTATTGTTGGGGGAAAGCCGTTTATGCTCAGTGAGTGGAATGAATACGGGGAGCATCCGTTCCACTCTACGGCATTTGTACATACCGTAGCATACGCCTGCTTAAATGACTGGGATGGCCTGATTCTCTACAACCATCATACATCGGAACACTGGGACGACCAGCCGGCGGATGAGATCTTGAATGTGTTTGACGTGTACAATGACCCGGCAGTGATCTGCCAGTGGGGATTTATGGCGTCTGTCTTTCTGAAAGGGCTTGTCTCCGTGGCGAAACACTGCGTAGATGTTGTCTACACACAGAACGACTTGAAAACACTGCCTCTCTTCCATGCTATGCCGACCACTTTTTTCCCATATATTACGTCTATGCGCAATGTATTTCTGGATGGAGGAGACAGCTACCAGGGCAATGCGGACATAGCGGTAAATGCCGGATTCTTAAATGGCGCTGATCTCTCAGATGCGGAACATGGCGTATATTATGCATGGTCTGAGTACAGGGATGCGTTCCGGCGTTATAAAGAGGAAAACCGTCTGGCAAATGCTGCGAAAGACACGAAAGAGATTCAGCCGGGAGTGCATCTTGGAGAAAAAGCACTTGTGTTTGACCAGATCAGAGAGACAGCGGACAACGGAGATTACCGGACGTTTGCTGAAATCATGGATCGTGCGATGAAAGAGTGGGGAATTTTGCCGGAAGATGCGGGCTATGTGGAAGGGAAAATGGTTTCCGATACAAAAGAAATCGTTTTTGATCCGGATCACGCACGGTTCTCTATCCGCACGCCTTACTGCGGATATTTCAGCGGCGCGCCGGAAAAAGAAATTGCCCTTTCTGATAAGATTTCTGTGGAGGCGGAAAACGAAAGGATCACACTGGCCCTGATCGCAAAAGATGAAATTAGGATGAATGGCGCGTCAGAATATATTTTGACGGCAATGGGTACAACCGGTATGGACGAGACAACATTTGGACAAGGTCCGGAGATGATGGGCGTGCCGTTTGCCGCTGTAGCATTTAAAGGAAAACTTTACGCAGAGACACTGGAGGGCTGCATCCGGGTGAAGGCGGAGAATGCCAGAATAGAGGTGCTAAGTCCAGTTGGTGAAGTGATCGCTGAACTGAACGGGGAGAAGGCCGGAGATGAGATCCGGTTCACAAAGGACGGCTCTGTTCCGGGTATCCAGTACAGACTTGTGGTCAGTGAATAAACACAGTTTCCAGAAGAATGTTTTGAGATTACAAAATAATAAAACAGGAGATTGAAGGAATGATGAATTCTGAGTCAACGAAACGTGCGGAAAATGCACTGTATGAGTTTACACCGGACGGCAACAGCTGCCGGATCTATAAGGCGGAGACGCCCCGCTACTGGTACAATTACCTGTGGAATGAAGACCGTTACTGCGCTCAGATATCGCAGGTAGGACACGGGCGCAGCTATTATCTTAGTGAAAAGGCAGATATGTGCATGATCAACCGGGATGATGCCAGATATGTATATTTAAGAGATGATGCAGACGGAACATGCTGGAATATCGGGAAGGGACCGCTTAACACAGAGGTGGAAGACTATTCCTGTACTCACAGCATCGGCTATACACAGATTCATTCAAAGAAAAATGGAATTGAGGGGTCGTGGAGGATCTTTGTGCCGAAGAAAGGCTTTCATGAGGTGTGGACACTGAAACTTCGCAATACAGCAGAGCAGGAGAAAAGGTTAAACATGTTCTCTGCGGTCAGTTTCTATCTGGAAGGCTTCTCTTACCCCAGATACTACGAAATGTACCGCTGCATGAAGACAGAATTCAAACGGGAACTGAACGGGATTTACTGTGATTCCGCCCATCCCTTTGCTCCTCATGAACTGTATCATGGTTTTCTGGCCTCATCGGAGCCGGTTTATGCATGGGACGGTGACCTGACAAAGTTCTGCGGATCCACAAGCACGCTGACATTACCGGATGCTTCTGCCTGCGTCCTGTTCCAGAGACCGGATATTGTCGTGCAGGGAAGAGACTGTACCAACTCCGAAGCCTCGTTGTTCATTCTTGGCGGTGTGCTGCAGCATAAAATCACACTGATGCCGGGAGAGGAGAAAGAGATTCAGGTTGTATTCGGAATCAGTTCTTCCTGTGAAGAGGCATGCAGTGTAGTGAGGAGGTATGCAGATGCAGAATCCACAGAACAGGAGTTTGCAGAGGCGGAGGCGTATAATTATGAGAAGATCAGCTCTTTGTCTGTGAAAACACCGGACCAGAAGATTAATTATATGATGAACAACTGGGTGAAAAAGCAGGCGGATTTCTGTATCGTAGGAAAGAAAGGTGTCCGTGATAACCTGCAGATCTCTGCAGCGCTGCTGAATTACCGTCAGGAGAAAGCAAAAGAAGAAATCCTGGAATGTCTGCGCCATCAGTTTCAGGACGGGCACGGAGTGCTTACATGGTATCCCTATGATGATACGCGTTATTCAGATCAGCCATTCTGGATTATCTGGGCGGTGTGCGAACTGATCAAAGAGACGGGGGATCTGTCAATTCTTGATACGGAGATTGAATGGCAGGACGGCGGTAAAGCATCCGTGCTGGAGCATGTGAAGGCTGCGGTCAGCCGCCTGATCCTTGACAAAGGGGAGCACGGCTTGGTGAAGATTTATTTCGCCGACTGGAATGACGCCTTGAATATCACGGATGATCCGGAGGCAGAGTCCGTGATGCTGTCCCACCAGTTCTGTCTTGCACTGAGAGAATTAAAGAGAATGATGGAGTACGCGGGCAATACACAGTATGCCGGATTTCTTGAGAAAGAATATGAACAGCTAAAGGAAGATATCAACCGTTATGCGTGGGATGGAAAATGGTACGCGAGAGCCCTAAGCAGCAAAGGAAACGTAGGGGCACAGGACAGCATCGGAAGTAAGATCTATCTGAACGCTCAGACATGGGCTGTGCTGGCAGGAGTCGCGGACAGAGAAAGATTGACTTATGTGTTGGAAGCTGTGGACAGTATGGAGCAGGATTTCGGCTTCCCCTTAAATCTGCCGCCATACCAGGAGTATGATGCCCATGTGGGAAGGATGTCCGGGATGCTGCCGGGTCTTTTTGAGAACGGCGGAGTGTACTGCCATGCTACCGGTTTTAAGATCCTCATGGACTGCTGTACGGGCAGAGGGGAAAAAGCGTTGAAAACACTGAAAAAAATCATGCCCGACAGCGAAGAGAACCCGTCGGCGCAGTCAGGGGCAGAACCCTATGTTTTTACCAACTGCTATTCTACGAACCCGGGATATTACGGGAAATCTTATCAGTCCTGGACTACAGGGACTTCCGCGTGGTGCATGATGGGGCTGTATGAGGGGATCCTGGGCGTGAAACGCGACTATGCCGGGCTTAGGATCAGTCCCTGTTTTCCGGAAGAATGGGAAGAGGCAGAAGTGACAAGACAGTTTAGAAATGCGGATTATCATATTATCATCCGCAATCCCGAACATATTAAGAAGGGAAAAGCTGAGGTTTATGCTGACGGTGTTATCTGCGATTTTGGGCTGATACCAGACTATCAGGACGCTAAGCAGCATACGATAGAAGTTTTTATAAAATAAGGATGAAACTTACAATTTTGTAAATTATTTTACAATAATTATCTTTAGAAAAACAGTATAGTAAACCTATCATCAATGACACAGGAGGAGAGGAAAAATGGCAAAGGATAAGAACGCCCCCCGTTATGACAAACAAGGCGCAAGGCGCGTGATGCGCAAAAGAGATTATCTGGCAGATTTTGGCGGACAGCTCGCATTAGGACTGATGGCGAATCTGGTCGGACAGCTCAATTATTTCTACACGGACAAGGTAGGACTGGCTGTCGGAAGCGTTGGTATTGTACTGGCAATCTCAAAGGTGGTCGATGCATTTACGGATGTAATTGCAGGGAATCTGATTGATCATTCAAAGGGCGGCGACCATAAATATTTCAGGTGGATCCTGCCGCAGATCATTCCGGCGGCGCTGATCATGATCCTGATGTTTACCGTACCGATCCAGGCAGGACAGATTCCGGGCATAATCTACGCATTGGTTACGAACCTGGTGCTGTCAGCAGGTCTTTACACCTTTATCGCGACCCCGTTTTCAGCAGTTATGACTGTACGAAGCAGAAGCCTGAGCGAGAGGGGAAGTATCGGGCTGTTCCGTGCGGTTGCCAATTATGGCGCGGGAATGCTGATCTCCATTCTTACGATCCCGGTGACAAATATGCTGGGCGGCACACAGTCCGCATGGATCAAATACGGCGTGGTGCTTGGCGTAATGGTATTCGTCCTGTTTTCAATCTGCTGCCATAATGGACGCAAAGCCAAGTTTGCATGTGATTACGAAGAAGAAGAAACGGAAGGTGCCGCTGAGGAAGAGGAAGAGCCGGTTCCTTTTAAAGAGGCAATGACCATGCTTCTGAAGAATAAATACTGGGTGATCATCCTGCTCTTTAACCTGATCACAAGTGTTACGAGCGGTATCGCGGCATCCGGCGGTACATACTACTGTAAATGGATTTTCGGGAATGATAATCTGGTCGGATTAATCGGAGCAGCAGGTATGCTGGCTACTGTAGTGGGATTCCTTTTATCAAAGCCAATCATTGCCGGGCTTGGAATCAAGAGGACAATTTCTATTGGTCTGCTGGGAGCGGCGATACTCGCAGGCATCCGCTGTTTTATACCAACGAACTTTACTGTTTATGTAGTGACCAGCCTCTTAGGAAGTTTTGTGCAGATTCCAATGATGAGCCTGTACGGGGTACTGACATCCATGACCATTGATTACAATGAGTGGAAATATGATAAGAAACTGGTGGCAATGTCAGGCGGCGCGATCGGCTTTGGCAGCAAGGTAGGAAATGGTCTTGGAGCAGCAGTCCTGTCGGCGTTTCTGGCAATCGGAGCATATGATGCCACGCTGGAAGTCGCAAGTACATCCATGACATATTCCATTTATGGATTCTCAAATTATCTTCCGGTTGTGATCAATCTTGTGATGTTCGTGATCTTCCTGAAATTTGATCTGGAAGAAAAGCTGCCGAAGATGCGCGAGGAGATTGCTGCGCGCAGAGCAGGAAAGGGCATTGAAAAATAAGAAAAAAAGATATTAGCAAGAAGCAGGCAAAGCTGAAAGAAATGTTGTAACTATGAGAGCCGGCGCTTCCGTCGGAACCGGAGCGCCGGCTTGAGTTATAGGCAAAAATAGGAATGGGAAGAGAGATAGGCAGAAAGGAGAAGGCAAGAATGATAATATATGATTTCAGGATAGAATACAGGGAACAACCTAAAGGACTGGCTGTGGAGATACCCCGTTTTTCATGGAAGATCGCATCTGGTGACAACAATGTGGTGCAGACAGCATGGCATCTGATTGTGGACAGTGCGGGAAAATGCTTCTGGGACAGTGGAAAGGTTGAGAGTGATCAGTCTGTGCTGGTTCCTTATGCCGGACAAGCGCTTACCAGAGAACAGGAGTATCAGGTTTCTCTCGAAATCTGGGACAATTATGGAAATAGAGCAAAAGCAGAGACGTCTTTTACAACAGGTGTTTTTGATACCAGGGATTTTCAGGCCAAAATGATCACACATGATTTCCCTCCTGAGGAAACGGCGTGTCCGATATTCTTCCGGAAATTTTCTCTGGACAAGGAAGTATCATCTGCCTGCCTTTACGCCACGGCGCTTGGTGTCTATGAAATCACCCTGAATGGAAAAAGGGTAGAAGACTATTGCATGGCACCCGGCTGGACAGATTATCATAAGATTTTGCAGTATCAATATTATGATGTGACAGACAGGCTGCAAGGGGCAGGACAGGAAAATGTTCTGAAATTGACCGTGGGCAACGGCTGGTATAAAGGGATTCTCAGCTTTGACTGTAAGCCGGACCGATATGGGGATCGGACTGCCGTGTGGGCAGAGCTCCATGTGCGTTATAAAGATGGGACGGAAGAGGTGATTGCGACCGATGAGACCTGGGGCGTTCGAACCGGACAGATCCGTTACAGCGAGATCTACATGGGAGAGATGATTGATACAAATGCCCCTGATATCAGAGAGGGAAAGGTGTCTTCCGTGCCGGAAGCCGTATTTCATCCAACTGTATTGACGCCGCAGCTAAATGAACCAGTACGGGTGACAGAGCGCTTGAAAGCAAAGAGGGTTTTCACGGATTCCAAAGGGAATATACTTGTAGATTTCGGACAGAACCTTACAGGTCTTGTAGAAGTGAGGATTCAGGGGGAAAAAGGTCAGAAGGTCACTGTCCGGCATGCGGAAACCCTGGATCAGTACGGCGTATTTTACCCGGATACTCTGCGAACGGCAAAGTCCGAGGATATTTATATTCTAAACGGGGAAGAACAGGTTCTGATGCCCCACTTTACATTCCATGGCTTCCGGTATGCTGCCGTGGAGGGAATAGAGAACCCTGAACCGGAAATGTTTACCGCCTGCGTAATGCATTCAGACATGAGAAAGACCGGGCAGTTCCACTGTTCCAATGAAAAAGTAAACCAGCTCCAGAGCAATATTTCCTGGAGTCTGCGTGACAATTTCTTCGATATTCCATCCGACTGTCCGCAGAGAGATGAACGGCTTGGATGGACGGGGGATGCGCAGGTCTTCTCATGGACAGCAGCATTCAACCGGGAGACGGCTCTGTTTTTTACAAAATGGATGAGGGATGTATCGGCAGCATCTTCGAAAGAAAAAGGCGTGCCCCATATAGTGCCTGATATCCAGGGAACGTACAGTTCCGCAGCATGGAGTGACGCAGCGGTGATCATACCGTGGGTAGTTTATCAGACCTATGGGGACACACGTATTTTAGAAGAATCCTGGAAATGTATGCACGAGTGGGTGGACTATATTCACAATCACGTAAATGAAAACGGGCTGTGGATGACCAATTACCAGTATGGCGACTGGCTGGCGCTGGACCGCGAAATGGGAGATAAAAGCGTAGGGGCTACAGATGTTTACTTTGTGGCAAACGCTTACTATATATACGTTACAGAGCTTGTGGCAAAGACAGCCCATGTGCTGGGGAAATATGGCGAGGCGGCATATTATGAAGTGCTCCGTGAAAAGACGCTGGACTCTTTCAGGAAAGAATATTACACCGCAAGAGGCCGGATCGTCAGTGAGACTCAGACTGCATGTGCGCTGTCTCTATATTTTAACCTGGCATATGAAAAGGACAGGGAAAAGATTGTACAGATGCTGGTGAGCAATATAGAAGATCATCAGAATCATCTGACTACAGGATTTGTAGGAACGCCCTATTTATGCCATGCCCTGTCTGAGAACAAAGCTCATGATACTGCCGGACTCCTGTTTATGAGAGAGGATCTGCCCTCATGGCTGTATGCCGTGAATAAGGGAGCAACGACACTTTGGGAGAGGTGGGACGCCATCCTGCCAGACGGCACTATGCAGGATCCGGGGCTTAATTCTATGAACCACTATGCAAATGGAGCGATCGGCGATTGGATGTATCGGAAAATCGGCGGTATAAATCAGACGGAAGCCGGATACAGGAGATTTTATGTAAAACCGATGTTTGTAATGGGAATCGAAGAGGCAAGGACAGAGCTGGAGTCTCCTTACGGAAAGATTGTTTCCTGCTGGAGCTGCCGCAAGGGAAAGATCCGGGTGGAAGTCAGCGTGCCTGCCAATACGAGGGCAGAGCTGTTTCTGCCGGAAAAAGAGGAATCCTTTGAGGTGGGATCGGGAACGCATGTATATGAATATGACACAAACACAAGTTTAAAAGAGCTGAAATTCACTCTGGACAGTACATTTGGAGAGATTCTGGACGAACCTCTCGGCATGAAAATGATGGAAGAGATGGTACCGGAACTTGTGCACAATCCGATAATCGAATACGCAAGGAGGATGACGCTTGCAGAGGGAATCAGCTCTGCACCGGAGATCCGAAAGGTTTATGAAGCCGTGCTAAAAGAATTGAATGGACAGTGTGAATGATTCTGGGCATACTTGACTGCTTGGAAAAAGCAAAAATAAAAGGAGAAGAAAGTAAATGGCACTGCAGAAGGTAAAATATACAGACACCGCGAAAAAACCGGCTGAACGGGCACAGGCGCTTCTCGAAGAAATGACTTTAGACGAGAAGATGGCGCAGCTTGGCTGCATTTTCCCCTTTGGCGACAGCTATGATGATATGGACCGGCAGGCTTTGGAGATGCCTTATGGGATCGGTCAGGTAAGCACTCTGGAAATGCGCAGGATACGCACTCTGGAGGACGCTGCTGCATGGCAGCGTAAGATGCAGGAGACTGTGATGAGACAAAGTCCTCATCATATCCCGGCAATCTTTCATATGGAAGGACTGTGCGGAGCGTTTATTCAGGAAGGGACCAGTTTCCCTTCCGGGATCGCCAGAGGCTCAGGATGGGATCCGGAGCTAGAGGAGAAGATAGCCAGAGTGGTGGCGAAACAGGAAGCAGCCTGCGGCATTACTCACATTCTGGCGCCAGTGCTGGATATTTCACGAGATTCCCGCATGGGGAGACAAGGAGAGACCTACGGGGAAGACCCGGCTCTGGCGGCAGCTCTGGGGGCAGCGTATACGAAAGGAATTCAAACGACTGAGACAGATGGAAGAAAACCGGAAAGTGTGGCCAAGCATTTTCTTGGATTTCACAATTCGCAGGGAGGTATCCACGGGACGAACAGTGATACACCGTCCCGGCTCATAGGAGAAATCTACGGGAAGCCTTTTCAGGCCGCGATTTCTGAATCCGGGCTGAAAGGAGTCATGCCCTGCTATAATTCTATCGATGGTGAGCCGGCTTCCGTTTCATACAGGCTGCTCACGGAACTTCTCAGAGAAAAGATGGGGTTTGACGGTCTGTGTGTCAGCGATTACGGCGGCATTAACAATGCCCACGAAGTCCAGCGGATCGGAGAGACTATTGGAGAAACAGGACTTCTTGCCATGGAAGCAGGGATGGACATGGAGATGCCAAAAGCGATCGGTTATGGCGAAGAACTCAAAGAAATGTTCCGAAGCGGACAGGCGGATACAGAATTGCTGGACCGGACAGTTCTGAGGGTGTTGGAAGCGAAATTCCGCATGGGCCTGTTTGAACATCCTTTTGCCATGGATGGTGAGTCCTGCAAAAAGATTTTTGAAGAGAAAGAAGGGGAGGAGCTGTCACTTCAGTCGGCAAGGGAATCCATGATACTTCTGAAAAATAATGGCATCCTGCCACTGTCAGGTAAGATGAAAAAACTTGCCCTGATCGGGCCTCATGCAGACTGTGCCCGTAAGTTTTTCGGCGGATATACTCATCTGTGCATGATGGAGTCGGTCTACGCGGCCGCAAGCTCCATCGCAGGTGTCGAGGGCAGCCCGGAGTCCGGACAGATTGGCGGAGCAATGCTGCCAAACGGCGAACCGGTGGATTATGTCCCGGGTACAAATATCCAGTCAGACGAAGCGGAACTCTTTAACGACATCCTGCGCTTACAGAAGCCGGGATGCAGAAGCCTGTTAGAAGAACTAAAGGAGCGTATGACAGATACGGAGATTCTGTATGCGTATGGATACCCGGTTGCCGGAAAGGATCAGAGCAGATTTGAAGAGGCACTGCAGGCAGTCAGGGAAGCGGATGTTGTGATCCTCACTCTGGGAGGAAAGCACGGTACATGCTCTATGGCGACCATGGGAGAAGGTGTGGACGCTGCCGACATCAATCTGCCGGAATGTCAGGACGCATTTATTAAAGCAGCATCGGTGTATGGAAAGCCCTTAATCGGCATCCATTTTGATGGCAGGCCGGTCTCCAGTGACACAGCAGACCAATATCTGGATGCCGTCATAGAAGCATGGAGCCCGGCGGAAACGGGAGCGCGGGCTGTGGCAGATGTCCTGCTTGGAGAATATAATCCGGGCGGCAAACTGCCGGTATCCGTGGCATATCACGCCGGACAGATCCCGATCTACTATAATCACCCGAACGGTTCCGCGTGGCACCAGCAGGAGAGCATCGGATTCGTCAATTATGTGGATCTTCCCCATACGCCGAGATATTGCTTCGGGCATGGATTGTCTTATACACGGTTTGAGTATTCAGACATTCATATATCGACGGCAGAGATTGGAGCAGAAGAATCCGTACAGATCAGCTGTGTGGTAAAGAATGTGGGAAGCCGCGCCGGGGATGAGGTGGTACAGCTTTATCTCAGGGACAGATTTGCAAGTATGACACGTCCGGTTAAAGAGCTTGCCGGATTTAAGCGGATTCATATGAAGCCGGGGGAAAAAGTACGTGTGAAATTTACAGTACAGGCGGATCAGTCAGCATTTCTTGACAGACAGATGCGCTGGAAGGTGGAAAAAGGGGATATAGATGTAGAAATTGGAAGTTCTTCTGAGGATATTCGGTTAAAAGGAACGTATCGGATTACAGAGGATAGATGGATCGACGGAGCAAAAAGAGCATTTTATGCGAAAGTACAGAAAGACAAAGTATAGCTGACACATACACTTACAGCGGGTCGGATAAGGTATCCGGCAGAACAGGAGGAAAATAGATGGATAGGAAGTTACTTGCCAGAAAGATTGCAGAAGAATCCATTGTTTTGCTGAAAAACGAGGATCATACGCTTCCCTTAAAAGACCAGAAAGAGATTGCTTTTTTCGGAAGAGCACAGATTGGCACTTTATATTCCGGAAATGGATCTGGTGGTGCTAATGTGGCCGGATGCGGTACAATTCTTGAAGAGTGTGAAAAACGTGGAATCAGACCTGAGCCACTTTTAAAGGGCTTTTATGAATATAAGGTAAATGAGGAACGGGTTACGGAAGAGGATGAGTTTGACTGGACTAAAGTCAGTGAGATGGTAAACAGTGGAATTATGTATGAAATATTCGGCAAATACCGCGCTCCGCTTGATGAGTACGAAGTGCCCGATACACTTATTGACCAGGCGGCAGAGAAAACCGACACAGCACTCATTGTAATTGGCAGAAATTCTGGCGGCGAAGAGTGTGACCGTCACCTTTCAGAGGATTATTACCTGACTAATTCAGAAGAAAGGCTGCTGAAAGAAGTCTGCAGTCATTTTACAAATGTAATGGTAGTCTTGAATGTTAACGGGCTGATCGACCTGTCCTGGGTGAGAAAGTATGCAAATATAAAAAGTCTTCTGTTTATTGGAATCCCAGGGGAAGAAGGGGCTTCTGCGCTAGCTGGCATTTTGACGGGGAAGATCAATCCCTCCGGGAAACTGACGGTGACCATAGCGGAACATTATGAAGATTACCCGGCGGCAGAACATTTCTCATGGGATAAGGAGCATCTGGAGAATGTTCTTGGCTATGAGAGTTACGGCCTTTCGTCAGAAGAAAACGGAAGTACAGGGTTTTCCAAAAGCCCAGTGAGTGTGTACTGGGAGGATATCTATACCGGTTACCGATATTTCGATACATTCAGGAAACCGGTACTTTACCCCTTTGGTTATGGGCTTTCTTACACTGCATTCGCAATCAGCGATGCATCAGCCGCGAAACAAGACGGCGGTATCATGGTGACAGCCAATGTAAGTAATACCGGAAAGACAGCGGGGAAAGAGGTGATCCAGGTTTATCTGTCCAAGGTAAATCCAACAGAGGGCGTGGAGCGTCCTTATCAGGAATTGAAAGGATTTGAGAAAACGTCTGACCTGGCTCCGGGAGAAAAAGAGCAGGTTAAAATCTGGATCCCATGGAAAGAACTGGCGGTTTATGATGAAGGGAGAGCCGCGTGGGTTATAGAGTCAGGCGACTATCTCCTAAAGATGGGAAATTCATCAAGATACACCTTTCCGATGGGAGTGGTATGCCTGCGGGATACAATTCTTACAGAACAGTGCGCAAACCGTATGACGATCTTAGAATGCAACAGGGATAAGCTTTCGTTCCTGACACGGAAAAACTGCGCAGAACGCCATCCGAAAGACGTATGTGAGAAGAAACCTGATGGAGCCGTGAACGGATCAGTGGTAATTTCTGTAACGGAAGAGGATATTATTGCCGGAGCGGAGAGTAGCAAGGCTAAAAAAGAGGCGCAGCAAAGTCTGCCGGAGCTGTCCATTGAAGAACTCGCTTCTCTCTGTGTGGGTTATGGGCCGGGCACTCCCTTTGCGGCTGTGGGCGACCGCAGTGACCCGTCCGCAATTTTTGACGCCGAAGGGAATCCGCTGACGACAAACAGCCATCCGACAGGATATCCGGGATATGTTTCTCCGGCAATTGAGGAAAAGGGGATCAAATCCATTTTTTATAAGGACGGCCCTGCCGG
This sequence comes from Candidatus Blautia faecipullorum, assembly GCA_019115125.1. Classification (GTDB taxonomy): domain Bacteria; phylum Bacillota; class Clostridia; order Lachnospirales; family Lachnospiraceae; genus Blautia_A; species Blautia_A faecipullorum. The sequence continues at coordinate 121,150 of DXEG01000036.1, forward strand.
GATCGGCGGTGTTGCCTGGCCGACGGAAATGCTCATGGCTTGCTCGTTCGACAGGAAACTGTGGCAGATGTTTGGAGATGCAGTAGGGAAAGAATGTGAAGAACAGCAGGTGAATGTCTGGCTTGCCCCTGCTGTGAATCTCCATAGAGATCCATTGTGCGGCAGGAATTTTGAATATTTTTCTGAGGATCCGTACCTGACAGGGACTTGTGCCTGCGAGATTACCAAGGGCGTTCAGAATGGACGTCCGGTTATTGTGTGTCCGAAACATTTTGCGGCAAATGAGCAGGAGACATTCCGCCGTGGAAACGCAGGGAGAAATGTAGATGCGGTAGACTCAATCCTGACAGAGAGGGCACTTAGAGAACTGTATTTAAAGCCGTTCGAGATGTTAGTCAGAGATGCTGAGATCGCATGTATCATGACCTCCTTCAATAAGATCAACGGAACCTTTGCCGGCGGCAGCCATGACCTGTGTACTCATATCCTGCGTGAGGAATGGGGATTTGAGGGGGCTGTTGTAACGGATTGGGGAGATATGGATATGGTGGTGGACGGCGCGGACGCTGTCGCGGCAGGGAACGATATCGTAATGCCCGGAGGCCCTCCGGTGATCCGCCAGATATTAAAAGGATACGAAGAAGGCAGAGTGACAAGAGAAGAACTGGAACAGGCAGTGCGCCATCTGCTGCTGATGACAAAAAGAATCGAACTGCCAGATTAAAAATAGAATTAATGAGATAATGAAATTATAAATGAAACAGGTGATAATATGGGAGAAAAAATATATTATACAGTCAACAGCTCGGGGATTATGAATATCGTGGCAGGAGCATTTGCAATCGCAGTAGGAGCTTCTGCCCTTATAAGTGGAATACGACTTCTAAAGGCCCGTACCAAGATTCTTTTTTGAAAAGGGGAATAATGGAATGAATCACATATCAGAGATAAGAAATGACAGCGGAATACCTACATTATATGTAGATGGACAGCCTTTTCAGGCATTGGCAGGAGAGGTACATAATTCTGCTGCATATGATCCGAAAAAGATGGAAGCAGAAATCTGGGAGAAAATGGAGCAGAGTAATCTGAATACGCTGATCGTGTCTGTATACTGGGAAACGCTGGAACCGGAAGAAGGAAGGTTTGATTTTGCCCTTGTGGATGCACTTTTAAAGCAGGCCGACAAATATAAAAAGAAATTGATTCTGCTCTGGTTCGGTCTTTGGAAAAATGCGGAGTCCGCCTATGTGCCGGTGTGGATGAAGAAAAACAGTGAGACATATTTCCGTGCGGAATTATATGGCGGCGAGAGATTGAATACGATCTCACCTTTATGTGCAGCGGCGGTGGAGAAAGATGCCAATGCTTTTTCACACCTTATGGAACATATCAGAGAAACAGATGAGAATTCTGCGGTTATCATGGTACAGATAGAAAATGAAGTGGGTCTGTTAGGAACAGAGAGAGATTACTGCGCTCAGGCAGAAGAGGTGTTTGGCGGATCTGTGCCGGAAATACTGCTTCCAGAGCAGACAGAGAAAGAACGTGCTACATGGAAAGAAACCTTTGGTGATGACGCGGAGGAAGTTTTCTCTGCATGGTGCTTTGCAAGTGCTTTGGAACAGGTTGCATCTGCCGGAAAGGAGAAACATCCTCTTCCCTGCTTTACGAATGTATGGCTGAAACAGTTTCCGTGGTATCCGGGATCCTATCCATCCGGAGGGCCGGTAGATGATATGCTGTGGGTATGGAAAGCAGCGGCTCCCTCGCTTTTTACCATCGGTCCGGACATCTATGTGCCATATGTACCTGACATCATGAAGGCATACAGCAGGCCGGATAATCCACTTTTAATCCCCGAAGTGCGGAAAGATGCGGTTACAGCTTCCTATGCTCTCTATGCATTCCTGCATTTTCATGCGTTATGCTATGCACCTTTTGGAGTGGAAGATCTGTGGACGGACCAGCCTTCGGATCTTCCGGCAGAAGTGATAGACGCCCTGAAACTGGATCCGCTTTCCTTTAATCTGAGCGGGACAAAAGAGATTTTGGGCGAGGTGTACAGACTTCTGGGAGAAATCAGGCCGTTGTACCTGAAATATCGGGGAACAGAACATATGAAGTGCTTCCTGAAACAGTCAGAGGGAGATCAGGGATGTTATCTGAAGTTCCGGAACTACGATATAGAAATACAGTATCTCCCGAGAACAGACGGCGCACCGGCAGCCGCAGGAGCCGTCTTTGAACTGGATGAAAATTCGTTTCTGATCATAGGAATGATGTGCAGTATCCGTTTCCATACGAAACCGGGAGATCACAGGAAAGCAGACTTCCTTACAAAAGAAGCAGGGACATTCCGGAATGGCAAATGGGTGTGTGAGCAGAGACAGAATGGAGATGAAAAAATTGTATCAGTTTTATATAATATGCCGGGGTGTTTTCAAATAGAAACATTTAAGTATTGATTTACGATGGGGAATTATTTAGAAGGAGTTTGTGAACCTATTGGAAGCTGCGCTCATTCAGAGTACTGATGTATCTAAATATCATACCACTTATGCTGTAAAAATAACCATCTATAGAAAAACAGTAGAAACCTCCATCTAATTTTCTTATACTGTATTTGAAGCAGGAGGTGAGAGAAAATGCAAATTGAAATCAAGATTGATAATAGTTGCAGGGAAACCAAAATTATTGTGGTTACCGACAAGATGACTGATGAAATAAACACACTTGTCAAAAAACTCGCCGGGGATACTCCACAGCTTATTGCAGGGCTTCAAAAAGATACATTGAAAATATTAGACCAACATGATATTTTCCGTATTTACGCGGCAAACGGAAAGGTGTACGCGGAAACAGAGGATGGAGAGTATCTGCTTCGATTGCGGTTATATGAACTTGAGGAACGTCTTGACAAAAACGATTTTGTCCGTATTTCTAACTCGGAAATGATCAATCTGAAAAAAGTTAAGGGATTTGATCTGAGTTATACCGGAACAATCTGTGTTTCATTTCTGAATGATACGGTTACTTATGTTTCAAGGCGATATGTTAAAAAAATCAAGCAGGTTTTAGGAATATGAGGTGATTGGTATGAAGAAAAAAGTCGTTATTCGATGTTTCATCGGCGCACCGGTTGGATTGGCGCTTAGTACTATGATTACGATCGCTATTTCATTAACTGTGGGGGATGGACACTATTACGCGGTTGTTCCTGAATTGATTGCAGATTGCGGAACAGAAATTAATGCAGTTTTATTGCAGGCAGTCTGCTCATTATTGTATGGCGCTGCATGGGCAGGCGCTTCGATTATTTGGGAAACAGATAATTGGAGCATTCTTCGCCAAACAACAACACATTTAATCGTATGCTCTATTTGTACATTTCCCATTGCTTATTTTATGCGTTGGATGGATCACAGTATTCTGGGCATTGTAAGTTATTTTGGAATCTTTTCTGCAATTTATTTTATTATTTGGCTTTCACAATATATGGCCGTAAAAAAGCGTGTTCAACAGATAAACAGTAAGGTTGAGAGGAATAATCGTATAGAGAGGTAATGTCTGAAAAGGCATGACATTTCTTGTATGGTATGATTAAATGTAAATGCATAGCCGGATGGTTTTCGCTAGAAGATCACTCGGCTGTTTTTATGCCCTGGTATATGGAGAACTGAATATCTGACGGAGGAAAAGTCAGAAGGTCAGAGAGAGCCTGCTGTGTCAGCTTAATCCGATGTGATTTGACGGAAGGAGAGTATGAAGGCATCGGGTACCGTATTCTTGGATATGTAAAGGGAGATTATCTGAAAACACTGGCAAGAAAAGAAAACTGGGTATATTATATAGATTAAGAAGGAGGCAGAGAATATGGCTGAAAAAACAGAAAATAAGTCCGTATTAAGGATGATAATCCCCCAGTGGCAGGGCGGGGTAAACCCGAACTATGTATTCGGTTCAGAGCTTCTGGCGTGTATTGCGCCCACGGCTCCAAACACGGAGACAGTCAGAATACAGGTGGATACAGATTTTGAAAAGAAGCTCGATCAAATCGATGGAATCGACGGCGGCGATATTCTTCTGAAGCAGATGAGGGAGACGCGGGATATCTTAAGGGAAAAATCGCCGGACAAGGTGATTGTTTTCGGAGGCGATTGTTCGGTGACGCAGGTTCCCTTTGACTATCTCAGGGGAAAATATAAAGAGGAAATAGGCATCATCTGGCTGGACGCGCATCCGGATATATCCGGCCCGTCGGCATCCTCCCATCTCCATGAAATGCCGCTGGCGAATTTATTGGGTCAAAACAGAGAATCGGAGATCACTTGCTCAGAAAACATATATGAAGCAGATAAAATTTTCCTTGCCGGATTGATCGAAGAGCGTCTGAGGGATATGGATATGGCATGTAAAGAACTGAATATTCGTATCGCTTCCCCGGAGGAATTGGAGGAAAACAGCAGCGCGGTCCTGAACTGGATCCATGAAACAGGAGTGAAATATGTGGCGGTGCACTGGGATCTGGATGTGCTTTCACCGGAGGACTTCCGCTGCATTTATCCGGCGGAACCCTATACGGACGCGGATGAATTTCCTGCCGCGGTAGGCAGAATGACATTAAAGGGAATCGGCAGACTCCTTTCGGATGTGTCCGGATATGCGGAAATTGTGGGCCTGAGTGTGACAGAGCACCTGCCCTGGGACGCAATGAATCTTCGTGCGGCTTTGGGATCGATCTCGATTTTTAAATGATTACAGAAGATACTATGTACATGGGGTGGAAACTCCAAAGTGATCAGCTGAAGAAGAAGGATGCAGGTGTTTAGATAACGCTGCTTAAAAACATATTTACTTCAGAAGGAGAATTGAAACAGCAGGTAACTGTTGCAAAATTTGCAGCAGTTCAAATGGAAGGAGAATGCCGAGTATTATATTCTGGACTCTATTAACAGCAGGAATTAAGATAACCGGAGGAGAAGTGATTATGGAGAATCTTACCAGTTCAATTATTTTGTGGCTGGGCGCATTGATATTTATTGCCGTTGGCATTTATGCGGTGAAACGGGAGAAGCCTATGTGGCTATGGGGCGGATCGGCGGTTCCTGAATCTATGGTGAAGGATGTGAAGGCATATAATCGTGCAATCGGGAAGATGTGGCTGGCATGTTCTGTACCGCTGCTGATAAGCGGCGTTGCCGTGCTGATTTTTCCGGGAATATCGCTTATTATTTTCGCACTGGTATGTGTTGCGGGGATTGGGGTCCTTGCCTGGTGTTATCATAAGATCGAGGAGAAGTATTTTGTAAAATAATTCCCAGGCAATTCCATGAAATGATTTGCTCCCAAAACAGGAGGTCAACAGCAAAGGGTAGCAATTGCAAGAGCGTTGTACGCAAAACCATCCATAACTGATGTGAAATCTTGGATAGACTTGGAAATCCTGAAAAAGCTTCCGGCTTGTAAAACGTAAGTTGCTATGGTATGATACAAGTAACAGAAAAGGATATTTACTTAGCGGCGGCATATAATACAGGTGGTGAATCCTTTGGGAGTAAAAGATACAGTAACAACAAAATATATGAGACAGAATGAAATCTTTGCGGATGCATTTAACTTTTTCGTATATGGCGGAGAGCAGGTCATCCATCCAAAGAGCCTGAAGGAATTGGATACCCGGGAGATCGATGTCCCTTATGGCGGGGAAAAGGGTGCCGGCCAGCCAGTGCAGAAAACAAGGGATGTTATAAAATCTATGGTTGCGATGATGGATAAAAGTACCGCATATCTGCTTCTTGCAATCGAGAACCAGTCAAATATCCATTATGCGATGCCGGTAAAAAATATGGTCTATGATGCGCTTCAATATGCGAAGCAGGTGGAAGAAGCAATCGCTTCCCACAGATTGTCCGGCGATTATAAGGGCGTCGGCAGTGATGAATATCTTTCCGGCTTTATGAAAGAAGACCATTTATTGCCGGTGGTAACACTGGTTGTATATTTTGACTCGAAAGAGTGGGACGGCCCATTGTCCATCCATGAAATGTTTTCCGGGCAGGATGCAAGGGTGCTCGCACTGGTTCCGGATTATAAAGTCAATTTGATCGCTCCGGCTTCAATAAAGGATGAAGATTTTGGGAAATTCCAGAGTTCTTTGAAAGAAGTATTGTCATTTATTAAATATGCAAGAGATAAGGATGAGTTGAAAAAGGTATTAGATGCAGATGAGTCTTTCCGCCATTTGGGGAGAGAGGAAGTGGATGTGTTAAATGCCTGCGTAGGTGCAAAGATAGCAGTGGGAGAAGGCGAGGAGGCGATTGATGTGTGTTTGGCAATAGAACAAATGAATGAGGAAGCGGCTCAGAAAGAAAGAATATCTACTTTGCTGCGATCAGTTAAAAATCTAATGGATAATTTAGGATTGACTGCAGAACAGGCAATGAATGCAATAGGTGTTTCTGAAACAGACCGCAAAAACATATTACCATTTATTTAAGACGCAGTGAAAAAGGCGAACGGTATTTATCAATCAGGATAGATACCGTTCTTTTTATGGGAAGCTTTGCGTCCTGTTTTTAGCAGGGAAAATACAGAAAATCCCTCTTTCCCCGCAATATGGTGACATTCCGGCGCCTGAGCGGACATATTCCGGAGCCCAAAAGTCCAAAAGTCTGTCTGTTAGTAGTTCCGGACAATGCCTTTTTGTGTTATAGTGAGGGTAAGATAAAACCCAGTGCGTCCATTGGGCAAAGGACGCGGAGAAGTCAGGAAAGGCGGGGTGAATGATATGGAAATTGACAGAAAGGCATTGGTAAGAGAAGCGTTTCTGGCCGGGAAGAAGGCCTATGCGCCCTATTCGGGATTCCAGGTGGGCGCGGCCCTTCTGACCGGAGATGGCAGCGTATACGGCGGCTGCAACATAGAAAACGCCTCCTACGGAGCCTGCAACTGCGCGGAGAGAACCGCCTTTTTCCGGGCGGTCTTTGAAGGGAAAAGAGAATTTTCCGCCATAGCCATTGTGGGGAAGGCGGCGGATGCCGCGGAGTATGACTATTGTCCGCCCTGCGGGATCTGCCGGCAGGTGATGGCGGAATTCTGTGATCCGGACAGCTTTGAGATCATCCTGGCAAGAAGCGAGACGGACTACCGGAGCTACAGGCTGGGGGAGCTTCTTCCCCTGGGCTTTACGGGAAGCAGTATGGAGGACAAAAATTAAAAGGGAGGCGTTTTTATGCGGGCATATGACTGTATTGCGAAAAAGAGAGACGGGGAAGAGCTGACGGAGGAAGAGATCCGCTATCTGATCTCTTCCTATGTGTCCGGAAAGATCCCGGATTATCAGATGGCGGCTTTTCTTATGGCCGCATATTTTCAGGGGATGACAGACCGCGAGACAGCGGTAATGACCCAGGCGGTGGCCCATTCCGGCGACATGGTGGATCTGTCCGGCATCCAGGGCGTGAAAGCGGACAAACATTCCACAGGGGGAGTGGGGGACAAGACGACTATGATCGTGGCCCCCATTGTGGCCGCCTGCGGCGTAAAGGTGGCGAAGATGTCCGGGCGGGGGCTGGGACATACCGGAGGCACCATCGACAAGCTGGAAGCCATTCCCGGGTTCCGGACTACCCTGTCAAAGGTTGAATTCGCGGATGTGGTAAACCGTACAGGGCTGAGCATCGTGGGCCAGTCGGGAAATCTGGCTCCCGCGGACAAAAAAATGTACGCCCTCAGGGATGTGACCGCGACGGTGGACAGCATCCCGCTGATCGCGGTATCGATCATGGGGAAAAAGCTGGCCGCTGGAAACGACAGTATTCTTCTGGATGTTAAAACAGGAAGCGGCGCTTTTATGAAAACGCTGGACGCTTCTGTTTCCCTGGCGAAGTGTATGGTGGCCATCGGGGAGGCCGCGGGAAAAAGGACGGCGGCTCTGATCACAAACATGGACGTACCTCTGGGAAATTATATCGGCAACGCCCTGGAGGTGAAGGAAGCAGTACAGGTATTAAAGGACAGAGGTCCGGCGGATCTGAAGCAGGTCTGCCTTCATCTGGCTGCCGGTATGCTGGAGCTGTCGGGAAAAGGAAGCATGGAGGAATGTCTGGAGCTTGCCAGGGAAGCCCTGAAGAGCGGGGCCGCCTTTGAGCGTTTCCTTGCCATGGTGGAGGCTCAGGGAGGAGATACGGCCTGTATCCTGGATCCGGACAGACTTCCGGCCGCTCCCTTCCGTCATGAGATCAAAGCGGAGAAGGAAGGATATCTGACCCATATAGACACGGAGGCCTGCGGCATTGCCTCCATGCTGCTGGGCGCCGGGCGGGAGACAAAAGAAAGCGTTCTGGATTACGGGGCGGGGATCATTCTGAAGAAGAAACCGGGAGACTGGGTAAAAGCCGGGGATGTTCTGGCAGTGCTTCTGGCTTCCGGAGAAGAGCTGTTCCCGGATGCGGAAGCGAAGTTCAGAAGCGCCCTGAAACTTAGCCCCCAAAGACCGGAAGCGGAAAAATTGATTTATGGAAAAGTTTCTCGAGATGGAGTGGAATTGTTCTGACAAATAAAGCGAAAATATGCTTTTTCACATTTTTTTCACAGGCGATAATTGAATAAATGGTATAAAACTGCTATACTTGAAATAAGAAAAAGAGACCGGGGCGAAAGTATTTCCTCAGGTCTCTTAAAAACAGAAAGAGAAAACGGAACTGACAGGAGAAGCCTATGAGGAGTCAAACAAAAGCCTATGTAAAACTGGAAAATGTATCGAAGATTTACGGCTCCGGGGAAGTAAAGATTGTCGCGGTGGACGAAATCAGCTTTGAGATCACCAAGGGAGAATTTGTGATCATCGTCGGTCCCAGCGGCGCGGGAAAAACTACGGTCCTGAACATTCTGGGAGGAATGGATAAGGCCAGCTCCGGCAAGATCCTGGTAGACGGCAAAAATATCGCGGGATATTCCAGCAGACAGCTTACCAGCTACCGGAGAGAGGACATCGGGTTTGTATTTCAGTTCTACAATCTGGTTCCCAACCTGACCGCCCTTGAGAATGTGGAGCTGGCGCTCCAGATCTGTAAGGATCCGCTGGACGCCCGGACGGTGCTGGAGGAAGTAGGGCTGAAAGGACGCTTCGGGAATTTTCCGGCGCAGCTTTCCGGAGGAGAGCAGCAGAGAGTTTCCATTGCCCGGGCCCTGGCAAAAAATCCCAAGCTCCTGCTCTGCGACGAGCCCACGGGAGCCCTGGATTATCAGACCGGAAAATCTATTTTGAAGCTTTTGCAGGATATGTGCCGGAACAGGGGGATGACGGTGATCGTTATTACTCATAATTCGGCCCTGACCCCTATGGCAGACAGAGTCATTCGCATAAAAAACGGAAAAGTTTCTTCCATGGTGCAGAACGATCATCCGACCCCGGTGGAAGAAATCGAATGGTAGGTGAGGCCTGTGAAAAAAGCATTGCATAAAGATTTCTGGATGGAAATAAAGAAGAACAAGGCGCGCTTTATTTCCATTTTCTGTATTGTGGCGCTGGGCGTGGCCTTTTTTTCGGGGATCCAGGCGTCATCGCCGGATATGCGGCTTTCCGGGGACGCGTACTATACGGAATCCAGGCTGATGGATCTGAAGGTTATGGGAACCCTTGGACTGACGGAGCGGGATGTGGAGGCTCTGGAAAGCACCGACGGCGTGGAGACGGCGGAGGGCTCCTACTCTACAGATGTTCTCTGTGGAAAAGAGGATTCCAGGAAGGTGCTCCATGTGGAATCTATGACAGCGGAGACCAACCAGCTTACGGTCGAGGAAGGAAGACTTCCCGAAAAAAGCGGGGAATGCTTCCTTGATGCGGCTTTTGCGGAAGCGCAGGGCTATGAGGTGGGGAGCAGCATCGATCTGGAGGAGCCGGAGGATCAGGAAAATCTGAAGACAAAGACCTACACGGTTGCGGGAATTGGAAAAAGTCCTCTTTATATTTCCTACAACAGAGGTAATTCCACTCTGGGCTCCGGGGAGGTAAACGGTTTTGCTTACATACTGCCGGAGGATTTTGACCAGGAGGTTTATACGCAGATTTATATCCGGGTTCACGGCGGAGAAAAAACCACCAGCTACACGGACGCTTATGAACTTTTGACAGACCGGCTTCAGGAAAATGTAGAGGGGATTCAGGAAGAGCAGTGCCGGCTTCGGTATGAGGAAGTAATGACGGAGGCGGAGGAAGAGCTTGCCGACGCGGAAAAAGAGCTGGAGGACGGCAGAAAAGAAGCGGAGGAAGAGCTTGCCGACGCCAGAAAAGAGCTGGAGGACGGCGAACAGGAGCTTGCTGACGGACAGAAGGAGTATGAGGACGGAAAGCAGGAGCTTGAGGATGCCAGACAGGAACTGGAGGACGGAAAAGCGGAGATCGCCTCGGCCAAAAAGACGATTTCAGACGGCTGGGCTCAGATCGCCTCAGCCAGAGACCAGATGAACGACGGCAGAGCCCAGCTTGCGGCTGCGGAGAATTCTCTCGCTGCAGGGTGGGATGAATATTATGCCGGCAAAAAGAAGCTGGAGGACGGAAAAGCTCAGCTTGAAGCGGCGAAACAGGAGCTGGAGGATGGCGAGAACCAGATCGCGGCGGCGAAAAAAGAGCTTGAGGACGGGAGAGCCCAGATCGCGGCAGGACGGGTGGAGCTGGACGCGAAGCAGCAGGAGCTTACGGATGGGATCACCCAGGCAGAGAGCGGACAGCAGGCCATCGACGCGCAGGTGGAACAGCTTCAGGCCCAGATTCCGCAGATAGAAGCGGGGATCGAACAGGCGGCCGCGGCGGAGGCCCAGCTTCCGGCGCTGCAGCAGGCGTTGGATGCTGCACAGGCTCTGGTAAACGAGAAGCAGTCTCTTCTTGAGACCGCTCAGGCGGCGCTGGATGCCGCTCAGGCCCAGGTGGAGGCAGGAGAATTGACGGAGGAGGAGCTGACGCCTTATAGAGACGCCGTCAATGCGGCCAATGACGAGCTTGGAGCGGCTCAGGGAGCGGCAGCCGAGGCTCAGGCCGCCTTTGACGCCGTGAATCAGGCGGCGGGAGCGAAGACGGAGCTTGAGAGCAGTCTGGCGGCGGTTCAGGATGGGATCGCTCAGGCAGAAGCTAAAAAAGAAGAGCTGGCGCAGACTCTGGTTCAGCTTCAGCAGGGTCAGGCGGCTATCGACGAGGGGCGGAAGACCCTGGAAGAGAAGGAAGCTCTTCTGGAGCCCGCGGAGCAGGAGATCGCCGCCCAGGAGGCGAAGCTTGCCCCGGCCAGAGAGCAGATCGCGGCCAGTGAAAAAACCATAAAATCCTCTGAGGCGGAGCTGAAGGCCGGGCTTTTGGAGCTCCAACAGGGTCAGGCGGAGATCGACGCCAGCCGTCAGAAGCTGAATTCGGGGGAGGCGGAGATTGCCGCCAACGAACAAAAGCTTGTTTCCGGTCAGGCGGAGATCGACGCCAACGAGCGGAAGATCGCGGATGGCGAGAAGGAAATTGCGGAAAACGAACAGAAGCTTATCGACGCGGAAAAAGAGCTGGAGGACGCAGAAAAGGAACTTGAGGACGGCTGGGAGGAGTACCGTGACGGAGAGAAGGAGGCCCGGGAGGAGATCGCGGACGGAGAGAAGGAGCTTGCGGACGCCAGAGAGGAGCTGCAGGAGATTGAAGTCCCGGAATGGATCATCACAGACCGGACAGACCTTCCTGAATACTCCGATTATGGGGATAATGCCGACAGGATCAAAAGTATCGGTGAGGTGTTCCCGGTGATCTTTTTCCTGGTGGCGGCGCTGATCAGCCTTACTACCATGACAAGAATGGTGGAGGAGCAGAGAACCCAGATCGGCACGCTGAAGGCTCTGGGCTACGGAAAATATGACATTGCCACCAAATATCTGAATTACGCGTTTCTTGCCACCATAGGAGGAAGCGTGACGGGAGTCCTTATCGGCGAGAAGCTTCTGCCCTATATCATAATCAAGGCCTACGGAATGATGTACCACAATGTGGAAAATACGCTGCGTATCCATTATGAGTGGAAGTATGCGCTGACGGCTTCCGTGGCCGCCATCGTGTGTACGGTGGGCGCTACCGTCTTTTCCTGTTACCGCGCGCTGGCGGAAACTCCGGCCTCCTTGATGCGCCCGCCTGCTCCAAAGGAAGGCAAACGGGTGTTGGTGGAGAGGATCACGATTCTCTGGAAGCATCTGAATTTTACCTGGAAATCTTCGCTGAGGAATTTGTTCCGCTATAAAAAAAGACTGTTTATGACGATTTTCGGCATTGCCGGAAGTATGTCCCTGATGCTGGTGGGCTTCGGAGTCCGGGATTCTATTTCGGATATCGCCAGAAAGCAGTATCAGGAGCTCCAGCATTATGACGGGACGATCATCGCGGACGAGGACGCTTCCCGGGAGGAAAAGTCTGAACTGACGGAGTATCTGGAATCCAGCGGGGAGATCCAGCGCTTTACCGGGGTGCAGCTTACGAAGCTTACGGCGGATTCCGGCAGCTCCAATATCAGCGTCTATGTCTATGTGCCGGAAAATATGGAGAGCTTTCATCAGGATGTAACCCTGCGGAACCGTATTTCAAAAGAAGAATACGAGCTGACGGATCAGGGCGCCGCCATCTGTGAGAAGACGGCGGATCTCCTGGATCTTGAAATCGGCGACAAGATCACTCTGGAGAAGGATAACCGGGAATACCAGGCGGAGATTGCTGTGATCACAGAAAATTACATGGGCCATTACGTTTACATGACCCCGGCGGTCTATGAAAAGACCTTCGGAGAAGCGCCGGAATATGAGGATATTGTTTTTTCAGTGAAGGAGGAGTACAAAGATCAGACGGACGCCATTGGAGAGAAGATCGTGGAGCTACCCGCTGCGCTGAGCATCAGCTATACCACCAGCACGGCGGATCAGGTGGACCGGATGCTGGGCACTCTGGATATTGTCATTGTGGTGCTGATCGTTTCCGCCGGGATGCTGGCCTTTGTGGTGCTTTATAATCTGAACAATATCAATATCACAGAAAGACAGAGAGAGCTTGCCACCCTGAAGGTTCTGGGCTTCTATGACATGGAGGTCTCCGAGTATGTTCTGAGAGAAAATATCCTGCTCACCCTTGCCGGAATCGTTTTTGGCTGTTTTATGGGAATTCTGCTCCATCAGTATGTGATCGTGACCGTGGAGGTGGACGCGGTGATGTTCGGGCGGGAGATACGTCCGGTGAGCTTCCTCTACTGCGCGCTGATCACGGGAGTTTTTTCCATCATTGTCAACATATTTATGCACAGAAAAATGAAAAAGATCGACATGGTGGAATCCCTGAAATCCGTAGAGTGATGATAAAACTGTGAATTTTGTGAATTTTGAGGAATCCTGCTTGACAATCGCCGGAATTGCGATTATAGTAAAACCCATGAAAAAGGCGATGAAAAAGAGGAGTAGGCAGCGTTCCCTGTCAGAGAGGAATCCCCATGGGCTGGAAGGGATTTTCAGGAAGAAGCTTCTGAAGGTAGCTTTGGAGCCGGAAAGCTGAGAAAGGTTCAGGTAGGCTTTCACGTTACCCGCGTTAAGGGATAATAAGATGTGCGGATCTTCCGCATAATGAAGGTGGTACCGCGATAGAATTGCCCTTCACACAGAGGTGTGAAGGGCTTTTTGTATCATAGGAAATAGTTTGCTGCGTTAATGTATGAATGTATTGGTTTTCCTATGATACAAAACCCTCCGGGGGATGCACACTTTGTTTGAAGCAATTTTCAGGGTATGATCGTTATTATTTTTTAAGGAGGAAGCTATGAGCAGAGAACTCGCAAAGACATATGATCCGAAAGGACTGGAGGAGCGCCTGTACAAAAAATGGATGGATAACGGCTATTTCCACGCGAAGGTAAATCCGGATAAGAAACCCTTTACCATTGTAATGCCGCCGCCCAATGTTACCGGGCAGCTTCATATGGGTCACGCTCTGGATGAGACCATGCAGGATATCCTCATCCGTTTCAAAAGAATGCAGGGCTATGAGGCGCTGTGGCAGCCGGGTACAGACCACGCGGCGATCGCCACGGAGGTCAAGGTTATCGAAAAACTGAAAAAAGAAGGAATCGATAAGGACGAGATCGGACGGGAAGAATTTCTGAAGCATGCCTGGGCATGGAAGGAAGAGTACGGCGGCAAGATCATCAATCAGCTAAAGAAGCTGGGAGCTTCCGCCGACTGGGAGAGAGAACGCTTTACCATGGACGAGGGCTGCTCCAGGGCCGTTCAGGAGGTCTTTATCAAGCTTTATGAAAAAGGCTATATCTACAAGGGCTCCAGGATCATCAACTGGTGTCCCGTATGCCAGACCTCTATTTCCGACGCCGAGGTGGAGCATGAGGATCAGGACGGATTTTTCTGGCATATCAACTACCCCATCGTGGGAGAGGAAGGCCGTTTTGTGGAGATCGCCACCACCCGTCCGGAAACGCTTCTGGGAGACACGGCCGTGGCGGTAAATCCGGAGGATGATCGGTATAAGGATCTGATCGGCAAAATGCTGAAGCTTCCGCTGACGGATCGGGAGATTCCGGTGATCGCCGACGAATATGTGGACAGAGAATTCGGAACCGGATGTGTGAAGATCACGCCGGCTCATGATCCCAATGACTTCGAGGTAGGAAAACGCCATGATCTTCCTGAGATCAATATCATGAACGACGACGCCACCATCAATTCTCTGGGCGGAAAGTACGCGGGAATGGACCGCTACGAGGCGAGAAAAGCCATGGTGGAGGATCTGAAGGAGCAGGGGCTTCTTGTAAAGGTGGTTCCTCACAGCCACAGCGTAGGCACTCATGACCGCTGCGGAACAACTGTGGAGCCAATGATCAAGCCTCAGTGGTTTGTCCGCATGGACGAGATGGCGAAGGCCGCTATTGAGGTTCTGGATAAAGGAGAACTGGAATTCGTTCCCCCAAGCTTCGGCAAGACCTATCTCCACTGGCTGGAAAATATCCGCGACTGGTGTATTTCCCGCCAGCTCTGGTGGGGACACAGGATTCCTGCCTATTACTGCGACGAGTGCGGCGAGGTGACCGTTGCCCGGGAAATGCCCGGAAAATGTCCGAAATGCGGATGTACGCATCTGCATCAGGATGAGGATACACTGGATACCTGGTTCAGTTCCGCTCTCTGGCCCTTCTCTACGCTGGGATGGCCGGACAAAACGCCGGAGCTGGAATACTTCTATCCTACGGACGTACTTGTGACTGGATACGACATTATTTTCTTCTGGGTGATCCGAATGGTATTTTCCGCTTTGGAACAGACAGGAAAGGCGCCTTTCCACCATGTTCTGATCCATGGCCTTGTGCGGGATTCCCAGGGAAGGAAAATGAGCAAATCCCTCGGAAACGGGATCGATCCTCTGGAGGTGATCGACAAATACGGCGCGGACGCGCTCCGTCTTACTCTGATCACTGGAAACGCCCCCGGCAACGATATGCGTTTCTACTGGGAGCGGGTAGAGTCCAGCCGCAATTTCGCCAATAAAATCTGGAACGCGTCGCGCTTCATCATGATGAACCTGGAAGGCCGCAGTGTAAAGGAGCCTGAGGATCTGACGGCGCTTTGCCCGGAGGATCAGTGGATCTTGTCCCGGCTGAATACGGTGATCCGGGAAGTGACGGAAAACATGGACAAATACGAGCTTGGCATCGCGGTTCAGAAGGTCTATGATTTCCTGTGGGACGAGCTCTGCGACTGGTATATCGAGATGGCTAAGGTTCGCCTGTGGAAAGCGGAGGAGAATCCGGAAGGGGCGGGAGAAGCTCTCTGGACTCTGCGCACGGCTCTCACGGAGGGGCTGAAGCTTCTTCATCCCTTCATGCCCTTTATCACGGAGGAAATTTACTGTACCCTTCTTCCGGAGGAGGAGTCCATCATGATCGCTTCCTGGCCGGAATATAAAAAAGAGAGGAATTTCCCTGAGGCGGAAAAAGCAGTGGAGGGATTCCAGGAGGCGGTAAGAGGCATCCGGAATATCCGGACGGAGATGAACGTTCCGGTAAACAGAAAGACCTGCCTTACAATCGTAGGGAAAAACGCAGAAATCTGCGAAAGATATGAGAAGTGCAAAAATTCCTTTATCAATCTGGCGTTCTCCAGCGAGATCCGCGTGCAGGAAACCAAGGAGGGCGTAGGCGAGGACGCGGTTTCCGTGGTGGTTTCCGACGCGGTGGTATATCTGCCCCTTGAAGATCTGGTAGACAGAGAAAAGGAGCTGGAGCGTCTGAAAAAGGAACAGGAGCGTCTCAAAAAAGAAATCGCAAGGTGCAGCGGAATGTTGGGCAATCCGAATTTCGTCAATAAAGCGCCTGCGGCGAAGGTGGAGGAAGAAAAAGAAAAGCTTCAGAAATACGAAGAAATGATGGAAAAGGTAAACATGCAGCTTAAACAAATGGATAAGTAATAAAGGAGCTTTCGGATGAAATGGTATGATGTGTGCAACAAAGTATCTCTCCTGCTTCACGCGCTTTTCAGCGCGGCGGGATATTTCCTGATCGAGGCCATTTGCAGGCATTCTGTGCTGGACGCATGGACGTATATGACAGAGAAGCCTCTTGTATTTGCCTACAATGCTGCTTTTATATTCACAACGACACTGATCGTTTATCTGTTTCGGAGAAGGTGTTTCCTTCGTGTGCTTCTGGCTATGTTCTGGCTGCTTCTGGGAATAGTCAACGGAGTGATCCTGGCAAACAGGGTCACTCCCTTCACGGGACCGGATCTTGCTCTTCTTACAGACGGAATGGCTCTGCTGGAAAAATATCTTCCGGCCTGGGGCGTGACAGTAGCGCTGGTGGTGCTGGGCTTTTTTGCGCTGGTTCTTTTATTTCTGCTGATCAAGGGGCCCAGATACAAGGGAAAACTGAAATACCGCTGGAATCTTCCCCTGGTGCTGGCTGGCGCTCTGGCTTTTGTGGGACTGACTCAGCTTGCGCTGGAAAAAAGAGTGCTTTCCAATTATTTTGGCAACATTGCCTTTGCCTATGAGGATTACGGGTATCCCTACTGTCTGGCCGTTACGATTTTTGATACGGGTATAAGCTGTCCCCGGGATTATTCTGAGGAGGAGATCGCCCGTATAGAGAAAACCGAGGAGGAGCTGCCGGAGACAGAGACAGAGGAGCTTCCGAACATTATCTTTGTACAGCTTGAATCCTTTTTTGATCCCATGCTTGTGAACTACCTGGATATTTCAGAGGATCCCATTCCTACCTTCCGGAAGCTGATGGAGGAGTACAGCTCCGGCTATTTTAAGGTACCCTCTGTGGGAGCGGGAACAGCCAATACGGAGTTCGAGACTATAACGGGCATGAGTATGCACTACTTCGGGCCGGGAGAATATCCATACAAGAGTATTCTGAAGGAGACGACCTGTGAAAGCGCTCCCTATGTTCTGGGAGAGCTTGGATATTCCACTCACGCCATACATAATAACGAGGCGAATTTCTACAGCCGGAAGAGCATATTCCCGAATCTTGGATTTGATACCTTTACCTCTGCGGAATATATGCCCGAGGAGGATGACAAAAATCCTCTTGGCTGGACAAAGGATCATGTTTTGACGGATGAGATCGTCAAATGCCTGGATTCCACTGAGGATCAGCCGGATTATGTGTACACGATCTCCGTACAGGGACATGGAGCGTATCCGGAGGAGCCGATGATTGAGGATCCGGAGATCACCGTTTCCGGGGCGGCTACTGAAGAGAAAAATTATCAGTGGGAATATTATGTGAATCAGATCCATGAGATGGATGATTTTGTCGGGGAGCTGGTAGAAACGCTGGAGGATTATCCGGAGGATGTGGTGCTTGTGATGTACGGAGACCATCTTCCCACGATGGATCTGAAGGTAGAAGAGCTGGAGAATAAATATCTTTTCCAGACCCAGTATGTGATATGGGACAATTTCGGCCTGGAAAAAGAGGACGAAAATCTGGCGGCCTATCAGACGGCGGCGGCGGTGATGGACCGCGTGGGGATCCATGAGGGAACGATATTCCGCTATCATCAGGCCAGAAGAAACACAAGAGATTATCAGGTGGATCTTGAGACTCTTCAGTACGATCTTCTCTACGGAGAGCGGTATTCCTACGGCGGCGCATCGCCCTTTAAGAGGACAAAGATGCGGCTGGGACTGTATGATGTGACTCTGGACGGGCTGGAGCTGATCTCGGAGGCCGATTATACCTACCGTATCACAGGAACGAACTTCACTCCCTCCAGTCAGGTGAAGCTGAACGGAGAATGGTACGATACGGTATATGCGAATCCCACCACGCTTATCATATCAGGTACGGAGCTGGACGATTTCGACAGACTTTCCGTGGCTCAGAGGAGCAACAGTCCTACAAGAAAGGCTCTCAGCAAGAGCTACGACCGGTCCTGCTATATGCTGTACAGTGAAAATAAATGGAAACTTCCGGCGGATATGGAATGATTCTGCCGAATAAAAGATTACGATTGGTACTGGACATCTTCCACCACTCATATATAATGATATCGTAACGGTATTTCGGGGGCGGCCGCTCCCGGCGCCGCTGCGAATACATTATAGATGAAGTGGTGGATTTTTTTATGAATTACGAAGAAGCAGTTGCATATATCGAAGAAACTCCGAAATTTACTACAAAAAACAAGCTTTCCCACACGAAGGAATGTCTGCGGCGGCTGGGGAACCCTCAGAAGAAATTCAGGGTCATCCATGTGGCGGGGACAAACGGCAAGGGCAGCACCTGCGCTTTTCTTACCTCTGTTTTCAGAGAAGCAGGTTTTTCATGCGGCCTGTTTACCTCTCCCCACCTGGTGGTGATCAACGAGAGATTTCAGATCAACGAAAAAAATATTGACGATGAGGCGTTTCTCGCTGCCTTTCACAAGGTGAAAGCACTTTCGGAGGAGCTGGTGGCAGAGGGAAGCTATCATCCCACTTATTTTGAAATGCTGTTCCTGATGGGAATGGTGATCTTCGCGGATGCGGGCGTGGATTATGTGATGCTGGAGACAGGTCTGGGAGGCCGGCTGGACGCCACTACGGCGGTGGAGGATCCCATTGCCTGTGTGATCACTTCTATAAGCAGGGATCATATGCAGTATCTGGGGAATACCATTCCGGAGATTGCCGGGGAAAAGGCCGGGATCATTGTGCCAGGGGTTCCGGTGATCTATGACGGAAATGATCCGGATGCCGCGGAGGTGATCCGCAAAAGGGCCGGAGAGTTGAAAAGTCCCTGCTATGAAATAAAGAGGGAAGATACGGAAATTCTTCAAATTACCAGGTCGGGCATTGATTTTTGTATGAAGAGTGGGTATTATGGTACTACAGTATTTTCCATACCGTTTATTGCCCGCTATCAGGTGATGAATGCCGCGCTGGCTCTGAAGACTGCGGAAATCCTTAACGGGGAGCTCCCTCTTCCTTCTGAGGCTGTGGAGAAGGGGCTGCGGGAAACCTGCTGGCAGGGACGGATGGAGACGGTTCTCCCGGGGGTGATCGTAGACGGCGCCCACAACGAGGACGGCGTGGAAAAATTCGTGGAGACGGCGGAGCATTTTCAGAAGGAATTCCCTCTGACACTGCTGTTTTCCGCGGTTGACGACAAGGATTATACAGATATGATACGGACGATCCTCGGAAGAATAAGCTTCCGCCATATCATAGTGACGCAGGTGGGAGGCTACCGCAAAGTGCCCTCCGGGGATCTGGCGGAGATTTTCCGCAGAGAAGGCTGCGCGTCCGTCAGGGCCTGCGACAGCGTGGAGGAAGCGTTCCGGGAAGCTGTTTCCCAAAAAGGAGAGGACGGACTTCTGTTCTGTGTGGGATCTCTGTATCTTGTAGGAGAGATTAAGGAAATACTCCGCAGAGATAAAGAAGAACGGCAATAAGGAGGAAACACCCAAGGGTGTACCTGAATGCCAAAAAGAACGGCAATAAGGAGGAAACACCATGATTGATTACGAAGAAGAACTGAAGAAGTTTGAACCGTGTATGGATGTGGCCGATACAGAAGGCGCGATATATGAAAAAGAGCTGACTGATATTCTGGATGTGCTGCAGGAGGTACTGCGGGAAGCAAAGAACAGCAGACGTAGATAAGTAAGGAGAAAGTAATGAATTGTGTGAACTGCGGCGCGTTTCTCACAGATATGGATCTGGATTACTGTCCAAGCTGCGGGTATAATGTGCTGATTCAGAAAAAGGTGGACTACCTTTCCAAGAGCTTTTATAATCAGGGGCTCGAGAAGGCCAGCATCAGAGATCTTTCGGGCGCTATCGCATGTCTGAAGCAGAGCCTGATCTATGATAAAAAAAACATCAGGGCGAGAAATCTTCTCGGCCTGGTATACTTTGAGACAGGAGAGGTAGTGGCGGCTCTGAGCGAATGGGTGATCAGTAAAAATCTGCAGCCTTCCAGGAATCTTGCCACAGAATATATTAATATCCTTCAGGCGAATTCCAATAAACTGAGAGCTATCAACGAAACCATTCGGAAATACAACCATGCGCTTCTGCTGTGCAGAGAGGGGCATGAAGACATGGCGGCTATCCAGCTTCGAAAGATTTTGTCCCAGAATCCCAAGCTGATCAAGGGATATCACCTGCTGGCGCTGATCCAGATGAAGGGCGGAGAGTGGAACCGTGCGAGAAGAACTCTGAGAAAGGCCGCCAAAATTGACAAAACAAATACGACCACACTGAGATTTCTGCGCGAGGTTGATGAACAGACGGGTGTTCCAACCCGGCTGGAGCGCCGGAAAAAGGGACTGTTTCAGGGAGGAAGCAATAAAAAACAGGAGTATGACGTGGTGGACAGCGAGTACATGGCGCAGGCTCCGGTTTACAGAGAACATTCAAAAATCCCGGTATTTCTGCTCCTGATGTCGGGAATAGCCGCCGGAGCCGTGGCGTTCTGGCTGCTGGCGGTACCGGCTATCCGGCAGGGAATCTATCAGGAGGCAAACCAGCAGATCATACAGTACAGCGAGTCTTTGGCCACCCAGGGAGCGGAGCTTACAAGAGCCCAGGGTCAGGCTCAGGAGTCGGGAGATACCGCGGAGGCGGTGACGGAGCAGCTTACGCAGGAGCAGGCCAAAAGCCAGAGCTACGAAGCGCTGCTGACCGCTTATTCCTATATGCAGCAGGACAATCTCGACGAGGCCGCCCTGTCGGTGCAGAAGGTCCAGGTGGATGTGCTGCCGGATTCTCTCAAAGCTATTTATACGGCTGTACGGGACGCCACAGGCGTTTCCGGAATCGGAGATACAGAGGAGCCTCAGGCAGATACCTCTTCGGATGAGGGCGGTGAAGATGTTTCCTATGAGGACGAGAGCGGCTACGAAGATGTATATTACAGCGACGACAGCTATTATGACGACGGTGATTACGATGACGGATATTATGACGACGGCTACTATGAATAGGATACAGGGCCAAAGACTGAAACATAAATAATTCTGAACAAAAGAGAAGCCTCAGAGCAGGGGATGTGCCGAAACGCACATCCCCTTTTGGCGCTTCCGGTGAAAAACGGAATTAAAAGGTATAAAAAGGAAAATAAGGGGGAAAATTCAGAATGAATGAGATGTTTGAGCTGAACGGAACATGTCTGACCGTTTTGCTTCCCGCGGAGGTGGATCATCCTGTGTCGGACATGGTGCGGAAAGAGGCGGACAGGATCATGGAGAATGTTTATATCCGGGTGATGGTTTTTGATTTCGGGAGGACGTGCTTTATGGACAGCTCCGGAATAGGCCTTCTGATGGGAAGCTACCGCGCGCTGGGAATGCGTCAGGGCTGCCTGCGCGCGGTAAGGGTCAGCAGGCACATCGACCGGCTTCTGCATCTGTCGGGGGTCCACCGGTATATCGAAATTCAAAAAGTTGAGGAAGAGGGGAAGCTATAATGGAAAATACCAATGAAATGACATTGATTTTTGACAGCCGCCCTGTAAACGAGGGGCTGGCAAGAGTTGCGGCGGCGTCTTTTTTTACGCAGCTCAACCCTACGCTGGAGGAGGTGGCGGATGTGAAAACTGCCGTTTCAGAGGCGGTGACAAATTGTATCATCCACGGATATGAAGGAAAGGTACATAAGATACGAATGGATCTGCGGCTGAAAGGCAGGGAGCTGTTCGTAGACATCTCGGATCAGGGCGCCGGGATTGCGGATGTGAAAAAGGCCATGGAACCTCTTTATACCACAAAACCGGAAAAAGACCGGTCAGGTATGGGATTCACTTTTATGGAGGCTTTTATGGATGAGGTAACGGTCGAGTCCGTGTTGGGGGAAGGCACCTCCGTCCATATGAAGAAAACCATCCAGAGGTAAAGGAGGCCTGATGGAGCATACTCTTGCCCTGATCGGGCGCGCGCACCAGGGGGATAAAGAGGCAAGAGATACATTGTTTGAAGAAAATACAGGACTTGTCTACAGCGTGGCGAGGCGTTTTCTTGGCCGGGGCGTGGAAATGGAGGATCTGTTCCAGATCGGGAGCATCGGTCTTTTAAAAGCGGTAGACAAATTCGATACGGAATATCAGGTGAAATTTTCCACCTATGCGGTGCCGATGATCGCGGGAGAGATCAAAAGGTTTCTCCGGGACGACGGGATACTGAAGGTGAGCCGTTCCTTAAAAGAAAGTCATTATAAGATCTATCAGGAAAGGGAGAAGCTGGAGCGTAGTTTGGGACGGGAGCCTACAGTCGGCGAGCTGTCTGAGGCTATGGATATATCTCCGGAGGAGCTGACGGTGATCATGGAGTCAGGCGCGGAAGTGGAATCCCTTTACCGGACGGTATATCAGGGAGAAGGTACGGAAATTTCTCTGATCGATAAGCTTCCGGAAAAAGAAGACCGGCAGGAACGTCTTCTGAACCGTATATTTCTGGAAGAGATCCTGGGAAAGCTTAAGCCTCAGGAACGAAGGCTGATCTATATGAGATATTTTCAGGACATGACACAGACGGAGATAGCCAGGCGTATGGGTGTCTCCCAGGTTCAGGTATCCAGAATGGAGAAGCGTATCCTGAAGCGGCTGAGAGCCCTTCAGGAAGGAAAGTGACGGGTGTTCTCCTGATTGGCGTTTTTTCTGCTGATCTCCTCCACAATAGTCAGATTTACGTCGTCTTCGTATTTGCGCATCTGTACCTGCATGGGGGTCGGGTCAGAGGTGATCTTCATGTGGCCGAAATGGTTGAAGAAGAACAGAACGCCCAAGCCCAGACCAACGGAATAAGAAATTTCCAGAATCGTGAAGCCGCTGGAGGACTTTCCGGTGACCTGGGTGTAGATCTGGGAAAAAAGAGTTCCTACGTCTGCGTCCGTGTTAAAGGTCATGATGGAAAATGCGGCTCCGAAAAAAGACGCGAGACAGACGGCCGCGATTTTCACATATCGAAAAAGAAGATGCTGGGGGGCCGCCTTTTCGTAGGTGATGATAAAGGTGGTTTCCCCTATGGGCGTTATGGTAAGATCAGGGGACTTCTGCCTGATCAGCTCTATCAGATCCATGACGGACATCACATATCGTCCCGGCTTCTGAGGATCCAGATGGATGACAGGAAGCACCCGCAGGCGGTTCAGAAGCTTGGGATTGGTACAGGACATTTTTGCGATATCCTGCAGGTATACATGAGGATGATGCACCTCTACATTGGCGTCCAGCTGAATATAAAGAGTATCGTTCATTGTACCGGCCTCCATAAGGATAGTTGATAAGATTCAGAAGCAAGGTCATTATTCCTTCATCTTCGGGCGGAAAATAAGGCTTGCCAGATATGAAAAAATGAGAGCCGCGGAAACGCCTGCAGCGCAGGCGGTGAAGCCTCCGGTGAACAGCCCCAGAAGGCCGTCCTCGGAAATTGCTTTTTTCATACCTGTCCACAGGATGTTTCCAAAGCCGAGAAGGGGCACGGACGCTCCTGCCCCGGCATAGTCGATAAGCGGCTGGTAGATCCCGGCAGCGCTCAGTACGGCGCCTGAGCAGACAAGGAGCACCATTACCCGCCCGGGGAGAAGCTTTGTTTTGTCAAGAAGGATCTGAACCAGGGCGCAGATGGCTCCGCCAACCCAGAACGCGTTAAAGTAATCCATTGTGATGTCCTCCGTTTTATATATTTCTGTAGATGCGTCCGGCAGCGTCAGAGCTCTTTATGCTCAATGACTACCGCGTGGGCGACGCCCGGAACAGAAGCGCCCTCATTGTAGCTGGTTTTGGAAAGCATGGCTCCTGTAGGGACAAAAAGAATCCGGTTCCACTTTCCGGAGACGACTCCGGGAAGAAGATGAGAGGCGAGAACGGCGGCGGAACAGCCGCATCCGCTGCCTCCGGAATGTGTGTCCTGCGTCTCGTTGTCAAAAATGATCAGTCCGCAGTCCTGATGTACGGCGCTGATATCCACGCTTTTTTCTTTAAGGAGATCCAGCAGGATTTTTTGACCTACAAGTCCAAGATCTCCGGTGACAATGGCGTCATAGTCCGAGGGGGTTCTGTGAAAGTCGGAGAGATTCTGCCAGATGGTATCACAGGCGGCGGGAGCCATGCACCCTCCCATATTCAGAGAATCGCGAAAGCCAAAATCAACGACTCTTCCCGTTGTGACGCCGGTGATCACGGCACAGCCGCCGCCTTTCCGGAGGGGAGACGCATTGGGAGTGTCCTCGTCCCTGGGAGGCAGGGCGCCGAGAATACAGGCGCCGCTTCCGGTAACGGTCCAGGTGGCTGACAGAGGACGCTGGTTTCCGTAACCCAGAGGATACCGGAATTCCTTTTCGGCTGAGGCAAAATGGCTGGAGGTGGCGCATAATATATGCTCTCCGTATCCTGCGGCCACGGCCATGGCGCCCAGGGAAAGTGATTCGCCCATGGTGGAGCAGGCGCCGTACAGCCCGTAAAAGGGGATTCCCATTTCGGCAATGCCGAAAGAGGAGGCAACGGTCTGGGCAAGCAGGTCTCCGGCAAACACCATGCGGATGTCCCGGGGCGTCAGTCCGGCCTTGCCGATAGCCAGGGAAGCCGCTTCCTTCTGCATGGAGCTTTCGGCCGCTTCCCAGGTATCCGTTCCAAACATGGGATCCTGGCAGATCATGTCGAATTTGTCTTTCAGAGGTCCTTCGCCTTCTTTTTTTCCAACAATGGACGCAGAGCTTTCAATATAAACAGGCTGGTCAAAAGCAATGCTGGACGAGCCGAGAATATTTCCGTATTTCATGACGCCACCCCCAGAAGCTTTAAAATATAGTATATGATTCCCAGAACCCAGGAGCTTAGGATTCCATAAAGGATCACAGGCCCTGCGATGGTAAAGATCTTGCATCCGATCCCGAATACCTGTCCTTCAGACTGAAATTCAATAGCGGAGGCCGCTACGGAATTCGCGAATCCGGTGATCGGGACCAGGCCTCCCGCTCCGCCGAATTTTCCGATTTTGGGGTAGAGATTCAGGCCGGTCAGGAGTACGCTGAGAAAGATCAGAATCAGTGAACACCAGCTGCCCGCGGTTTCCTTATCCGCGCCGAAGCCGGCGGCGGTATTCAAAATCCACTGGCCCAGTACGCAGATCAGTCCGCCTGTAAGAAAAGCCTTCGCCATATTTAAGGCGAGATTGTGCGTGGGGGTGATTTCCTTTACATATTTTTCATATTGTTTCTGTTTTTGTAACTGTTCCTTTGAAGGCATAGTTGTTTCCTTTCTGTCGCAGTTTACAGATACCTGTGAACTGCAACTCCTTTCCTTTCAGGCCGGGAGCTGAACGAATGCCGCATTGACATCTGTTCTTTTTTGTGTATATAATGAACTTCACTGCCAGCCGAAATAGTAATAAAAAAGAGTTCCGATAGTTTTGCCGGCGGCAATACAGATAATTATGGCCGGAAGGCCTTTTGTCAGCCGGATCCGCCGGGCAAAGACGGGGAACATATCCGCTATTTCCGCCAGGGCAAGAACCCAGCTTCCGAGAAAAATACCGGAGCAGATACCGAATATGATCAGGAAGGGAGCCCCCAGCGGAATGGGAAACGAAAAGAGATAAGACAAATTTCCGGCCACAATGCCCATCAGCGCCATATCTTCATATAGTAAAACATGTTCTCCGGTATGAGTGATTCCCGCGTAGCGGGGGATGATGGAGAGGGCGATCAAAAGCCCCGCCACTCCGCTGGCAATAATGGTGCCGGAGCACAGGCCCAGGAAGCCGAGGAATATCTGCTGCCACATGGAAAGCCCTCCTTTCATGGAAATTTATAGAGGGTATTATGCAGAAAAAACAGGAAAAAATACATGAAATCTAAAAAAAAAATGAAAACCTGTACTTTTCTTTTGCCGGATAGTATAATAAAACATAAAGCTTGAAACAGTAAACTATGGTGCAGGAGGTTTGCGTATGTATGACGCATATTCCCGAATGGAGTTATTATTGGGCCAGGCAGGGGTGGATCGTCTGAGCCGGGCAAAAATCGCGGTGTTCGGACTGGGCGGAGCCGGATCCTATGTTGTGGAGGCGCTGGCCCGCTGCGGAGTCGGCAGCCTGACGCTGATCGATCATGACGTAGTGTCTTCCTCGAATATCAACCGGCAGCTTTTTGCCCTGCAGTCTACTATCGGCCGAAAAAAGGTACAGATCGCCAAAGAGAGGATCCGGGATATCGACGAGGATATTTTAGTGCATACATACGAGACCTTTTATAATGAGGACACCGCCGGAATGTTTGATCTCAGAGCGTACGATTATATTGTGGACACCATTGATACGATGCCTTCCAAGATACTCCTGATCGAGCAGGCGGCGGCGAACCATACGCCGATCATTTCCTGCCTGTCTACCTGCGGAAGACTGAATCCGTCAAGATTTGAGATCACCGATATATCAAAGACCAGCGTATGTCCCGCGGCCAAGGCGATGCGCGCGGAGCTCCGCAAAAAAGGAATACGGAAGGTGAAGGTTCTGTACTCGAAGGAACGTCCGCGCAGACTTCTGGGAATCAGAGGGAGAACGGAAGCTGATGAAAATCCTGCTGCCGGAAGCGTGGCTTTTGTGCCCAGTGTGGCGGGGATGCTGATCGCCGGCGAGGTGGTGAGAGACCTTCTGACAGAAAAAATAAAAAAATAATACTTCCAGAAACAGGATGCATGCAGGCTGGGAGTTTTCCATATAAATAACTGGAAAGATAGAGGATCATAATCTGTGAGAGAAGAAATCAAAAAAAAATTCAGTGAGTTGCTTGGTAAAGAGAGGGTGCTTTTGGAGGAGCCGATGAACCGCCATACCACTTTTCGTATCGGCGGTCCGGCGGAGGTGTTTCTGATGCCGGAATCCTATGAACAGCTCAGAGAAGCCCTGCTTCTCTGCAAAAAGGAGAACCTTCCCTTTTTTATTCTGGGAAATGGGAGTAATCTCCTTGTAAGCGACCGCGGATACCGCGGCGTGATCATCCAGATGGACCGCAATATGGGCGCGGTTTGTCTGGAAGGCAATGAAATCCGCGCATGCGCGGGAGCGCTGCTTTCATCCATAGCGGCGGCGGCGAGGAAGGCGTCTCTGACAGGCTTTGAGTTCGCCGGAGGGATCCCGGGGACTCTGGGAGGAGCGGTAATGATGAATGCCGGCGCGTACGGAGGCGAGATAAAGGATGTCCTGAAGCAGGTCACGATCATGACAAGGGAAGGAGAGATCCGGACGCTTCCTGTGGAAGAGCTTGAGATGGGATACCGTACAAGCATCATCAAAAAGGCGGGATATATTGTTCTGGAAGCTGTGATCTCTCTGGAAAAGGGACGGGAAGAAGAGATCATGGCAAAAACAAGGGAGCTGGCGGAGAAGCGTTCCGAGAAGCAGCCTCTGGAATATCCAAGCGCCGGAAGCACCTTCAAACGTCCGGAGGGATACTTCGCCGGAAAGCTGATCATGGACAGCGGACTGAAAGGATACCGTGTGGGAGGAGCCCAGGTATCGGAAAAACACTGTGGATTTGTGATCAACACGGGAGGAGCCACCGCGGAGGATGTGAAACAGCTTATGGATCATGTGACTTGTACAGTAAAAGAAAAATTTGGAGTCACGCTGGAGCCGGAAGTAAGATTTTTAGGGGAATTTTAACAGGAGATAAGAGATGCGGCTTGTAATCGTTACCGGAATGTCGGGCGCAGGAAAAACCACTGCTTTGAAGATGCTTGAGGATACCCGTTATTTTTGCGTGGACAATCTGCCGATTCCTCTGGTAGGAAAATTTGTTTCCCTGATGGCGGGAACCCAGGGGGAAGAGGTGCAGAACGCGGCTATAGGCATTGATGCCAGAAGCGGGAGCGCTCTGGATGAGCTGGAGATGGAACTGGACAGAATGACCCGCGCAGGCCAGAAATATGAGATCCTTTTTCTGGATGCGGACGACCGTGTCCTCGTAAAAAGGTACAAGGAATCCAGGAGAAGTCATCCGCTGGCCATGACGGGAAGACTGGACGACGGCATCCGTCAGGAGAGGAAGATGATGGGATTCCTCAAGGAGCGGGCGGACTATATTATCGACACCACCCATCTCCTCACGAGAGAGCTCCGCAAGGAGCTGGACCGTATTTTTGTAGATAATGGAAAATTCCGCAATATGGTGATTTCCGTACTGTCCTTTGGATTTAAATATGGGATTCCGGAGGATGCGGATCTTGTATTTGACGTGCGTTTTTTGCCGAATCCCTATTATGTGGACGAGCTTCGCCCCCATACGGGTATGGACGGCGACGTATACAGGTATGTGATGGAAAATGAGGCGGCGAAGGAGTTTGCGTCAAAGCTGGAGGATATGGTGAAGTTTCTGATCCCCAATTATGTGAAGGAGGGGAAGACCAGCCTGGTGATCGCCATAGGATGCACCGGGGGCAAGCACCGCTCCGTGACCCTGGCCAGAGTGCTGTACGATCGCCTTCTGGAAACCCAGGAATACGGGATCCGGCTGGAGCATCGCGATATCGGCAAAGACGCCCTGCTGAAGAAGTAGGGCCGGAAGAAAAACGGAATTTATCCGGATAAAACAGAGAACAGGAGAAAATGGAAATTGTCTTTTTCAGGGATGGTGAAAGAAGAACTTTCCAGGCAGATCAGTATGGCAAGGCATTGCCGGATCGCTGAGATCGCGGCGCTTTTGAGCCTGTGCGGGAAAATGACCGCCGACAGGACGCTGAGGATGCAGACAGAAAATGCGGCAGTCATAAGAAAATACTTTACATTAGTCCAAAAAACATTTAATATAGAGACAGAAATTGCCGTTCGCGAGAGCCGGCAGATGAAGAAGGGGCATGTTTATTTTGTGGAAATAAAAGAACCTGCTCAGATTCAGACGGTACTTTTGGGAACAAAGCTTTCGCCGGAGGGTGGCAGCGGCGGTGCGCTGGCATTGGAAAACAGTTTTATCACCCAGCAGAGCTGCTGCAAGAGAGCGTTTATCAGGGGCTCGTTTCTGGCATCCGGTTCTATCAGCGATCCGGAAAAAGGATATCACTTCGAGATCGTATGTCCGGATGAGAAAAAGGCGGAGCAGTTAAAGGAGTTGATCCGCAGCTTTCAGATTGATGCCAAGGTGGTGCTGCGCAAGAAGTCATATGTGGTCTATGTGAAAGAAGGGGCGCAGATAGTGGATATGCTGGCTGTAATGGAGGCGAATGTGGGTTTGATGAATCTGGAGAACATCCGGATACTCAAAGAGATGCGCAACTCTGTCAACAGAAAAGTAAACTGCGAAATGGCAAACATTCATAAGACGGTTAGTGCGGCGGTGAAGCAGATAGAAGACATTAAACTAATTGAAGAAAAAACAGGGTTCCATAACCTGAATGAAGGTCTTGCAGAAATCGCTGAGCTAAGGCTGCAGTATCCGGAAGCTACACTCAAAGAATTAGGAATGATGTTAAACCCGCAGGTGGGAAAGTCGGGTGTGAATCACCGGCTGAGAAAGCTCAGCGCCATCGCGGATGAGCTGCGGGAAAACAAGGAGGAGTTATTATGATCAAAAAACCAATCACCATTCAGTTGTCTACAGGACTGGAAGCGCGTCCGGTGGCACAGCTTGTACAGGTGGCAAGCCAGTTTAACAGTGAGATTTATGTTGAAATTGGAAAGAAAAAGGTGAATGCGAAGAGTATTATGGGTATGATGACTCTTGGATTGGATTCTGGCGAGGAGATCACTCTTTCCGCAAACGGAGAGGATGAAGAGGCGGCAATGTCCAGTATAGAGAAATATTTAAGTAATCAATAAAGAATATAATGGCTGAATAAAGCATTGCCCCGGAAGAAGACCAATTCCGGGGCAATGCTTTTGTGCGGTTACAGGAATCGTTCTGATTATAACTGTCTGCGGCAGCCGTCTTTTGGCGTGCAGGGGCTTGCGTACTTTGTTTGCAAAAAAATTCTTTCTATAAATAATGCGGGTTCTTGGATGAAGGAGTAAAGGCTGAAAATCAAAAAAGAAATGGCAATAAAATGTCCTTTCTTGTATGCTGGAGGAGATTATAAGTTGACCGAAGGAAAAAAACAAGGTATAATGAGAACACTGAATGGAATACAACCACCACAAAAACAGAAGTGAGGGATATTGAAATGTCAAAATTTTTGAAGTTTATTGTACATTTTGTGATTGTATGTACGATTATACTGGTGCTGGCGCTGGCGCTTCCGCCGTTTTTCGGAATAACTACGGAAATTGTGGACAGCTCGGAAAAAGCGACGAACCTGCCTCTGGGCTCCGTTACCTACGCGATTCCCGTAAGGACAGAGGAGGTCGGCTCCGGGACGCCTATTCTTGTAGACGACGAGGGCGGCAAATATCGTTACAATCTGGTAAGCGTTGATACGCAGACCGGAACCGGTACGGTGGTCGATCCGTATGGTTCCGCAGCAGAATCGATCAACGTGTCAGTGAAAAACTGGGTTCCGAAGGTTGTGGTTACAATCGGCCTGGTCGGATATCTTCTGGTGGCTACCGAGAGCATTGAGGGACTGATCGTCATTGGCCTGGTGATCCTGTTCCTGATCATTCTCTATGTGATAGCGGAGCTCTGCAGGAAGGATAAAGAAGTTCTGGACGAGTACGAGGATCTTCGCGGAGACCGCAGACATGTAAAGACAAAAAAAGAATTAAAGATGGAAGAAAAAGCCAGAGAGAAGCGGATGCAGGAAGAGGACAGAGAGCTTCTGTATGGTGAAAAGGCCCGCAGGAAGCAGGCAAAAAAAGAAGAAAAAGAGAGAAGGAAGAAGATCCGTACAGGAGGCTTTGTGGACGAGATCTATGAAGACGATCTGGACGACGGCAGAGACGAAACAGTAAGAACAGAACAGAAACCTGAACGGAGACCGGAGAATGTACAGGCGGCGACCAGTGAAGCCCATGAGCTGCTGAAGAAAGAAATCGCGGCGGCAACTGCGGAAGAAGCCGTTACCATGGACGTTCCGGATAACCTGACGGAGCAGCTTCCGAGCTTCCGGGAGCTTCAGGAAGAGCGGCACAGAATGCGCCGGGAGGAAGAGCTCTGGCAGGAGGAAACTCATGCTGAGATCAAAAAGCTGGCGATTCCTTCCTATACCGCCGCGCAGCTTGCGGAAAAAGCAAAAAGGTCGGGCGATACGCCGGATATCGTGAGAGACTCCATCACAAAGGTAACACTTTTCGACTATTCTGATATTATCAGCGCAGAGGAAGAGGAAATCGAAGAGGACTAAAGAGAAAAGGACACAGAGGAAACAGGCGGAAGCAGATTTCCTCTGTGTTTTTATTATAGGAAAGTGTTCCGGATTGTTCTAAGCTGTAATATGCGGCCGGTTGCATGTGGATTTATGACTGCATGCAGCAGTCCGCGTCTGGTATGCAAAGTGAGCTGCGCTCTTTGCTATGTATGGGAAAAAATACAAAAAATAAAAAAAAACACTTGCATATAAAAGAATCATTGTGTATACTAATATCTGCTGTGACATGATAGCTATGAAACGCGAGGTTGCTGCCGAAAAGGCAGGTTTTCCGTGGAGCGAATGTCAAGTTGGGAAACTGACGACAAGTCACTGTACAAGTTCAAAGACCATCTTGGGATGGGCGTGTGAAAGGATGTCTAAGGACACACACGGAGATGTGTACAGTCGCCGCTTGTCGTACTGCATAATTGAGTACGAATAGGAGGAGACTTTTTTTATGGCAAATCAGGTAATGAGAATCACATTAAAGGCTTACGATCATCAGTTAGTA
>DXEG01000037.1 GCA_019115125.1 Candidatus Blautia faecipullorum
CATCATTTTGACCTGTACGAACTCTTAGTTTATATGTATAATCACCATTATATTCAGCAGGAACAGTACCAATAGAATAATTACTTAATGTTGATTGTACTTGGGTTTGCAAATCTTGGTGAGTTGATATTACAGATGAAATAACGATTTCAGCATTTACATAGGCTAATTGTTCATCTGTTCTTCCATTTTGGTTAATATCATAGGCAACATTATCAATCGATCCATCATCTTTAATCTTGGTTGATTGAAAATAACTTGCTTCAGAGTTATCACCTTTTAAACCATATATATATAAATAATTCTTATGAGTTTTTCCAAATTCTAAATAGCTATCATAAGATATCGCATAATTGTAAGTAAACAGAATTTCTGTACGCTTTTCTGATGCTGAATCGCAGATGAATAATGGACAGTCAGTTAAATCTATTTGTATCTCTATTTTTGTACGCCCAGAATTTAAATAATTTGGAGTGACGATTACTTTGGAATTATTCGTTATGATATTGTTAAATTCTTCATCGGATACTATCGTTTTATTAAGATATCTAAATTCGTTCTTCTTATTAATCGTTATTGAATTTAATATATCAGTTTGAGATGAACTTAACTCCATTCCTGATGGAAGAATATCATATAAATAAATATTTTTTATTGCGTGTGTTTCATCATATTGATCTTCATATATTTCATAATAATCATCTCCAGCAAACTTGAACCCTATATTAAAGCTTCCAGAGAATCTTTCTTCATCCATATCTTGTGTTATTTTACTAGCAGATTTTAGTCCTATGAGAGTTGGCGATAATTTTGCATCATAATATGACCAATCAACTTTTGCGGAAGATCTTTGCAAATAATTGCCATATGTTTGCTTATCGTATGCAGCTAATTCTTTTGATACAAAAGAAGCATAGGAGTCTTCTGTTGGTTCATTTTGCAGAACTAAGTTTCCATCGGTATCTTTTAAATATACCTGTAAATATGAAAAATTAACTAATGTACCTTTCTGTGGTATTGCTTTTTTATTAAATCTTATTTCTACAG
The DNA here is from genome assembly GCA_019115125.1 of Candidatus Blautia faecipullorum. GTDB lineage: Bacteria > Bacillota > Clostridia > Lachnospirales > Lachnospiraceae > Blautia_A > Blautia_A faecipullorum. Next base: position 1,048 of record DXEG01000037.1, read on the forward strand.
ATGTAATTTTACTAGAAATTAAACTTTCTTTCATATCTTTTACAATTATGTAATAGCCAACGACTTTATCTTCAGCAGTAAATTCATATAGATTTGTAGTTCCATTAGTATGACCATATTTATCATTTACATACTCACCATTTTTGAAAGAGCTTATCAGTTCATAATCTTGATTTCCTGCTCTTCTAATCCATAGTTCACAGTCGTATTTTCCTTTTGCAATGTTTTCTCCATTTGCATTTTTCCACCAATCAGTATCATTCATAATTCTTATTAGTTGAATATAATAGTCATTGTCTGTTAATTTAGTGTAATTGGAATTTTGATCTGTTGCATATAATACATCATCTCCTATTTTCAAAGTCATAAGAGAACCTGTCCATCTAGCAGAAGGAGCTATCGTGTATGAAGCAATATTATAATTACCAGAATCTGAAATTATATCTTGATATCTCATACTTGGATAATTCCCTGTTTTATTTATACCATAAAGGGAGCCAGAATATTCAAAAATAAAATCAGCGAGATTTATAGTTTCTGTGTCAGAAGATAACATCTCTTCTTCAGTTTTATTACAATATTGTCCATATAAATATGCGACATTACTTATAGTCATATTATTTTGTTGGTTATTATAGATTGATTTTGGAAAACCGACATAAGCAGTTCCTTTCATATTTCTGCCTAAAATATTAGGACCCACCCACCATGCACCATTTGAGCTAGTTGGTATTTTATAATAATTATCAGTTTTCAATATTTCATTCCCCTGTGTGTCGTATACGATACAATCATCAGGAATTGTTTCATCTACTATATAAATATTTTTTGCTTCTATATTTGGATAAACTGAATCATCATAACATTGGTAGGAAAATTCATACTTTACCCAGATATAATTGTCTGGATTTTCACCTAAATTATCATAGCTTGATATTTTAGAAGCTTTTTTAGTTAAAGTATATTGTTTATAATTCCAAGGGTGTGTATATGTTCTGGAATAATCAAATTGAATAGTATCGCTCACCATAATATCTTTAAGTGTTGCTTTTAAAGAAATTGAATGAGTATGGGTACATTCGTCTTCATATTTTTCGATATAAGACCAATAGGAATAATTAAGATTGTTGTTCGCATGTGTATTTTCATATTCTTTTTTTGGTGTTATTGTATACTCTATTTGAATACTACCTTCAAAATTAGCCTTTTCTTCAATTATATTAGCGTTCGTAAATGTGTAAGTTTCTTGGTCAGTTGTTGGTGTATTTCCAGTAGTAAAATTCCAAGGATAATTTGTGTGTGTTGAATCATTGGCTGCCACTTGTATACTGGTAGTCCAATATGCGCTTTCAGAATTACTTTCGTCTGTTTTATAAGATAAATTAGGGATTGATAGTTCAAGTGTTCCTGGCTGGTAGGTTGTTACAGCATTTGTGTTTTTATAATTAATTTGTACTGTAATAACTCTTGAATCACCAGTACCATATCCACCATCTGAAGCATCCCAATCTATAGATGTAAGAGGAGTTTTACCATTATCTACAGTAGAATCGTAGAAGACTACACCAAGTTCCCAATTATCCGTAGATGACTCTTCTTCATCACCTAAATCTAGTGGACTTATATTTAACATATTATCGACTATTTCTGATGTCTCTGTTTCAGAAGATGATATTTCTTCACTGGTTTCTGCTACTTCTGTTGATGTTTCTGTAGAAATATCATTTCCAGATACATCTAATCCATAGACAGGAACAGAAGTTACAAGCATAAGTCCTGCAAGTAGACCTGATAAGCACTTATTTATTCTTTTCTTTATTTTCATCTTGATTTCTCTCCTTTCAAAAATTTTCGGCTGCAAGAGGGCTTTATTTGTATGTATATACAAATAAAAGAGGATATCCTCTGGCAGTTTTTTAATAAACAAAAAAGTGCAGACTCATTTCCTTAGAAACAAATCTACACTTTTATAACCTATCACTTGAAATAATTGTATAATTTTTTATCTCTTAAAATCAAGGTTTTGGCTAAACTTTTTTATCTTTTTTGAAAAAAACCCTTAACTATACCTCATTTATTCATTAGAGCCTTTCTCTTTGGCGGCAAGTTCTTCTTTTGCCTGTTCTATCCTTTTCTTTATATCTTCTATCTCTATTTTTAAGCGTTCATTTTCTGCACCAAGAATTTGACACTGTACCATATAACTATCGTGGAGCTTTCTTTTTAATTCCTCAATCTGCAAAAAAGCATCTTTGGGTGTTGGTTGATAATTTCTTATAGAGTCGTATTTGATCCCTGAATATCTTTGTCTTTTCTTTGAAATCTCCTGTTTTTCTTTTAATAGCTTTTTGGCTTGTTCATTCTGATAGAGATAGCTTTTGCTTAGACCAGAAAGCTTTATTACTTCTGTTACTGTAATAGGTACATTTGCAAAGAGCATGTCATCAAGACATGTTTTTAATGTGTTAAACTTATCTTCTGCATATTTCTTTCTTGCTTTTACGAGTGGATCTGTATTTCTTTCTGGCATGAAGTAATCTCTCCTATAGATATTTTTTTCTATTCTACAATAAGGAGTAGAGTTAAGGAAGAGATATTTTTTAGGGCTGGGAAGAAAGTTAGGAGCTATTTTCTATAGGAGAAGTTTGAATCAATACGGCTGGCAAAGATAAAAAGCTACTGACAAATTGTAGTCAGTAGCTCTTTTATTAACCTAGTAAAATAATCTGTTCTTCAAATAAGTCTTCCCAAGTAGAATCTTTAGTATTTCTATATTGCATACCTTGGATTTTAACTGTGATTGTTAAACTTGCTCCTTCGAGCTTATCGTTTTCATCGTCTCCTTCGTATTCAGACAATCCTAAATCAAGTTTAAAAGTTCCTTTTGTTGGGCAATCTTTAGTAGTTATATCCCAATCATCTTCTTCATTATTCCAAGTTTCATCAACATATTTTTCAACTTCTCTATTTTCTGCATCTTCTGCACCACTTAGAAGAAAACCACTCTTTATAATTTCTGGAAGAGGTTGGCTTGTTGGCTCTGTATCACTGTCATCATAGCTATATCTTACCATCTCTGGGTCGATTGCGTAAATCATTTTATTTTCATCATCAGGTGCTTCACATTCATAAAGATAATCTAACCAATCCCAATAATTTTCATGTATAGAACTTATTCCAGATATAGTATTGTGTGAGTCAAAATATACATGAACTCTGGATAAATCTTCTTTTGTTAATACTGTTTTATCTGCCGCTGTTCCTTCGATTTCTACAAGAACTCTAGTAAGAATTGATTTTGAACCTGTGTTTTCTACTGTAACATTAATTTCGTGATCTGTTCCAGGGCGAGAGGCTTCTTCACCATATCCAGTGTAGATATGTTCATTATCTCCAGGGTTTAAATTATCAGGTGCTTCTTCAAAGAGTTCTTTTATAGCTTCTCTTTGTTCTTCCACTGTCATTCCATCATCCAAATCTAAAGAATTTGGCTCATTTGCAAAGTATAGATATTGTGCTAAAACGTCTCTTTTAAGTTGGGTATGTGTCATTGATATTTCTCCATCAACTGATACAGTACCTACTTTGCTATCTTTCTCCATTGAAATTTCATCACTAAAGAAGGCTAATGCGCCTAATCCAAGAGCGCCTAATCCAAGAGCTGAAGCTCCTGCTACCTTTAATTTTGTTTTATTTTTCATTTGTTCTTCTCCTTTCATTTTTTAGGGCTGCTAGAGGGTTTTATTTGTATGTATATACAAATAAAAGAGGATATCCTCTGGCAGTTTTTGATTAAATAAAAAAGTGCAGACTCATTCCCTAAGAAACAAATCTACACTTTTATAACTATCACTTGAAATAATTATATAATTATCGTTTTCTTGAAATCAAGATTTTGACCAGCCTTTTTTTAATTTTTTTGCTTGACTGAAAAGATTTAGGAACTATTCTCTATAGGGGAAGTTTGGTATAATTGGCTTAATAAGTAATGATACTTGCAGGAGGATGAACATATGGAAGATAAACGAGAAGATGTACCTGTAGAAGAAATTATGAAAGTCACTTTCAAGAATAAAGAGCAGAGAGATAAGCTTAAAAGCGGAGAAATACATTCTGATAAGGGTTTAAGAAGAGATAATGGTAGAACAGTGACACAGCCAGACATGGAATTTCTTGATGAAGGGCTAATAAAAGCCTTAGAAGAATTGCAGGAATCGCAAGGAAAAGAAGCCTATCAGGAAGAGCAATATGATTTAATTGATGACATTAAGGAGTATACAAAGTCTGTCATAAAAAGAAAAATAGCTATTGAAATAGATGAACTATTAAATAACCCTGAAAAAAGAGAAATCTTCTTAGGAAGAATTAATAGTCTGTGGCATAGAAGAATTGTTCCTGCTGGCAATAAACTTTCTGAAAAGGCTAAATTTGCAAAGGATGTAGCTCATGCTGTTGTCACAAACGAACAGCCTAAAGCATTAAGGCTTTTAGAAGAAAGCAAAAGTACAGAAATAAAAGAGGTATCTGGTGAATCTTCTGAAGAACAATTTGTTGAAATAACAGAGGAACAAAGGAACAGACTGATTCTTGCAATGAGGATTTTAGCAGATGTATATAATCAAACAGAAATAATAAAGAGAGATGAAAGTGGAGTAGAATATCAATTAGAAAAATCTGAAAAGGATAAGTTCTTGATAGAAAAGACTGGAATGTTTCTTCAAACCTTAATGGGGAAGGATTTTAAACTTACCTCTGATGAAGAAAAGGTTTTATTGGAATATTTGCAAAGTGATATGGAAAAGGAACCTCTGCTAATTCAGAGTTAAATTCATATAGGCAATTATAGAGTGTAGGCTTACGGCTATGTGCTGTAGGTCTACACTTCTTTTTTTAGGAGTTAGGGAGAAATATAGGAAAGTGCCTAAAACCCTTTATTTATCTATGTTCTTACAGGGTACACAGGGTACACATTCCCCTATAAACCGATACTTTCTTTATAGGGTACACAGGGTATCAGGAGGATTTTTTACTCCGTATATATCGTGGGCGAAGTCCGCGGAGAAGAGGCGGTAGATATGCTTCAGGCGCTGAATACAGGACACGAGGGAAGCATGAGTACAGCCCACGCGAACTCCGCGAGGGACATGCTCAGCCGTCTGGAGACGATGACGCTGATGGGCGTGGATCTCCCGCTGGAAGCCATACGGCGTCAGATCGCTTCCGGGGTGGATATTCTGGTCCATCTGGGCAGGCTGAGAGATAAGTCCAGAAAAGTGCTGGAGATCGCAGAGGTCTGCGGATTCGAAAACAGCGAGATCATTACCCGGAATCTTTATCAATGGCAGGAGGGGAAAGGTCTGGTACAGACGGCAGGGCTCTGCCGCAAAGAGAAGCTGGAAAGAGCAGGAGTGGAATTATGAAACAGAATTACGAGGAATATCACTGCAGCAAAAGAGAAATTGTAAAGTACATTCTGCAAAGCACTATGCTCTGCGGAGCGGCCGACTATCTGTTTTATCAGAGCTGGTGGGTGATGGCAGGTGCTGTTCCCGCGGCGGCGCTGTATCTGCGCTGGAAAAAAAGAGAATCCATAAAGGAGCGGAAGAAAATCCTGAATTATCAGTTCAGGGACGCGCTGAACGCGTTGAGCGCGGCGGTACAGGCCGGCTATTCTGTGGAAAATGCCGTGGCCGCCTGCGCGCGGGATCTGGAGCAGCTTTATCCTGAGGACTCGGATATCGTCCGGGAATTCCGGTATATCGAAAGCCAGCAGAAGGTAAGCGTTTCTGTGGAGGAGCTGTTTCTCAGCCTGGGAGAGAGATCGCGGATTGAGGATATTGAGAATTTTGCGGCGGTATTTGCAACGGCGAAGCGCTCCGGGGGCGACATGAACAAAGTGATCCAGACCTCAGCCAGAATGCTTGGGGACAAGATCGACGTCAAAAAGGAGATTGAGGCCACGCTGGCGGCGAAGAAAGCGGAACAGATGATCATGAGTATGATGCCGGCGGGGATTATCCTGTATCTGCAGCTCACATCTCCTGGATTTCTGCAGATACTGTATGGGAATCTGTTCGGCGTCTGCGCCATGACGGCGTGTCTGGGGATTTATGGGATTTCCTGCTGGATGGGACGGAAAATTGTAGACATTGAGGTATAAGCAAAAAAGTAATTCTGAAGAGGAAAGCTATGATGTGGATACATATTGTGATTTTTATGCTGGCGTTCGGTTTTGTGTGGATATACAAGACCGGATGGATAAAGATCAGGATTCTCGGTGATAAAAGCAGTCTGCGGCTGTTTATGCTGGTGGCTGCGTGCGGAAATCTTCTGGGGATGGCCTTCACAGCGGCTGATGGCAGAAGCACGGCGCTGCCGGAGGGGTATATGCTTGAGAAGGACGCCGGGGGGATGTATGAAGAAAAGCTGCAGGTCCGTGTTTCCGGTGAGGAAACAGAAGAGATCAGCGTGCAGGTTCCGGGGAAAGAGACGGAGCAGGAGGCCGGGACAGCGGCGGAAGAGGAGAAGCCTGAAGAAACAAGAAGAAAAGAGCTTCTTCAGATGATAGAAGAATATAACCTGGAAAAGCAGGATCCTGATTATTATTATCTTCCGGCAGAGTGGAACGGGCAAAGCCTGGAATGGAGCAGGCCCCGGGATCATACAGGAGCGTTTTTGGCATCCGTCAGCCTTTTTGCCGCCTTTGTGGTCCTTCTGAAAAAAACAAGGGAAGAGCAGGAAAGGGAATCCAGACGGGCAGAACAGCTTTTGATGGATTACCCCGGTCTGGTCATGAAATTTGCCCTTTTGATCCAGGCCGGAATGACCGCCAGGAGAGCTTTTCAGAAAATGGCGGGGGATTACCGCAGGAGAACGCCGGAGGCGGGACGTTACGCATACGAAGCCATGGAAGCGGCCTGTCACGAAATGGACAGCGGAGTGGCGGAAACAGAGGCCTACCGCAGATTCGGAGAACGCTGCGGACAGATGAAATACAAGACCTTTTCCACGCTGCTGATCCAGAATCTTCAGAAAGGAACAAGGTACATGGCGGATATGCTGGAGCAGGAGGCGATAGAAGCCTGGGACGAAAGAAAGCGGAAGGCCAGAGTTCTGGGGGAGGCGGCCGCGACTAAGCTGCTTCTTCCCATGGTTATGATGCTGGCCGTTGTAATGGCGATTATCATGATTCCCGCATTTTTGTCCTTTTATAGCTGAGATTTCAGGTCAGGGAGGTGAGCGATATGAGAAAACTGTGGGAGACGGCAAAAGCCTTTGCCGCCGAGGAAGACGCGGTAGGCGTTGTAGAAATTATTTTGATTCTGGTGGTTTTGATCGGTCTTGTGATCATTTTTAAAGAACAGCTTACCAGTCTTGTAAAGAATATTCTTTCCAAGATCACGAAACAGAGTAATTCTATCTAAATTCAGCGCAGGGCGAAAGCTGTGACTGATATATAAAAAAGGAGGGTGTCTTTTGTGAAAAAGGGCAGTATAACGGTATTTTTGGCATTGATTTTAAGCCTGCTTCTGTCTTTGGTCTGCACCGCTATTGAATCTGTGCGGACGGCGTCTGCCAGAACGCAGATTCTCAGCGGGCTGGATATTGGACTGTATTCTCTGTTCGGCCAGTACGACAATACGCTTTTGGAGGAGTACGACCTGTTTTTTCTGAATGCTTCCGGAGGGAATGGAAAGCTGAATCTGGCCTCTGTATATGACAATCTGGAAGCTTATATGAAACCGGTGCTGAAACAGAACAGCCAGAAGCTATCTGTTGTGCAGGGAGGATTTACGGGCTGCCGCCTTGCCACAGACCATGACGGAGAGATTTTTTACCGGCAGGCTGTCAATTACATGAAGGATACCCTCGGAAGCAGAGGCGTCCAGACCCTTTTGGAGAAATTCCGGGAAAAGGAAACACAGGTCAGAGAGGATGAGGAAGCCGGGAAGCAGGCGGAAGAAAAAAACACTCTGGAAAATTACGAGGCAGAGATGAATGAAGCCGCAAGAAACAGCGAGGAGGCCGCAAATAGGGAAGCGGAGCAACAGCAGGCGGGGCAGGAGGATTTTGGAGACGGAACATCGTCCGGACAGCAGACCGCCGGCGGTATCACATCCACTCCGGCAGTCAATCCGATCCCGGCGGTGAAACGAATCCGCAGAATGGGACTTCTTGATCTGGTGGTGCCTGCGGATAAAGGGATTTCAGACAGCCGGATTTCGAAAAATACGCTTCTGTCCCGGCGATCCCTCCAGCAGGGGCTGGACATGCCCGGAAGTCCGCAGAAGGATTCCTCCTATACTTCAGGCCTGCTTTTCCAGCAGTATCTGACGGATAAGCTTGGAAGCTATATGAAGCCTGCCCGGACAGGACTGAAGTATCAGTTGGAATATCTTTTATGCGGCAGGGACAGCGACAGGGAAAATCTGAAATCTGCAGCCAACCGGCTGCTTCTGGTCAGAGAAGGAGTGAATGCCGCCTGTCTGATGTCGGATCCGGGAAAAAGAGCGCAGATACAGGGTCTGGCCCTGGCGATCGCCTCCGGCTTCCTGATTCCTCCTGCCGCGGTGATCATCGAAGCAGCCCTGGTTTTATGCTGGTCCTTTGCGGAAAGTATTCTGGATCTGCGGGAGCTTCTCCATGGAGGAAAGGTTCCTTTGGTAAAAAGCGCAGAGGACTGGCAGCTTTCTCTGGAAAATCTTCCGAATCTTTTGGAAGGTCTGGATTCCCAGAGGAAAAACTCAGAGGATGGGGTTTCCTATGAGGATTATCTGCAGATCCTTCTTCTTACCCAGACAAAAAAGGAAAAGCTCCAGAGAGGAATGGACATGATAGAGCTTTCTGTCAGACAGAGCACAGGACGGGAGGACTTCCGGCTGGACTGCTGTATTGAGGCTGTTGAAGCTTCAGTGGATGTAAAAGCCAACGGAAGCAGGACATTTACTGTCACAAAGCAGTACAGCTATACATAAACCCGGAATCAGAGGAAAAGAGGTGAAGAAAGATGCTTTTTCAGCGGAAGATAGAAACAGATAACACGGATGGGAAAAATGAAATGATAGACAGAAAGGAAAGGAAAAGCTCTCTGTACAGCCGGCTTTTGTCTCCCCCGATGGGCAGAAGCTCCGGCGCCTTCACTGAAAAAGTGTCTTTCTGCGCCTCTTTTCTGAGAAAAGCAAGTCTGGCTGTAGAAACGGCCCTGGTGCTTCCTGTATTTTTTATGGGGCTAGTGACTCTGATTTCCTTTATGGATATTTATAAACTGCAGACCGAGCACCTGCAGGCCCTCTGCGAAAAAACAAAAGAGGCGGGAATGTATGCTTATGTGCTGGAGGAGAAAGGGCCGGAGGAGATCACTCTTCCGGACGTATATTCCTATATTCCCGTGGGAGGAGTGATCGTTCTTCCAAAAATCTGGATGCATAATACGGTGACGGTTCACGCATGGACAGGGGCGGGACAGAGCGGATTTGCCCAGGAGGAGGAACCGAATGAGGAAATGGTGTATGTGACGGAATCCGGAACCGTTTTTCACAGAAGCGCAGGATGCCGTTATCTCCACCTTTCGCTGAATCAGGTTTCCGGAACCCGCGTGGCGTTTATGACAAACGCCTATGGGGAAAAATATATGCCCTGTGAAATATGCAGCGGCGGTCAAAAGCCTGCGGGCAGTGTTTATATTACAGAAAACGGTAACAGGTATCACAACCTGGAAAGCTGCAGCGGTCTCAAACGTACCGTTAAGCTGGTAAAGCGCTCGGAGGCGCGGGGAATGAGAGCGTGCAGCTCTTGCGGATAAGGAGAATTCCATGGGAATAAAACAAATTTGTACAGTAGTGTTTCTTTTAACAAGCGGGTGGCTGGACTGGAAAAAACATGAGATTTCCCTTTGCCTTACGGGAATTTACGCGTTGACCGGAATTGTGTACAGTATTGCGGAGGGGAGGCCGGCGGAGGATCTTCTGGTTCCTGTGGGGCTCGGTATTCTGTTTCTTGCTATGAGCCTTCTTACCCGGGGAGATATGGGAATGGGAGACGGATGGCTGCTCCTGTCTCTTGGAATGATGCTGGAAACGGGAGAGTATATGGGGACGATTTTTGGGGGCATGCTGCTGGCGTCAATATGGGCGGTAATACTACTGCTTGTTTTTAAAAAGAATAAAAAAACGGAGATACCGCTGATACCTTTTTTGTTTCTGGGATACCTGGGAGGTGTATTTATTTGAAAAGAGGCTGTTTTTTCAGAAAAGGCAGTTTTACCATCGAGGCCGCCTGTGTAATGTCGTTGATCCTGCTGGCGCTGACAGGAACCTTATATCTTTGTTTCTTTGTGCATAACCGCGCATGGCTGACGGCGGCGGCCTATGAGGCGGCTCTGGCGGGGAGTATAGAGGGCGCCCATGCGGACGGCAGAATGGCGGAGACGGCGGATATGCGGGGAAGGGAGCTTGGCAATACGGGATTCTACACAGCCGAAAATCTGGCGGTGAATGTGACGGCGGGAGACCGCGTAAAGGTTGTATATACCGCGGATACATTTTGGGATTTTGGAGGGCTTTCGTGGAAATTAAAAGCGGAAGGTTCCTCCAGGGTGATCCGCCCGGTGGAATGGATACGGAAGGTAAACGCGGCGGCGGATATTGCCGGCAGCATAAAATAGGCAGAGTAAGTACAGGCACAGATTCAGGAGGGAAAATGCGGGCAGAATATAAAAGGGATGTAAGCCACAATTATTTGATCTTGGAGGAGGAAGAAGAAATCAATACCTCTTCTTACCAGGTGCGGATGCTGACAGGGAATGTCGTTCCTTCCATGCTTCGCTGCCGGATGCAGAATCTGGATGGGAAAATTTACTTTTACTATGAAATCACATCCAGGCAGCCGGTTTCCTCGTATTTTGAGGATAGGAAGCTGGGGGCGGAGGATCTGCGGGTGATTTTTGGCGGATTTGTCCGTGTGATGGAGGAGCTGGCGGAGTATCTGCTGAATCCGGAGCAGCTATTGCTGCATCCTGATTATATTTATCTGGATATAGAGGCCGGGACGGTGTTTTTCTGCTGCCTGCCCGGTTCCGGAAGAGAGGTGCAGGCGCAGCTCAGAGATCTCATAGAATATATGCTCCCCAAACTGGCGCATGAGGATCAGGAAGCGGTTCTTTTGGGATATGGAATTTACCGGAAGATCCTGGAACCGGGATTTCAGATGGAAATGATCAAGAAAGCTGTTTATCAGGAAGAAAAAGCAAAAGACATCATACCGGAGGGAGAGCCGGAGAAGGAAAGCGTACTTCCCGCAGGGGAGGAGCAGAAGCTTCATGGGACGGAAGAAGGTGAAAAATATGAAAAAGGTGCAGGCGGAGGATTCGATATCCCGTGGCAGTGGCTCGCGGGCTGCGGAGCGGGGATCCTGGTCATGGCGGGGCTGCTGGGAGGCAGTATGCTGGGATATCTTCCATGGCTCCCCGCGGAGGCGATCATGGCCTGCGGAGCAGGAGCCCTGGGGCTTGGCGGGTTTGCCGCATGGATATCGGAAAAGCTGAAAAGACATAAGGAGAAAACAGCATCCTGGAAACAGAAAATCGGAAAAGAAACGGGAGCCTGTGAGAACTCCGGCGCAAACCCAAAGCCGGAGGGAAAAAGATCAGGCAGGCTATCTCCCACGGCTCCGGCAGCGGAAGAGAATGTTCTTCCCTGGATGGAGGCAGAAGCTGTCCCGGCTTCATCTGAACTTTCGGATAAAGAACCCCAATATTTTCCTTCAGAGAAAAAACAGCAGATTTTCGGAGAAACGGTAGCTCTCTCGGCAGGGCTCAGAACGGGCCCGGCCAGTCTCGTGAGCCGTGAGCCGGGGGAGCTGGCAGCCATATATCTGGAACAGGAATTTACTGTAATCGGAAAGCTTGCCAACGCGGCTGACGCAGTGATTCCTGTTCCCACAGTAAGCAGAGTACATGCCAGGATCAGGAAAAAAGATGAGGAGTATTATCTGGCGGATCTGAATTCCAGAAATGGCACCACTGTAAACGGAAGGCTGCTGAAAAATGACGAGGAGTATCAGCTTCAGGATGAGGATGAGGTGGATTTTGCCGAGGCCCGCTATATTTTTTTAAAATAATGTCATCAAAGCGTCATCGTCAGGGACAGAATCCTGCGGGAGATTCGGGTCATGTTGACCCTAAGCCGGAATTTGTAGATCTTTTGTGAACTTGATTAAAAAGTCGTTGACGATTCGTTTCAGGGGGCGGCGGACTTGTCATTGCATATGATATCTGTTAGAATTAGGGCGATTTATAGAAATTTTCAATCCTGAAAAACAGAGGTGAGTATGCTTGGATGAATTTCGCAGGGAACCTGTAACCATATTGCTGATTATTGTGAATGTTCTGGCCTTTCTTGCAACAGATATTACCGGATTTTCCCAGGATGTGACGCATATGCTGGAATGTGGAGCGGCATATACGCCGCTGATCGTGGAAAATGGAGAAGTTTACCGGTTATTTACCAGTATGTTTCTTCATTTCGATATTTCCCACCTGATCAATAACATGCTGGTGCTTTTTGTGTTGGGAAGCCGGCTGGAACGAACGGTCGGAAGGATTCGTCTTCTGGCTGTGTATCTGCTGGGAGGACTGGCCGGTAATATGATTTCTCTGGCTCTGGAACTGAAGCAGGAGGATTATTCCGTATCCGCCGGGGCTTCGGGAGCTGTGTTTGCCGTTATGGGAGCCATGATTTATGTAGTGATCCGAAATAAAGGCTGGCTGGAAGATCTTTCTGTGAGACAGATTATAATTATGGCGGCGTTTTCTTTATATTTTGGATTCGCCAGCAGCGGTGTGGATAATGCGGCCCATCTCGGAGGCCTGTTTTCCGGCTGTCTCCTGGCGGTGGTTCTCTATCATCCCCGTAAGAACACCTGAAAAACAGTTCCTTCTCCGGGAACACTCTGAACCTTCAGCTCTCCGCCGTGGGCTTCGATGATCTCGCGGGTAACGGCAAGACCCAGGCCCGTTCCATTGGGCTTGTAGGTTACAAAAGGCTGAAAGGCGGTCCTTTGCTGGGATTGGGTCATTCCACAGCCGTTGTCGGAGACAGAGACGGAGACGCCGCCCGGAACAGAGGCTGCGGAAACGCGGATGAGACCGTGGGAATGCTGGATGGATTCCTGAGCATTTCTGAGAAGGTTGACAAATGCCTGGCGTATTTTCGTGCGGTCCAGAAAAAGGAGAGGCAGTGTGTCGGGGATTTGGGATTCCAGAGCGATTCCCAGATAATCCAGGGAAGGCTTGAAGGAGCCCGTAATGCTTTTCAGGCAGGCGGAGAGATCTGTCTGCTCACGGACAAGGTGTTCTGCGTTGTTGTAGCGGGTCACATCGTTTAAAAGCTCTTTGATATGCTCTAAATTATCCAGGATGTCATCCCATTCATTACAGCAGGTGATTTCCGGATGGGAGGACGCCATCATCTGAAGCTCACTTTGGATCAGGGACAGGGGATTGCGGATTTCATGAGCGAATTTTGAAAGAGTAAACTGAAATTCTTTTTTCTGTTGTTCTGAATGAATTGTATCCTGCATAATGGTCACCTCACAAGCAGTTTATCATCCGCAATTTTGCTAATCAATAAATTTCGTATTGAAAAAATCTAGGAAATACGAGAAAATAGAAGAAGAATAACTTAAAGGAGGAGATTGTCGTGGATAATTGTATTTTTTGTAAGATCGCAAAAGGTGAAATCCCTTCGGCTACATTATATGAGGACGGGGACTTTCGGGTGATTCTGGACCTGGGTCCTGCCAGCAAAGGACATGCGCTGATTCTTCCAAAGGCTCATGCCGCTGATATCTATGAGCTCCCGGAGGAAACTGCCGGAAAGGCCATGATCCTCGCGAAGCGTATGGCGGAGAAAATGAAAGACGCCCTGAATTGCGATGGTTTCAATATTGTACAGAACAACGGAGAAATTGCAGGGCAGACGGTATTTCATTTTCACATGCATCTGATTCCCAGATATAAGGGGGATCAGGTAGGACTTACCTGGACTCCCGGAAAGCTTACGGATGAGGACAGGGATGAAATTCTTGCAAAAATGACAAAATAATCAGGAACAGTACAAAAGATGATGGATGAGAATTTTAAGTATATTTATCTGAAATACCGTGGATTCTCAGTAAATGTCGCCTGTAAGATCGTGAAAGACATTACGGTTGCGGAAGATATCAGTCAGGAAGTCTTTTCCCACCTTTACGAGATCAGACACAGTCTGAATTTTTCCAATGAGAAAATGATGAAATCTCTGATATTTACTGCGACATCCAATAAGACAAAGGATTACCTTAAGAAACCCTGGAGAAAACGGGAAGAGTATCTACTTAATGACGACAGATTCGTCGCAGTTTCAGACGAGAGCGCCAATCCGGAAACACTTATCATTCGCGAAGAAGAGAGAAGATACAGAAAGCTTGTGCTGGATAAGCTTCGCCGTGAGAAGCCTGTGAACTACGACATTCTGATCAAAACCAAGTATTTTGGGATTTCTCCGGATTCCGTCGCGGAGGAGTACGGTATCACAAGAAACAATGTGAATAACAGAAACCTCCGGACGAAAATCTGGATGAGAAAAGAACTGGAAAAAATGCAGAAAAAGCCTCTCTGATACCAGATGATCACATTGGTCAGGACTGCGCGCATTCCTCGATCAGTGAGAGAATATGATGGATAGAATCCATCTGTCTGCTTTCCGCCATTGACTGTTCATAGGTATGGCGGTCGGCATACAGCCTGCGGACAGCGGCGAGAAGGCTTTCATCTGTAATTTCCTCCTCTTCCAGTACCATACTGTAGCCCTGCCGTTCAAAAGAACGGGCGTTGAGAATCTGATCGCCCCGGCTTGCGTTGGCGGACAGCGGAATCAGCAGATTGGGTTTATGAAGCGCGCTGATTTCGCAGATGGCGTTGGCTCCTGCCCGGGATATTACAATATCGGAGAGAGCGAAGAGGTCGGCCAGCTCTTTTTTGATATATTCGTACTGTACATAACCTTTTGTGCCAGCCAGGCTTTCGTCCGTCTTTCCCTTTCCGCAGAGATGGATGACCTGGAATTCTTCCAGGAGCTGGGGCAGTATGCTGCGAATATGCTGGTTCACAGAGGCTGCGCCGAGGCTTCCTCCAATGACCATGAGCACAGGCTTGTCCGGGGTGAAGCCGCAGAAACGGCGTCCTTCCTCAGGATCCCCGCTGAGAAGCTCCTGACGGATAGGAGTTCCCGTGAGAACAGCCTTGTCTTTCGGCAGACTGTTTACAGTCTCGGGGAAATTACAGCAGACTTTTACTGCAGAGGAGATACACAGCTTATTGGCAAGTCCGGGAGTCATATCCGACTCATGGATGATTGCCGGAATTTTGCATTTTTTAGCCGCGATTACCACGGGAACGGTTACAAAGCCGCCTTTGGAAAAAACCACGTCGGGTTTTAGCTGCTTCAGGAGTTTTCTGGATTCGCTGAAACCCTTGAGAACCCGGAAGGGATCGGTGAAATTTTTCAAATCGAAATATCGTCTTAATTTTCCGGAAGAAATTCCGTAATAGGGTATATTCAGCTCTTCGATGAGCTTGCGCTCAATGCCGTCGTAAGAGCCTATATAAGAAATTTTGTATCCGGCGTCCCGGAGAACGGGAACCAGAGCGATGTTCGGAGTAACGTGTCCGGCGGTGCCTCCGCCGGTAAGAACTATATGCTTCATAGGGAATCCTCCTGCAAAATCTTTCGTTACCAATAATATGAACCCAGAGGGACGAATTGTCAAGAAAAGATGTGCTTCGGAGGACAGGACAGTACTAGGAGAAGATGATGAAAAAAGAATTTAATGATCACGGAAAACAGAAGAACGTGCAGACATCCGGTGAAAACGGAGATTTCCTGAGACTGTCAAAGGAATGGGAGGAGCAGTATATCGAGAATGCCGAGCGGATGGAGAGGGAGCTTTTTGGTGATGAGGATCCCATGGAGTATGAAGCCGCCCCCGGGGAAAACGAGAGAGCATACGAGGATCTGGTAGAACGGCTTCGGGAGAAGGGGATTTATCACGAGGACGCAGAAAAAATTGTTCCCATGGCCGGAAAGAAAAAGAGAAACATCAGAAAAATCCATTTTGGAAAGGTCGCCGGAATCGCCCTGGTCTGCTGCGCCTGTGTTTTTGCGGCAAGTATGACAAGTGAAGCGAACAGAGAGTATTTCATAAAAAATGTCCGCTATCTTGTTGGGGACGATACAAGAATATTAATTGATAATGATGAAGAAAATGAAATAGACAGTATGGAGGAAGCGGCGGCAATTCAAGAGATAGAAAATAAACTGGGTATAGATATGCCGGAGTTTTATTATCGGCCGCAGGGCTTGGAATTTTATTCTTATGAAGTAAACACAGCAGCAGATAATGCAAGAATCGAGTATATGTATCATGATATAGTTATTGCGTTTTACATTAATAAGGAAAATGAAAACACAGCAAGTAATATTAATAGCAGTCATGGAATGAAAAAGGAAACGATTGTTTCTGTTAGCGATAAAATTAAAGTAACTATTGAGAAAATTCAAGATGATCAAGATGAATTGCCCAGTTATACTGCCCAGTGGGAGAGAGAAGAGGTGTTGTATCATTTATCAGGAAAAATGGAGATAGATGAATTGGAGGAAATGATTGAAAATATGGTTTATTAAACGTGATTTTCTGATTGGCTTATCGTATTAGAAACGTAAGGTATGTTTACATGAGGGAAAGGAGTGAGAGCTATTCGTAGATGGAAAAGGATTTTAGGAATCGGTTTGGCAGCAGGAATGTTGGCAGTCACAACTGCGGCTGTTGTACCTGTACAGGCCTCCAGCATTTTGGATGAAGTGACTGATTTGGAGACCACAGAAGACTACGCGGAAGATACGGAGTATAGCCGACTGAGAGGAAACAATTTGAACTATGGCAATGTTAAGGTGCAGAAGCTTTCCAGCAACGAGATTGCTATTTCAGGAGTGACTCAGTGCCATCATGTCTGTGATACGGTATATTTGTACTTATACCTAGAACGGAAAGTGGATGGAAGCTATGGAACCTATAAATATTGGAGATTTGAGGCTAACAACGTGACAAGCCTCAGCAGAGGAATCAATGTCATTGTTCCCAGCGGCACTTACTACCGTGTCCGCGGTTATCACGCTGCCAAGGACGGTTCCAAGGAGTCAACGTCTACACTGACAAGTGGAATTTTGATTAAGTAATAACTCTATTAAAGAAATCACAGCACAGATCATGCTAGACACAGGATGAAGAAACAGTTGCGTACAGTTGACCAGAAAAGGACGTTTCGGGGAATCGCGGATGCGGCCGGCTGGCTGAAAACACGAAAGAAAAATGTATGTAAACCGCCTTACCTTCCGGCGGGCAGGCGCCTGTGAGGAACTGAAGCAAAAACAATATCCACAACACACAACACACACCTTTGCCCGGGAGGGCAGAAAAAATAAATGAAACTAAAAAAATATCTGGAAACTGTTATACGGCAAAATGACATTTGACGGCAGAGCGGAGAAAAATCTCCACTCTGCCGTTTCGCATCTTCCAGTTTATGCATCTGAAAATGCTGTTAAAAAAGAGGTATCTCGTGTATAATAAATATAAAAAGAAGAGAGGCTCTTCTCTGTCGGGAATAAAATAATTTCCGAAAAGCAGTGTTATGAGAAAGAATCAGATAAAGGGGGCTGGCATATGAAGATTACATTTATCGGAGCCACTCATGAAGTGACTGGAAGCTGTTATTATCTGGAGGCTGCGGGCCGTAAGTTTCTGGTGGACTGCGGTATGCAGCAGGGACCGGATGATTTTGAAAATGTGGAAATCCCGGTGAATCCGGGAGAGCTTGATTTTGTCCTTCTCACACACGCCCACATGGATCATTCCGGGAATCTTCCGGCAATCTATGCAAAAGGATTTCAGGGCCCTGTTTACGCCACAGAGGCTACCTGCCATCTTTGCGATATCATGCTCCGCGACAGCGCCCACATTCAGATGTTTGAGGCGGAGTGGCGGAACCGGAAAGCCCGCCGTCAGGGAAAGCCGGAATTTGTTCCCGCCTACACAATGGAGGACGCCATGGGCGTTATCCGGAATTTTGTTCCCTGTCCATACGAAAAAGTTATAACTCCGGCAGAGGGGATTTCCGTACGCTTCGTGGACGCAGGCCATCTTCTCGGCTCCTCAAGTATAGAGCTTACCGTCACAGAGGGAAATACAGAAAGGCGGATTGTGTTCTCGGGCGACATAGGCAACAGCAATCAGCCGCTGATCAAGGATCCCACCTACCTTCATCATGCGGATTATGTGATCATGGAATCCACCTACGGGGACAGAAGCCACGGGGAGCGGCCGGATTATGTGCAGATTCTCAGTGAGATCATTCAGCGCACCTTTGACCGGGGAGGAAATCTTGTAATTCCTTCCTTTGCAGTGGGCCGTACCCAGGAGATGCTTTATTTTATCAGGCAGATCAAAGCGGAGGACCGTGTGAAGGGTCACGGGAACTTCAAAGTATATGTGGACAGTCCCCTTGCCAATGAAGCGACGACGATTTTCCGGGAACACATGTATGACTGTTTTGACGAGGAAGCCGTAGATCTGATCCGCCAGGGCGTGAATCCGCTCAGCTTTCCGGGACTGCGTACTTCCGTTACAAGCGACGATTCCAAAGCCATCAATTTTGACGAGGACTGCAAGGTTATCATCTCCGCCAGCGGTATGTGCGACGCGGGAAGGATCAAGCACCATTTAAAGCATAATCTCTGGAATAAGAACAATACCATCCTTTTCGTGGGATATCAGGCCATCGGGACTCTGGGAAGGGCGCTTCTGGAGGGAGCGTCGGAGGTGAAGCTGTTCGGCGAGGAGGTGTATGTGGCAGCGGAAATCTGCCAGATGCGCGGAATCAGCGGCCATGCAGATGTAAACGGGCTCCTTGACTGGATCGGCGCGTATGAAGAAAAGCCTAAGAAAGTCTTTGTGACTCACGGAGACGACGAGGTGACGGAGATTTTTGCCAGAAGGCTGCGGGAAGAAAAGGGATTGGACGCTGTGGCGCCTTTCAGCGGAACAGAGTTTGATCTTGCCGCCGACGTCTGCACCTATGAATCCAGGGGCGTGAGAAAAGCGAAGTCCACTTCGTCCTTTAAGGCAGGCAAGGCTGCCCGTGCCTTTGAAAAACTGGTGGCAATGGGGCAGAGGCTGATGTCCGTGATTCGGAAAAACGAGGGCTGTCCCAATAAGGATCTGGAAAAGTTTTCCAGAGAAATTCAGTCGCTGTGCGATAAATGGGACAGAACAGATATCTAAAAGTCTATTCAAAATAACTGCGTGTCATAAAAATCACCTTTCCGCGTTATAATAGAGGAGTCCAGCCACTATTATGAGAGGAAAGGTGATTTTATGGCAAAGTACCTGAATTGATATTAAGACAGCCAGCACTGGCCGGGTTCCAGATCCAGCATCATAATCCTGCCTGCGTCCGCGCTGTCCTTGGCCTGGTTAAATTTGAACAGCATTTTTCCATCGGGAAGCTGGCCCAGAACCTCGATCTTGCCCCGGGGCGTGGACATGCAGTAGCGGATGCACTTGCCCTGGCCGTTCTGCATATTTTTGGCCTCGTCCACAATGCGGACTCCCTTTTCCAGAGGAACCTGGAACTGATTTTTGACGCCGCGAACAGGACGGCACTGGAAAATATAGTAGGGAACAACGCCTGCCGCCGTCAGATCCCGGAGAAGCTGTCCAAGTACCTTTGGATCGTCATTGACGCCCTTGAGGAGAACCGTCTGGTTTTTAACTATAATTCCCATTTTGCGGAAAATACGGATCACCTCTTTTGCCTGCGGAGTAAGCTCTTTGGGATGATTAAACTGGGTTACAATATAAATTTGTTTTTTGTCCGCGTATTCTCTGAAGATTTCCTGCAGCTCGGGATCTTTCAGAACCCGGTCAGGAAAAACAACGGGAATTCTTGTGCCGAAACGGATGAGATCCAGATGCTCCATAGCGGTCAGCCGCTGAAGGTATTTTCGGATCATATGATTGGGGAGCATGAGAGAGTCCCCTCCGGATACCAGAACATTGGTAAGTTCTTTATGCTCTTCTATGTACTGCATCATGGAGTCGAACTGTTTGGCGGTCTCTGTGTTATCAACGCCCACCAGCCTCTTGCGGAAGCAGTGCCTGCAGTACATAGAACAGCAGTTAGTGGAAAGAACCAGAGCGGTCTGGGTGTATTTGTGCTGAAGACCTGTCTGAACTGTGTTATCGGCCTCTCCGCTGGTATCAAAATCTCCTGAGAGATCTGTTTCCGTCAGTGAAGGGATGCACATGCGGCGGATCGGGTCCGCGGGATCGTTTTTGTCGATCAGTGAGAGATAATAATCTGGGACAGACATTGGAAAACGTTCCAGAATTACCTGCATCTGCTTCTCTTCCTCTTCAGTCAGTCCCAGATAATCTTTGATTTCCGATGCTTTTGTATAAATTTTTTCTTTAGTCCAGCTCATAATATCCTCCTTTCTTACAATATATTCATGACGCTTTAGGCTAATATAACTTTAGTATACTATATTTTGGGGATTCTGAACAGACGAAATTTTATTCTTTATAAAAAGTAGGAATTTTCAGAAATAAAATATTTATATAATCAAGAGAAAGAACTGGAGAAAACTATTCTGATTCAGAGAATAAAAGGAAGAGGATGATATGCCTCTTCTAAGCGGTAAACAATGTACTTTCACTTGTCTGCTTAGAAGGACGCATATCATTTTGAACTGTTCCGGTATTGTTCAGGTGTGACACCTTCAAATTTTTTAAAGATCCGAAAGAAGTATTTCACATTATCATAGCCTACTGCTTTTGAAATCTGATACATTTTTCTGTCAGAGGAGCGCAGCAGCTCTTTTGCTTTTGAAATGCGTATGCTGTTAAGGTAATCAACAAACTTCTGTCCGGTTTTCTCTTTGAAAAGATGGCTTAAATAGCTTCGGTTCAGGTAGAAGAGACAGGAGATGAATTCCTGAGTAAGATTTTTCTGATAGTTTCGGTCAATGTAGATGCGGATTTTTTCAATCGTATCATCGATTGCGTATACGCTCTGAGGACGCAGCATATCGGCAATATTGAGGAAAAACTGCCGATAATATGTCTCTAGTTCTTCCAAAGAAAAAATCCGGCTGACCACATTCTGCATACTGGCAGAATTTTCACTGTCGGAAGACATGCTCAGGTAGTTGTTCATGATCAGGCGGCACTGGCTCCCCAGTTGGAAACAATGGTATTTGACGTCGGCAAGAGTACATCCGTCAACCGTAGTATAGTAATGGAACAGTTCGTCGGTAAGACGTGCCGTCTCGTCATTCATGCCTGCTTCTATGCGGAAAAGAAATTCATCCTGTTTATCCCATGCAATGAAAGTCTGACGAATCTGGCCGCTGTAAAAATAGCAGCGAAATCCGCGCTCGGACAAAAGCTGGCTGTTCAGAGCTGACGACGTCTCGAGAAAAGCGTTATGGAGCTCTGAAAGATTGTGATGGATATTGCTGATACCAAGCGTGACGACAGTATTGTGTCCACTCATCCAGATTTCCAGATCTTCTGCGGCCTGCAGCGCCAGTTTACGCAGGGAAAGAGGAGAATTTTCAGGGATAAAAAGTACAATAAATCCCAGATCAGCTTCACTCTGATGAGCAAGATACAGTCCAAGATCACCGAATCCGTTCTCTTCGATAAAAATATCCATGTCCGCTTTGTCCACCGGGACAGAAAAATGCAGAGTAAGCAGGAAAAGATCATGAGTGTCGTTTATAAAGGAAAGCCTTTTTGAGCTGATGGAGATGTCGCCGGTGTGGTATCCCATGATCAGATTTTGCAGCATCTTGATATCATATTGATAATAGTTGTGCTCCGCCTGTTCCTCCGAGGACAGAAGTTCCTTATAAGAGTGGGCATCTTCTAATTTTCCGATGGCATTTTTGACAGCTTTTTGTATATCCTCACGGCTGAACGGCTTGAGGATATAATCGACTGCCTGGGCTTTGATCGCATGACTGACATAGTCAAAATCACGATAACCGCTGATTACAATGAGGGGGATCTCAGGGTAGTTCCCGGACAGATACGGAAGAAGCTGTGTGCCGTCCATAACCGGCATCTGCATATCGAGGATTATAATGTCTGGATGTTTTTCTTTGATCAGTGCAATACCGCTTTTTCCGTCCGCAGCAGTACCGGCACAGTATATCTGATCGGACAGTGCGGCGAGCTTTTTCTCAGTACCTCTGCGTATCAGTGTTTCATCGTCAATGATGATATAAGAATACATTATATCTCCTCCTTTTCCAGCATCGGGATTTTTATTCCGACTGTCGTTCCGAAGGTCTCGTGGCTTTCCACGGACAGTCCATATCCTTTTCCGTAATATAGTTCAATGCGGGTATGTATATTTGTGAGACCGATACTTTGCTTGCTGCGATGTCCCAGGTCTGTAAAACGTGCCTCATCGAGAAATCGGCTCTTTAATTCCTCAAGCTTCTCCGGCGGTATTCCTTTTCCGTTGTCAGTTACCGTCAGACAGATCATCCGGTTTTCCTTTCGCCCGGTGATTGTAATACAATCGCCGAAGGTGCAGTAACCCAGGCCATGATAGAGTGCGTTTTCTACCAGTGGCTGGAGAATAAGCTTTAATACTTTCATCCGCTTCAATTCTGGGGGGATTTGCATATCCACTCTGAAGCGGTTGTCAAAGCGGATCTGCTGTATAGAGACGTAGTCGTTTACATGCTTTAGTTCATCTTCGAGCGTTACCAGCTCGCTTGGAGTTTTTATACTGTACCGGAACATATTTCCCAGAGCCATGGACATGGTCGCGATCTGCTCATTGTCATCCAGTTCGGCCATACTGTTGATGGACTCCAGAGTATTAAACAGGAAATGTGAATTGATTCTTGCTTCCAATGATTTCATCTGAGCGTCCAATGTGATCAGTTTGTCCTGATAGTCCTTCTTTATGGAAGCGTTTAGTTCTTCAATCATGTTGTTGTATTCATTATAAAGAGTTCCTATCTCATCCGTACGGTTCAGATACCGGGAGGAGGTTGTAAGATGTCTTCCGTCCTGCCTGGACATTTTTCGGCTCAAGTGCTCGATCGGATAGGTCAGGCTTCTCGATAGAAAGAAGGCGATCAGCACAGCGCCCGCAAAGGAAACGGCAGCGGCGGCAATGATTACCAGACCAGTGAAGCTGTATTCCCTGAATAGGGCGTCCATATCGACTGAAGCCGAAAGTACCAGATTTGGAAAGTCGAGCTCTGTCTCGTAAGTTTTCATGCGCCTGGATTGTCCGATAGTCTCATCCGGATAAGTATCGGCATATAAAGTGCTGCCGGAGGACGTGTCTTTCAGGATAAAATGTGTAACCTCGGGATAGGAGTTTATGCTGCTGATATCAAAAAGTTCAGGACTGCAGTCTATGACCAGGACTCCCAAAAATTCATGCGTATATACATCATGCAGGCTTTGCGCGAAAAAAACGCTCTCTGTTTTTCCGTAGAAAAGCTCATGGTCTTTCACAGGGCTGATATAAAGCGCTCCGTTTAATTCCAGAGTATCCTGATACCAGCCGTCGTTCTCGGGAGAATAATCAGGTGGGATGCCCCCGTTCTGCGAATTCTGATGTTCAAGGATCACACCGGAAGGTGTAAAAACATAAAGTCCGTAAATATAATCATAAGAATAAAGGACATTTTCGCAGACAAACCGGATATTTTCATTGGCGCGGAGGGCCTCGTAGTCACTGTGAAACTCTTCCGGGTCTGAAAAATCCTTCAGATTCTCAATAATCGAAAAATTTCCGTCCGCATAAAAGGTAAAGAGTCCTGCTGTTGATTTGATAGTGGAGATGGTCGAGTTCAATTCTTTTTCAGCGTTGCTGAACATGTTGGATACCAGACTGTCAATACGCTGATTTGTAATATCGATATAACGGCTGTACGCGACAAATGTAATAAAACATAGTG
This sequence comes from Candidatus Blautia faecipullorum, assembly GCA_019115125.1. GTDB lineage: Bacteria > Bacillota > Clostridia > Lachnospirales > Lachnospiraceae > Blautia_A > Blautia_A faecipullorum. Next base: position 25,137 of record DXEG01000037.1, read on the forward strand.
GTACAACAGCGACAGTAATAAAAACCAGAAAAACTTTTGTCCGCAGCTTCATGACAGATTCCTCTCTGTGCATTTTAAATCTAAAAAAAGTATACCATAACACCTGACAAAAGTATACTCATAATTGTGCTACAATGAGCCCATGAAGAAAAGGAGGAAGTAACTTATGAAAAGAAAGAGACTAGCAGCAGTTCTGCTTACAGGGATGCTGTCGATGGGATTGCTTGCCGGATGCGGTACCGAAAGTACAGATAAGGGAGGAGATGAAGGAGAATCCTCGGGAAAGAAGACCATCACCATGATGTTCCAGGGAGTTACGGCAGAAAATGATTTTGAAACGACAGTACTGCCTGGACTTATAGAGGAACAGTTTCCGGATGTAACGGTGGAGATCACGAAACTTCCGGATGAACAGTATTATACAGCACTGAAGACGAAGCTTGCTTCAGGAGAATGTCCGGACATTATCAAGGTGCAGCCCAGACATGCAGGCGCCAACGCGGTAGTCAGTCTGGCAGAGGCAGGATACCTTGAGCCGCTTACAGATCTGGAGTTCATTCAGGAGGAGCCCGACAGCGCAAAGGAAGATATGACCTATGACGGTGAGGTGTACGCGGCGTCAACCGGACTTTCCATTCTGGGAACCTGGTATAACAAAGACATGTTTGAGGAGAACAACCTCGAAATCCCGACGAATTGGGATGAGTTCTTAAATTGCTGTAAAGTGCTCAAAGATGCGGGAATCCAGCCGATTGTCATGGGAGACAAGGACATGTTTGTAACACAGTTCGGTCTGTATCAGATCGCGGCGAACCAGCTCTATCCGGAGAACCCGGACTATGATGAACAATTAGCTTCCGGAGACGCCTCTTTTACAGATGAGGGGACATGGGACACCATTCTTGACATGTACAATACTCTGTATGAGGAAGGATATGTAGATGAGTCCTCGCTGGGATTGGGACAGCAGCAGGCACAGCAGAAATTTATCGATGGAGAGGCTGCGATGACATTTGACGGAAGTTTCAGCCATGCGGCGGTATGCGCGGACGGATCGGCTGAATTTGAGAGAGGTTTCTTCCCTCTTCCGGCAAATGATGAGGGAGAAGATACATATGCATGTATCGCCGGAGCAAGTGGTATTGCTGTCTATTCTGGATCAGAGAACAAGGATATATGTAAAGAAATTCTTCAGAGCTGGTTTGGAGGCGAGTCCGATATTTACAGTGGATGGGCGGACAATGACAAGCCGATCATTTCCTGGGGACCGGCGTCAGAGAATATTGATCCGTTATTCCAGCTGTTCGCTGATATGTACAACGAAGGGAAATCCTATTACTTCTGTAATCAGGGATGGCCGTCCGGGACAGAGAACGAGATGGAGGCTAAATTCTCCGAGCTGATCGGAGGACAGGGAACCACTGTGAAGGATATTACAGAGAGTATGCAGCTGAAATATGAAGATCTGAGCGGAAACTAAAAAACGTGAAGAACAGGAGCTTGGAAACAGGCTCCTGTTTTCAAGAGAGGGATTGGACATGAAAAGAGGAAAAAAGAAAAAGTCACTGGTGTTCCCAGGAAGAATGTACTGGTTTATGATTCCGGCCCTGGCATTTTTTATTACATTCTGGATTATACCGGTATTCCAGTTGTTTTATTACAGTATGACGAATTTTAATGGAATCAATTATAATTACGACTTTGTCGGAATGAAAAATTATCTGACGCTGTTTAAGGAAGGTACGCTGATTAATGCTACGAAAAATACTCTCATTTATACGGTAATCATGGTAGCCGCAAGTAATATACTTGGACTCGCTTTGGCGATGGCTTTGAACGTGAAGATAAGAGGAAAGGCATTTTTTCGTACAGTTTCTTTTATACCGGCACTTTTCAGCGCGATTGTCGTTGGATTCATCTGGTCGTATGTGTATATGCCAAACGGAGGAATGATATCATCGATTCTGGAACTGTTTGGGGTACAGGAAGGAACCTTCAACGTACTGGGAAATTACAAAACAGCTCTGTACGCGATCGCGCTTGTGGAGGTGTGGAAGGGCTTTGGTACGACCATGCTGATCTACCTGGCAGGACTGCAGACAGTGGACGAATCTTTAATTGAGGCGGGAAGAATCGACGGATGCAGTGAATGGCAGCTTATCAGGAAGATCAAGCTTCCATTGATTTCAGCCACAATAACCATCAATGTGATTCTGAGCATCATAAGCGGTCTGAAAGCATTTGACTACTCTTTCATTATGACGAACGGAGGCCCCGGTAAATCTACAAATACGCTGATGTTTACTATATATAAAATTGCTTTTAATGATCAGATGATGGGGAAGGCAAGTGCGCTTTCTGTAGTTGCCTTTATTGTAATCATTCTGATTACGGTATGTATGCTGATCTTTATGAATAAAAGAGAGGTGGAGTTATGATGAAGAAAAGAAAAGCTTACAAAGAAAAAGAAGCAACAGCAAAACTGACGCCGGGTATCATCCTTTTGTATATTATTTTGATCCTGTTCAGTCTGCTGATCATATCTCCGCTTCTGATCGTATTGTCCAGCGCTCTGAGAGAGCCGGGCAACATGGAGTCTCCGCTTTTGCTTTTCAGGCAGTTTTCTCTTGAGAGTTTTAAGAGTGCATTTACCCAGATGAACTATCCAGCGCAGCTTATGAACAGCATTCTGATAACAGTGCTTTCAGTCGTTATTATTATTTTGCTCGCGACTATGGCAGCGTATCCGATTACAAGAATTAAGAGAAAGGCGAGTCGGTTCTTTTATTTCTTCTTTATCGCGGGACTGGTGATTCCCTCACAGATGGTCATCGTTCCTATTGCGCAGATGTTCAGGAACCTGTCGATACCGAATACGAGATTTACTCCGATGATCATGTTCGTTACATGCAGTCTTCCGTTTTCGGTCTTTCTGTTTTCGGGATTTATGAAAGGCGTGCCGGAGGAGATCGAAGAGTCAGCCTATCTGGACGGCTGCGGACTGATCAAAAGATTCTTCCTGGTAGTATTTCCGCTGCTCAAACCGGCGACGGTTTCGGTGGCGATTACCCAGGGAATGTGGATATGGAATGATTATTTCTTCCCTATGGTATTTGTATCAAAGTCAAGCCAGTATACGCTTCCGATGGGAATGATACAGTTCCTGGGAGATAAAGAGAATCCGGCGCAGTGGAATACGTTGTTCGCGGCATGTGTGCTTTGCGCGATCCCGCTGATCGTTGTATTCGCCGTCATGCAGAAACAATTTATAAACGGTATCGCGGCGGGAGCAGTCAAGGGGTAATGAGAGACAGGCACAGGAGGAAGGACGCAATGCAGATTCAAATTCCCGAAAATGAATACTGGTACGGAGGGTATGTATGGGGATCGGAGTCAATGCCCGTCAGGGGGCAGGACAGAAAGGTGTTTGATTTTACCATTAATTCTACGCCAAATCAGGGTGTGCCGCTGCTTCTGTCCAGTCAGGGAAGATACCTGTGGGGAGACGATGGCTCCTGGGCAGTCATGGAGAACGGGACGATACTGACAGAAGGGGATATGGAGATCAGGGAAGGGTACGGAAATCTGCGCGGAGCTTATAAAAATGTGATGAAAAGACATTTTCCCTTCCGGAATATCACACTGGACAACGTTCTTTTTGAGAAGCCGGTATACAATACCTGGATTGAACTGACTTTTAACCAGAATGAAAAGGACATACTGGACTATGCCGGAGACATGCTGGAACACGGAATGCCACCCGGAGTCCTTATGATCGATGACGGCTGGTCAGACTATTACGGGAAATGGACATTTAATGTGGAGAGGTTTCCTCACCCGGAAGATATGATCAGGAAGCTTCACGATATGGGGTTTCAGGTTATGCTCTGGGTATGCCCCTATGTCACGCCGGATACAACGGCTTACCGTGAGGCAGAGTGCAGAGGACTTCTGATCAGAAAAAATGGGGAACCGTTTATTCTCAAATGGTGGAACGGATATTCCGCCGCTCTTGATCTGTCCTGTCCGGAAGCAGTAAAGTGGCTGGATATCCAGCTTAAGAAACTTATCGATGCAGGAATTGATGGATTTAAGTTTGATGCAGGGGACAGTTCCTATTATGACAGAGGTCAGCAGACCTTCGGAGATGTCCTGCCGGATGAGATGTCACGTCTCTGGTGCTTGTACGGGGAGAAGTATCCTCTCAACGAGTACCGGGCGGCGTGGAAGGCGGGCGGCCTGTCTCTGATGCAGCGTCTGTGCGACAAACCGCACAGCTGGGGAAAGGACGGGATTGGCGCTCTGATCCCGGATATGCTCGCCCAGGGGATTCTGGGGATGCCGTTCGGAAGTCCGGATATGATCGGCGGAGGAGAATATCTGAATTTCCTTGAGAACAGTGACCGGCTGGATCAGGAACTCTTTGTGCGGCATGCGGAGATCGCGTGTCTTATGCCGGTGATGCAGTTCTCGGCGGCACCGTGGAGAGTGCTTGATCAGGAGCATTTCAGAGCTGTGAAAAGAAGCGTGCAGATCAGGCAGGAGACGCTTCCGTATCTGATGGAATGTATAGAAGATGCGAAAAGAACGGGAGAACCGGTGATCCGTTATATGGAATATGCGTTTCCGGGCTGCGGCATGGCAGGGGAAAATACACAGTTTATGGCAGGAGAGAGACTTTTAGTGGCCCCGGTGTATGAGAAGGGAGCTTCCGGTCGGAAAGTGACTGTCCCACGCGGGAAATGGCGTCTCGCGGACAGAGTAATAGAAGGCGACGGTTCGGAACAGTTCTTCGTAACTGAACCGGGAGTGCCGGTCATGCTCTGGTATATGGGGGAAAAGGAGGAAAATGTATGAACCGTGGAGTCAGATGGATCAGCCCTCAGGAAGATATGAAAGATGTGTGCCCTGTCTTTATGAAGCGATGGAAGTCTGAGAAAAAGCCGGTGAAAGCGGAATTGACTCTGACAGCTCTGGGCGTGTACTGTGCGTATATCAATGGAAAAAGAGTCAGCGACCAGGTTCTGGCACCCGGATGGACTGCCTACGGGAAACGCCTTCAGTATCAGACCTATGACGTCACGGCACTTCTTCGTATGCAGGGAGAAAATGACCTGGAAGTTCTCGTGGGAAAGGGGTGGTATCGTTCCCCCATGGGAGAGCAGGTAAAGCCGCCCGGGAGCAGAAAACGAATGGCAATGCCGGCGGGACTTTACGGCGGGCTTCGGCTTTTTTATGAGGATGGGAGCTGTGAGGAAATCTGTACGGACGTATCCTGGGAATGCGGTGAAAGTTCCGTGCGCTTCAGTGAGATCTACGACGGGGAAGCGTATGACGCGTCATTTGCATCCGGGGAGAAAAAGGCAGTCAAAGAATTTGCCGGGCCGGATCATACTCTGATTCCTCAGGAGGGGGAAGCCGTCAGAGAACAGGAGATTGTGTATGCGAAGGAGATCATACGCACTCCGGCAGGAGAGACTGTGGTAGATTTCGGCCAGGAGATTACCGGATATGTGGAATTCTCTGTAAACGCTCACGAAGGAGAGAGAATCCGCATTCTGCACGGAGAAGTTCTGGACGCGCAGGGGAATTTCTACAGGGGAAATTACAGGAGCGCGCGAGCGCAGATTGATTATACCTGCAGGGATGGAGAGCAGACGTGGCACCCTCTTCTGACATTTTTTGCCTTCCGCTATATTAAGCTGGAGATGTTTCCCCGGATAGACGAGGTGAAAACCGGGCAGTTCAGAGCGATCGCTGTCTATTCGGATATGGAGAGAACAGGCAGGCTTTTTTGTTCTGACGGAGAACTGAACCGCTTTTTCTCTAATGTAATCTGGGGACAGAAGTGTAATTTTTTGGATGTGCCAACCGACTGCCCTCAGAGGGATGAACGGTTGGGCTGGACGGGAGACGCCCAGGTCTTTATAAAGGCAGCTTCCTATAATTTTAATGTAAAAAGGTTTTTCATGAAATGGCTGCGGGATATGAAAGCGGAGCAGGACGAAAGCGGGCTCATCCCGCAGGTGGTGCCGGATTATCTTGAGCGGGGAAGCGCCAGCGCCGCGTGGGGCGATGCCGCCGTGATCTGTCCGTGGCAGATGTACATGGCTTACGGAGATATTTCTGTATTGCGCGAAATGTACGGTATGATGAAAAAATGGACAGATTATATCGGAAATGCTACATCAGAGCCGTATCTGTGGATCGGGGGAGAGCATTTCGGAGACTGGCTAGGACTTGACGCACCTTCCGGAAGTTATAAGGGCTCATCCAGAGATGACCTGATCGCGTCTGCATTTTATGCCAACTCTGTGAGCCTTGTGATCAAAGCAGGCAAGGCTCTCGGTGAAGATACGCAAAAGTATGAGAAGTTATATAGTAAGATCGTGCAGGCTTTCAGAGACCGGTTTGACGGGTACTGTACACAGACAGAATATGTATTGGCACTTTGCTTTGAATTGTCTCCGGATCCAGAAAGAGATGCGCGGCGGCTTGCGGAAATGATCCGGGAAGACGGCAGCAGGCTGCGAACTGGATTTGTGGGAACGCCCTGGCTTCTCCACGCGCTGAGCCGACACGGCTATACAGAGCTGGCATACACGCTGCTTTTAAGGAGAGAATATCCGTCCTGGCTGTATTCTGTGAGAAAAGGGGCGACAACGGTGTGGGAGCACTGGGACGGGATTATGGAGGACGGTTCCTTCTGGAGCGATGATATGAATTCTTTCAACCACTATGCGTACGGAGCCGTGGCTGACTGGGTATATGAAGTGGCGGCGGGGATCCGCCCGGTGGAAGAGGCGCCCGGATTCGGCAGAGTAAGGATCGAGCCGCATCCGGATGGCAGACTGGAGTGGCTTGGCGCCTCCCTGAAAACGAAGTACGGGGAGATTGAGTCAGTGTGGATCCGGACAGATAAGGGATTCCGCTATGAGATCAGTACACCGGTGCCGGCAGAGATCCGGATTGACGGAACAGAATATAAAGTAAATGCAGGAAAGTATATGCTTTATTCTCCGGTCTCAAATTAAGAAGGAAGAGGAGCGAATGTGCCTTTTTGAACAGAGTAAGAGCCAGGGCGGCAAAAGCCCTGGCTCTTTGTGTGAAACTTACTCAAGAGCTCCCTTCAGCGCCCGGGATAACTGATCCGGACATGAAGTGGGGCGGTGTCCGCAGCGGATACCCTCCAGGCGGCGGATAGCCTCATGCACATCCATTCCTTCTACCAGACGGGCCACGCCCTGGGTATTGCCGGAGCAGCCGCCTTCAAATGTTACGTTTCGTACTTTGTTTTCGCCGTCTATTTCAAAATTGATCGCTCTGGAACAAACGCCGCTGGTTTTGTATGTCATATGTTTTTCCTCCTGTTGCAGAATATTTATTGCCGCGGGCGGCGAAACAGTCAAAAAATCCAATCCCCGCCATCAGCCTTAGATGGACTGAAATCATTACAGTCCGCAGGCATCTGTGAACCGTAACAGCGACTTTTCTGCTTATTATAACAGAAATGAAAAAAAGTTTCCATATAAACTAAAGTTTTGCTATAATGAATTATGACAGTTCAACCATACAGGGGTGGGAAGAGTGGTGTCAGCCACAGTAAGCACACAGTGCGGTTTTACGAATGGCGCATGACTGAACGGTTATGCAATTCACGATAGGAGAATGAGATTATGAGATGTATCGGTATTATCGGGGCAATGGATGAAGAGGTTGCCGGATTGAAGGAATATATGCAGGATGTGGAGATCACCCGCAAAGCGTCTATGGAGTTTTACGCGGGGACTCTGGAAGGAAAAAAAGTGGTTGTGGTACGCTCCGGCGTCGGCAAGGTAAACGCGGCCGTATGCACCCAGATCCTTGTGGATGAGTTCCAGGCGGAGGCGGTGATCAACACCGGGATCGCGGGAAGCCTGAACAATGATATCAATATCGGGGATATTGTACTTTCCACGGATCTGGTCCATCATGACATGGACGCGGTTGGTTTCGGCTATCCCAAGGGGCAGATCCCACGGATGGAAGAGTTTTCTTTCCAAAGCGACCAGGTTCTCCGGAAGCTGGCGGCGGAGGCCTGCCGGGAAGTAAATCCTGATATTCAGGTTTTTGAGGGAAGAATCGCCTCCGGTGACCAGTTTATCGCGGATCAGGATGTGAAGGATTTCATTGTGAAAGAATTCAGCGCGTACGCCGTGGAGATGGAAGGCGCGGCGATCGCTCAGGCCGCGTCCCTGAATCATGTGCCGTTTTTGGTGATCCGGGCTATTTCCGACAAGGCCGACGGCAGCGCCCATGTGGATTACCCCGCATTTGAGAAGCTGGCCATCGAACATAGTGTAAAACTGACCAAAAAAATCCTGAAAGAGCTTCAGGACTGAAAAAAGCGTGAAAACCAGCCGCGGCTTCCGGGAGAGAGCCTTTCGAAGCATGGCTGTATCAGTCGGTCCTGCACCATCCGGAGCTGCCTGCATATGCTAAAACAGACCATATGAGTATGCAGGAGACGGTCTATGTATCATGATAACTTTTTTCCGTTTTACAGCCTGTATGCAGATCCCGCGGTTTTTGAAGGGGAAAGGATGCAGGAGAGAGAGTTCGATCTGATGAAGTCCTTTTATCCGGAGATTGCCAGAAGGATCCAGGATAAGGTGGAGGAGGAATGTCAGCTTCTGGATTATGAAGGAAGCAGGATTTATGACGAGTATCCAGACAGACTGATGATGCGTCAGATGAGCTCCGGAATCTGCCGGAGATTCGAACAGGAGATGGCCGCCCAGGAGCTTCCGGCGGGATATCTCCGGGAACTGATCGAGGTGCTTCTGTATCAGGAGATATCCAGGAAGCGCTGCAGAAGGAAAAGGTGCAGAGGCTATTAAAATTTGCCGCATAAGAAAGTATAGGAATCATGAAAACAATCGAAGAATTTTTGGAAGAACTGATAAACGAGAATCTGATCCTTGCAGTATTCAGCGGCTGCCGGATAAAGACCGCTCCGCCCAGGGTGAGGATCCGCCCTGTGGAAATAAAAGGAAAGCTCCTTTATCAGGCGTCCGCTGTGGAAGGAACAAAGGAGGTTCACTCCAATTATGAAAGGGAGGAGCTTCTGTCTTATATGAAGTCCTGTCTGGAGGGGGATTATTCCCAGCTCCAGGTGCAGGGACGGCTGGCTGACGGAAGCGTTCTGGTCAGCAAAAAAGGAAAACAGACGATCAGGCTGAAGCCGCACCCTGCCAGTGAGCCGGTAAAGATTCTCGCTCACAACAGAATAAAAAAATATATCCTGCCGGAGGGGACGCCGGTTCCCTTTCTGGTGGATCTGGGAGTTATGAATCCCCAGGGGAAGATTCATGTCTCCTCTTATGACAAATACAGGCAGATCAACCGTTTCCTGGAATTTATCGAGGATATTCTTCCGAAGCTTTCCAGGGATCGGGAGATCACCATCGTGGACTTTGGCTGCGGAAAATCCTATCTGACCTTCGCTATGTATTATTTTCTCAGAGAGCTGCGGGGCTACGATGTCAATATTATCGGACTTGACCTGAAAGCAGACGTGATTGAACGGTGCAGCCGCCTGGCGGAGAGCTACGGTTATGAAAAGCTTCATTTTTTCCAGGGAGATATCGCCGGATATGAAGGACTACAGAAGGTGGATATGGTGGTGACTCTCCACGCCTGCGACAAAGCGACGGATTACGCGCTGGACAAGGCTGTTCAGTGGGGCGCCCAGGTGATACTTTCCGTTCCCTGCTGCCAGCATGAGCTGAACGGAGTCATAGAGAATGAGCTTTTGGCCCCTGTGCTGAAATACGGGATACTGAAGGAGCGGATCGCGGCGCTTCTCACAGACGGAATTCGGGCCAATCTGCTGGAATCCCGGGGTTATTCCGTGCAGATCCTGGAATTTATCGACATGGAGCATACGCCAAAGAATCTTTTGATCCGGGCGGTAAAAACAGGAAAAGAGAGGTCTGTGGAAAACCTGGCAAAAATGACGGAAGCGCTTCACGCAGAACTGACCCTGGAGAAGCTTCTTTATCCTCAGGGACTTTCTGACAGGAAGGGAGTATAAGATACAATGAAAAAATTTCTGGGCAGAATGGGGGTACTTCTGCTGATTTTTGTTCTCGGTGTGGCGGGGACGGCTTTTTTACTGAATAATGAAACGACCGACGACCGTTCGGATATGAATAATCCTACGCTTCCGGAGGTGATGGTGGACTTTGGGGGAACACTGTCCAATCTTATGCACGGATACAGGCAGCCCATGCAGGCGGATTTTGTCCGGGAATGTGTGACGCCTCTGGATACTACAAAAACTCTGTCCATAGCGATCGATCCCAATGAGTCGGAGGTGAAAAGCCTGGCTTATGAGATCAGGAGCTCAGACGGGACAAAGGTAATCGAAAACCAGAAGCTCAGCACGCTGGAAAGCTCGGAGAACTATCTGAGAGCAGAGGTGGAGATTGCCTCCGGGCTTCTTATGAATCAGGAATATTCCATGCAGATCACTCTGGAGACAGACCGGGGAGATTCCTATTATTACACGAGACTGGTATCCCGGTCATCCACTTATACGGAAGAATATGTGAAGTTTGTCCAGAACTTTGCCCAGATGTGCATGAACAAAAATACAGCGGATCAACTGTCCGCCTATCTGGAGTCTCAGCAGTCCGGCTCCAGGAATTTTGCGGGAGTTTCCATAACTTCTCCGCTGTCGGATATCAGTTGGGGAAATCTGAATCCTCAGATATCCAGGCAGGGAATCCCGGTGATTAAAGAGATCAACGAGACCACCGCCAGCGTTTCTCTGTCTTATGAGATTTCGGCGGTCAATGACAACGGGGGCGTGGAATTCTACAATGTGGAAGATTTTTACAGAATGAGATACACAGAGTCCAGGATCATGCTGCTGGATTTTGAGAGATCCGCCGCTCAGATATTTAATCCGAATCTTCCGGTGATCAGCGACAGCGGGCTTCTTCTGGGAGTCAGGAGCAGAGATGTTTCCTATATGACCAATGAGGAGGCTTCCGTCGTGGCCTTTGTCCAGGAAGGAGAGCTCTGGACCTACGCGCCGGAAAACGGAAAGTTTGTGGATGTGTTCAGCTTCCGCAAAACGGATAACAGGGACGCCCGCGACGCCAGCCAGGAGCATGGAATCAAGCTGATCCAGGTGGAGGATAACGGCGATGTGGATTTTGTGGTATACGGCTATATGAGCCGGGGCGCTCACGAGGGCATTTGCGGAGCCGGGATCTATCATTATAACAGCGACCAGAATATGATCCAGGAGGAAGTGTTCATCCCCAGTACGGAATCCTACGAATTTCTGAAGGAGGATCTCGGAACGCTGTCCTATGTAAACGGGAAAAACGAGCTTTTTATTGTTATGGCCCGGAAGCTGTATCAGATCAATATTGATGAGAGCAGCTACGAGATTCTGGCGGAAGGGATCAGCAAGGATGATTTCGCGGTGTCTAAGACCAACGCCCATGCCGCGTGGCGGATCACCGAGGGGGAGAATGCGGGACAGATTCAGTTTATGGACTTTGATTCTCTCAAATCCAGGACGATAGCCCCCGGAGAGTCTCAGGAGCTGCGTGTCCTTGGATTTATGAACGAGGATCTGATTTACGGAACGCTGAACAGCCAGGATATTTTTACGGACGCCAACGGCCATGTGACGGAGGGACTGAGCTCTCTCCGGATTGAAGATTTCGGCGGCAATCTGAAAAAGGAATATCATCAGGATGGCCAGTACATGATTGATGTGACCATAGGCGGCACCCTGATGGAGTTTGATCTGGCAGTAAAAGGCGAAAACGGCTATACAGTGAAAACGAGAGATAATATCATGAACAACAGCGGCTCGGCGGAGGATCTGGTATCTGTGGAACAGACAAGCTCCGACCGGCAGGGCGCGATGGTCCGCCTGGCCTTTGAGGACAGTCCGGGTACGGACGACCCGCTGGTTCTCCGGGCGAAGGTCCGCAGCGGGGACAGCCGGATCGTGGAGGTGGATATTGAAACCTCGGAAGAAGAAATTTACTATGTATACGCGAAAGGCAGTCTGGACAGTATCTGGTCCGAAGCGGCGGACGCTGTGCAGAGGGCGGACGAGCAGACCGGAGTGGTGCTGAACCGGGAGCAGCAGTACGTGTGGGAGCGGGGAAATATGAAAACACAGCTCACTCTCAATACCTCAGATGTGCCGGAAATTATCCGCACAGGCTCCTGGGATAAGGAAGCTCTTCAGGAAGGCATGGGGGATTCGGGTACTATAATAGATCTTTCGGGATGTACACTGGAGAATGTTCTCTACGAGGTCAGCGCCCAGAGGGCGGTGATCGCCAAGACGGGAGAAAATTCCAGCGTTGTTATCGTGGGATATGACGCGTATAATACTTATCTGCTGAATACCTCTACGGGAGAGGTTAAGCCCTACGGCATGAACGACAGTACGGCGCTTTTCCAGAAGGCGGGGAATATCTTTATCTCCTATCTGGAGGCGGTGACGTATTAAGAACAGCGCGCTTTGAGGGAGGAGACTCCGGGGACGATTTTCATTGAAGTATATAAATATATGTACAGATATCTGTGCCCGCCGCAAAAATAGTGCGGCAGGCAATAGAATATAAGAAAAGAAAAGGGAGGAAGCATCATGGAGAAAAAACTGCTTGAAAAATTTAACGAGGTATACGGAGCCGGGGGAGATATCCGTGAGTATTTCGCTCCGGGAAGGGTAAACCTGATCGGAGAGCACACTGATTATAATGGAGGCCATGTATTTCCCTGCGCTCTGACCCTGGGAACCTATGGTCTGGCACGGAAAAGAGAGGACAGAAAGCTTCGTTTTTATTCTGCGAATTTTTCCAAGCTGGGTGTTCTCGAGTCCTCTCTGGACGATCTGGTTCCCGCGGAGAAAGCAGGCTGGACCAATTATCCGAAGGGTGTGATGTGGGCTTTTGAAAAACGGGGATATACATTTGACACAGGTGTGGATTTTCTGATCTACGGCAACATTCCCAACGGCTCCGGACTTTCTTCTTCCGCGTCCCTGGAGGTTCTCACAGGACTGATGCTGAAGGATATGTTTGGGATTGAGGAGCTGACCATGCAGGATCTCGCCCTGATCGGACAGTACTCTGAAAATAATTTTAACGGTATGAACTGCGGAATCATGGATCAGTTTGCCAGCGCCATGGGAAAAGAGGACTGCGCTATCTTCCTCGACACCAGCACCCTTGAATTCGAATACGCGCCTGTGAAGCTGAAGGACGCGAGAATTGTGATCACCAACAGTAAGGTAAAGCATAGTCTTGTGGGCTCCGCCTACAACGACAGACGGAATGAGTGCGAGACCGCGCTGAAAGACCTTCAGAAGGTAACAGACATAAAAGCCCTGGGCGAGCTGACGGAGGAAGAGTTTGAGGCTCATAAGGACGCTATCGCAAGTGAGATCTGCCGGAAGCGGGCGAAACATGCGGTTTATGAGAATCAGAGAACCATCAATGCCGTGAAGGCGCTCAAGGCGGATGACGTGGAGGAATTCGGCCGTCTGATGAACGCCTCCCATGTATCCCTTCGCGACGATTACGAGGTTTCCTGTGAGGAGATCGATATCCTGGTGGATCTTGCGTGGAAGATCCCGGGAGTGATCGGTTCCCGCATCACCGGAGGCGGCTTTGGCGGATGTACGGTGAGCATTGTTAAAAATGACGCGGTAGATACCTTCGTAGACACGATCGGCAGGAAATATAAAGAAGCCGTGGGACACGAGGCGGAGTTCTATGTTGTGGATATCGGAGACGGCGCGCACAAGATATCCTGAAAATTTCATTAAATACGGGGGATTCGAAAAATGTTAAATAAAAGTATAAGCAAATTGGTACAATACGGAATTGAAACAGGACTGATGCCGGAATGTGAAAAAAATTACGCCGTCAATCTTTTGCTGGACGTGTTCCATGAGGACGAATACCAGGAGCCGGAGGAGACCTTTTCCAACGTGGATCTTGAGGAGACCCTGGGAGAGCTTCTGGATGAAGCGGTGAAGAGAGGGCTGATCCAGGACAGCGTGGTTTACCGGGATCTCTTTGACACCCGGCTGATGAACTGCCTGATGCCGAGACCGGCGCAGGTTCAGAAAGAATTCTGGGAAAACTACAGGGAAGATCCCCGGAAGGCTACGGATTACTTTTATAAATTAAGCCAGGACAGCGATTATATCCGCCGCTACCGCGTAAAAAAAGACCAGAAATGGACAGTGGAGAGCCCTTATGGGGATATTGACATCACCATTAACCTGTCCAAGCCGGAGAAGGACCCCAAGGCCATTGCCGCCGCGAAGAACGCGAAATCCAGCAGCTATCCCAAATGTCTTCTCTGTCCGGAGAACGAGGGCTACGCCGGCCGGGTGAACCATCCCGCCAGGGAAAACCACAGGATCATCCCCATTACCATCAACGACAGTCCATGGGGGTTCCAGTATTCGCCCTATGTATATTACAACGAACACTGCATTGTGTTTAATTTCCAGCATACGCCCATGAAGATCGAGAGAAACGCCTTTATCAAGCTTTTTGATTTTGTGAAGCTGTTTCCTCATTATTTCCTGGGCTCCAACGCGGATCTGCCTATTGTCGGCGGCTCTATCTTAAGCCATGACCATTTCCAGGGAGGACATTATACCTTCGCCATGGCAAAAGCGGAGATTGAAACCCCGGTAACGATCCCCGGTTATGAAGATGTAGAGGCGGGAATTGTGAAATGGCCTCTTTCTGTACTGCGTATCCGCCATAAAGATGAGAAGCGTCTGGTGGATCTGGCTTCTCATGTGCTGGAGGTATGGAGAGGCTATACTGACGAGGCCGCTTTTATCTACGCGGAGACGGACGGGGAGCCCCACAATACCATCACTCCTATTGCCAGAAAGAGGGGAGATGTTTTTGAGCTGGATCTGACGCTGCGCAACAACATCACTACAGAGGAGCATCCTCTTGGAGTGTACCATCCCCATGCGCAGTACCATCATATCAAGAAGGAAAATATCGGCCTTATCGAGGTAATGGGCCTGGCCGTTCTTCCGGCAAGGCTGAAAGAAGAAATAGAGCTTCTGGAGGAATATATTCTGGCAGGAAAAGACGTGGCTTCCAATGAGAAGATTGAGAAACATGCTGCCTGGGTTTCTGAATTCCTTCCAAAATATCCGGATATCAGCAGCGAAAATATCCACGAAATCCTTCAGAAGGAAATCGGGAACGTATTTGTTCATGTTCTGGAGGACGCGGGCGTTTACAAGTGTACTCCGGAGGGCCGGGAAGCGTTCATGCGGTTTATCAGGGCGCTGTAAGCAGAGAGATTCGTGTTACTGTTCACAGGTACCTGCGAACAGTAACGCCAACGTCTGCGAAACCTGATTAGGACGGATAAAGGCTTGCGTCCTGCTGCCGGATGTGCTATATTGATAATAGAAAAGGGAAAGCCAGAGAAGCGGCCTACCCTCAAATAGTTAAGTTAAACTTTTTACAGTCTGGCCGTCAACTATTGCAGTAGTTGGCGGCTACTTTCGTTTATCCTTGAAAATCTCGTAAACAAGACTAACAAGGGCAACAATGAATATCAAAAGCTGAATTAAATCAGCATATGTAACATACATTGGCAACGCCCTCCTTTCTTCGTCAGTCTGGAGGGTAGCCCCTCCGAAAAACAGGAGCGTAAGCCGTCTGAGAAATTCCCGCAGATACTCCTTGCAGGAACAAAAGGAATAAGCTATACTATAAAGCGAAGCGGATGTAAGCCATCTGCTTCGCTTTTTACACGTATGCAAAAGTATAAATCCAACACAGAGAGGAAATAGATTATGAAGCTTACAACAGTAAAAGAAATTTACAAGGAGCGGGAGAAGTTCCTGGATCAGGAAGTGTCTGTAGGCGGCTGGGTGCGCAGCGTCCGGGGCTCCAAGGCCTTTGGGTTCATTGTTCTTCATGACGGCTCCTGTTTTGACACTCTGCAGATCGTTTACCATGATTCCATGGAGAATTTTGCCGAGATCAGCAAGCTGAACGTGGGCGCGGCCATTATCGTGAAGGGTACGCTTGTGGCTACGCCGGAGGCGAAGCAGCCTTTTGAGATCCAGGCGGAGGAAGTGCAGGTAGAGGGGGCTTCCGCTCCGGATTATCCACTTCAGAAGAAACGACACACGATGGAATATCTTCGTACCATGACTCATTTAAGACCCAGGACGAACACCTTCCAGGCAGTGTTCCGCGTGCGTTCTCTGTGCGCTTATGCCATTCATAAATTTTTCCAGGAAAGAGGGTTTGTATATGTCCACACCCCGCTGATCACAGGAAGCGACTGTGAGGGCGCGGGAGAAATGTTCCGCGTGACCACCCTGGATCCCAAGAATCCTCCGCTGGATGAGGAGGGAAATGTGGATTACAGCCAGGATTTCTTCGGAAAAGAGACCAACCTGACCGTCAGCGGCCAGTTAAACGGCGAGACCTATGCCCAGGCCTTCCGCAACATTTATACCTTTGGGCCGACATTCCGGGCTGAGAATTCTAATACTACCCGCCATGCGGCGGAGTTCTGGATGATCGAGCCGGAATGTGCCTTTGCGGATCTCAGCGACAATATGGATCTTGCGGAGGATATGCTGAAATATATCATCCGCTATGTGCTGGAGAACGCACCCCAGGAAATGAATTTCTTTAATTCCTTTGTGGATAAAGGGCTTCTTGACCGCCTCAATCATGTGCTGAATTCAGAATTCGGCCATGTGACCTATACGGAGGCTATTGAGCTTCTGGAGAAAAATAATGATAAATTTGACTATAAGGTGTTCTGGGGATGTGATCTTCAGACGGAGCATGAGCGTTACCTTACGGAGCAGATTTTCAAAAAACCGGTATTTGTCACCGATTATCCGAAGGAGATCAAAGCCTTCTATATGAAGCAGAACGACGACAATAAGACGGTCGCCGCTATGGACTGCCTTGTTCCGGGGATCGGAGAGATCATCGGAGGAAGCCAGAGAGAGGACGATTATGACAAGCTGAAGAACCGTATGGACGAGCTGGGGCTGAAGGCGGAGGATTATCAGTTTTACATGGATCTGCGCAAATACGGCTCCACCCGCCATTCAGGCTTCGGACTTGGCTTTGAGCGCTGTGTGATGTATCTGACGGGAATGGGAAATATCAGGGATGTGATTCCTTTCCCCAGAACAGTCAACAACTGTGAATTATAAGGAGTAATAAATGATAAGATTTATCCATCTTGCAGACGTACATTTAGGGGCGGCTCCGGACAGGGGGTGCCCCTGGAGCCGCGCGAGGGAGGAAGAAATCTGGGAGACATTCCGCCGGGTCATTGCGTCCATCAGCAGAGAACCGGTGGATTTGTTATTTATAGCCGGAGATCTTTTTCACCGCCAGCCCCTTTTGCGGGAGCTGAAGGAGGTAAATTACCTGTTCTCCACCATACCGGACACAAGAGTGTTTTTGATGGCCGGGAACCATGATCATATCCGGCAGAATTCCTTTTACAGAAAATTTCCCTGGGAGCCTAACGTGACATTTTTTGAGGAGGAATCCCGAACCTGCGTAAAAGTGCCGGAGCTGAACGTCTTCGTATACGGTATGAGCTATCACCGCCAGGAGATCCGTGAAGCCCTGTATGACGCCTGGAGGCCGGAGGCCGAAGAGGGATTTCATGTGCTTCTGGCCCACGGGGGAGACGCGGATCACATTCCCATGGATGTGAAGCGCCTCTCGGCGGCAGGATTTGATTATCTTGCCCTGGGGCATATCCACAAGCCCCAGTCGGTTCTCCGGGGAAAAGCCGTTTATTCAGGAGCCCTGGAGCCCATTGACCGGAACGATATGGGAAAACACGGATATATTGAAGGCTCCTGGGAGAAAGGGAGAATGAGGCTGAAATTTATTCCTTTTGCCTGCAGAAGCTATCAGAATCTGGTGCTGACGCTGAGAGAGGATTCCACTCAGTACTCCCTTGAGGAAACGCTGAAAAATGAGATCATGACAAAAGGTGGCAAAAATATTTACAGGATCCTTCTCAGGGGACGGCGCGCCCCGGAGCTGGTGCTTCTCAGTGAAAGGCTGAAGCGTCTCGGCAATATCGTGGAGGTTCTGGACGAATCCGCTCCGGCCTATGACCTGGAAAAGCTTTACCGGAAGTACAGCGGCACTCTGATCGGCGATTATATCGCGTATTTCAGCGGCAGAGAAATTTCAGTAGTGGAGAAAAAGGCTCTTTATCACGGGCTTCAGGCATTGCTGGAGACAAGCATACTGAATCAGTGACAGGAAGAAATTATGATCATAAAACGTATTACTATCAAAAATTTTGGCAAACTTCATAACAGGACTCTGGAATTTTCTCCGGGTATGAATGTGCTTTACGGAGAGAACGAGAGCGGCAAGACCACGACCCACACCTTTGTAAAAAGTATGCTTTACGGGATTCACAGGCAGAGGGGAAGGGCGGCCAGAAAGGACGCCTATACGATTTATCTTCCCTGGGAGAATCCGTCGGTTTACGGAGGAACACTGTGGTTTGAGAGCGGCGGAAAAAGCTTTCGTCTCACGAGAAATTTCTATAAAGACGATCTCCAAAGCCAGCTTCTCTGCGAGGACGACGGAGAGCTGCTGGATATAGAGCAGGGAGATCTGGACGCGGTTCTTGGAGGAGTCAGCGAAACTGTTTATGAAAATACTGTTTCCATAGCGCAGTTAAAAAGTACCACCGGCGTGGAGCTGGTGAGAGAGGTTCAGAATTATATGGCCAGCTACCAGGGGGCCGGGGACAGCTCCGTGGATCTTGGACGGACGGCCCAGATGTTGAAGATGAACAGAAAAGGCTTCCAGGTTCAGGCGGACCGGCGTCGGAAGGAAAATGAGAAGGAAAAAGCGAGGCTTGCTTCCAATATGGAATATATCCAGAAAGAACTGGAGGATCTGGAGGAAAAGAACGAACAGACAGCGGAGCAGGAAAAAATGCTTTATGTCGGCGGCGGGGAAAATGAACCCAGCGTCCTGGACGAGCGTCTGGAGCTTCTGGAAAAGCAGCTTGGGAAGCAAAAAGCAGTCCAGCTTCTGACAGCGGCTGCCGCGGCGGTCTGCGCGGCAGTTCTTTACCTGTTTCTCCGCCAGCCTTTGCTTTGTATCCTTCCGGTGTTCGCCGGAGCGCTGGCGCTGCTTGTGGAGGAGAGCCTGAAAAGGCGTATATCGGCGGAAGCTGAAAAAAGAAAACGTCAGAGGAGCCGCCTGAATGAAAAGCGGGAAAAGCTCCGGTGGAACAGAGAGAAAATCGAAGAAGAAAAAAAAGAAAAGCTTACCGCTCTGTCGAACCTTGCGGAGGAATATCAGGAAGCTGAGGACCATGCCTATCTTCCCCTTGCTGAGGAGCTGGAAATAGAATCTCTTGAGCTTGCCATGAAGACCATAGAAATGCTTTCGCGGGACATACACAGGCAGGTTGGGGGCCGGCTGCGGAGAAGGACTTCGCAGATCCTCAGTGAGATCACAGGCGGAAAATATACCGAGATCCTTATGGACGCGGAGCTTCGCATGACGGTGAATACCGAAGGACGCACGGTTTCCCTGGAGCATCTGAGCCGGGGGACGGTGGAGCAGATTTATTTTGCCCTTCGCATGGCGGCTGGGGAGCTTCTCTGCGGAGAAGAGCGTTTTCCGGTGATCCTGGACGAGGTATTCGGCATGTATGACGAGGAGCGCCTGGCGGCGGTGCTCTCCTGGCTGGCAAAGGAAAACAGGCAGGTGATCATATGTACCTGCCGGCAGAGAGAAATGGAAATTTTGGAAAAACTGAACATTCCCTTTTCAAAGGCGTCGCTGTAGAAGAGGATCGGCTAAAGAAAAAGGAGCCGGAACCGGAACGCAGGAAAGCATTTCCTGTATCCGGGGCCGGCTTCGTTTTTTACTGATAACGGGCCATGTAGTTGTTTACGCAGTTCTTGATTCTGTCTACCGGGTTCAGCAGATGGCTGACAGACATATCATGATTCAGGGTATCGATGATCAGCGCGATATATTTGCTCATATCACAGTCAATATACCAGGGCTTTTCCAGAAGCTCCGGCGTCTGGTATACGAGGTTGGTGGTGAGAACCTTGTCGAAAAGTCCTCTGCTGTAAGCGTCGTCGAATTTTTCCAGGCCGTCGGTGAACAGTCCGAAGGTAGAGCAGATATAGATCCTTCCGGCGCCGCGCTTTTTCAGAAGAGCCGCGGTTTCAATGACCGTGTTGCCGGAAGAAATCATGTCGTCGATGAGGATCATATCCTTGCCCTCCAGCTTCGGTCCGAGAAACTCATAGGCCGCGATGGGGTGGCGTCCGTTGCTGGAACGGCGGGAATAATCCAGACGCTTGTAGTACATACCCATGTCTACCCCAAGGATGTTGGCCAGATAAATGGCCCGTCCCATACTTCCCTCGTCGGGGCTGATGATCATGAAATGCTCGTTGTCAATGTGCAGCCCTTCCTCGTGATTCAGAAGAGCCTTGATAAACTGATAGGAAGGCTGGACGGTTTCGAAGCCGTGAAGAGGAGTGGCGTTCTGTACTCTGGCGTCATGAGCGTCAAAGGTGATGATATTTTCCACGCCCATACTGGTCAGCTCCTGCAGCGCTGTGGCGCAGTCCAGAGATTCGCGGCCCACACGCTTGCTCTGACGGCTCTCATAAAGATAGGGCATAATAACGTTGACTCTTCTTGCCTTACCGCCGATCGCGCCGATGACACGCTTCAGATCCTGAAAATGATCATCCGGAGACATCAGATTCGTAAAGCCGCTGATGCGGTATGTGAGGCTGTAATTGCACACGTCTACCATCAGGTAGATATCATCGCCGCGGACAGATTCTGTGATAACGGATTTTCCTTCGCCGGATCCGAAACGGGGATTCTGGACGCCGACAATAAAAGAGTCTCTCTGATAACCCTCGAAGGCGAAGGAATCCATTTCTTTGTGGTTCCGGTCGTTTCTCCATTTCACAAGCCAGTCGTTGACCTTGGCTCCCAGTGTCTGGCAGCTTTCCAGGGGGATCAGCCCCAGCCGTCCTACAGGAAGTGTCGTCAATTCTTTGGTTCGTAACTGTGCCATTCTTTATTTTCCTCCTAAAAATATTTTCTGTATACGGATATCCTTTCCAATCAGCTTGATCATCTGGAAATTGCTGGCGATCCTGGAGAAGGTTCTCTCCGAGTAGGCCGCCGAAAAATCCTCAAGCTTCAGATTGGTGGAAATAATGGTTGATCTGCGCCGTGTAAGCCGTTCGTTGATACAAAAAAACAACTCTGAAGACACAAAGCTGTTGGTAAGCTCTGTTCCCAGATCGTCGATGATCAGAAGATCGCAGTCATAAATAAAATCTTCTTCCTGATCAGCCCCGGGCTTTCGCGAAAACGTACTGTGAGCCAGTCTGTCAAACAGATCGTAGGCAGAAAAATAAAGCACACAGTGAGACGTTTTGAGGAGTTCGCCGGCAATGCAGTGAGAAAGAAAGGTTTTGCCGACTCCGGTACTGCCGTAGAGAAACAGATTCTGGAACCGGGAGTCAAAATTTCTCACAAAATTCCAGGCGCCGTCATAGGCGCGTCTGGCCGTATCCCGGGCAGTCAGTCCCGTTGCTTCGTTTTTTATTGTATCAGAATACCAGTCAAAAGAAAAGTGTTCAAAATTTTCTTTTTCCAGAATCTCCCTGAGATTGGACTGCGCATACAGAAGTTCAATTTCGGCTTTTTTAAAACAGGAGCATTTTTTGTTCCCGATATAGCCGGTGTCCTGGCAGAGAGGACAGACGTAATGCGGCTCCAGATAATCCGGGGAAAATCCATTCTCCCTCAGCAGGGAAAGACGCTCCTCTGCCAGAAGCGCCACTTCTTTTTTCAGGCCGTCCACAGAGCCTTCGCCGTTCTGGATCAGATCCCGGGCTCTGCGCGCGCTCAGGGAGGCTACCTCACCGTCGATCTCAGCCAGCCGGGGAACCCTGAGGAAAGCCTCCTGCCTGCGTTCCTCCAGCTCTCTGCGGGTCCGGGACTGTCTGCGGCTGTATTCTCTCATAATGATGTCGTACTGAAAATTTTGTAAAGCCACGTTGCCCTCCTTACTGTTGGTTCAGCAGACGTTTTTCATATTCCTCAAAGTTATATTCCCTCTGCTGGAAGTTATTGAAGCGATTGGCGGAAGCCGCCGTCTGCCGGGCGGGCTTCTTTTCCTGGCGCTGTTTTTTGTGCTCCACGTCCAGAAGGCGGATATCGTCCAGATTATTTACCTGTTTTTTCTTCCAGCCCTCCAGGATCTTATCTGTATACTGGAAGCTGGCCTGGCCTGTCTGCAGGATCGTTCTGGAGCAGGCCTCCTGGATGATCTCCAGAGAGAAGCCGTAGGTTTTCAGCCAGGTGTCCATAAGGGTGATCTCTGTTTCCACCGGGCTTCGGTTGGTGATGCCGAGAGCCTTCAAAATAGTATAGTAATCCCGGCTGTAGCGGGCGTTTGCTTTTTTTGCGTCCGCCACAGAGACGATTCCCTCTCCGGCCCATGCCAGGGCTACTGTTTCTATGTAGCGGATGCTTCTGTGATTCCGGCTGACGCAGTATTCGATCAGGTACTCTATAAGATCGGCGGAAAAGCTGAGGCCGTCATAGAAAAACAGGATTTTCTGAACCTCTGTGGGGGTCAGTGTTTTTCCGAGGTACTGTTCGGCTATATACAAAAGCTGAACGATTTCTTCGTTCTGCTTCAGCTCCTTCACCCGCTCCGGAGTCAGCGGCGCCGGCTTCAGGGAAGGCTTCTGCTCCGCGGAGCGCTGGGACGGGATATCGGTATGTTCGGCGGGTGCCGCCTTTTTCTGAGGATCGAGCAGGGTAATACCGCTCAGACGCTGGCCGTCGGTGAATTCCAAAGCGACGAGATTCTGACGGGCCCAGTACTTCAGCCCCCGCAATATATCCCTTTCCGTACAGAGAAGGCGGTCGGCCATTTCCTCCAGACTGAAAGAAACCGGGGCGTCAGTCATAGTCCGCAGGAGATAGATATAAACCTTTACGAACTCTCCGTTAGCCTCGGGCATATAATCGTCTATAAATATATTCGATAAAAGCGTTGCCTCCTGCCGGGAGGGGCTTTTTAGTGTGATCATACTCATGTATCATCGCTCGCTTTCTGAATCTGATAAAAAGTAACAGTCCGGCCCGCGTCATCCGCGAAACCGCGCTGCGTGCTTACTGTGGCTAACGCCGCCGTATGGCTGAACTGCTACGATAAAAACAGGGATTTTGGTCGTCCTTAGTATAGCATAAGATTTTTTAAATGAGAATAGGGTTTTTTCCGGGGAGGATTTTCCACAGGAGTTTGTGGATAATGTGGATAATGTGGAAAAGAGAAAAAGATTAAAATTATGGGTAACTGCGAAAAACCGCGGAAAATGTTACAATTACATGAAATAAAGGCGAAAATGTTGCAGAATTATGTCGAGCAACAGCGGTAAAAAAATCCACATGCCATGCAGCGGAAAAAATGTGCATAAGCATGTGGATAATGTGGATAACTATTTTCCGAGGAGCTGTTCCCCAATGTTTACAACATCTCCGGCGCCCATAGTTATCAACAGGTCGCCCTGTGTACAATTTTCTAATAAAAAGTTTTCGATCTCGTCAAAAGTAGGGAAGTATTCGCAGGGAGTTCCAAGAGCGGCAATCTCTTTTCTCAGATCGTCTGAGGAAATTCCAAGCGTATCCGTCTCGCGGGCGGCATAAATATCAGCCAGCACTACATGATCCGCCAGTGTCAGAGCGCGGGCGAATTCCGGCAGAAGAGCCTTGGTGCGGGTATATGTATGGGGCTGGAATACGCACCATAGCTTCTGATGAGGATAATTGGCCGCCGCGTGGAGGGTGGCTTCGATCTCGGTGGGATGATGGGCGTAATCGTCAATGATGGTGACGCCCCCTACCGTCCCCTTGTACTGGAACCGGCGGTCAGTCCCTGTGAAATCCGACAGGCCCCCGGCGATCTCCTCCCAGGACAGGTCAAGAAGGCGTCCTGCGGCTATGGAAGCCAGCGCGTTGGATACATTGTGGACGCCCGGAACCTTCAGGGAACAGCTTCCCAGGGTTTCGCCCTTATATTTCGCGGTAAAGGACGCGTGCCCGAACTGGTCGTAACGGATATCGGAAGCGCTGTAGTCGCCGGGCTGCTCCAGCCCGTAGGTGATAACCCCGCAGGGAAGATCTCTGACAATGGATTCATATTCAGGCGTGTCCGCGTTGATGATCAGCGTGCCGTCCTCCGGAAGAAGCTGGGCGAAGCGTCGGAAGGAACTGCGGATATCGTCGATATCCTTAAAAAAGTCCAGATGATCCGCATCTATGTTCAGGATGATGCTGATTTTCGGGAAAAAGCTTAAAAAGCTGTTGGTATATTCGCAGGCCTCTGTCAGGAAGGTCCCGGAGTTTCCGACGCGGATATTGCCGCCGATGGCGGGAAGGATCCCCCCCACGCTGATGGTGGGATCGCAGCCGCCTTTCAGCAGGATGTGGGAAAGCATGGAGGTTGTGGTGGTTTTTCCGTGTGTGCCGGCCACCGCCACAGGCGTGTCATAATTGCGCATGATCTGTCCGAGAAGCTCCGCTCTGGTAAGCATGGGAAGCTCCCGCTCTTTCGCGCGGGCATATTCAGGATTATCGGGATGAATGGCGGCTGTATATACGACCACATCTACGGAATCGCCGATATTGGAAGCCCGCTGTCCGTAGTAGATCCTGGCGCCTTTTTCCTCCAGTGATTTTGTCAGGGCGCTCTCCCTGGCATCGGATCCGGAAATGCGGAACCCTTCTTCCAGAAGGATCTCCGCCAGACCGCTCATGCTGATGCCGCCGATACCGATGAAATGGACGGAGAGCGGTTTGTGAAAGTCTATCTGATACATAATATAATCTCCTTAATCTTAATTGAATCGTTATGAATATTATACATCCCGGATCATAAAATGAAAAGCAGTACTTTTTTTACCTGAAATATGCATAATGCATAAAAAGTGTTCTGCATATACATTAATTGAAAGCAAAATATACAGGAAAAAACAAAAAAGATAGTTTTAACTAATAAAATTATGTGCAATAACGATAGAAAAAACGGAATAAAAACAAAATTATTATAAAAAATGTTCACCTTTCTGGTAAAGTATGATATAATCAAAAATCATAACTTATGATTTGCCGCGCCTGCCGCGGCAATCCAGGGATACCTGAAAAGTATAACATACAAGGGGTGATTGCACGATGATTAAAAAAGAAATGATTGCCATGCTTTTAGCCGGCGGTCAGGGCAGCAGACTTGGTGTGTTGACAGAAAAGGTTGCGAAACCTGC
Source organism: Candidatus Blautia faecipullorum (assembly GCA_019115125.1). Taxonomy (GTDB): domain Bacteria; phylum Bacillota; class Clostridia; order Lachnospirales; family Lachnospiraceae; genus Blautia_A; species Blautia_A faecipullorum. The sequence goes on from DXEG01000037.1 coordinate 50,560, forward strand.
TGTCTCTTTTGGCGGAAAATACCGTATTATAGATTTTCCGCTCAGCAACTGTATTAATTCCGGTATTGATACAGTAGGAGTCCTGACACAGTATCAGCCCCTGCGGCTTAATACGCACATCGGGATCGGGATCCCGTGGGATCTGGACAGGAATGAAGGCGGAGTTACTGTTCTGCCTCCTTATGAAAAAAGTACCAACAGCGAATGGTATACAGGGACAGCCAATGCGATTTTTCAGAATCTTGATTATATGGAGCAGTATCATCCCGATTATGTTCTGATCTTATCGGGGGATCATATCTATAAGATGGATTATGAAGTTATGCTGGATTTTCATAAGGCGAACAAAGCGGATATCACCATCGCGTGTATGCCTGTGCCGATCGAGGAAGCAAGCCGCTTTGGGATCATGGTTACGGACGACACGGGACGTATTACAGAATTTGAGGAAAAGCCGGAGAAGCCCAGCAGCAATCTGGCGTCCATGGGCATTTACATTTTTAGCTGGGAAATTCTGAAGGAGGCGCTGATCGCGCTGAAAAATCAGACAAACTGTGATTTTGGAAAGCATATCCTTCCCTACTGCAAGGAAAAGGGACAGAGACTTTTCGCTTATGAGTTCAACGGCTACTGGAAGGATGTGGGTACTCTTGGTTCTTACTGGGAGGCCAATATGGAGCTGATCGATATTATTCCTGAATTCAATCTCTACGAGGAATTCTGGAGGATTTATACCAAGGGTGATATTATTCCGCCCCAGTATGTTTCCGGGGAAGCGGTAACGGACAGATGCCTGATCGGCGAGGGCGCGGAAATATACGGAGAAGTGCATCACTCCATTATCGGACCGAATGTAATCATCGGCAAGAACTGTGTGATCCGGGATTCCATTATTATGAGGAACTCCGTGGTAGGCGAGGGCACAGTAATGGATAAGGCGATCGTGGCAGAGGATGTTGTGATTGGAAGGAATGTGGTCCTGGGCTGCGGGGAGGAGGCTCCTAATGTGCTGAAGCCGGCGGTATATGCCTTCGGCATCGCCACCATCGGCGAGCGCAGCTTTATCCCTGACGATGTGAGGATCGGAAAGAATACGGCCGTTTCCGGCATTACGAAATCGGAGGATTATCCGGGAGGAATACTGGAAAGCGGACAGGTAATAAAGGTGAAGGACGGTGATAAGGCATGAGAGCATTGGGAATCATTCTGGCAGGCGGAAACAACAACCGAATGAGAGAGCTGTCTAATAAAAGAGCCATTGCCGCCATGCCTGTGGCCGGCAGCTACAGGGCCATTGATTTTGCGCTGAGCAACATGGCCAACTCTCATATTCAGAAGGTGGCGGTTCTGACGCAGTATAACGCCCGTTCTCTGAACGAGCACCTGAGTTCCTCGAAATGGTGGGATTTCGGAAGAAAGCAGGGAGGTCTGTACGTATTCACGCCTACCATCACAAAGGAAAACAGCCTGTGGTATCAGGGGACGGCAGACGCGATCTATCAGAATATCACTTTCCTGAAAAACAGTCATGAGCCCTATGTGGTCATCGCGTCGGGAGACGGCGTTTATAAGATGGACTACAACAAAGTGCTGGAATTCCATATCGCCAAGCGCGCGGATATCACAGTAGTCTGTACTACCTGCCGGGATCAGTCGGAGGTGGAGAGATTCGGAGTGCTCCGGATGAATGAGGATAACCGGATTGAGGAATTTGAGGAAAAGCCTATCGTTTCTTCTTATAATATAGTATCCACGGGTATTTATGTGGTGCGCAGAAGACAACTGATCGAGCTGATCGAGCGGGCTGCCCAGGAAGGCAGAAATGATTTTGTCAAGGATATCCTTATCCGCTACAAGAATCTTAAACGGATTTACGCTTATAAAACAGACGCTTACTGGAGCAACATTTCCACCGCGGAATCCTATTACAGGACGAATATGGCTTTCCTGGAGCCTGATATCAGGAACTATTTTTTCAAGCAGGAACCGTCAATTAAGACGAAGATCGACGACCTTCCTCCGGCGAAATATAATCCCGGGGCAGTTGTCAGGAACAGTCTGGTTGCCAGTGGCTGTATCATAAACGGAGTTGTGGAAAATTCAGTTCTGTTTAAAGATGTATTTGTGGGCAACGGCTGTGTGATCCGGAACTCGGTGATCCTCAACGACGTGTATGTGGGGGACAATACGCACATTGAAAACTGCATTGTCGAGAGCCGGGACACCATCCGGGCGGATTCCAGTTTTTACGGCGAGAATGGAATAAAAATTGTCGTAGAAAAAAATGAGAGGTATGTACTCTGAAAATCTGGTGTCAGCCTGCTGTACCGGAGTGCATATTTGAAATGAAAGGGGCAGAAAAAGATGAATATTACAGATGTACGCGTGAGAAAAGTTGCGAAAGAAGGAAAAATGAAAGCAGTAGTCTCCATCACCATAGACGATGAGTTTGTAGTACATGATATTAAGGTGATCGAGGGAGAAAAGGGACTGTTTATCGCAATGCCCAGCCGTAAGGCCACGGACGGTGAATACCGCGACATTGCGCATCCTATTAATTCCGTGACAAGAGACAGGATACAGAAAATGATACTCGACAAATATCAGGACGTTATGAATGAAGAGACGGACGGAGAGATTGCAGCAGCAGAATAACCCCGGATATCTGTAATAAAAATGCAACGAATGTAATGATTTATTAAAAACAAGAGGCTTAAAAACCTGAAAGGTGTATTTTTTCAAGGTTTTTAAGCCTCTTCTTTTTGTGCGTTTTTGCCAAATGTTACATACTTGTTACAAAAATGAAATAAAACTGTTGATTTTTTGAGGAAATATGTTATACTTGACCTACAAACAAGTAAGAGGTGTGAATATGAAAATGAAGAAAGTTCTATTACTGCTTTTAACCTGTATCGTGACAAGCGCTTCTGCGGGAACCGGCGTATATGCGTCTACGGAGGACCAGATCGCGGCGGCTCAGGCACAGAAGCAGGAAGCGCAGGCAGGCCTTGCTCAGGCCCAGGCGAATATCAGCAGCCTGGAAAGCAAGAAGCAGGAGCTTGAGGCTTATCTGGCAGAACTGGATGCACAATATAATGAATTGACGAACAGTATAGCGCAGCTTAGTGTCGAGGCGGCAGAAAAAGAAGAGGAGCTGAAGGTGATCCAGACTGAGCTTGAGAAAGCGAAAAAAACTGCCGAGAATCAGTATGAGGCAATGAAGCTCCGGATTGTCTATATGTATGAAAAGGGCGGAAGCTCTATGCTGGAGACGCTGCTGGCATCCGAGAGCATTGCTGATTTTCTGAATCAGGCTGAAAACATATCTAAAATTTCCGAGTATGACAGGGATATGCTGAAAAAATATGAGGCTACCCAGGCGAATATTAAGGAGCAGGAAGATAAGGTTACAGAGGAGTCTGCCTCCATCAACCAGCTTCTCGCCGAAAAGAGTACAAAACAGCAGGAAGTTCAGACAATGGTATCCAATACCAGCAGCGATATCAGCTCTTATGTAAATCAGATCAGCGCCAGCCAGGAAGAGGCAAACGCTTTGATGGCTCAGGTAAACAGCGCGGACAACAGTATTTCGGCGCTTATGCAGCAGGCGGCGGCAGAGCAGGCCGCGGCGGAACAGGCGGCAGCGGAGCAGGAAGCGGCTTCCCAGGAGACAGAGGAAGAAACTCAGGATTCCGGCGCCGAAGGAAATGTTTCTGAAGAGACCGAGCCGGAATTTGATCCTGAAACAGACACTATGGATTCCGAGAGCAGCTCTACCAGCAGTGATATCATTGTTGAGGAGGAAGCGCCGGAAAGCAGCGGCGACGCGTCCGAAGAGTATGAGGCGGAGGACACTTATACAGACGATACCTATACAGAAGAGTCTTCAGGAAGCTCTGATTCTTCATCAGGACAGGGTACATATCTTGGAAACTTTATGCTGACAGGCTACTGCAACTGCGCGCAGTGCTGCGGTACCGCCGGAAATCCTACGGCCAGCGGCGCGATGCCGACGACAGGCCATACGGTTGCTATGGCGGGAGTTCCTTTCGGAACACAGCTTCTGATCAACGGTACGGTATATACCGTGGAGGATCTTGGAACGCCTTACGGACATGTGGATATTTACTGCGGAAGTCATGAAGAAGCGCTGAATTTCGGACTGCAGTACGCAGATGTATATCAGTTGAATTAAGCGGATTTTTGAAATTCTGTTTCTGAAATAAAAAGGCATCTCCAAAAGCCTGGCGGCTTTGGGGATGCCTTTTTACAAATAGACGTTTAAAGATAGGGGGTTCCGGGAATGTCCGGATAGCTGCCCATGCCGATGAGAAGCTCCAGACCGGCCTGGCGCGCTTTCAGAACCGCGTCCTTGACGGCTTCCGCGTCGCCTGAGAGGGCCAGTATCACTTCGTTGGAATGGCTGGTTCCTATGCTGGGGGTCATATAACGGATGATCTGTACGGAGGAGGTTTTTACGGCGATATCGGCCATTACCAGGCCAATGGCGGCAGGGGAGCCTGCCATGAAGCCGAAAGCCTCTCCCGGAACTGCCTGGAACGCTTTCTGGATGGCAGGGCCGGCGCTGGCCGAATAGGCGAATTCCAAATGTCCGGCCTGGCTGATATAAAGCTCTCCCGCGTATTTCGTGATACGGTCAAGGGAAAGCTGTACAGCATGGCGCACATCCGATACATCATCTCCGCCAAGTACAATATAGCTTCCGTGTCCTCCCCAGCCCTTGGTGTCCCGGGGAAGATCAATGGAAAGTACTTCTGTATTCGTGGCTTTTACAGCATCGTCCACGGCGGTGATCTGTCCGGCGGCTCCGGTACGCGAGCTGATCAGTCCCAGGGAGCGATAGCGTGTTCCGATCTTCATTTCTTCTAAGAGACGGCTGTCAATGCCGGAAATTACCAGACCGATGGTATCCAGTACGGTGGTTCCCACAAATTCTGTTCTTGTGCAATGAGTGCTGATGCTTTTTACGTCCATAAAAGTCTCCTTTTCTCTCTGGTTTTACTATAACGTATCCCTGTGAATATTTCAATATCCGCAATCAAGGCGGCTCAAAAATCGTTGACGGATTTTCTGCTTTCAAGAGACCTTTTTCCGTAAAAAGGAACTCCTGCGAAGCCAGAGCGTCCAGGAAAATGAAAATTATGGCATGAGAATTGAAAAAAATTTAATTTTTATATTGACAAAGCATCCAAAAATGAATATAATAACCCTTGCAGTCGCGAATTGCGGCTGAGAATCAAATCGAAGCGTGGCTCAGTTTGGTAGAGCGCTGCGTTCGGGACGCAGAGGCCGCAGGTTCAAATCCTGTCGCTTCGACTGCAAGAGTGCCTATTTTACGGCACTCTTTTGTTTTGTGTTATCCGCCGGTCAGAAATGGCCGGCGGAATTTTTTTACATTTTGTCCCTTCTGATATATGCTCCGTGAGGATGCGCAGGGATTCGGGAAAGAATTTTGTCAGCAGAGCTGACCCGAATCCCGCGCCAAGACTCGCGGAGGAGTCTTGAATTTATTTCCGGAAACTTCAACAAAGCTCTTGTATAAGTGTCAGGATTTGCTATAATAAGGGGGAATTAAAAGTTCAGACCGGAATGATTTGCAAAATAAGATTCCATGCGTCAAGTGTTCAGTGGATGGGGAGTTGCCGCAGAAACGAAAAGCTCGTCTTACGATATGGAGTCTGCACCCGTTGCATCAATATTGGATAGCGTCTCATATTGTGAATGGGTTTCCGTCGCAATATGGGATTTTTTTTATATCAATTAGTAAGTACCTTATGAGTCCAGAGTGCGTTTGCAAATTTACAGAGCGCGGAGTGAACAGATAACACGTTATCATGATGAAAGAAAGGAAAGCAGCCGGACAGAGGACGGCTGCGGAGGAAACAGAACAGATGATGGACAAAGAAAAAATCGAAGCAGGCGTACGGCTGATCCTGGAGGGGATCGGCGAGGATGTGAACCGTCCGGGGCTGGTGGAGACGCCCTCCCGGATCGCCCGGATGTGCGAGGAAGTTTACGGCGGTATGTATCAGAGCGCGGAAACGCATCTTTCCAAACAGTTTGATGTGGCAAACAGCGATATGGTGCTGGAAAAGGACATTACCTTTTTCTCCATGTGCGAGCACCATCTGCTGCCGTTTTTTGGGAAAGCCCATGTGGCTTACATACCGGACGGAAAAGTAGCGGGGCTCAGCAAGCTTGCCAGAACGGTGGAGGTGTTTGCGAGACGGGCGCAGCTCCAGGAGCAGATGTGCGTACAGATCGCGGACGCCATGGCCGAATATCTGCACCCGAAGGGAGTGATGGTCATGATCGAGGCGGAGCATACCTGCATGACTATGCGCGGCGTGAAAAAACCGGGCAGCAGGACTGTGACCACTGTGACGAGAGGCGTATTTGCCGAGGACGCTAATCTGCGCGAGATGTTTATGCAGATGGTAAAACTGTGAGGAGCGGCGATGGAACGGGTCAATTGGATATGGAATCATCCGGTCTATCAGGAGCATCTGCGGCGGACGGTGGAAGCGGAAAAGAACCGGATGTTCTGCCGGCATACGCCGGAGCATTTTCTGGATACGGCCAGGCTTTGCTATATTTTTTGCCTGGAAGCGGGGATTTCTGTGGATAAGGAGTTGATTTATGCGGCGGCGCTGCTTCACGATGTGGGGAGATACCGCCAGTACGAGGAAGGGATTCCCCATGAAAAAGCCAGCCTTGCCATCGCGGTGAGCCTGCTGCCGGAATGTGGCTTTACCGAAGAAGAGACTGCCCGGATCGCGGACGCGATCGACGGCCATCGGAAGCCGGCGGACGCAGCGGATTTTCGGAGCCTTTTTTACCGGGCGGACAAAGCGTCCCGGAGCTGTTATCTCTGCGAGGCGGAGCCGCTTTGCGACTGGAGCCCGGAGAAAAAGAACCTGTCTATAGAATACTGAAGAATGGGGTAGTGATTGTATCATATGAAGATCAGAAATCAGGAATTTGACTGTCAGAACCAGACTTATATCATGGGAATCCTGAATGTTACGCCGGATTCCTTCTCCGATGGAGGAAAATGGAGCCGCTTTGACGAGGCGCTGCGGCATACGGAGGAGATGCTTGCGGAAGGAGCGGACATCATTGATGTGGGCGGCGAATCTACAAGACCGGGTTATACCAGGATTTCGGACGAGGAAGAGATTGCAAGGGTCGCCCCGGTGATCGAGGCCATCCGCGCCAGATTCGACGTGCCGGTTTCCGTGGATACCTATAAGTCCCAGGTGGCGGAGGCGGCCATAAAGGCGGGCGCCGATCTGTTAAATGACATCTGGGGATTCAAGTATGACAGCAGAATGGCGGATGTGGCGGCAAAGTACGACGTGGCTTGCTGCCTGATGCACAATAAAAATGAGATACACTACAAGAATTTCTTTGAGGACATGCTGGCGGAGCTGCAGGAATGTGTTGACCTCGCAAAAGCAGCCGGAGTCCGGGACGACCGGATTATTCTGGATCCGGGCGTGGGATTTGGAAAAACCTATGAGATGAATCTTGAGGTCATCCGCAGACTGGAAGAGTGCCGCCGGCTGGGCTATCCGATTCTCCTTGGCACCTCCAGAAAATCGGTGATCGGACTGACGCTGGATCTCCCGGCTTCGGAGCGGGTGGAGGGAACGCTGGTTACGACGGTGATGGCCGTGATGGCGAACTGCGCGTTCGTCCGCGTTCATGATGTGAAGGAGAACGCCCGCGCGATTAAAATGACAAGAGCAATCCTCGGAAGGCAGGGAAGATAATGGATAAAATTTATATCAAAGACCTGGTGGTATTCGCGAAGCATGGCGTCTATCAGGAAGAAAACAGACTCGGTCAGAAATTTGTGATTTCGGCCATTCTGTATACGGATACAAGAAAAGCAGGAAAAACAGACTGTCTGGAAGCTTCCATTAACTACGGTACGGTCAGTCACATGATCAGCCAGTATGCTACAGAGCACACTTTTCAGCTCCTGGAGGCGTTTGCGGAAGGGCTTGCGGAGGAGCTGCTGAATAAAACGGAGCACCTGAAAGGGGTGCGCGTCACGATTAAAAAGCCGTGGGCACCGATCGGGCTTCCTCTGGACACGGCGGCCGTGGAGATCGAACGCTGGTGGCATACGGCTTATATCGCCCTTGGCTCCAACATCGGGGACAAAAAGGGATATCTGGATTCTGCGGTTTCCGCTCTTTCAAAGGCCGATGGCTGCCGTATGGAAGCGGTTTCCGACTATCTGGTGACAGAGCCCTACGGAGGGGTGGAGCAGGATGATTTTCTCAACGGAATGGTGAAGATCCGGACCCTTCTGACGCCGGAAGAGCTGCTTGCGCTGCTTCATGAGATCGAGGCGCAGGCAGGACGGACGCGGGAGATCCATTGGGGGCCCAGGACGCTGGATCTGGATGTGATTTTCTATGATCATCTGGTGCTGGATACGGAGGAGCTGCACATTCCCCATATTGAGATGCACAAAAGAGCGTTTGTGCTCAGGCCGCTATGCGAGATCGCTCCGTACGAGCGGCATCCGATCCTCGGAAAAACAGTGCGCGAGATGCTGGAGGAGCTGGAGAAATAGAAGAGACGGGCATAAAAAGGAACAGGCCCGGAGAGAAAACGATACCTGAAATATATTTTGTCCGCTTTAACACAGCACCATAGAAAATAAATAAAATATAAAAAATATAAACAAAAAATAAACTTTTTCATTGACTTTATTGTGATTATTTGCTATAGTGAACGCAACAGGCAAATATAAATAAGTATTGGATTGTTACTGTAAGGCAGGCAAAACCAAATTTTGTAAAACACGCGAAGCGTGTGTTTATAAAATTTGGTTTTTTTTTGTCTTAACGGACGTCGTCAGGGCAAAAGGACTTCATAAAAGAGGGCTGCGTGAGCCCGTGGCTGCGGAGATAATGTCTTTGGGAAAGGTCATTATGATTATTCAAAAGGTAATTAATAACAATATTGTGTCCGCCTACGATGAAATGGGGAGAGAAGTCGTGATCATGGGGCGAGGTCTTGGATTTGGAGCAAAGCCGGGAATGACCGTCGATCACTCCAGAGTGGAGAAAATCTTTCGTATTGAGAGCAGCGGCGTAGTGCAGAAGTTCAAAGAGCTGCTTTCCAATATGCCCCTGGAACATGCGGAAATCTCCAACGACATCATCGCGTATGCGGAGAGTTCGCTGAAACTGAAGCTGAACCAGAGTATCTATGTGACGCTGACGGATCATATTAATTTTGCCATTGAGAGATGGCAGAAAGGGATTCATCTTGAAAACGCCCTTCTCTGGGAGATCAAGCGGTTTTATGCGCAGGAATATGAGCTGGGACAGTATGCTGTCCGCCTGATCGGAGAAAGACTGAAGATTTTTCTTCCGGATGATGAAGCCGGATTTATCGCTCTTCATTTTGTAAACGCGGAGTATGGGACGGATATTCGGGACGCGGTACGGTTCCCGAATCTGGTACGGGATATTCTGGATATCGTAGTTTCGGAGATGCAGATCGATCTGGATGAAAAGTCGCTTCATTATGAAAGATTTGTAACGCATATAAAATTTCTGCTGCAGCGGATCTACCGAAAAGAGCTTCTTCCAAATGAGGAGGAAGAGCTGGCGGGTATGATGCAGGCGAAATACCCGAAGGAGTATGCCTGCAGCCGGAGGATTGCGGCATATGTAGAAGAAATGGCAAATTGCAGATTGTCCGGCGAGGAGGTCATGTATATGGCGATCCACATCCGGCGTGTGACAATGGCAGAAAAGGAGGAATAGGAAATGTTCAGCTTTTTTAAGAAAAAGGATAATAGGCTTGTCCTGGGGGCGCCTGCAAAAGGAAAAGCAGTGGCGCTGAAAGAGGTAAACGATCCTACGTTTGCGGAAGAAATGCTGGGAAAAGGGGCCGCGGTCATTCCCTCTGAAGGAAAAATCTACGCTCCCGCAGACGGACAGGTGGGTATGGTTTTTGACACTCTTCATGCGGTCAGCATAACCACGGATTTTGGAGCGGAGGTGCTGATCCATGTGGGTCTGGATACAGTGAAGCTGAAAGGCAACGGATTTACAGGATATGTAAAGGCCGGAGACCGTGTGAAAAAAGGCGATCTTCTCCTGGAGGTGGATCTGGATAAGGTGAAAGCCGCAGGCTATGACGTGATCACTCCCATGCTGGTCTGCAACACAGATGAATTTGCCTCTGTGGAGGGAACGGCAGGGAAAAATGTCAATCCTGGAGACGATATGGTATTTATTCAGAAATAAAAAGATTTTGACCGGAAAAGCTCCCGGAGGGCGGGACATATGCCCGGTTAAAATAGAGAAAGGGATTAGAAGAAATTTTAGAAGGAGGAAAATTGTATGAAGTTTTTACAGAGACTGGGAAAAGCCCTGATGCTTCCCGTAGCGGTACTTCCTATCTGCGGTATTCTCATGGGTATCGGATACGCTCTTTGTCCGGCGACTATGCAGGGCGGCGACGTAACAGGTATTTTACAGCAGATCGGTTACTATCTGGTAAAAGCAGGCGGCGCCCTGATCGACAACATGGCGATTCTGTTTGCGATTGGTATTGGTGTAGGTATGTCGGAGGACAACGACGGTACAGGCGGTCTTGCGGCTCTTGCGTCCTGGCTGATGATCACAAACCTTCTGTCTACCGCCAATGTTTCCGTAATCAGAACACTTTCTGAAGACGCTACACTGGCTTTCGACAAAATCGCAAACCCGTTTATCGGTATCATCGCAGGTGTAATCGGCGCTATGTGCTATAACAGATTCAAGAGCACAAAGCTTCCGGACTGGCTGTCCTTCTTCAGCGGCAAGCGCTGTGTAGCGATCGTGGCAGGCGTGGTATCCATTCTCGCGTCTGTGGTTCTGCTTTTTGTATGGCCTATCGTATTCGGCGCTCTGATCGCGCTGGGCGAAGCAATCGTAAGCCTGGACGCTGTGGGAGCGGGAATCTATGCTTTCTTCAACAGACTGCTGATTCCTTTCGGACTGCATCACGCGCTGAACAATGTATTCTGGTTTGATACCATCGGACTTGGAGACCTTACACATTTCTGGGCAGGTGAAACCTCAGCGGATGTTACCTGGAGCCTTGGTATGTACATGTCAGGATTCTTCCCGTGTATGATGTTCGGTATCCCGGGCGCGGCTCTCGCAATGGTACATACTGCTAAGAGCAATAAGAAAAAAGTGGCCATCGGTCTTGTCGCTTCCGCAGCGGTCGCAGCTTTTGTGTGCGGCGTTACAGAGCCCTTCGAGTTTGGATTTATGTTCCTTGCTCCCGCGCTGTATGTAATTTACGCGCTGCTGTACGCGATCTTTACTGTAATTACAGTTTTGCTCGGTTTCCGCGCGGGCTTCAGTTTCTCCGCCGGAGCAACTGACCTTGTTTTCTCCGCTACCCTGCCGGCAGCGCAGAAAACATGGCTGATCATCCCTCTTGGAATCGCCGCGTTCATCGTATTCTATGTTGTATTCCGTTTCGCGATCGTAAAATTCGATCTGAAAACTCCGGGACGTGAGGATGACGATCAGGAGGCTGAGAAGAGAGTGGTTCTCGCCAACGACAACTTTACAGAAGTAGCATCCGTTATCCTGGAGGGAATCGGCGGAAAAGAGAACGTTACCTCTATTGACAACTGTATTACAAGACTCCGTCTTGAGATCAAAGACTATACGAAGGTTGATGAAAGCAAGATCAAATCTGCCGGAGTAGCCGGAGTAATCCGTCCGGGCAAGAATTCTGTGCAGGTAATTGTGGGAACAAAAGTACAGTTTGTTGCGGATGAGTTCAAAAAACTCTGCAAATAATCTGTGAGCAGGACGGGGCTGAGCTATGTCTTGGCTCCGAATAGAATTCATACATGAATAATCCCTTTTGACGCAGGGGAATGGTAAGTCTGGAGCTTGCCGTTCCTCTGTTTTTTTGTTCTTTTTTCTGCGGGGGTTCATATATATTAGTGAATTCAAAAAACAGGAGAAAGCTTTTGGCGGGATATCGTCGTTTTGTCGCATATGTATACGAGTATCAAAAGGGGAGAAAAGGGAGAAACTGCGGATTTATCCGGGTAGAGGCCTGGGAGGAGCGGTGCAGGATGGAGATGCACCTCCTTTGTCCGGGGCTTCTGCCAAATGTAAGATGCGATATTTTTGGTTTTGTCAGGAACGCGGGACTGATGGACGGAAGTCTGATCGGGAGCTGTACAACAGAGGAGAGCAGGGCGGACAGTGTAATTGAAACAGACAGAAATAATCTGGGAGGGTCCGGGCTTTCGCTGGATCAGATGGGCGGAATGATCCTCACTACAGAGAGCGGGGCGTTTTTTGGGACAGAGTGGGATGATCAGCCCGTCCGGCCGGAGAATTTCCGGAGAATAGCCCGGGCGCCGGAGGAGGACGAGGTACAAAGGGAGAGAAGGAGTGTGAGAGCGCGCGGCGGGCAGGCGGAACCAGAAGGACGCGCGGGAGAGGAAGGCAGGGGCAGAGAGGTTCGCGATAGAGAAGGAATGTGGGAAGAGGAAGGAGTCCCAGGAGAAGGATACAGAGAGCCGGAGAGAAGGAGCCGGGGAAGAGAGGAAATGCCCGGAGAAGGGATCGGAGAGCCGGAGAACTGGAGGGAGGAAATGTCACCGGAGATGAGGATGAGGCCGGAGCTGAGAGGGGGAACGAGAGAAGAAGGTCGGGAGAGAAACGACCGGGACAGTGGAGAAATGCCGGAAGAGAGAATATCGTCGGAAGAAGGCCGCCGGGAATCGGGAGACCGGAGAGAGCAAAAGCTGCCGGAGATGAGGATGACGCCGGAGTCAGGAAGACAAACAGGAGAAGAAGGCAGAGAGGTTCGCGATAGAGAAGGAATGTGGGAAGAGGAAGGAGTACCAGGAGAAGGATACAGAGAACCGGAGAGAAGGAACCGAGTCAGAGAAGAAACGCCCGGAGAAGGATACAGAGAACCGGAGAACTGGAGAGAGGAAATGGCGCCGGAGCTGAGAAGGAGAACGAGAGAAGAAGGTTGGGAGAGAAGCGGCCGGGACAGTGGAGAAATGCCGGAAGAGAGAATGCCGTCGGAGGAAGGGCGCCGGGAATCGGGAGACCGGAGAGAGCAAAAGCTTCCGGAGATGAGAATGACGCCGGAGTCAGGAAGACAAACAGAAGAAGGCAGGGGCAGAGAGGTTCGCGATAGAGAAGGAATGTGGGAAGAGGAAGGAGTCCCAGGAGAAGGTCCCGGAAATCCGGAGGGAAGGAGCCGGGTCAGAGAAGAAATGCCAGGAGAAGGGATCAGGGAGCCGGAGAACTGGAGGGAGGAAATGTGGCCGGAGAGGGGAAGCCGAGACAGAGAAGAAACAGGGGAGGAAGCAGAAAAAAGAAGAGAGGAGGAAATCTGGGAAGAGGCGGAGTCTCGGAGACTGGCAGGGCTAAAAGAGAGAGCTTCAGAAGCTGAGAGAGAAGAAAGACCGGCGTGGGGACAGGTTCGTGAAGAGCAAGAGCTTCAGGGGGCCGGAAGAGGGAAGGAAGGAGGAGATCACAGGAACGCCGGAGCAGAGGACGAGGCAGTGACTGCCGCGGAGGCAGCCCAAATGGAAGAGATTCCTTTTGGGGAGGAATTTGATCCCTTTGGGGACGGAGAAATTATGAGCTGCCGGAAGATCCAGCCGGGGGATTTCCGCTATTTCCAGCCGCGGGACCGCGTTCTCGGGAATAACCGCTTTCTGCAGTATGGCTTTTACAGCTTCGGTCATCTGATGATCGGAAGGATGAAGAACGGAAGCTATATTTTGGGAGTGCCGGGAGGCTACGACCAACAGGAGCGGTTTATGGCAAACATGTTTGGATTTCCGTATTTTAAACAGTGCGGGCAGATACGGCTGTCCAGAGGCAGGGGCGGTTACTGGTACCGTTTAATCAATCCCCCTAAGCTCCACTAGCGGTATGGTGCGCCTGAGAATATCCTGAAAATGACGGAGGTCCTCAGAAGAATAGCTGCTGAATCCAGGCTGCAGAACCTCTTCGGAGTCTTTGTATGCCTGGAGATAGTATGCTTTTGCGCCTTTCAGCCACTGGCCGATCTCAATAAAATCCTTTTCGGTATGAAGCTCCTTTACTACTGTGGTGCGGAATTCATAATCCAGATTCCCTTTTAAAAGAAAATCCACTGTTTCCCGGATACTGTCAAGATCCGGCGCGGGAAGGCCGCACAGCGCGCTGTAATTTTCAGGACATGCCTTGATGTCAACGGCGGCCATATGGATGAGCCCTTTTTCCGCAAGGCTTTTCAGTACTTCGGGATTGGTGCCGTTGGTGTCCAGCTTTACCGGATATCCCAGCTTGTGAATATCCTTTAAAAAATCTTCCAGACCGGGAGAAAGCGTGGGTTCGCCTCCGGTGACGCAGACGCCTTCCAGGATGCCCCGGCGTTTTTTCAGAAAGGACATAACCTCTTCGCCGGGTATCGCGGGCTGGTCTGCAGGGCGAAGCACCAGACTGCTGTTGTGGCAGAAAGGACAGCGAAAATTGCAGCCGCCCAGAAAAATGGTGGCGGCCACCTTACCTGGATAGTCCAAAAGGGTTGTTTTGTTTAAACCATATATTTTCATGGGAAAGCCTCTTTTCGTTCTTATGTAAAATTATAGTCGCTGTTCACTCGCAAGATTGACACTGGCTGTCAAGCTATGCGCCTGTATGCTGAAGCGCGGGATTTCAGCCTCATACATCGAAGATGCATTTTAAATGGGCCGAAACCGTTGCAGTTCGCAGGCGCTTGTAAACTGTAACAAATTATACATGATTCCGGCCGGGGATTCCACATTGATTTTACCTGGTTTATTGAATATAATAATACATAGTGACACCGCAAAGAATGAACTCAGGAGGAGGTGCTTTTGTGACGGAGCAGGAGCGCTTTATGAAAGAAGCTGTCCGCCAGGCGAAAAAGGCCCGGGCTTTGATGGAGGTTCCGATCGGCTGTGTGATCGTGTCGGAGGGAAAGATCATCGCCAGAGGATATAACCGCAGAAATACAGATAAGAATACCTTGTCCCACGCGGAGCTGAACGCCATAAAAAAAGCCAGTAAAAAGCTGGGAGACTGGCGTCTGGAGGGCTGTACCATGTATGTAACGCTGGAGCCCTGTCAGATGTGCGCCGGGGCGCTGGTGCAGTCCAGGATTGACGAGGTGGTAATCGGAAGCATGAATCCCAAAGCGGGCTGCGCGGGGTCTGTCCTGAATCTGCTGGAGATGGACGGATTCAACCACAAGGTGAAGGTGACGAGAGGAGTCCTGGAGGAGGAATGCTCCTCTATGCTTTCGGATTTTTTCCGGGAGCTGCGGGAAGAAAAAAAGAGAAAGAAGAAAGAAGAGAAGAAAGATACACTTTCCGGGACGGAGGACGATCCTCCACGGAAAACAACTGGAAACGAGTTTTCATAAACGGCTTAGAGCTGAAAGAAGTGTCTGATTTAGAATATCTGAAATAATAAGCGAAAAAATACCCTGCAGCGGATCCTGCAGGGTAATCTTATATTCTTTTTTACGCGCGCCGCACCTCGAAATGCTCCCACAGACGTTACCTTTACAGTTAACTCGGCCCAGGCACCCTCGCGGCACACAGGAGCGTCTGCTTAGTGCTGCTGCATTCCTGCCCTGACACGGTTCACAGATTCCTGTTGCGCGAGACCCGGACGTCAACGCCACTTATAAAGGGCAGCTCTGCAAGATACAGTCCTCAGATTGGCATCACCCCTGCTGTAGCGGATTGCAGGTACAGGGCACCGCTAACTCCCCGGCTGCGCGGAATTTAAGTATAGACGATTTTTCGAGTCTTGTCAAGAGGGGTATAAGTATTATATAATAGAGAAAACTATAAATGAAGCGGGGTGCGATCAACATGATTAAACGAATCGGATTACTGACAAGCGGCGGAGACTGCCAGGCGCTGAACGCGACCATGAGAGGCGTGGTGAAGGCTCTCTCCAATTCGCTGGACGACCTGGAGGTTTACGGCTTTGACGATGGCTACAAGGGACTGATCTATGGCAAATACCGTATGCTTACCTCGAAGGATTTTTCGGGTATCCTCACGCAGGGCGGCACGATCCTTGGAACCTCACGTCAGCCGTTTAAGCTGATGCGCGTGCCGGACGAAAAGGGTCTGGACAAGGTGGAAGCCATGAAGCAGACATATTACAAGCTCTGCCTGGACTGTCTTGTGATCCTGGGAGGAAACGGTACTCAGAAAACAGCGAATCTGTTAAGAGAAGAAGGACTGAATATCATACATCTTCCCAAGACCATTGATAATGATATTTACGGCACGGATATGACCTTTGGCTTCCAGAGCGCTGTGAATATCGCTACAAACGCTATTGACTGTATTCATACGACGGCAACCTCTCACGGCCGTGTATTTATCGTTGAGATCATGGGACATAAGGTCGGAAGCCTGACGCTCCACGCGGGACTTGCAGGCGGCGCGGATATCATTCTGATTCCGGAGATCCCATATGATATCAAGAAGGTGGCCGCGGCCATCGAAAAGAGAAATAAAGCGGGCAAGCGTTTTACGATCCTCGCTGTGGCAGAGGGCGCGATCTCCAAAGAGGACGCCAAGCTGTCCAAGAAGAAATATAAGGAACGCCTGGCGGAAAGAGCCAAAAAATATCCTTCCGTATCTTATGAGATCGCAGACGCTATCAATAAGGAAATCGGCAGTGAAGTCCGCGTAACAGTTCCCGGACATATCCAGCGCGGCGGCGAGCCCTGCCCCTATGACCGTGTACTTTCCACAAGGATCGGCGCGGGCGCCGCGGAGGCGATCATGGATGAGGAGTACGGCATTATGATCGGTATTGTGAATAACAAGATCAAGCGAGTGCCTCTGGCAGAATGTGCGGGCAAGCTGAAGATGGTTTCTCCGAAGGATCAGACGGTTAAGGCTGCCAAGGAGATCGGCATCAGCTTCGGCGACTGACGACACTGAAACGACACACAGAGAATGAGAGGGGGATGTTGCAGAACGCATCCGGTGTATTCTGCAGCGTCCTCTTTATTTGAGAGAGGAGAATTTCCATGAGCTATACTGCCCTGTACAGAAAATTCAGACCTGATAATTTTGCGGATGTGAAAGGGCAGGATCATATTGTGACAACCCTTACCAATCAGATCAAGGCGAACCGTATCGGCCATGCCTATCTGTTCTGCGGAACCCGGGGAACCGGAAAGACGACTGTGGCGAAAATCCTCGCAAAGGCGGTAAACTGCAGCCATCCTGTAGACGGAAGTCCCTGCAATGAATGTGAGATGTGTAAGGCCATTCAGGCCGGAACCTCTATGAATGTTATCGAAATTGACGCTGCCTCCAACAACGGCGTGGATAATATCCGGGAGATCCGGGAGGAAGTTACCTATCGTCCCACAGAAGGAAGATACAAGGTTTATATCATAGACGAGGTTCATATGCTTTCTACAGGAGCGTTCAACGCTCTTCTGAAAACTCTGGAAGAGCCGCCCTCCTATGTGATCTTCATCCTTGCCACCACGGAGGCCCACAAGATCCCTGTTACCATTCTGTCGCGCTGCCAGAGATATGATTTTCACAGGATCACTATTGATACTATCGCGGCCCGCCTTGCGGAGCTTCTGGAGGCGGAGGGCGTTGAGGCGGAAGAAAAAGCCGTAAGGTATGTGGCGAAGGCGGGGGACGGATCCATGCGTGACGCTCTAAGTCTTCTGGATCAGTGCATCGCCTTCTATCTGGGAGAGAAGCTGACCTACGACAAGGTTCTTGAGGTTTTGGGAGCTGTGGATACCGAGGTGTTCAGCAGGCTCCTCAGAAAGGTTCTCGCAGGCGACGTGACGGGCTCCATCCATATTCTGGAGGATCTGATCGTGGGCGGCAGAGAGCTTGGACAGTTTGTGGGAGATTTTACCTGGTATATGAGGAATCTTCTTCTGGTGAAGACCTCAGAAAATCCTGAGGAGGCCATAGACGTTTCCTCAGAAAATCTGCGGCTTCTTGAGGAAGAAAGCCAGATGACGGATGTGGAGACGCTGATGCGCTATATCCGCGTTTTTTCGGATCTGTCCAATCAGATACGCTTCGCGACTCAGAAGAGGGTTCTTGTGGAGATTGCTCTTATTAAGCTGTGCAGGCCTGCCATGGAGACCAATCTGGATTCAGTGCTGGACCGTATCCGGGTGCTGGAACAGAAGGCGGAGGAACGGCCGGTGCAGCAGGTGATCGTGCAGAGGGAAGCCGCGTCAGGGAATATTGCGTCGGCCCCTCAGGAGGAAAAAAAGCCTCAGAAGGCGGCTCCGGAGGATCTTCAAAAGGTGATGGCGGGCTGGAAGGTGATCGTGGGCCAGACTACGGCGGCCTTTAAGCAGGCGCTTCTGAAATCTGTGCCGAAATATAACGGAGATACCGGCGAGCCGGTGCTCTTTGTGGAGTTTCAGACTCCCCTGGGACGAAATTATCCCGATGGATCGGACGCCGCCAGAGAGCTTCAGGATATTATTGAACGGCAGATCGGAAAAAGTATAGAGCTTCACATGCTGGTGGCGGAGGACCATCAGCAGACGAATCTTGCCAGCATAACGGTGGATGAGGCCATCAGAGAGAACATCCACATGGACGTAGTGGTGGAGGAGGAGCCGGGAGGCTACGGTTCAAGTCAGGAAGAATATTGACACATCGCGGTCAATAAAATATACTTTTGCAAAGAAAGTGTAAATATATTTTCCGCCGGAAAGCACAAGACGGAGGAAAAGACAGTGTCAAATAAGTTATGAAAAATCAGGAGGAAAAAAATATGGCAAAACGTGGAGGATTTCCGGGCATGGGAATGCCGGGGAACATGAATAATTTAATGAAACAGGCGCAGAAGATGCAGCGTCAGATGGAGGAGAACCAGAAAGCTCTGGAGGAGAAGGAGTTTACGGCTTCCGCAGGGGGCGGCGCCGTTGAGGTGACCATTTCCGGCAAGAGAGAGGTCACAAAGGTTTCCCTTTCCGAGGAAGTGGTGGATCCTGACGATATAGAGATGCTGGAGGATCTGATCGTAGCGGCCACCAATGAAGCCCTCCGCAAGGTGGAAGAAGAATCTGCGGCGGTAATGTCGAAGCTTACCGGAGGCCTGGGAGGACTTGGAGGAGGCCTTCCTTTCTGATGGAATATTACAGTACCCACATTAATAAACTGATCGAGCAGCTTTCCCATCTGCCCGGGATCGGGGCCAAATCCGCCCAGCGGCTGGCCTTTCATATCATGAACATGCCTAAGGATCAGGTGGAGCAGCTCACCTCCTCGATCACGGGAGCGAGGGAGAAGGTCCGTTACTGTAAAAATTGTTTTACCCTTACAGACCAGGAGCTGTGTCCGATCTGCAGCAATCCTCACAGAGACGCCGGGGTCATCATGGTAGTGGAAAATACCAGGGATCTGGCGGCCTATGAGAAAACCGGGAAGTATGAAGGCGTTTATCATGTGCTTCACGGTGCGATCTCTCCTATGCTGGGGATCGGGCCGGACGATATCCGACTGAAGGAGCTGATGCAGCGCCTTCAGCAGGACGTAAAGGAAGTGATCATCGCTACCAATTCCAGTCTTGAGGGGGAAACCACCGCAATGTACATCAGTAAGCTGATCAAGCCTACCGGGATCAAGGTTACCCGGATCGCAAGCGGCGTTCCGGTGGGAGGCGACCTGGAATATATCGACGAGGTGACGCTTCTGAGAGCCCTTGAGGGCCGGACCGAGCTGTAGGCTCATGCTGTTTAAGGGGGAAGCCGGATGTCAAAAAAGAAAGTGACCTCCTCTCAGGTGGCGGAAAAAGCGGGAGTATCCCAGGCTACGGTATCTATGATCCTGAACCGCAGGAATAATGTGTCGTTTTCGGCGGAAACTGTGGAAAAGGTAGAGTGCGCGGCCAGAGAGCTGGGCTATGAGCTGCCGAAAAGGAGAAAGCAAAAAGAAAACAGAAAAGAAAAGCTGATCGTGGTGTTTTGTCCCACGCTGACCAGCCCCTACTATGTGCTTCTGCTCCAGGGGATCGAGGCGGTAGCCAATGAAAAAGGGTACGGGGTGTTTATCTGCAATACCCAGAGAGACGCCGGACTGGAGGAAAAGTATCTGAGAATGATACGGAATATCCGGCCCCAGGGAATTATCTACACCTGCAATCCCCACCCGGATTTTCAGAAGAAGGTGGAGGAGACAGCCAGGGAAATTCCTCTGGTGATCATCAGCAATAAAGAAAAAACAACTACCGTGGACGCCATTAATCAGGACAATACCATGGTGGGCCGCCTGATGGCCAGGCATCTTCTTGATCTGGGACACAGGGACGTGGCCTTTATCACGCCGCCTCTGACAAGAAGACAGTGGCAGCGATCCAGAAGGATCGACGGATTTGTAAAAGAATTTGAGAGAGACGGACTGGAGGGGCATGTACTGATCAAAGCGGCCGACGAGTCTATAGACCGCCGTATCCCCCGGATGGACTCCGAGTATTCCATGGGCTACCAGCTTACTATGGAGCTTCTGAAAGAGGGACGCCGTTTCACGGCCATCGCGGGCCAGAACGACATGATGGCCTTCGGCGCCATCGACGCCCTGGAAAAATCCAAGATCCGTGTGCCCAGGGATGTGTCTGTGATCGGATGCGATAATATTTTTTATTCCGGCATCAGGAGGCTTTCCCTGACCACTATCGACCATTTCGTAGCGCTGAAGGGAAGGGACGCCTGCGACATCATCATCCGCAAGATCGACATGAACGATCAGTTTTATACGGGCCCCCAGCCCACCAGCCTGTACAATATCGAGTATACCCCCAAGCTGATCGCGAGAAAAACCACGGCCTACGCTAAAATCGGGAAAAAATAGGCGGCCCGGAAAATGGAAAAACAACTGTATATCACCATAAATCTGCCCTTTGATAAACTGCGAAAAAATAAAAATAAATATAATAGAAAAAATTATTAATAATAAAAATGAAAAGTGCCGGAAGATACGGGCAAAAAATCAAAGCTTTCATTACTTGATTTTTTTGAAAGCCCTGGAATACCGCACTTTTTATTTATAAAATACATTTTTATAAATAAAATTTTTATTAATAAAAAATGCGGCACTTGACCTGGAAAAACTTTTTGCTATAATAAAACTATCAAGTAAATCAGCAAAAACTTCAGGAGGGAATTACAATGAAATTTTTTATCGACACAGCGAATGTAGAAGACATCCGTAAAGCAAACGACATGGGAATCATCTGCGGCGTAACCACCAATCCGTCTCTGATCGCGAAAGAGAGAAGAGATTTCAACAAGGTGATCGCGGAGATCGCTTCTATCGTTGACGGCCCCATCAGCGGCGAGGTAAAAGCGACCACAACAGACGCCGAGGGAATGATCGCGGAAGGACGCGAGATCGCGAAGATCCATCCGAACATGGTTGTTAAGATCCCCATGACAGGCGAAGGCTTAAAGGCCGTTAAGGTTCTCACAAAAGAAGGAATCAAAACAAACGTAACTCTTGTATTTACCGCCAACCAGGCGCTTCTGGCCGCAAGAGCAGGCGCTACCTATGTATCTCCTTTCCTGGGAAGACTGGACGATATTTCCACAGACGGACTTCCGCTGATCCGTCAGATCGCTGATATGTTCGCTGTAGCAGGAATTGAGACAGAGATCATCGCCGCAAGCGTTCGTCATCCTGTACATGTAACAGAGTGCGCTCTGGCAGGAGCAGACATCGCGACTGTTCCTTACAAGGTTCTGGAGCAGATGCTGCATCATCCGCTGACAGACGCGGGAATCGAAAAATTCCAGGCGGACTACAAAGCAGTATTCGGCGACTGATAATTAACAGTTCAGCCCGCGCCATTCGTAAAACTGAACTTCCTTGAATAACACAGCAGTGAGGAGAATAGTAACAATGGAGAAATTAGAACTTCAGAAAATTGCCAACGAAGTCCGTAAGGACATCGTGACCGCAGTTCATGCCGCCAAGGCCGGACATCCCGGCGGATCCCTTTCAGCGGCAGATCTGTTTACATATTTGTATTTTCAGGAAATGAATATCGATCCCAAGGATCCGAAAAAAGCAGACCGCGACCGTTTCGTGCTTTCCAAAGGCCATACGGCTCCGGGCCTGTATTCCGTACTGGCTGAGAGAGGCTACTTCCCCAGGGAAGATCTGAAAACTCTCCGTCATCTGGGATCTTATCTTCAGGGACACCCTGATATGAAGCACATTCCGGGCGTGGATATGTCCAGCGGCTCTCTTGGCCAGGGTATCTCCGCGGCGGTAGGAATGGCTCTTTCCGCAAAGCTCAGCAACGACTCCTACAGAGTATATACTCTTCTGGGCGACGGCGAGATCCAGGAAGGACAGGTATGGGAGGCCGCTATGTTTGCCGGCTTCCGCAAGCTTGACAACCTGGTTGTGATCGTGGACAACAACGGTCTGCAGATCGACGGAAAGGTTGACGAAGTATGCTCCCCCTATCCCATCGACAAGAAATTTGAGGCTTTCAATTTCCATGTGATCGATGTGGCAGACGGCAATGATATGGATCAGTTAAAGGCTGCCTTTGACGAGGCAAGGACAGTAAAAGGAATGCCTGTGGCTATCGTTATGAAGACGGTAAAGGGCAAGGGCGTTTCTTTTATGGAGAACCAGGCCGGATGGCATGGAAAAGCGCCTAACGACGAGCAGTACGCTCAGGCGATGGAAGATTTGGAGAAGGTAGGTGAAGCATTATGTCAGAAGTAAAGAAAATCGCTACAAGGGCCAGCTATGGAGCGGCTCTGGTAGAGCTTGGAAAAGAACATGAAGATCTCATCGTTCTGGATGCTGACCTTGCTGCAGCTACTCAGACCGGAATGTTCAAGAAGGAATTTCCGGAGCGCCATATCGACTGCGGTATCGCAGAGTGCAATATGGTAGGTATCGGCGCGGGTCTGGCATCAACAGGAAAGGTTCCTTTTGTCAGCACATTTGCTATGTTCGCGGCGGGACGCGCTTTTGAGCAGGTGCGCAACTCTGTATGCTACCCAAAACTCAATGTAAAGATCGGGGCTACCCACGGCGGAATTTCTGTAGGTGAGGACGGAGCTACCCATCAGTGCTGTGAGGATTTCGCGCTGATGAGAAGCGTTCCGGGTATGATCGTGGCTTCTCCTGCAGATGATATTGAAGCAAAAGCCATGGTAAAAGCGGCTTACGAGCATGTAGGACCTGTTTATATGCGTTTTGGACGTCTTGCGGTTCCGGTGATCAACGACAGACCGGATTATAAGTTTGAGCTTGGCAAGGGTATTGTCCTTCGAGAAGGCAAGGACCTTACGATTGTGGCAAACGGTCTCTGCGTTGCGGCTTCACTGGAAGCGGCGGAAAAGCTTGCGGCAGACGGAATCGAGGCAAAGGTGATCAACATTCATACGATCAAACCGCTGGATGAGGATCTGATCGTTGCTGCGGCAAAAGAAACCGGCAAGGTTGTGACTGTGGAAGAACATTCCATTATCGGCGGTCTTGGCGGAGCTGTATGCGAATGTCTCTCTGAGAAAGCGCCTGTACCTGTAAAACGTATCGGTATCAATGATGTATTCGGGGAATCCGGCCCGGCGGCAGCTCTTCTTGAGAAGTACGGACTGGACGGACAGGGTATTTACAATCAGATCAAAGCTTTTGTATAAAAGTCTGAACAGGACAGGATGACGGAATGGCGTTCAGGATTCCCTGGGTGATCTTATCAGCCAGGAAGATGACGGTAGACAGACGGGTTGTCTGCAGCGTCAGATGTTCCAGTACGCCGGCAGTATTTACGATTCCTGTGATATGAATATCGCCGACAGGCGGCAGTTCTTTACGGACGGCGGCACCTGGGTAAAGCGCACCATTTGCGATGGTCACATAACCCAGGTGCTTTTTTTGTCCAAGAGAGGCGTCTATGGCGATGACCAGAGCCTGCGGATGGTATTTTCGGATATCGGCGCAGGCTTTTTCCAGGTTCAGCGCGTGGATAGGGTCGGACAGGGTGCCGTAAACGGAGATTCCCTGCATGGCATGGCCCTTGAGCTGCTGGCCGATATAGGGGCCGAGACAGTCCCCGGTGGTTCTGTCTGTACCGATGCACAAAAATACGATCTCCCTCCATTTTCCGGGATGGTGAAGAATGCATTTTTTCAGGCGGTCTGATATCTGGCGGGATGATCCCGTTTTTCTTGAATCAATATAAAAGGTCATGATTTCCTCTCCCTGATCAGTATGTCCTGTTTCATTTTATCCTGATCATGGACATATTATGCATGGTGCAAAATCTGTCGTCAAATTCTTGAGACGGGCTCTTACATTCCGCTAAAATCCGCGTCAGGGATGTGATATTCTGATACCCGAAGGGGTGATATCATATGATAGAGGTTGTATACAAGGATGAGAAGCAGGAGGCAAAAGGCAATGAAGGGATATTTTCCGTGCCGAAGAATATACGCCAGATAGGGATGATCGGTGAGGATTACCGGATCTATATGGAGGATTATGTGTACACCTTTCTGAGAAAAGCGGCGGGAGCGGAAAGAAACGATGAGGGGGAGAAAAATTGTCTGGCGGTTCTCACAGGGGAGAGCAAATGGGCTTCAGGAGTGACCTATGTATTTATCAAGGGCGCCCTGACAGTGGAGAATACGGAGGTATCATCAGAGCATATCGGTTTTTCGGAGGAAGTATGGCAGAAGATCCAGGAGGATGCCGCCAAATATTTTGAGGGCCAGGAGATCACGGGATGGTTCTTTTCTCAGAGATCCATTCCTATGGAGGCTACCGAGCTGTTCCAGAAGATCCATCTCAGGTATTTCGGGGGAGGAGAAAAGGTACTGATGCTGATGGATCCGGCGGAGCGCGAGGAGGCCTTTTTCAGATATGAAAATAATTTTCTCGTGCGGCAGAGCGGATATTATCTATATTATGAAAAAAATCCTCAGATGCAGGCGTATATGCTGGAAAAGAACCCTGACTTTTCCAAAGAGGAGCATGAGGAGATTGAGGATGAGGCTGTAAAGGCCTTTCGGAAGATCATCAGAAAAAAGAAAAAAGAAGAACCTGAAGAAGCAGAAGACAGAACTTCTGTTTTTTCCTATGCGGCAACCGCCTGCCTGGTGCTGGCCGTAGCGGCTGTGGGGATGCGGTTTTATCAGAATTACAGGGGCGTGCAGGAAGTGAATTCAAAGACAGAAGCAGTTTCCGCTATGCTGGAAAATGATGGAGAACTGTCTCAGGCGGCGCAGAGCGCAGAAGATGATCAGGAAGGGAAGGGGAATTCGGCAGAGACGGATACCGGAACAGAAAGAACTCAGCCGGAGATTTCAGCCAGCGCGGCTCAGGATGCCGACCGTGAGACATCTGCCGGTGAAGAGAACGGAGAAAACAGCGGAACAGAGACTGAAAATACGGGGGAGGAGAGCGCCCGTCAGGCAGAACAGGCGTCGGAAAGCGGACAGACGGCCGGGGACGCGGCGCAGACGGACCGAAACGGTATGGATACGGAAAACGATGAAAGAAACGCTGTCTCCGGAACAGAGGAATCTGGGGAAATGGTTTCTGAAACATCGGAAAATACAGCATTCTCCGGACAGGAGGAGCTGTCGGAGGAGGACGAGGCGATCTACAGACAGGAATCGGATATGCGGAAAGCAGAGCGGAGAGTCCAGGACGCAAAAAACAGTGATGATGGAGCTGAAGCGCCGGACGATACGGAGACAGCGGCAGAGGGAAGCCGCTCCTATGTGATCCGTCCGGGAGATACTCTGTACCAGATCAGTATGGAGAAATACGGGACAATGGAAGAGGTGGCCGAGATATGCCGGCTGAATGGTATTTCGGCGGATGAGATCATTTATCCGGGACAAATAATTGTATTACCGTAAAAAGTTTGATATAATGAAGCACAAACAGCGGCGGAGGATACCAGACGAATGGAAGTTTTTTCCGCTGCCATGCAGGCATGGCGCGGTTTCAGACTTTTGCCCTGGTATCCTGTGATATAAAAGCTCTCCGCTTTGTACAGAATACATAAGGTAAGGTATATTATGGCTAATATATTGAAAAAAATAAAGAAAAAAAGAAAAAAAAGGGAGCTTCAGGCCCGAAAAGAAAGCCAGGAGCATCTGCGGGCGGCAGGCAAAGCCGACGGGCAGGAGGATTACCACAAAAAGCTTCAGAGACACAGACACGCGGCAATGCGCAGGACGCTGATCGCCATGGGCGCGGTGGCGGCGGCGGTTGCCCTGATTTTTGTTTATATAGAAAAAAGGAGCTACCGGAATTACAGGATTTTGCAGACCAGCGAGCAGGAGGATGTTGTTTCCACCAATTACGAGGAGATGGACGGGGGGATTCTTCGGTACAGCCCGGACGGGGCTTCGCTTGTGAACGGCAATATGGAGGCTTCCTGGAGCGTCCTGTACGAAATGCAGAACCCGGAGGCGGATGTAAACGGAGATAAGGCTGTAATTGCTGATATTGACGGAACAACACTTGAGATTTTCGACAGTGAAGGGGAAACAGGTTCGGTTACTACTTCTTATACCATAGTAAAGGCCAGAATATCCGAAAGCGGCCTTGTGGCGGCTATCCTTGACGGAGGGGATTCTGCCTGGATCAATTATTATGATTCAGACGGCACCCTGCTTGTGGAAAACCAGACTCATGTGGAGGATCCGGGGTACCCTATGGATGTGGCGCTTTCTGACAGCGGCAGCATTATGATGGTGACTTATCAGTTTGTGGACGGAAGCAATACCACCAGCTATGTGGCTTTTTATAATTTTGGGGATGTTGGACAGAATGAGGACGACCGGATCGTGAGCGGCTATACTTATGAGGGAGTCGTGATTCCTCAGGTGGAGTATCTTGACGCCTCTCGCGCTGTCGCTCTGAGAGACGACGGATTTACCGTTTACGACGGGCAGCAGATACCCAAGGAGAGCGCTTCTGTGGAAGTGGAAGAGGAAATTGTCAGTACCTTTATCGGGGAAAACGCCATAGGCATGGTATTTAAAAATGAAGACGGGAACGAGGATGAAGCTTATACGATGAATGTGTATTCCGCAAGCGGCGGACTTCGTTTTTCAAAAAGCTTTAATATACCATATACGTCGATCAAGATAAGCGGAGACAGTATTCTTTTATATAATGATTCGCAGATCTGCGTATACAACAGCAGGGGCGTGCTGAAGTATAACGGTACAGTGGACGGCAGCATCAATGATTTTATTAAAACAGGCTGGAACCGGTATCTTCTTGTGATGGACAACGGCGTCAGTGTGATCAAATTCAGTTAAGAGGTGAGCTATGACATTAACCTGGCTGGGAGCGGTCGTCATTGGAATATTGCTGCTGACCGGATACAGAGGATACAAAAGAGGATTTATCAGAGAAGTAGTATCGTTTTTCTTTGTGTTTCTGGCCATTGCGGCAGCGTGGGCGATCAATCCATATGTAAATCAGTTTTTTATGGAGAGCACTCCTGTATATGAAAAAATACAGGAAAGCTGCGAGGAATTTGTATCCTCTCAGACTGCCGGTTCCCGGGAGGGAGAAGGGTCCGGGGAAGAGGAGCAGAAGAATATCATCGACAGTCTGGAGCTTCCGGAACTTCTGCAGCAGGCGTTAAACGCCAACAATACGGACGACGTATATCAATATCTCGCGGTGGATTCGTTTGGAAGCTATATTTCGGGCTATCTCGCCCGGACGATCGTAAACGGGCTGTCGTTTCTGGTGTCATATTTTATGGCGTCTATTATAATCAGGATAGGGATGTTTGTTTTAGACCTGATCGCGGGACTGCCCCTGATCAAAAGCGCCAATAAGCTTACGGGGGCTCTTGTGGGAGTGGTGAAGGGGATTCTGTTTGTCTGGCTTGCGTTTCTTGTCCTCACTGTTCTGTGCAGCACAGGCGTTGGAAAGACCGGACTGGATCTTATAGAGAAAGACGCGTTTCTCAGCGTGCTCTACGAATATGATATTTTTGTAAATGTGTTTATGAGTATTTTTTATGGGGGATGAGTTTAGCTGATCGAGTACGCTGCTATAAAGAAGACATTTACAGCAAGCAGAGGGGCATGTTTCATGCCTCTCATTTTTGTGGATAAAAAGATGGCAATATGGTAAAATCAGGGTATCGAAATAAAACAGAGAGGTGTACGCAATGGGAAAAATCAAATGGGGCGTTATGGGAACGGCGTATATTTTTGAGCGGGATACGGCGAGAGGAATGTCACTGGCACAGAACTGCGAGCTGACGGCGATAGCGGGACGAAGTGCGGAGAAGGCTGAGAAATTCAAGGAGAAATACGGATTTCGGAGAGCCTATGGAAGCTACGAGGAGCTTTTGGATGATCCGGAGATTGAGGCCGTCTATATTCCCCTTCCAAATACCATGCATTATGAGTGGACCATAAAGGCGCTGCGGCATGGCAAGCATGTGCTGTGCGAAAAACCTCTGGCGCCGGACGCGGAGCAGGCGAAGGAGATGTTCCGCGCCGCAAAGGAAAACAAGGTGCTTCTTATGGAAGCCTTTGCCTACCAGCACAGCCCTTATATCAAAGAAATTAAGAAGGTGATCGACAGCGGGATGATCGGTGAGCTTCGATATGGAGAGGCCGCGCTGATCACGTCGGACTATGACAGCAGCAACATCCGTATGCGCCGGGAGACGCTGGGCGGATGCACCTACGATATCGGCGTTTACTCGATAAGCTTTCTTCAGCGCATGATGGGAGAAAAACCGGAAAAAATTTATGCTTCCGGCAGTTTCTCTGAAGAAGGAATCGATATGTATTCAACCGGGATCTTTGAATATCAAAATGGCTGCAAGGCTCATTTTGACTGCGGCATGGTGCTGGCGACAGAAAAGAACAGCTCCCTTGACCGCTTTCAGCTTCATGGCACCAAAGGGTCGGTTGTATCAGAGAATTTTGCTTTTAACGCGCCGGGAAGCCTGACTTACCGGATCCGTACCTTCCAGGGGCTGGACGAGCTGCGTACAGTAGACGTACCGAATAATTACTGCCTGGAGGTGGAGCAGTTCGGCCGCTGCATACGTGGAGAGGAAGCTCCGTATCTCACGGAAGAATTCAGCGTATCGCTGGCTGAAACAGTGGACAGTATTCTGCATAAGATCGGTTACTGACAGCTATGTTCGAAATACCGGTCAGACAGGAAGTCTGTCCCATAGTGGACATTTACGGTCGAAAGCTTTATAATTAATACAGTCATTGTTTTCGGGGGGATAGAATGAATTGAACAAGAAGAATTTGCGATTCAAAATTACAGTAATATGTGCTGTGCTGTGTATTGCTGCTTCAATAGGTCTTTTGGGGATTCTGGGATATTCAGCTTTTGACCTGAAGCATCACTGGCGTTTGTGCGCGTATACCTTAAATGGCGTAGATCCCTTTCCGCTGATCGGAGAGAAAGGGACGATCGAAGCTATAGGCTCCATCAGGGAGGGATTTTCCACCTCTCCCTGGGGACTGTTTCTGGGAAATCTTTTTTATCCGGGCTGGATGCCCATGCAATATGCCGGGATCTATAATTTTGCCCTTCATTTTGTCATACTGCTGCTGACTGAGGCCGTAATCTGGTTAAAATTCCGCGGCATTATTTCAAAAAATATGAGAGCCGCGCTTATGCTTCTGCCGCTTGGACATTTCAGTTTTGTATATTCGCTGAGATTTGGAAACTGCGGCGCGATCCTTTGTTATCTGCTGATAATCGCTGTCTGCATTTATAAAGAGCATCCGTACATGGCTGCTGTTTGTGTTGGATTGGCTATGATAAAGCCGCAGATTGCCGTTCCTGTCTGCGTGGTCTTTCTGCTGGAAAAGCAGTGGGCCGTTCTTTTTGCGGGAGCGGCCATAGATGTAATAGGATGGGGAGCGGCCAGTTTTCTGACAGGCGTCAGTCCGTTGAAACTGCTTGGAGAAATGTTTCAATACGGAACCGTATCCTCCAAGCAATTTCTTGGTGTACTGTCCGTTTTAAGATACACCGGAATATCAGAAAGCGTGATCATGGTGATCAATGCGGGAATTGGACTTGGACTGACGGCGGGGCTGTGGCTGTATCTGAAACAGAAAAATCTGCAGGGCAGTCCGTGGATCCGATTTATGCCGTCATGTATCGCATCCACGATATGGTGCTACAAAAACGGAACAGATTTTGCTGTTCTGGCTTTATGCTCAGCGTTTGCGTTTTTCCTCTGTATACGGGAGGACACTACCTGGCGGGAATGGATTTTGAGTCTGTTTTGTCTTGGCTTTCTGCAAATGGGGCGTGCTGTGACTTCGGCAGGAGTATCAGTGGCTCTGGCGCTGAACATAGGCAGAGATACATTTAAAAGCATGGAAAGCCTGCTGTTGATTTTGATAGCCGTCTATATTTGTATTTCGTGGGTTAAGATTTACGAGAGAGGGGAAGAAAGCAAATGATGAATTATATAAAAATCGCAAGACCGGATCACTGGATCAAGCAGTTGTTTATTGTACCTGGAATGGTTTTTGCCGTCGTACTGATACATCTGCCGATCACGCCGGCTATGGTGCCGCTGTTTTTGCTGACATTTCTCAGTACGAGCTGTATCGCCTCCGCAAATTATGTGATTAATGAGTGGCTGGACGCAAAATTTGATAAATTTCATCCTGTGAAGAAAAAACGTCCGGTGGTTGCCAATGATATGCGGTTTTCCATTGTTATGGCAGAGTATATCATTCTGGCGGCTGTGGGACTGGCGTTATCCTTCTGTGTTTCCGGATATCTTCTTGCTATGGAAGCGTTCCTCCTGTTCATGGGAATTCTTTATAATGTGAATCCTGTCCGGACCAAGGATATTCCCTATCTGGACGTTCTGTCGGAATCTCTGAACAACGGAATCCGTCTGATGATCGGATGGTTCGCTTTTAACAACGAGTACCTTCCTCCTATCAGTATTGTTCTGGGGTATTGGCTGGGCGGCGCGTTTCTTATGGCGACAAAGCGATACGCGGAATATCGGATGATCAATGACAAAGAGCTGGCAGGTCTGTATCGGAAGTCTTTTAAATATTATTCGGAGCAGTCCCTTTTGATTTCCGCGTTTTTTTACGCAATGTCGTCAGTGTTCTTCTGCGGAATTTTTATGATCAAGTATAAAATCGAATTGATCTTTGCTATTCCTTTGCTGTGCGGCCTGTTTTGCTACTATCTTTCTATCAGCTACAAAGAGGATTCCAGTGTACAGAAGCCGGAAAAATTATACCGGGAAAAAGGCTTGATGGCGTACCTGGGCGTGTTTGTATTCGTAACCGCGCTGTTGTGCTTTGTCCAGATCCCGGTGCTGGATCAGTTTCTGGAAAATATGCTGTTAAGCGTATTTTAACGGAGGGAGTGGATGAAACCATACGATACCTATCAGGCATATATTTTCGATCTGGACGGGACGCTTTATGATCAGGGGAAGCTGCGGCTCGGGATGCTTAAACGGCTGATCGGGTATTATATCCGGCATCCTTTTCGTGTCAGGGAGCTGTTGGTGCTGTTTTATTACAGGAAACAAAGGGAAAAAGCCGATGAAGCTTCCGGCTATGATAAGCGTGATCTCATCCAGTCTCTTGCGCGGAGGTTCCATATGAGTCCGCGGCAGGCGGAAAAAGCCCTGGATTACTGGCTTTTGCAAAACCCGCTTGATCTGGTAAGAAAATGCGCGGATGCGGACTTGCTTATGGAAATAAAAGAACTGAGGAAGCAGGGGAAGGTGGTCGTGGTATATTCCGATTACCCTACGGCGGACAAGCTGCGCGCGATGGGGGTGAAAGCCGATTATGAGTTTTCTCCGGAGGATCCCGCCATTAACTGCTTGAAGCCGAATCCGGACGGATTAAAACAAATTATCTCTGTTTTAAACCTTCCGGTAAATGAGATATTGTTCATCGGCGATCGTGAAGAAAAAGACGGCGCCTGCGCAAAAGCAGTGGGGATGGATTTTATGCTTAAGCGGAAACCGTGGAAAGAACTGCGGCCCTGATTTTGCAGGAAATAAACAGGACGGAGAGGAAATTGAAAGAATCAACTATATCCAATTATGATATTACCAGAGACGCCATGGAAAAGAAGTTTCTGGAATATGATCAGCAGACGATGATTGAGAAGTTTGATCTGCTGCACAGTGAAGAATATATATTTGTCAATCTGGTGGGAAGAGAGCACCGGATCCGGCGGGATACAGGGAGAGTGGAATATTATTCGGAAAAGGAAAGCTCTTACCTGCACGCGGATTATTTAGCGGCGCTGACTATTTTTGACGCCTTATGCTATTCAAAACCAGACTGCCGGCTGTCGGGGAATTTTGTGTCTTTAAACGCGGTCAAGGGACTGGTGATAGCGGCGGGACCGGGCTCGGATATGTTTGCGCAGAGAGCTGCGCGGTTCGCGGGAAAATGCCCCCGGCTTGCGGCGGCCTGTGAAAAGCTTGGCGGAACGCCCCAGAAGGTGGGGGACGTTTCTTATAAAATCCCTCTGTTTGATTTTATGGATGTGGTTTTTCAGTTCTGGGACGCGGATGAGGAATTTGACGCCGCGCTGCGGATACTCTGGGATGAAAATATTCTGGACTACATGCATTATGAAACGACCTTTTACGCCACCTCCTGTCTTTTGGAGGAGCTGACCAGGCTGGTAGAAATGGACGTATAAGTATGAGCGGAGAGAAAACTTATGTTTCCATCGCTGTCTTAAATAAAATTGACGAAATATTCGCATAAAATAGGTATAATAAATTTTCAAGAGCCAGGGCTGTGAAAGCCCTGGCTCTAATATCGGGGAGCTTTTAGCCCAGAAGTTTTTTCAGATCCTCCTCCGGAGCAGTGATCGGAGCGATGCTGTAATTTTCAACAAGATAGTTCAGCACGTTAGGCGAGAGAAACGCCGGGAGGGACGGCCCGATCAGGATATTTTTGACGCCGAGATGCAGGAGGGTCAGAAGGATGCACACCGCCTTCTGCTCGTACCAGGAAAGCACCATGGACAGAGGAAGCTCGTTTACGCCGCAGCCAAAAGTTTCAGAGAGAGCCAATGCTATTTGAACAGCGCTGTAGGCGTCATTGCACTGTCCGATATCCATAAGGCGGGGGAACCCTCCGATGGAGCCCAGATCCAGATCGTTAAAACGATATTTGCCGCAGGCCAGGGTCAGCACGATGCTGTCGGCCGGTGTCTGTTTTACAAATTCGGTGTAATAATTTCTGCCTGCTTTTGCCCCGTCGCACCCGCCTACAAGGAAGAAATGCTTAATAGCCCCTCCTTTTACGGCGTCAATAATCTTGTCCGCCGCAGAGAGAACCGTGTTCCGGGCGAAGCCTGTCATGACCCTTGTGCCGCCGTTGATTCCGGAAAATTCTTTGTCCTCCGTATAACCGCCCAGGGCGAGGGCTTTTTCGATCACCGGGGTGAAATCCTTATCAGCTCCAATGTGAGCAATCTCAGGATAGGATACTGCCTCTGTGGTAAATACCCGGTCGGAATAGCTTGCCTTAGGAGGCATCAGGCAGTTGGTGGTAAACAGTACCGGAGCGGGAATATCCGCGAATTCCTTCTGCTGGTTCTGCCATGCGGTGCCGAAATTTCCCTTGAGATGGGGATATTTTTTTAACTCCGGGTAGGCGTGAGCAGGGAGCATTTCTCCGTGCGTATAGATATTGACGCCTTTTCCTTCCGTCTGTTCCAGGAGCTTTTTCAGGTCAAAAAGGTCGTGGCCGGAAATTACGATGAACGGTCCTTTTTCTACGGTAAGGCTGACTTCAGTAGGAACCGGATGGCCGTAGGTTTCTGTATTTGCCTGATCCAGAAGAGCCATACATTTCAGATTGATTTCTCCCGTCTCCATGACAATGGGAAGCAGCTCATCCATTCCCCAGTCGTCCATGCCCAGGGCAAACAGCGCTTTGTAAAAGAAGCCGTTTACGCTGTCGTCTGTGTATCCCAGAACAGCGGCGTGATATGCGTAAGCCGCCATACCCCGGATCCCAAAAAGAATCAGGGATTTCAGAGATCGGATATCCTCATCCGCCGTCCACAGCTTCTGCATATCATAGTCGTCATTCCTTCCGCAGGAAGAGGAGCAGACGGAGCAATCCGGCACAATTCTCCGTTTTTCTGCTTCTGCGCGCTGTAAAAGAGCGTTAAGGGCATTATTGTCGAAGCTGACGTTGGTCAGGGTGGCAAAAAGAGATTCGATTATCAGGCTGTGGGTGGATGGAGTGATGAGATCCTCATTTCCTTCCGCGCACCGGGCAAGTCCGATAAGCGCTCCTGTGAGCATATCCTGAAGCCTGGCGGTATCCGCTTTTTTTCCGCAGACACCTGCCGCTCCGGTGCAGGCTGTGCCGCAGGCAGTTTGTTCACACTGAAAGCAAAACATTTTGTTTGTCATTTGTTTATCCTCCTGTCTCGATATCTTTCATCTGTCTTTCCAGTTTAAAGGGAATTTTCAAGTATTTTTCCATCCGTTGAGATGACCGCCGTTCTTACGGGCAGAGATTTCCCGCTGGAGCGGAGAGCCTCGCGGACAGCGGCTTCGATCCCCCGGCAGCAGGGCACCTCCATGCGGGCCGCAGTGACACTTCTGATACTGTTTGCTGAAAGAATCTGCGTCAGCTTTTCCGTGTAATCGCCTTCATCCAGCTTGGGGCAGCCGATCAATGTGATACGGCCGCGGATAAATTCATCGTGGAAATTTCCGCAGGCGTAGGCGGTACAGTCGGCGGCTACCAGAAGATCGGCGTGATCAAAATACGGCGCGTGTACGGGAACGAGCTTGAGCTGCACCGGCCACTGAGAAAGCTGGGTTCCCGGGCAGCCGCAGGGGAGAGGCGGTTTCTCTGCTTTCTTTTCTTTGGCCGCAAGAACGGCTTTTTCATTGTAAGCGGGAGCTTCCCGCTCTTCAAAGGAAATAGCTCCGCTGGGACAGGCCGGCAGACAGTCGCCGAGACCGTCGCAGTAATCCTCCCGTGTAAGAACGGCTTTGCCGTTTATCATTTCAATAGCGCCCTCATGACAGGCGGAGGCGCAGGCGCCGCAGCCGCTGCATTTTTCCTCTTGAATTTTTATGATTTTACGGATCATAGGTTGTCTCCTTTCCATGCGGCGCCGGAGAAGCTGTCCCCGTGCCGCCCTATAGATAGATTTTTATAAAGAGTAAAAGGTTGTAAAAAGGCTGCGTCCATCTGAAAGGACTGTACCAAACAGCCCATTTAAAATCCCTCCGGCAATAGGCGAAGGTATCAGACATTGACTTTATGGGTAGATTATAATACGATATAAAAAACAAAACAGTTGTATTTACAACGAAAAGAGGATTTTTATGAAAAAATATATTCCGGTTTTAAAAAGAACGCAGCTATTCGCGGGCGTGGGGGAAGAAGAGATCCTGGCAATGCTGGACTGTCTCCAGGCGACGAAGGGTATTTACAAAAAAGGAGAGTATGTCTTCCGGCAGGGAGAATATATCAGCGATATTTCTGTTTTGGCGGAGGGGCGTCTCTCTATCCAGAGAGACGATTACTGGGGAAACAGAAGTATTGTGAATATGGCGGAGGCCGGAGAGATGTTTGGAGAAGCCTACGCCGCGCCGGACAGCGGCGCGATGATGAATGATGTGACGGCTGTGGAGGACAGTACGGTTCTTTTCTTTAATGTGAGGAAAATTCTGACGACCTGTTCCGCCTCCTGCCGGTTCCATTCCCAGGTGATCCAGAATCTGTTTTTGGCTATATCAGAGAAGAATAGAAATCTGATGCGGAAGCTTTCCTATATGTCGAAGCGCACCACCAGAGAAAAACTGCTTTCCTATCTTTCTGACGAGGTAAAAAGGCAGAACAGGTCTTCCTTTGAGATTCCCTTCAACCGTCAGCAGCTTGCGGATTTTCTGGCTGTGGACCGCAGCGCCATGTCCAGTGAGCTGGGCAAAATGCGGGATGAAGGGATCCTGGATTTTAAGAAAAATAAATTCATTTTGCATTAGTTTTGTTGGTTCTGCGCAATATTATTTCTTGGAAGATTCTGCTTGCGCCACTGGGAAGGCGGTATGCCAAAGGCCTTTCGGAAGGCCCGGGAGAAACGAAGCTGATCCGGATATCCTACGGCTTTTCCCACATCCTTGACAGTCATGCTTGTGAGCTGGAGAAGCTGGGAAGCCTTGGCCATGCGGTACTGGAAGAGCAGCTCCTGAGGACTTAGTCCGTTATGACGCTTCATAAGCTTGCTTAAGTAGCCGCGGCTGATGTTACAGAAAGCGGCGATGTCTTCCACCGTAATATTATTGTGAAAATTTTGTTCAATAAAGTGTGTGGCTTCTTTTACATAGGAATCGGCCAGCCGTTCTCCTGAAACAAGAGGAATGGTTCTGGAAGAACGGATCAGACAATCCGCACATTTATAAAGCTGGGAAATGAGTCGGAAGGTAGTATATTTTTCTTTTGAAAGCGCCATATCAAGCATCGTATCTTTTAATTCATTGGAAATTCTTTTGTCTATGGAGTGGTAAACCGGATTCGCTATGGAGAGTCCGCAGTTCATTAATATTTCATTTACCCGCGCTCCGTCAAATTCAATCCAGGTATATTCCCAGGGATGCTCCTGATCAGCATGATAGTTGGCTGCCTGCCCAGGGAAAATCAAAAATCCCTGACCGCTGCGTATATGGAAACGCTTCTCTTCGCCGCTCTGATTGACTGCGAGAAGGGTCCCGCTTCCGGAAATCACATAATGAAACAGATAATGATTGTGGACATACAGACCTCCGGAATGAAGAGGCTTACATTGCTCATAACCGGACTGATACAGGCACAGGTCAATAAAATACTGATCCGGAAAAAATGTAAAAAGTGTATCCGACATAAAATACCTCCTCTTTTTGAGATCCATTTATATGTCATATTGTATCCGGGTTTTATCAAAATGTCAAAAAAAAATTATGAAATGACATAAGAATGTCTTTTTGAAAACATAGAACAATGTGGATTGAACCTTTATACTGTATTTGTATTACAGGAAAGGGAAAAAACCGGCCGGTCGTTTTGCCTGAGTGTAAAAGGAGGTAATTATGAAGAGAGTTTGGAAAAAAGCAATCATTGCCGCAGGTGTGTTTGCCATGACATCAGGACTTACTGCCTGCGGTACAGGCTCCGGAGATGATAATAAGCTGATATTCCAGATTTGGGATCAGGGTCAGAAGGCAGGAATGGAAGCCCTGGCGGAAGCTTATATGGCAGAAAATCCGGACGTGGAGATTGAGGTTCAGGCATTGGGATGGGACGAGTACTGGACAAAGCTCGAGGCAACGGCCACCAGCGATACCATGCCGGATATTTTCTGGATGCATTCCAATCAGATGTTCAAATATGCGGACGCAGGTATGCTGGCGGACTGCTCAGAACTGATAGATCCGGAAAATTATGCGGAAACCGCCGTAGAAAACGCCAAAGGCAGTGATGGTAAATTATATGGAGTGCCGAAGGATAAAGATATCGTAGGCCTTTTGTACAACAAGGAAATTTTTGACGCGGCGGAAGTAGAATATCCGGATGATACCTGGACATGGGAGGATATGGAGGAGGCTTCGCAGAAGATCTATGACGCTACAGGGAAATATGGCTATATGGCATATTCTCATGACCAGATCGGATATTGGAATTTCGTATACCAGAACGGAGGACAGATCCTCAGTGAGGATGGTACGAAGCCATGCTATACGGAGGATGCGACAAAAGAAGCCATTGCGTATTATATCGGACTTCAGGAGAATGAATGGTGTCCTACTCAGGCGCAGTTTGCCAATACAGGCGCGGCAGAGCTGTTTTTCTCCGGACAGGGGGCGATGTATTATGTCGGAAACTGGGATCTGACAAATCTGTGTAAGAATTATCCGGATATGAACGGAAAATGGGACGTGGCGGTTCTTCCGAAATGCCCGGATCCTGAAAACGGAGAAGGCAGGGCGTCCATTTCCAACAGTGTGTCCTACGCGACGCCGGCCCATGGAAAGCATAAGGAAACCGCGTTGGATTTTCTTGAGTTCCTGGGTTCAGAGGAAGGTCAGAGGCTTCAGGGGGAAACAGGAGTTTCCATTCCTGCCTATAACGGTCTGGAAAAAACGTGGGTGGATACCTTTGCGCAGCAGGGATATGAGCTCCACGTAGAAAACCTGACGGAGATGTTTGACTACAGTGTAAAATATGTCACCAACCCTTCCCGTCCTGCATGGGAGCCTAAGGTAGAGGTTGCGGTTCTCGATATTTACGCCGGAAATACCAGCGTGGAAGAGGGAATAGAGAGCATACAGGAAATTGTGGAAGAAGAAATCAGGAAAGCCTGAGACTGTAAGGGGGAAGAAAAATGAAGAAAAACACGAAACAGGCCCAGGATCAGAGATGGGGATATGCGCTGGTGGCGCCTACTATCATCGGGCTGCTTCTGTTGAACGTATATCCGTTTGTGCAGACGATTTATTTAAGCTTTACTAATGCGAAGGCATTTGGCGATTATGATTTTGTAGGTTTGAGCAACTTTGCGACGATGTTTACAAGCTCTGAATTCTGGAGGGCCACATGGAATACGATTCTTTTCTGTATTCTGACAGTTCCGGTGGGAGTGGGTCTTGCGCTTGTGATCGCGAACCTTCTTAATTCAAAAATAAAGGGAAAGGTATTTTTCCGGGCTGTTTATTTCCTTCCCATGGTAGTGGCCCCGGCGGCTGTCGCTATGGTATGGAAGTGGATGTTTAACTCTGAATACGGAATTATCAATTCGGTTTTCCATATTCATGTGGACTGGATCACCAATCCAAATCTGATCATTATCACTGTGGCTATTGTGGCGATCTGGAGCGCACTGGGATATGACGCGGTTCTGCTGCTGTCCGGACTCCAGAACATTTCTAAGAGCTATTATGAGGCGGCCAGCCTGGACGGGGCCACGAAGTTCCAGCAATTTGTACAT
The DNA here is from genome assembly GCA_019115125.1 of Candidatus Blautia faecipullorum. Classification (GTDB taxonomy): domain Bacteria; phylum Bacillota; class Clostridia; order Lachnospirales; family Lachnospiraceae; genus Blautia_A; species Blautia_A faecipullorum. The sequence goes on from DXEG01000037.1 coordinate 89,633, forward strand.
ATTACGCTGCCAATGGTATCTCCGACGCTGTTTGTCGTTCTGATCATGCGTCTGATGGCCTCGCTGAAAATCTATGATCTGATCTACATGATGGTAGGAGAGGGCAATCCCGCATTGAGCAAAGCGCAGTCGCTGATCTATCTGTTTTACAGGGAGTCCTTTGTCTCGGGCAACAGAGGATACGCGTCCGCGATTGTAATCTGGACGGTGGTCATCATCGCCGTTGTGACAGTGATACAGTTTATCGGACAGAAAAAATGGGTCAACTATGAAGTTTAGGAGGGACACAGAATGAAGAAAAGTAAAAAATATTCAACGGCAGGCGTCTATATAGCGCTGGGAATCGGTTCTGTTCTTATGATCTTTCCTTTTATATGGATGCTGTTGACTGCGTTTAAGACAAATGCTGAGGTTCTTCAGATCCCGCCGACCATACTTCCGTCAAGCTGGAATCTGGATTCCTTTAAAAATGCGCTTGATATGCTTCCTTTTGGAAATCTGTATATCAATACTGCTTTGATGATCCTTTTCCGCGTGCTTTGCGCGGTAGTATTCTGTTCCATGGCAGGCTATGCTTTTGCCAAGCTGCAGTTTAAGGGGAAAAATATTCTGTTTACACTGATCATTGTACAGCAGATGATTCCCGGACAGATCTTTATCATTCCGCAGTATCAGATGCTGGCCAAGGTGGGCCTGACGGATACCCTGTTTTCTCTGGTGTTTCCTGGTATTGTCAGCGCCTTTGGAACATTCTTTCTGCGTCAGGCTTATATGGGGATACCGGATGAAATCGCGGAGGCGGCGTATCTGGACGGCTGCAACCGCTGGCAGACCTTTACGAGAGTTCTGTTTCCTCTGACAAAATCGTCAGTGGCGGCGCTTTCCGTATTTACAGCCGTATTCGCCTACACAGATCTGATGTGGCCTCTGGTAGCCAACACTAATATCAATCATACCACCCTGTCCGCTGGTTTATCTACTTTAAACGGACAGTTCAGTACGAATTATCCGGTGCTGATGGCAGGTTCCCTGCTGGCTATGCTGCCGATGGTCATTCTTTATCTGATCTTCCAGAAGCAGTTTATTGAAGGTGTGGCAATGACCGGAGGCAAGTAAAATACTGGATGGAGAAAGGGAAAAATCTATGAACACAATTACGATGCATACCAGAAATACAACTTACCAGATTGGGATTATGGAACATGGGTTTTTGCTCCATCTCTATTATGGACCAAGGACGGAAGGCAGCATGGACTGCCTTCTGTCCTATTATGACAGGGGATTTTCCGGAAATCCCTATGAGGTAAGAGAGCGGAGGGAAATTTCCATGGACTATCTGCCCCAGGAATATTCCTGCTTTGGAAATGGGGACTTTCGCAGCCCTGCTTTTCAGATGCGTGATGAGAATGGTGTTTTTGGGGTGGATCTAAGATGTAAAAGCCGCAAAAGATATGAAGGAAAATATGTGATTCAGGGCTTGCCGGCAGTGTACGCGGCAAAAGAGGAAGCGTACACGGAGGAGGTGCTGCTGGAGGACAAAGCTTCCGGTGTGGAGGTGACACTCAGATACGGAGTCCTGCCGGAGCTGGATGTGATCACAAGAAGCGTGGAAGTAAGGAATAACGGTTCCCGGAAGGTGTTTCTTAATAAAGTATGCAGTGCGTCTATGGATTTTCTGACCGGGGACTTTGATCTTCTTCATTTTTATGGCCGGCATACTATGGAGCGCAATGTGGAAAGGATTCCTGTTGTACATGGAAATCAGGGATTTGGAAGCCGCAGAGGGACCTCAAGCCACCAGCATAATCCGTTTGTAATACTGGCCGACAGAGAGACTACGGAAGACCATGGAAGCTGCTGGGGAATGTCGCTTCTTTACAGCGGCAATTTCTGGTGTGAGACAGAAAAGGATCAGTATGACCAGACCAGGCTGCAGATAGGAATTCTGCCGGAAATGTTTGATTATCCTCTTGCCCCGGGAGAAGTCTTTTTAAGTCCGGAAGCCGTTATGGCGTATACGGAGCAGGGGCTCTCTGCGCTCAGCCATATCTATCATGAGCTGATCCGGAGGCATGTTTGCAGAGGACGGTTCAGAGATGTAAGGAGACCGGTCCTGATCAATAACTGGGAAGCTACTTACTTTACGTTTACAGGAGAGCAGATTCTGAATATCGCTGAACAGGCATCGGAGCTTGGAGTAGAGATGTTCGTGCTGGACGACGGATGGTTTGGAAAGCGGGACAATGACGATTCGGGGCTTGGAGACTGGGTAGTAAACGAGAAAAAAATAGGGATGACTCTTGGAGAGCTTTCGGAGAAGATCCATGGCATGGGGATGCAATTCGGACTGTGGATAGAGCCGGAAATGGTAAATGAGGACAGTGAGCTGTACCGCCTGCACCCGGACTGGGCGTTTGTCATACCTGGGCGTAAGCCCATCATGGGAAGGAATCAGCTTACCCTGGATTTTTCCCGCCGGGAGGTAGTGGATTATATTTTTGAAAAGATCAGCGGTATTCTTGAAAAAGCCCGGATCGAATATATCAAAATGGATATGAACCGGAGTATTAATGATGTTTATACCGCGGCCGAGGGCTTCCAGAATTATGGAGAGATCATGCACAGGTATGTTCTTGGCGTTTACGACTTTCTCGAGCGCCTGACGCAGCGCTTTCCCGGGCTCCTGATAGAGGGATGCAGCGGAGGCGGCGGAAGATTTGACGCAGGAATGCTTTATTATACGCCCCAGATCTGGTGCAGCGACGATACCGACGCGATAGAGAGAATCCACATCCAGCATGGAACCTCCTTCGGTTATCCGATTTCCGCGGTAGGTTCTCATGTATCCGCCGTACCAAATCATCAAACTGGAAGAACAGTCTCTCTGAACACACGGGCGGCGGTCGCCATGGCAGGGAGCTTCGGATACGAGCTGGATCTGAATACACTTTCCGAAGAGGAAAAGGAAGAGGTAAAAAGGCAGATTGAAGCCTATAAAGAAAACTGGGAGATTATCCATGAAGGCCTGTATTACCGTCTTACCGATCCGTCGAAGGATCCCGACGCGGCCGCCTGGTCCTTTGTGAGCCGGGATGGAAGCGAAATGTTTCTGAATATTGTAAGTATGGACGTTCATTCTAATGCGCCAGTGCCCTATGTACGCTGCAGGGGACTGATGCCGGACAGACTGTACAAGGTGAAGGAGACGGGACGGATCTACAGCGGAGGCGCCCTTATGTCAGTGGGCTTCCCGGTACCTGTTTCCATGGGAGAATACAACGCCTGGCAGTATCATTTTCAGTTGTGTAAATAAACCATTAATTATATAGTGTATACCCTCTGATACCGGGCAGTATGGAACTGCGGCTGTAAAAAGCCGGGACCAGGCTGCCCGGTTAAACTGTTATGGGATTTATTTTACAGGCTGGTATTGATTTTGCAGTTATACTATAAAATAAAGGTGCAAAAGTCTGTTCAGATTTGGAGGAAAAGAAATTTTCTTGCCAAGTATCAGACAGTATGGGATAATGAAGAAAAACGTCGGGTGTTTTGCTGATCTGGTTTTGGTTTCTGAGAGTATAAGCAAGAGCGCCGCCGACGGGAATTTCATAAAGACCGTTGTGGAATTAACAGGATTTGAAATCTTCAAAATATCTGCGCAGATTGAGGAGAACGCTGAAAATCTCTGTGATCATGCGGCTTGAGGCAGAAGCTGCCTGAGAAATAGTAAGAAGGAGGATACAATATGACATATCAGGAAATTCTGGCAAGAGTAGACCATACACTTCTGGCCCAGACGGCCACATGGGAGGAAATCCGCAGACTGTGCGACGATGCTGTCTTTTATCATACGGCGTCCGTGTGTATCCCCCCGTGCTATGTAAAGAAAGCCAGGGACTATATGGGGAATCAGATGAAGATCTGTACGGTGATCGGCTTCCCCAATGGAAATCATACTGCCCGGGCCAAGATGTTTGAGGCTGAGGACGCGCTGAATAACGGCGCGGACGAGCTGGATATGGTGATCAATATCGGCGCTTTGAAAGAGAAAAGGTACGATTATGTGGAAAGGGAGATCCGCGGGCTGAAAGAAACAGCGGGAAGTCATATTCTGAAGGTGATTATTGAAACCTGTCTGCTGGACAGGGAGGAAAAGATAAAAATGTGCGAGATCGTAACAGCCGCGGGCGCCGATTATATCAAAACCTCCACCGGATTTTCCGCCGCCGGGGCAACCTTTGAGGATGTGGAACTGTTCCGCAGTCATGTGGGAAAAGGTGTTCGGATCAAGGCGGCCGGCGGTATTCAGTCGTTCGAGGACGCGGCAAGATTTATCGAGCTGGGCGCGTCCAGGCTTGGAACCAGCAGGCTGGTAAAGATTGCCAAGCAGGAGAATATTCTGTGAGTACAGCGCCAGTGTACACCGACGCTATTCTGTCAGGAAGTACATATTTTATGTCATAGGAATACCCGATTGCGGTAATGTGAGGAAAAAGTGGCGTATGTGGAATCATAGAAGCCTGTGGCAGTCGGCATCCGGCCGCGAAGTGGGCTTTCAGGCACATAAAAATAAGGCGGGAAAATGAAGCTTTGTACCTAAAAGGACAGTAAAACCGGATCGAAGGAGCAGATTATAATTATGAAGAGAAGTACAAGCTGTGAATACTGCGCGAATTATACTTATGATGAGGAAAGCGAAAGCTATTACTGCGACGTAAGCCTGGATGAGGATGAATATTATAGATTTATCAGCAGCGGGCGTAAGGAATGTCCATATTACCAGTCGGGAGACGAGTACAAAATCGTGCGGCACCAGATGTAGCGCAGGGAGTACCGGCGGCATTCAGCAGGATACCAAGGAGTATGCGTGTTTTTGGAAAATAGAAAACACAGAGAAATTTGCTGCTGTAATGCGGCTTGGGAGAACGATAAGGGAGCACGACAGATGATTACAGTGGAACTGGAGAATTTCAGTCTGGAGCAGATCTGCCGGTCAGGGCAGTGCTTTCGGATGAAGGAAATAAAAAAAGGTCTGTATGCTGTAATAGCGGGGGACCGTTACCTGGAAGTGGATCAGAACGGGACGGAAGTGAATTTTCACTGCAGCGACGCGGAATTTTTGGGCTGGTGGGTGCCGTATTTTGATTTGGACAATGATTACAGCCAATACATAAAAGCGGTGAATCCCCGGGACAAATATTTGTGCGCCGCCGCGGAAAACGGAAGCGGCATCCGGATCCTCCGGCAGGATCTGTGGGAGATGATCATTACTTTTCTGATCTCCCAGCAGAATAATATCCGCAGGATCAAGCGGTGCATCGAGACGCTCTGTCTCCATTACGGAGAAAAAAAGATATCCCCCGGCGGTGTGGAATACTACGCCTTCCCTGCCGCCTCCGCTCTGGCGGAATCCTCCGAGCAGGAGCTGAGGGAGCTGGGGCTGGGATATCGCGCCCGCTATATTGAGAAAACGGCGAAAGCCGTTAACGCCGGAGAAATATCTCTGGATAAGATCAAGGCAATGGATTCTCTCCGCCGGGCAAAGCAGGAGCTTCTGAAGCTCTGCGGAGTAGGGGAAAAGGTGGCGGACTGCATCTGCCTTTTTGCCCTTCATCACATGGATGCCTTTCCTGTTGACACGCACATTCGTCAGGCTCTGGAAAAGCACTATAAAAAAGGCTTTCCCAACCGCCGGTATCGGGGGATGCGAGGGATCATGCAGCAGTATATTTTCTATTATGAGCTGGAGTACGGCGGCAGGGAGAAGTGAATCAGACAGCCTGCCTGCTTTGCCGTCTGGTCAGGGCGCCCGGTCAAGGCGCCGCGCATGACCTTAAAACCGTTCTTTCCGGTCTGTTCTTCCTACCAGAAAATCGATACTGGTATTATAATAATCCGCCAGACGAATCAGCATTTCTACAGGTATACCGCGTTCGCCTCTTTCGTAGTGTGAATAGGTGCGCTGGCTGACATGAATGATCTCCCCGATCTGCTTCTGGGACAAATCAGAATCTTCCCTCAAATCCTGAAGTCTTTGGAATTTCATGGAATACCCTCCTTTTTGGAGAGTATAGAGCTGAACGAAATGGACTATTAGATATTAGAACGAAATGGACTGGAAATATTTTGCTAGGACTTTGTTCAAATATATTCTGAAAGCTTTAAACAGCCCCGAGACGATTCCTGGGGCTGTTTCGTTGTGAAATAGAAAACAAGCGATATACGATATGGACAGTCAGAGGTATTCTGACAAGCAAAAAGATAAATAACAGTTCTAAGATTATCACAAATAAATGTAAACACTTATTTGTGACAACTTACGAATGGTCATTAAACCAATTTAATTATTTTCATGACCATATTGATATAAAAAGCGGTGCCGTTCTGCAAGAATATCCTGCGGCGGAATTGGATGTACTGGAAAATGTCCCTGGATGGACAGATAACATGCGGCGGCTTTTTCTGTTACAAGACAGCAGGTTCTGGCTTCTTCCAAATTTCTTCCGCAGCATACAGGCGCGTGATTAGCAATCAGAACTGCGTTTTTATCTCCCAGAGCAGCAGTTACGGCTTCGGCCAATTCCAGGTGTTTTCCGGCGCGTATATAAGCGGGGGTGATAGGAACAGAGCCTCCCAGAAGTTGTGTCATTTCTTCAAGAATAGGCGGAATCTCCCGGCCGGTCGCGCACATGGCGGAGGCATACCGGGGATGGCAGTGAATAATAGCATGGATATCCGGACGTGCTAAATAAATCAGTCGGTGAACATCCATTTCGGAGGTGGCATTATTGCTGCCTTCAATTTTTTTTCCATCATAATCTACAATTACCAAATCTTCAGGCGATAACTTGTTATAGGGGATTTTACTTGGAGTCAATAGAATTTCTCCTGGGGAAATCCGCAGGCTGACATTGCCCCATGTTCCAAGTACAAGGTTTTGTTGTTCCAGCCAAAGGCAAGTTTGAATGATTTGATTCCTTTCGTTTAAGTAATACATATGAAAACTCCTTTCTGAAAATTTGTTTTAAGAATATTTTTGAGAATATTATGATGCTTTTTGTTGGGAAAGTCAATAAATAATTGTTAAACAAAAATAAATTACTTGTATTTTAAAGAAAAACATGATAAAATACAAGAAAAATTGGAAAACAAAAAGGAGGAAGCTATATGAAGTATGGAATTGTTTACGCCTATTGGTCCAAAGACTGGGAGGGAGACTACATCTCCACCATAAAACGGGCAGCTAAGTGTGGATTTGATGTGCTGGAAATTTTTACTCCTGGACTTTTGGAGGTTTCAGGAGAGAAGCTGAAAGAATTAAGAAAAGCAGCGCAGGAATATAATATTGAATTTACTTTTTTGGTGGGTCTGAGCAAACAGTACAATATTGCTTCCCCGGAGGGAACAATAAGGCGGGAAGGAATTTCTTATGTAAAGAAGCTGTTGGATGTAGTGCACAAGCTTGGAGGAAAATGTTTTTCTGGAATTAATTATTGCGCGTGGTCAGATTTTGAGGGATATGACAGAAAGCAGGAGTATATCCAAAACAGTATATGTTCTTTAAAAGAGATTGGCAGGATTGCCCAAGACTATGATATCTCATATAATTTGGAAATTACGAATCGTTTTGAAAACTTTCTTTTAAACACTGCCAGGGAAGCCCGTGCTTTTGTAGATGAAGTAGACAATCCGAATGTTAATATCCTGTTGGACGTATTTCATATGAATATCGAAGAAGATTCTTTTTATGACGCGATTGTAACGGCAGGGGAAAAGTTGGGACATTTTCATGTTGGACAGAATAACAGGAGAAATCCCCATCCGGGAGATATGGTTGCCTGGAAGCTGGTTGCCGACGGATTAAAAAAGATAGGATATGATAAAAGAATTACATTGGAACCGCTTGTGAAAACTGGCGGAACGGTGTCGAGAGACAGTAATATATGGAGAGATATGACAAATGGTGCGGAAGAAGTGATGATGGATCAGAATGTAATGGAAGGTCTCAAATTCATTCGCAGTCTGATGGAAAAGTAAAGGAGAATATCCATGGACGAATATATTATAGGGCTAGATTCGGGAACCTCAGGAATTAAAGCAGTAGTATTTGACAAGTGGGGAACAGAATTGTCAAAGGCTGAAAGAACTTTGAGAGCATATTGTGAGGAAGAGTCGTGGTACGAGGAAGAGTTCGAGGAAATCTGGGAAAAGGCAAAGGACTGCATTAGAGAAGCGGCAGCCGGTTTTGATAAGAACAGTATTATTGGAATTGGAATCACGGCACAGGGGGACGGTTTGTGGCTGTTTGATGAGAAGCTGCGGCCGATAAGAAAAGGCTGCTGTTTTTGCGATGGACGAGGAGCGGAGCAGTTTGAAAAGTGGGGAGAGGACGGAACGGCGGAAGAAGTTTTTCGAAGGGCAGGTACAAGGATTTTTACAGGAAATCAGCCATGTATTTTGAAGTGGATGGATCAGTATGCGCCGGAGGAACTGGAAAAAGCAAAATACTGTCTTCATTTAAAAGACGCGCTGTTCGCGTATCTGACGGGGAAGATCTCCACCGATACAACAGATCAGTCGCTTGTTTTTTTGGATATGCGGACAGGCAGGTATGATCCGGAACTTTTTCGATATTACGGGTTGGAAAAATATCTGGAAAAGTATCCCTCTGTTGTGCACAGCTGGGAAAATAAAGAACTTATTCTTCCTGAAATGGCACAGGAGCTTCAGATAAGTGAGAACGTTATGGTGACTGGAGGGCCTATGGATGTGGCGGCGTGCGCATTGGGGGCGGGAGTGATTGAGGAAGGAGAGTGCTGTTCCATCATTGGTACGGCGGCACTTCATGAAATGGTGATCAGTGAACCCTGTAAGGATACTATTTTTGCGGGAATGACAGTTTTCCATGCTGTACAGGACAGATGGCTCAGACTGATGGCTTCACTTGCGGGCACTCCGAATCTCGAATGGCTTTTAGGTATTTTAGGGGAAAGACTGACAATACCTGCCAGAGAAAATAACGCAACAGTTTATGAGTATGCGGAGCAGTTGGTAAATAAATCTCCAATTGGCGCCAATGGGGTAATCTATCATCCATATCTTCTGGCCGGAGGAGAAAGAGCTCCATTTACAGATCCTAATGCAAGAGCTGATTTTATAGGTATTTCTGTAAAAAATACAATAGAGGATTTGGTCAGAGCCTGTTACGAAGGGGTTGCATATGCGATGTGCGACTGTTATAATCATATGCCGATTCCGGTAAAAAAAATTACTTTATGCGGCGGCGGAACTTCGAGCAGTACATGGTGTCAGATGTTTGCCGACGTTCTGGGAAAAGAAGTGCTTATAGTAGAGGGAAAAGAACTGGGAGCCAGGGGGGCCGCAATGAACAACGGCGTTGTTCAGGGGATTTATTGTGATTTCAAAGATGCGGTGGAGCATACAGTTAAAACAGATAAAGTGTATATCCCCGACATGAAAAAACATTCTGTGTATCAGAGATTTTTCAGGCTGTACAAAAAGGCGTATGAGGATATGCCAACGACATGGGCTTTGCGTCATGAGGTGATGAAAATGTAGTAAAAAACCCCAAATAATTTGTTGCGCGGATTTTCTACTTATAGTATTCTATAGAAAGAATACAAATCCTTCGGCTGATAAATAAAGATGGAATTGGCAGGCTTATTTGGAAAAACAAAAAGTATAGGAGTAGGGTACATATGTCTAAAGATACGAGACGTAAACAGATTTTGGAAATCCTTGAAAAGTCAAAAGACGTTACGAGTGTGGCGCTTAGTGAGCACTTCCACGTGACAGAGGAAACCATCCGTAAAGATCTTAATTATTTGAGCGGGGCCGGTCTGGTTATACGAACGTTTGGCGGAGCTATGCTAAAAGAAAGCGGTGAAAAATCTTTAGAGCAGAGAAGTGTATGCAACTATGCGCAGAAACAAAAAATTGCCCGGGAAGCCGCAAAACTTATATATTCCCAGGATCTGATAGTAATGGACGCGGGGTCGACGACCAGCGTGCTGGCGAATCATATTGCGGATAACTCAGAAGTGATTGTAATTACAAATTCTCTGGAAATTATGAATATACTTTCAAAGAGAGAAGGAATAACTCTCATTAGTACGGGCGGCACATTGGGAAAAAAATCAATGTCGTTCAGAGGCCGTACCGCAGAGAAGACGATACATTCATATAATTTGCAGAAAGCATTCATTTCCTGCGCCGCGTTAGATCTTAACAAAGGAATTATGGATACCAGCGAAGCTGAAACAAACGTAAAAAAAAGCATGATTGAGGAGGCAAAGGAAATCTATCTGCTGGCAGACAGCAGTAAATTTAATGGTATCGCGCATGTAACCGTCTGTGGTCTGGATAAGATTACGGCTGTTATTACGGATGATGCGATAGAGGAAGATGTTCTTCAAAAATTTCGCAGAGCTGGAGTCCGCGTTATTGTCGCATCATAAATGAAATAAAGAATGGAAAAGACTGTCTTTGGATATTAGGAGATCCGGGGCGGTCTTTTTTTACGCCCATTTTCTCTTTGTGAATAAGGCGCACGCAGTCAATGAAACGTAAACTTTGAAGCTTACAAAGGGAATGATTGAAAGCACTATGGGTATGTCAACCAGGGATAATACAGTAAACAAAAGTTGGAAAACAGAATGAAAATATTTGAAAAAACAAAATATATTATTGACAAACAGAAAAAATAATTGTACAATCAAACTGTAACAAAGAAATGAATTGCAAAAACCATTTTGAGAGGTATACCATGAACATACTACAGGAAAAGTATCAAAAACAGATTGAAGAGGTTGTAGAAGTATGCAGAAGAGCAGGCGAATTAGGATTTGGGGCGGCATCCGGGGGAAATGTTTCGTATTATGTTGATAAAGATGTTGTTTTAATCACACCCACAGGAATTGTAAAACGGAAAATAACTTTTGATGATATTTGCATTGTAAATCATGAAGGAAAACCGCTTTATATTCCTCATGGAAGAAAGCCTACGGGTGAAATGTTTATGCATCTGCATATATTTAAGCTGCGTCCGGATGTAAAGGGGATCATGCACGCGCATCCTCCTCTTGCAATAGGAATGTCGCTGTCCGAAAAAGGAAGGCAGGCAATGCGGCTTCCGTTATTGCCGGAAGCGTCCACGCAGCTTGGTCCAGTATATACGATTCCCTATGTAACACCAAATGGAGATGAACTAGGTTATTCTTTTGATCCATATATATTAAAGTCAAATGCGTTTATTATGGCGAATCATGGATGCCTGGTGTGCAGCACTGGAGGAGTCATGGACACGGTAGAATCAGTTCAGGTTATGGAATCACTGGCGAAGTCCTTATTGACAAACAGGGTGCTTGGCGACGATATCAGGACATTGACGAAAGAGGAGATTGATGGAATGGATTCACTGCTTTCCACAAGGAAAGAAAATATGCCAGGTTTGAGAGGCGGTTACAACGGGATGAATGAACTGTTTGAACTTGCAGCAGAATAGAGTGCAGATGGGATGGAAGGATATAAAGAATCATGAATGAAAAAGTGATTTTGCAAAATGGTGTGGAGATGCCGCGGCTGGGATTTGGAACTTATAAACTTGCACCTGATCAGGAAAGTATGAATCGCGCGGTAAGAAATGGATTGAACGCAGGTTTCAGATCCATTGATACTGCGGAGCACTATGGAAATGAAGCCATGGTCGGAGAAGCGATTCGATGTTCAGGATATAAAAGAGAGGAATTGTTTCTCACTACAAAGATCTGGAATACAGATCATGGATATCATAGAACGTTAGAGGCATTTGAAGAGAGTGCGGAGCGGCTGAAAACATATCCGGATCTGCTTCTGATACACTGGCCGTGTCCAATGATGAACAAATATATAGAAACATGGCAGGCTTTGCAGGAATTATACAGGCAAAAGAAAATCCGGGCGATCGGTGTGAGCAATTTTAAAATATCACACCTTGAACAGTTGAGAAAGGCTGGAGGCGTCCAGCCTATGGTCAACCAGATTGAAATGCATCCTTACTTTATACAAAAAGATATGCTGGAATATTGCAGAAAAAGAAAAATTTTTGTATCGGCATGGAGTCCGTTTCTGAGGGGAAAGAATATTGCGGAGCATAAAGAGATTGAAATAATTGCCTCTGCGCACGGGAAGTCGCCGGCGCAGATCGTCCTGCGGTATTTGATGGAATTAGGCGCCGGCATAACGGTAAAGACAGCAAGTTATGAACATGCCCGTTCTAATCTGGAAATATATGATTTTTGTCTTGAAAAGCCGGAAATGGACATACTGGACGGGCTAAATACGGGAAAGAGAGTATATCAGGATCCGGATGAGTATTATCTGTAAAAGGGCGGTAAGATAGATGGAAAAACTTCGTATGCTTGCATTCGATATGGGAGCCAGTAACGGGAGAGCCGTGTATGCGGAATTTGACGGAAAGGCTTTCGACATAAAAGAAATTTATCGTTTTATGAATCAGCCGGTGAAGCTGCATGGTAAGCTGTATTGGGATATTCTTCGGCTTTTTTACGAAATAAAGCAGAGTATAAAAAAGTGTCGGGAGAGAGGTCTGCGATTTGACTGCCTTGGAATTAATAGTTGGGGAAATACCATTGGACTTTTGGACAGTGAGGGCGATCTGCTTGTGAATCCTTATCATTACAGAGATGACAGCGTTGAAGAAACGATTAAGGATTTTTATAAAAAGCATACTCGGGAGTGGCTGTTTGAACAGACATTATATTTGCCAATGAAAATTCAACCGACCGCATTTTGGCATTATCTGACGGAAAGAAAAAAAGGATTGACGGAGCTTACGGAAAACATTCTGATGATATCGGATTTGTTTAATTACTTCCTGACTGGTATAAAGGCTTCCGAGAAAACGATGGCGGCAACATCGGCTATGGTGGATATGAGAACTGGAAAATGGAAGGAAAATCTGATTACGGCATTGGGGATTTCCGAAAATTCTCTTCCGCAGATTGTTGAAAATGGTACGGTTTTAGGACCTCTTTTGCCGGAGATCACGGAGGAACTTCAGTTGGATCAGATTCCGCTTGTGATTGCGGTAGCGGGACATGATACAGCCGCTGTTTCGGGATGCATTGGGAAGTCCGACCTTGAGGAAAGCCTGTATTTAAGCTGCGGAACCTGGTCATGTATGGGGTGTACAGTAAAAGAACCTGTAGAGGACGCGGGGCTGCTTGAATATGGCATAACAAATGATATGGGACTTTACAATGTTCATCAGCTCAGATTTAATCATACTGGTTTATGGATTTTGCAGGAGTGTAAAAGATTTTGGGAAGATGAGGGAGAGGCCCTTTCATGGCAGACCCTGATGGAACAGGCGGAAGAGGCAGAACCGTTTACGGCGGCTATAGACGTAGAGGCGGAATTGTTTTTTAAGCCGGAGAAAATGCCTGAAAAGATACAGCAGTATTGCAAAGAAAACTGCATGAAAATACCGGAAACAAAAGGGCAGATCTGCAGAGTAATATTAGAAAGCCTTGCATATCGATATCGATATTCGCTGGATTGCCTGATGAAATTTTCGGGATGCCGCTATTCTAAATTGACGATAGCGGGCGGCGGAGTGAGCAATACACTATTGTGTCAATGGACGGCCAATATTCTTGGAATACCTGTGGAAACAGGAATCAAAGAGCTTGCGGTAATGGGGAATTTGCTGCAGCAGGCAGTTTCAATGAAAAGACTGGAAAGCTTTGAACAGGGACTTAGTGTTTTGAAAAATATAGAAGAAGGGCAAAAATATTTTCCCCATCAGCAGGAAAAGTGGAATCATAATTACCAGTATTTTACTAAAAAATTCGGATGGAAACAGGTGTAAAATGATGCAGACAAAGACGAATAACAGACAGGAGAAAAACATGAATGAAATTCAAAAGAAATATGAAAAGCAAATTAATGAAATGGTGGAAGTTTGTATCCGTGACGGCGAGCTTGGGTACGGAGCAAGTGTAGGCGGGAACCTTTCTTACAGAGTGGAAGAAAATCTTGTATTGATCACGCCTACTAAAACACCTAAGCGTAAGCTTACTTTTGATATGATCTGCGCGGTTGATATGGATGGAAACACTATTTTTGCTCCAGAAGGAAAAAAGCCTACAGGAGAAGCGTTTATGCATTTACATATCATGAAGATGCGGCCTGATATTAAGGCGGTTATGCACGCTCATCCCCCCGTGTGTATTGGGATGTCCACGTCCAGGGAAGGAAAGGAGTCAATGATGCTGCCGCTGATTCCGGAAGCGATGATGATGCTTGGGCCTGTGATCACAATTCCGTATGCAGAGCCGAATGCAAAAGCGCTTGGTTATGTATTTGATCCGTATGTAAATGATGCTAATGCATATATTCTGGAAAATCATGGAGTAGTGTCGCTGAGCGCAAAGGGGGCGCTTGAAACCATCGAAATGATACAGATCATGGAGTCTATGGCGGAATCTATCGTGGCGGCAAAGCAGATGGGAGGACCGCTTTTGAAACTTTCAGAAAAGGATATCAGCGATCTGGACGAAGTGATTTGTCAGTTAGGATGGCGGCTGCCAGGCGCGCCGGGAAGATATCGGTCTCTGAAGGATGCGTTCATAAAGAAAAACTGACTGCATGAAACGGAGGTACGATATGGAGAAGGACGTATTTATTAGGCTGGATAATATTAATAAAACCTTTCCTGGAGTAAAAGCCCTGGACGGGATTCATTTGGAGATTAAAAAAGGAGAGGTACATGCGCTGGTGGGTGAGAACGGCGCGGGCAAATCCACGCTGATAAAAATTCTGGCGGGGAATTATCAGCCGGATGAAGGCGGGCAAATTGTTATTGAAGGAGAAAATTGTACCGGATTAAATCCGATGGAAGCTATTCGAAAAGGAATTATTGTAATTTATCAGGATTTTTCCCTTTTTCCAAATCTTACTGTGGCTGAAAATATTTCTATCAGCAATCAACTGGAAAAAAAAGGGAAGCTGGTGAGCTGGAAGGAGATAAAATCGGCAGCAGAAAAAGCATTGAAATCTTTGGAAGTAGATATTGATGTGGAGGTCAGGCTTTCGTCCATTTCTATGGCAAAACAGCAGTTGGTAGCTATTGCCAGAGCTTTGGCGTGTGAAGCGAAGCTGATCATTATGGATGAACCTACTTCTACACTTTCCAAAAGCGAGGTTGAGCTTCTGTTTAAAATTATCCGAAATCTATCCAGGAAAGGGATCGCCGTGTTATTCGTCAGTCACAAACTGGAAGAGCTCTTTGAGGTTGCCAGCATTTTTACTGTGATCCGTGACGGCCGGTATATCGGAACATATCCCGCTGAGGAAATGGATAATGATAAGCTGATTAATCTGATGGTGGGGAGAAAGGTCGAATTTGTTCATCAGGGTGCGGAAAAAATCGGAAAAGTATTGCTGGAGGTAAAAAATCTTTCTAAAAAGGGAAATTTCCAGGATATATCTTTTGAACTGCACGAGGGAGAAATATTAGGTATTACAGGCCTGGTAGGAGCCGGGAGAACTGAAGTAGCCCAGTCCATTTGCGGTATTCTGCCCCCTGATGAAGGAGAAATCGTAATAGATGGAAAAAGGGCAAACATCAGGTCTATGGAAGACGCGGTGAGGTATGGAATCGGATATGTGCCTGAGAGCAGGCTTACAGAAGGACTGGTATTATCAAAATCTGTAGAGGACAATGCAGTTATGACTGTGTTTCATAGGCTGAAGGGCAGCAGTGGATTAGTGAACAGCAAGAAAAAAGAGAAGCTTGCCTTGGAATGGATAAAAAAGCTTAATATCAAACCAGGCTATCCGCACATGCTTGTTTCCAAATTATCCGGAGGAAATCAGCAAAGGGTGGTAATCGCAAAGTGGCTTGCAACAGACCCTAAAATACTGATCATTGATGAGCCGACAAATGGAATCGATGTAGGGGCAAAATCTGAAATACATTCGCTGCTGAGAAAACTTGCTGCCGGAGGGATGGGTATTATCATGATTTCTTCTGAACTGACAGAGGTGCTGGCAATCAGCGATCATATCCTTGTAATGCGCAGAGGAAGAATCAATGGGCGGTTGGACGGCAGTCTGGCCAAGCAGGAAGCGATCATGAATGCAGCGATTTTAAATAAAAGTGATATGAAGCAGGCTGCAGAGCAGGGAGGGCTTTTATGAAGAAATTTGTCAAAAGTAGAGAAATGGGTCTGGTAATTCTTCTGGCAATTTTGATGGTGATTATTTCTGTGAAAAATCCTGCGTTTATCCGTCCCAGCAATATTTTAAATATTTTAAAAACAAATGTGATTTTGGCAATTGTTTCTCTGGGAATGTTAGTCGTTATGATCACCGGAGGAATTGACACTTCGGTAGGAGCGATTATTTCTACGGCAACTTTGGTGACAGGAAATATTATGGTCCGGATTACGGGAAATATCTGGATTGCTTTTTTGGCGGGAGCAGTAACAGGAATATTTATAGGGATATTAAACGGATTACTGATTGCTTACATTCAGATCCCGCCTATTGTAGCAACGCTGGGAATGTACAGCATAGTAAGCGGTACAGCATTATATATTACAAAGGGCGCTTATATCAATAATCTACCAGATACTTTTACCGATTTTGGAAGGATAACTTTCCTGAATATTTTTCCAGACGGCAATGGAGGAAAAATGGGGATACCCATCCAACTGGTTTTTCTTGCCGCGTTGATTGGACTTACTTATTTTATTTTACACTTTACAAAAATAGGAAGAGGCATTTTTGCCGTTGGAGGAAACCGGATGTCTGCGGAGAGAATCGGATATAACGTAAATAAGATAACGGTTTTCGTATACGGCTATATGGGGTTTATCTGTGGAATTGCGGGAGTGGTTCATACATCAATTATGAGACAGGTTGACCCGAATGCCTTTGTTGGTTATGACATGCAGACAATAGCCGCTGTTATTCTGGGCGGCGTAAACGTAATGGGCGGAGAAGGTACGATCACCGGAACGCTATTGGGCGTTGCTCTGTTTGCGGTTATTAACAATGGCCTGACGCTTATGAAAATTTCAACTTACTGGCAGAGTATTATTTTAGGGGCGCTGATGGTTGTTTCAATTTGTTTTGTGGTAATCCGTAAAAATCAGTCAGAAAAACGCCAGATTAAAGTTGAGATTGATCAGGAGGTGACGAAATGAAAAAACATTCTAAAGAATGGATGCTGTTGGGAGTCTTTGTACTTTTATTTGTCGTTCTTTCTGTTTTGTCACCGGATAATTTTCTGACATTAAGAAATGTTCAGTCTATGGCTTTTCAGTTACCGGAATTTGGGATTTTTGCTCTGGCAATGATGGTTACAATCTTGACGGGCGGAATTAATCTTTCCCTGGTAACAACCGGCACACTGGGCGGAATTGTTTCGGCACTTGTAATGGCCGGAATATATGCAAAAGGAATGAAGGAAGAAATAGCGATCATAGCCGCGCTGCTTGTTTCCATGGGGATTTCCACTCTATGCGGAGTATTAAACGGATATGTAGTTGCATATATTGGAGCCGCAGCAATGATGGTGACTCTTGGTACCTCAACCTTATACGAGGGCATAGGACTGTTTCTTTCAAAAGGGAACTCTATATCCGGTTTCCCAAGTGCATTTTACTGGTTTGGGAATGGAACAATAGCAGGAATTCCAGTACCGCTTTTATTATTTATCATCATTGTGGCTGTAACCTGGATTTTGCTTGAGAAAACACCCTGGGGTATGAGTGTATATATGGTGGGAAGCAATAAAAAGGCGGCTGAATTTTCGGGTATTAATGTTAACAAAGTAATGCTGAAAGCGTATATGTATTCAGGCTTTTTAGGAAGTCTTTCCATGATTATTATGATGTCCAGATATAATTCAGCACGTGTGGACTATGGATCTTCATATCTGATGCAGACAGTATCAGCGGCCGTACTGGGTGGAACTGCCATTTCCGGTGGATATGGGAAAGTATTTGGAGTTGTAATTGCAGTGGCTATAATGCAGATTATTTCCAGCGGTATGAATATTTTCGGTCTGGACAGAAGTCTGACAACTGTTGTAACAGGAATCATATTAATCGGGGTATTGACATTGAATTTTATTACTTCTCAGAAGGGAAGTCTAATAAAAAATAAATTAAAGGAGGAGTAATTTTAAGAAGCACTCAAAACAAATACTTATAATGATTGGAGGTTATGAAATGAAATTAAGAAAAAGAGTGTTAGCTATGGCGACAGCAGGCGTTTTAGGTGTGTGCGCAATGCCGGCAGGGGTATTGGCCGCGGAGGACGAGTATAAAATTGTAGTCATGCCGAAACAGGTAGGAATTACATATTTTGAGGCAGCAAGAGCCGGCGTCGAAAAAGCCGGAGAAGCATTAGGCGTAGATGCTGTTTTTACTGGACCGACTGTGGCAGATGCTGCGGAACAGGTAAAAATGATTCAGGATTTAATCAGTCAGGGTGTTGACGCGATCGCGGTTTCAGCCAATGACGCAGCTTCATTAACTCCGGTTCTTCAGCAGGCCAGAGATCAGGGAATTGTGATCATGGACTGGGATTCTCCAGCGGAGGAAGATGTAGTTGACCTTTCTATAAAAGAAATTGATTATCAGACGTATGCGGAGGCTACATGGGATGCTCTGGTAGAAGCCATGGGTACAGATGAGGGGGAATATGCGATTCTGACTTCAACACTTACTGCGGGTTCCTGTAATGCCTGGATTGAATTCGGCGAGGCTTATGCAGAGGAAAAATATCCGAATCTGACGCTGGTGACAGATCCGGTTTGTACGAATGAGAATGTACAGGAAGCTTATACAAAAACTCTGGATCTTCTCACAACTTATCCGGATCTGAAAGGAATTATTGGTTTCAGTTCTCCGGCGCCTATTGGAGCAGGACAGGCTATTTCAGAGAGAGGACTTCAGGACAGCGTAGCATTGGTTGGATCTGCTATGCCGAATGACGCAAGGGAGTATCTGCACGAAGGCGCTATTGATACAGTTTTGCTCTGGGAGCCAGAACGATTAGGATATCTGACAGTTTATCTTGCAAAATATATTCTGGACGGAAATGAGGTGGCAGACGGCGAACTGGAGGTTCCTGATTTTGGCACAATCGATATCAATGGAAAAGAAGTTATTATGGGGCCGCCGTCTGTATTTACCGATGAAAATGTTGATGACTTTGATTTCTGACCGATATTCTGAAGGAAAGCTATGACAATGTAATTGGTCAAAAGAAAAATTTTAGAATCAGGCAGCTCTCCGATAGTTATGTAATAGAATTACTGGGGAGCTGCCGAAAAAAGCTGACTCAGAGAAATAAGTGAAAAGCTTATTTTCACTTTGAAAAGTCCAGGAAAAAAGTAGTAATTACTCTTGCAAAATGGGGAGAATTGCTGCTTTTTTTGTGGAATTCAATATTACAATCCGATTTGGTGAAAGAGATTTCCAGCGACTGTGTGCCTCATCGTGTTATAAAATATTTCGGTATATTTGAATATCAGCTTATACATATGTCGGTAATTAAAAACTTTAAAGTGGAGCATACATCGAATTAATCAGATTTAATACAGAGGAAGCAGAGGCATCTGATGATTTTACAGAAAAAACCTTTAAGGGACCGATATGGAAGCAGATTCAGGATGCGCTAGATTATATAAAGACAACTGTAATTGAGCAAAAAGTGGTAAAGATTCAAGGACAAGCGGAAGCGGAGAGATATTTTAATTATCCATATAATGCGTTAGAAGAGGCGCTTGTAAATGCAGTTTTTCATAAATCATATCGAGAATCTGAACCAGTAGAAATTCGTATATATATAGATAGTATCCAGATACTTAATTACCCGGGGCTTGCAAAATGGATTGATGCTGAGCGTTTTGCAGCAGGTAAAGTGAAAGGAAGAAAATATCGAAACAGAAGAATTGGAGAATTATTTAAGGAAATTGATTTATCTGAGAAAAAGGGAACGGGTATTCCGAAAATATTAAGAGAACTTAGAAAAAACGGTTCGCCGGAGCCGGAATTTGATATGGATGATGACAGGACCTATTTGAATACAATTATTCATATTAGAGAAGGATTTGAAAAGAAAGGGACAATGTCCAAATTAATGTCTGAATCAATGTCCGAATTAATGTCCGAATTCGAAAGAACAAGAATGCAAATCGTTTTAGGCTACCTGGATAGAAATAAAAAAATAACCAGCTCCATTGCGGCAGCCTTGTTGGATGTAGAAGCGAAAACGGCGAGGCGCTTGCTGTCGAAAGCGGAAAAGCTGGATATTCTTAAAAGTGAAGGAAAAACAAGAAATAAGGTGTATTTTAGATAATAGCTTAGATTTGCTTTTTTTGAGTTGGAATTGAATTTTACCTGCGCTCCCTTTATAATATGCTTGTAAGAGAATACCTGCCTGTTCTGTTTCACGACAGAAGGAACAGGCCGTTTATTTATAATCGCATAGAGGAATGAGGTGGACTTATGGAGTATGTTGTAAAGGTGATAGGGAATGTGCTGGGAGCCTTGTATCAGGTCGCCGGGGCTTCTCTCGTGATCGCCGTATTATTCATGTGCGTGTATTCAGCGGCGAAAAAACAGGGAGTCAGGCCGGCTGTCCGGGGATGGATAGAAGAATTCCGGACGGACGCGCTGTTCCGCAGACAGTTTCTACTGGTTTTTTATGTATGTATGATGCTGTTCCGCACCCTTTTGTGCAGGCCGATCTGGGGGCATCCTCTGGAGAATGTTCTGGGAATCTGGGGATTCCATAAAGCGGACGGAAGTATTTATACGGAAAATATAGAGAACCTGATTCTTTTTGTTCCTTTTATTCCCCTTCTTTTCTGGGCGCGGGAGGAAAAGGAGAATCATAAAAAAAGAGCCATACAGAAGGCTGCGGCGCGGAGCGCGGCGGTCAGCTTCGGCTTTTCCCTGTTGATCGAGCTATGCCAGCTTTTCCTCAAGATCGGTACATTCCAACTGACAGATTTGTTTTTTAATACGTTGGGAGGACTGCTGGGCGGAATCCTCTACTGGGGATTCCAGCGCGGCAAAAAACGTGCGGGAGCGTATATCCGAAAGCTTGGAGGCTGGGATACAGAAGAGTGGACAGTCTCGGAGGGCCTTTTGGACGGCTTGGCAGTAAAAACGGATCAGACCGGTTCGGAGGAGCCGGAAAACAGAATGGAAGTGAATGCCCGGAATGAGGAGATTCTTGACGGAAGCTGGAGGAAGACGACTTCTGCGGAAGCTGAGGAAAGGAACCTGGAAGAGCAAGGTGAGACTGCGGCAGCAGATACAGATGTACGGGAGAGCGGCGGAACAGAGGGCAATACTGTCATGGCAGGATGTGGAGACTCTGACGGGGCAGAGAAGAGGAGCACGGCGGAAGATATGGAGCCGCTCTCACAGGAACAGTCTCAGGCTATTGAGGCGCTGATCCGAGAGGCGGGACAAAAAATGCTTAAGGCAAAGCTGGAAAGCGGTTCCATTCACGAAAAGGAAGGCCCCGCCAATTTTTGTACAGAATTTGATACGGAAATCCAGAAATTTCTGATCCAGGGGCTTGGAAGGATCATTCCGGAAGCGGAGTTTTTCGGCGAGGAGGATACAGAAGGAAACCAGGGAGCGGCGGCAGCGGGGAAATATACGTTTTTTATCGATCCCATAGACGGAACTACGAATTTTATGTTTCACTATAATCATAGCTGTGTTTCCGTTGGCCTGGCTTACGGGGAGCGGATGATCGCCGGATTTGTCTATAATCCTTATGTGGACGAAATGTATACCGGAGTGAGAGGAAGAGGCAGCTTCCTGAACGGCAGAAAGCTGGAAATGCAGGATCGGTCTGTGGAAGAGGGAATCACGGCTTTTGGCTGTGCAAGGTATAATGAAGAGGGCGTTGGATTACTGTTCGCGGCGGTGCAGGAGCTGTTCCAAAAGAGTCTCTCCATCAGAAGCGGCGGCTCGGCGGCGCTGGATCTCTGCAGGATTGCCTCCGGCAGCAATGTGATCTATCTGGAAATGAAGCTGCAGCCCTACGATTATGCGGCAGCCTCGGTGATCGTGGAGGAGGCCGGGGGAGTGATCGCGCAGATTGACAGCAGTCAGATTACCTTACATAGTCCCTGTTCTGTTTTGGCGGGGACAAGGCTGGGATGCCGGGAGACGAGAGAGATCATTGACGGGATCCGGCAGCAGAGAGAGAAGCACAAGGAACCGGGAAGATAGAAAACCAGCCAGCAACAAGGCGTTCACAGGATGACAGGATGAATAAAGAGGCAATCATTAAGAGAAAAACAGCAGAAAAGTACAGCGGAAGAAAGCTGAGAAACATATATAGAAATGCGGCCGTATTCTGTGCGGCGCTGCTTGCGGCGGTGTTAGCCGGTACGGCAGCCCTAGGGGCGGAGATTGAGCCGTATACCGCTACGGACTTTGCCATGGATACCGTAGTGTCGGAAACCTTATATACCTCCGGCAGTGATCTGACTCCTGAGATCGGGCGGCTTCTGAGAGAGACAGAGGAGAAATATCTGTCCTGGACGGACGAGAGCTCGGAAGTGTTTCAGATCAATCAGGCGGAGAGACAGACGGTACAAATATCCGAAGAGCTTGCCGGGTAT
Source organism: Candidatus Blautia faecipullorum (assembly GCA_019115125.1). Lineage (GTDB taxonomy): Bacteria > Bacillota > Clostridia > Lachnospirales > Lachnospiraceae > Blautia_A > Blautia_A faecipullorum. The sequence continues at coordinate 112,326 of DXEG01000037.1, forward strand.
CTGGAAAAAGCTCTGAAGCTGGCGGAGGATTCCGGCGGGGCCTTTGATCCGACCATGGGGAAGGTGATCCGGCTCTGGGATATCGGCGGTGAAAATCCCCATGTTCCGGATGAAGAGGAACTGAAGCGCTGTCTGGAAGAAACGGGATATGAAAATCTGGATCTGGATGGAGAAACGGCGGCTATAAAAAGCGGAGCGGACCTCGATCTGGGCGCTGTGGGCAAGGGAATCGGCTGCGACCTGGTGATGGATTATCTGAAAGAGCAGGAGCAGGTTTTCGGAATGATCCTGAATCTGGGCGGAAGCAGTGTGGCGGTTTACGGAGAAAAGCCGGATCAGTCGCCCTGGAGGGTGGCCGTCCGTGACCCGGAGGACGGGGACAGCGGTTATCTTGCCGCGGTCACGCTGAAGGGAGGAGAATTTTTGTCCACTTCAGGAAATTATGAAAAATACTTTATGGAGGATGGAAAGCGTTATCATCATATCATTGATCCCAAAACAGGCTATCCGGTTTGGAACGGACTGACCTCAGTAACGGTGATCTGTGACAGCGGACTGCTGGCAGACGGGCTTTCCACCGCCTGCTTTGTACTGGGGCGGGAGGATGCGGTTCCTCTGCTGGAAATGTATCATGCGGAAGCGGCCTTTGTGGATGAGGATTATAATATATATCTGACCCCGGGAATGAAGGACAGGTTTGAACTCATGAAAAATACCTATACAATAAAGGAAGCTGCCGGATAAAGGCAGCTTTTCGTTTTAGCGAACTCTCTTTAATACCTCCTGTGTCAGGATCCCTATGAGAAGCCCGGTGATCACACCGGAAATAAGAAGAACGGGGGTATAATACAGGAAGCCGGTATTCTGCAGGACCAGAGCCGCGATAAGAAGCTGGCCGATATTGTGGGAAACGCCGCCGGAGACGCTGATCCCCAGAATACTGAACCCGGATTTCTTTTTCATCAGCGTCATAACCGAAAGGCTCAAGGCGGCTCCGGCCAGACTGTAAAGAATACTGAACATATTGCCGAACAGAAAGCCGATCACCAGAATCCGTACAGAGGAAACGAGAGAGGCTTCTTTCCAGGTGTATTTTTCCAGAACAAACAGGACGGCAAGATTGGCCAGTCCCAGTTTTATGCCGGGGATTCCGGCAAAAAAGGGGACCAGCGATTCTACATAGCCGAAAATAATGGCAATGGCCGCGAAAATTCCCAGATAAGCAATTTTTTTCTGATACATATGTTATACTACCGTGTCGAATTCGGGAGATTCGTCTCCGGATCCGGCGGTTTTTTCTCCTTCTATCACGACTTTATTAGGCAGGCAGACGATGGAGCCGCCTGAGCTGCCGATGGCGGGCTGCTTCATGCAGAGATGGTCGGGGCAGTCTGCCTCAGTCATTTTTACTTTTCCATTTTTGATCTCACAGATGTTTGTATCGCCGATAATGATCCGCTGATCCTGAGCCAGGGAATAGGTCCCATATTCTTCACCGTTGATAGTAATGCGGATGGAGCCGTAGCTTCCTCTGCGGACGGCTGCCATGACAGCCCACAGCCCAAGGGCAAAAACAAGAATACCTGTGATAAATAATATTTCTTTTTTTTTCAAAAGGGGGTACCTGCTCTCTATATTCTGAGAAACATCATAGCACAGAATCATACCCGGGGCAAGAAGCGGAAGCTGAACGGATTCCCCGACATAGTTTATTCAAGAAAAATTCATTGTTTTCCGTACAAGAAAGTGTTAGAATAAAATAGATTTCGTAAATGCACTAAATTACGGAAGATTTCACAGCAGAAATTAATATAGAAATAAAGATAAACAGGAGTAAATTATGAGCGTGTTTTCAAAAGTATTCGGGACGCACAGCCAGCGCGAGGTAAAGCGTATTATGCCGCTGGTGGAAAAAACAGAAGCTCTGCGCCCGGAGATGCAGAAACTGACAGATGAGGAGCTGAGAGAAAAAACAAGAGAATTCAAGAAGCGTCTGGCGGAGGGCGCGACTCTGGATGATCTTCTGCCGGAGGCCTTTGCCGCGGTGCGCGAGGCTGCCAAGCGTGTTCTGGGTATGGAGCATTACCGTGTCCAGATCATCGGCGGTATTATTCTCCATCAGGGACGTATCGCGGAAATGAAAACTGGTGAAGGTAAAACACTGGTTTCTACCCTTCCAGCCTACCTGAACGCACTGGAAGGCCGCGGAGTTCATATTGTCACAGTCAACGACTATCTGGCAAAGCGTGACGCTGAGTGGATGGGCAAGGTACATGAGTTCCTCGGACTGACGGTAGGCGTGGTCCTGAACGATATGAAGCCGGAGGAACGCCGCGCGGCATATGGCTGCGATATTACTTATGTTACAAATAACGAGCTGGGCTTCGATTATCTCCGCGACAACATGGTAATCTACAAAGAACAGCTTGTACAGAGAGATCTTCACTACTGTATCATCGACGAGGTGGACTCTGTTCTGATCGACGAGGCCCGTACGCCGCTGATCATTTCAGGACAGAGCGGAAAATCCACAAAGCTCTATGAGGTCTGCGATATTCTGGCCCAGCAGCTTGAGCGGGGCGAGGCGAGCCATGAAATGACGAAGATGGCGGCTATCATGGGCGAGGAGGTCGTTGAGACAGGAGACTTTGTCGTCAATGAAAAGGACAAGATCGTCAACCTGACCGAGCGTGGCGTTAAGAAGGTGGAGAATTTTTTCCATATAGAGAACCTGGCTGATCCGGAGAACCTGGAGATCCAGCACAATATTATTCTTGCCCTCCGCGCTCATAATCTGATGCACAAGGATCAGGATTATGTGGTAAAGGACGACGAGATCCTTATCGTAGACGAATTTACAGGACGTATCATGCCGGGACGCCGTTATTCAGACGGACTTCATCAGGCGATCGAGGCGAAGGAGCATGTGAAAGTAAAACGGGAGAGCAAGACTCTCGCCACGATCACGTTCCAGAATTTCTTTAACAAATACGACAAAAAAGGCGGTATGACAGGTACCGCGCTGACCGAGGAAAAAGAGTTCCGTGATATTTACGGAATGGACGTTGTGGAGATCCCCACAAATAAGCCGGTTCAGCGTGTGGATCAGGAAGATGCCGTTTACATGACAAAAAAAGAAAAGTTCAACGCGGTGGTTCAGGCGGTAAAAGAGGCTCATGAAAAACAGCAGCCGGTTCTGGTCGGCACCATTACCATCGAGACCTCAGAGCTGCTCAGCAAGATGCTCCGCCGTGAGGGAATCCCGCACAATGTCCTGAACGCGAAATTCCACGAGCTTGAGGCGGAAATTGTCGCTCAGGCAGGACAGGCAGGGGCGGTTACCATCGCTACCAATATGGCGGGCCGTGGTACGGATATTAAGCTGGACGAGATTTCCAGAGAAGCCGGCGGCCTGAAGATCATCGGTACGGAGCGCCATGAATCCAGACGTATTGACAACCAGCTCCGCGGACGTTCCGGACGTCAGGGAGATCCCGGCGAGTCCCGCTTCTATATTTCCCTGGAGGACGACCTGATGCGTCTGTTTGGTTCTGAGCGTCTGATGAAGATCTTTACCTCCCTGGGCGTGGCGGAAAACGAGCAGATCGAGCATAAGATGCTGTCAAACGCCATCCAGAAGGCCCAGGAAAAGATCGAGTTCAACAACTTTGGTATCCGTAAGAATCTTCTTGATTACGACCAGGTAAATAACGAGCAGCGTGAGATCATTTATAAGGAACGCCGCCAGGTGCTCGACGGAGAGAATATGCGCGACGCGATCTACAAGATGATCACAGATATTGTGGACAACGCGGTAGACAGAAGCCTGTCTGACGACGTGGATTCCTCAGAGTGGAATCTGGATGAGTTTAATTCCATCCTGCTTCCCATTATTCCGCTGGAGCCTCTGACTGCCGATAAGGTAGAGAAGAAAAAGAAGAACGAGATGAAGCACATTCTGAAAGAGGAGGCTGTGAAGCTCTATGAGGCGAAAGAGGCAGAGTTTCCGGAGGCTGAGCAGCTTCGTGAGCTGGAGCGTGTAGTTCTTCTGAAATCTATCGACAGCAAGTGGATGGATCACATTGACGACATGGAAATCCTCCGTCAGGGTATCGGTCTTGTGGGATACGGACAGAGAGATCCGGTTGTGGAATACAAGATGAGCGCCTACGATATGTTCAATGAGATGACCAACTCCATCCAGGAGGATACCATCCGTATGCTGTATCATGTTCATGTAGAACAGAAGATCGAGCGCGAGCAGGTAGCCAAGGTTACCGGAACGAACAAGGACGATACGTCCGTGCGCAAGCCGGTGCAGAGAAAGGAAGAGAAGGTTTATCCCAACGATCCCTGTCCCTGCGGAAGCGGAAAGAAATACAAGCAGTGCTGCGGCAGAAAGCTGATGAAAGCATAAAATCTATAATGAGTACGCAAAAGGCCGGGTGTTTTCCCTGATCGGGAAGACATCCGGCCTGTGTTTGTGAGTCTGTTTATGTGTCCGATGATGTATGTTCTAATTAATAGGTAAATGTCCCCTGTGCAACATCGGTTCTCCAACCCTGTCTACAGTTTTTATATTTCTGTGATGCTGAGGCTAGAAGAATTTCGCGATATCCTCAACCTCTCTTCTTCTGGGGCGCACCGGTTCCTCGGCTGCTTTTCCCACGGCGAGTACCGCCGCGACGGTTTCCTCCGGGGGAATGGAAAGGAGCTCCCGGATTTTGTCAGCGTCCCTGAGTCCCATGATCAGGGTGGAATATCCCAGTTCTGCGGCCTTGAGGATCAGATTTTCGTTCTGCAGTCCCAGATCGTAGCAGCCCCAGCCGTTGCCAAGCTCATTGTCGGCAGTTCCGTCTTTCTGGAAGCCTGCCCGGTTGTGTACAAAGGTAGTAACGATCAGAGCGGCATTTTCAGCCTTGGCGGCGTTGCCCTCGGGGAGACATTCCCTGCGGAAACGGTTTATCAGATCCTCGGATAAAATGCAGTAGTAGCGGCCTGTCTGGGAATTTTTCCAGGATGGCGCTTCCTGTGCGGCTTTGATGATGGCTGTCAGCTCTTCTTTGGTGATTTTTCCGTCCGGGCTGTATTTGCGGACACTTCTTCTTGTCTCTATCAGTTTCTGAAATTCCATAAGAAATCCTCCTTGTGCTTTTGTGGTTATTATGACATTATTTTTGCCAAAATGCAACGAGACGTTTGCTGCGGAATCCGATTTCCATTTATCATGATCTTACAATTCGCCGATTGTTTCAGTTACAGACATTTCCCGAATCCTTTTGGCAGGGACACAGACGGCCGCCATAACTGCGAGAACAACAAAAAGAAGTACGACCGTTAAGGATGAAACGGGGAAGCTCCAAACCGCGTAGGGAAAATGTTCTGTGATAAGAAAATCATAAAGCAGCCTGCTCAGCGGCAGTCCGGCAATACAGCCTGCGGTACATCCACAGAAGGCATAGGTGACCGCTTCTGCAGCGATCATTTTTACAAGCTGCCGTTCATCCATACCCACAGCCCGCATGGCACCGTATTGCTTCAGTCTTGCGGATACGCTCATAGAAATGCTGTTGACGATATTCAGCACGGCGACCAGAGTGATGATCGCTAAAAATCCATAGACGCAAAATACAAAAGCCATATAAGTGCCGGAGGTACGCTGATCGCGTTTATCCTGGAAATGATAACTGTCTCCCGCGGCGGTTCGGATGGCATTGACGTTTTCATCCGTGGCCTCACCTGTGACCTGTATCATAACAAGAGAGTAGTCCGTGATCCCTGTCAGGCGTACGAAGGTTTCGCCGGATGTAATAAGGGTAAGCTTTCCGTTTGTAAGGCCGTTGTCGCTGAAGGGGTCATATTTCAGCAAACCGGCGATTTCAAGCGCTTCGTCTCCTATCAGAATTGTGTCTCCGATTTCCCAGGGGCTGTTCGGATCGGAGGCAGCCAGGACATAATTGCTGTCCCCATAAACTTTTGACAGGTCGCTGCCGCTTTTCAAAACGCCGTCTTTTTTGAGGCACTCTAAATCAAAATCATCATAGGAGATAAGATCAAGGGTGCCTGAAAGTGTCCTGCCGCCGTTCAGCCCTGCAGGGATGTTAAATGAACTGCGGCGTCCGTAAACCTCCTTTACCCCATCCATCCCTCGAAGTGTTTCAACAAAATCCGCGGGTATAGTACCGGCGCAGCCTGAAATATCTATATCAGAGGTACTGGCCGACTGAGGCATAAGGTAATTTACGAAATCGATCATAACGGAAAAGCTCAAAAACAAAATGATGCTGAGTGCGAAAGAACCGGTCATCAGGATCAGATTTTTCTTTGCGGAAACAGCGTGACGGATACCAAGCGCCGTCTCTATTTTTACAAACCGTGCGTCTGCCGGATGAAGGCCTGCTCCATTGCCGCCCGCATTTCCTGATACCGCGGCAATAGGAGATACCTTCGCGGCGCGTTTCGCGGGAGAATTGGCGGCGATCAATACGGTAACAACTCCCACAAGGATACCGCTGATGATACCGATGAGGCTGACGCCAAAAAGAGGAATGTCAGAAAATTCCTCTCCAACAAAGAAACGCAGAACCGCGCACAATCCCCATGTAACCGCAACTCCCAGGACAAGGCCGATAGGAACCGCCGTTTTGCACCAGTTCAGGGCTTCCAGGCGCACAAAGCGGATAATCTGCTGTCTGCTCATGCCGATGCACCGCATCATCCCGAAGAATTTTGTTCTCTGGGCCACGCTGCTGTTGATACTGCTGGAAATCATCAGGACGCCGGCGATCAGGATCAGCAGGAACGAAACAACCGCGATGCTGAGAAGAGATTGTCCCACTGTGCTTCCAATAATGTCCTGAACGGACAGCGCGCCATGTTTGTTTTCCAGCCTGGCCTGCTCCATCCGGATTCCCATCTCGGCCATGCTGAACACTGCCGTTACCATGAATACGGCGAAAATAATGCAGAGGAGCGTCATGCGGTTTTGGCTCCGGCGTACTTTGGCGGAAAAAGGAATCAGGCTAAGATAACTTTTCATTCGCGGAACCTCCCAAAATCGGTCAGCACCCCGTCAGATACCTGCAGGATCCGGTCGGCCGTCTGCGCGATGCTTCTGCTGTGGGTGATCATTACAATGGTCTGTTCGTATTTTCTGGACGCCTCTTTCAGCAGCGCGATGACTTCACTCGTATTTTGCGCGTCAAGGTTTCCTGTGGGCTCGTCGGCCAGGATCAGAGACGGGCGGGTGATCAGCGCGCGTCCGATCGCAGTGCGCTGCTGCTGGCCTCCGGAAAGCTGGCTGGGAAGATGATCGCGGCGCTCGTTCAGATTCAGAACCGTAAGCAGTTCCTCCAGGTATTTTTTATCCGGTTTCTGATAGTCGAGCAGTACGGGAAAAATAATATTCTGCTCAACGGTCAATTCCGGTATCAGGTTAAAACTCTGAAAAATAAATCCGATATTTCTGCGGCGGAAAACCGTCAGATGGCGTTCTTTCATGGAAAAGATGTCCCTGCCGTCAATAAACACCCTGCCGGAGGCAGGCGTATCCAGCGCTCCTATTATGTTCAGAAGCGTACTCTTTCCGGAACCGGACTCTCCGACGACAGCGACAAATTCGCCTTTGGGAACGGAGAACGTCACATTTTTTAAAGCGTGTACGGCAGTCTCGCCCTTCCCATAGGTTTTGGAAATATTTCTGACTTCTAACAGATCCATTCGATACAGCACCTCTTTCTGATTTGGTATACTCTCTTTACAAGAGCACACACGGTTCTTGTAAAGAGAGGACAGGGAAAGAGTAGCATACGAATCCTACTGTGAGATGACACACAGCCTACAAATTTGTAGGAATTAGAAAATTAATGGTAAAGACAGCGCCGGCGCCGGGTATGCTGTCCGCTTCGATCGTTCCGTGGTGGGCCTCAATAACGGCTTTTGTCAGAGGAAGTCCCAACCCAATTCCCTGTGTATCCTTAGAAAAACGGCTGCGGTAAAACCGTTTAAAAATATACGGCAGATCCTCCGGGTGTATGCCGCTCCCGTTGTCCCGCACGACAATTTGGACGACGGAGGCAAAGGCGCGCCACTCAACGCGGATCGTATCTCCTTCCTTCGTATGGTCGAACGCGTTTTTTACAAGATTGCTGACAGCTTCCGTCAGCCAGTTCCGGTCACAGAACAACGTGACCGTATCTTCGCCGGAAAAGATCAGATTTTTTCCCTCCTGTCCGGCCCGACAGGTAAAATGCCGCTCAATCCGGTTCATTATTTCTGATATATCTTCAACCGATTTATCCATTACGATGGTTCCGGCGTCCAGTTTGGCAATCTTCAACAGGTTCTGTACAAGTGTTTCGATCCGGTCCAGTTCCTGTTCGGAGAGCTCCGCGAATTCCCTCAATGCTGAAATATCCGCTGTTTCATCCAGCATAAGCCCGTTATAGACGCTCAGCGCGGCCAGCGGTGTTTTAAGCTGGTGGGAAATATCAGAGATCGTGTCTTTCATAAATTTTTTTGAGCGTCCCTCGTTTTCCGCGTGGGCGTTTAAAATGGAAACCAAAGTATTAACCTCATGGAACAGCCGGTATAATTCCCCCTCGTCGTCACATTCGATCCGGGCGTTCCGGTCTCCTGAAATATAGTTCCTGATCTGTCCGACGGCTTTTTCCATGGTCTTATTCTGCCCTCGAAAGTACAGATATATCACCACAAAAACAGAAACGCCCATACCTGTGGAAGACAGAAGCATCCAAAATACCATACCCGGAGGCTTCAGACCGGCAAGAGCTGCGGAAACTGCCGCAAAGACTGCGGTAACGGCCAGCAGGCGGCAAAAGAGCCGCTTTATTTTTCTGTTTGTCAATATGTTCATAGCACGCCTCGATCCGCTGTGTTCCACTTGTAGCCCATACGCCGGACCGTTACAATGTTCCGCGGATCAGAGGGATTATCCTCGATTTTAGTCCGCAGTCTGCGGATATAGACGGTCAGCGTATTGCCGTCAATATAATTTTCATCACAGTCCCACAGTTTACCTAAAATCTGCTCCGGCGAAAGCACAATATCCGGGTTTTCCATGAAAAGGCACAGCAGCTTATATTCGCTGGCTGTCAGATCCACAGGTATTCCATTTTTGTAAACTCTGCTTTTCAGCAGATGTACGTTTATGCCGTTTGAATTTAATTCCGTTTCCGGCTGATCAAAGTTTTCGCTTCTCCGCAAAAGTGCGTTCAGCCTGGAGAGGAATACCGCCAGCTTAAAGGGTTTCGTGATATAATCGTCGCCGCCGATATCAAGTCCCATGATAATGTCGGTTTCTTCATCGGCCGCGGTCAGAAACATGACCGGCACTTTTGAGGTCTGACGGATTTTCCTGCATAAGTCATAGCCGGAACCGTCGGGAAGCGATACGTCCAGTATAACCAGATCATAGTTTCCGTTCTGCCACAGCCTTTCCGCTTCAAGGCCCGTACGGGCAATCTCTGTTTCGTACCCTTGCTTTTTCAGAGCAAAGGACAGACCGTTTATTAAACTTAAATCATCTTCGACAAAGAAAATGCGCTTCATTATTCCTCACCATCCGTACCAGTATTTGCTTAAATCTTCAGTCAATCCAAGGTTTTCAAAACATATTATAATTCGCCTGCTCAAACAATACAAGAAACAGAAAATGAAATATATAGACAAATATAACAGTCCGCGCCAGTTTGAAAAAATGCAGGGTGAAAATCTGCCGCTCGGGAAATTTTTGGATTTGATTGATTTTGGCGTGTGTTGCTGTATAATGAAAATGAGATGCAAATACACTAAAAATGGCATAAGCGGCGGCAAAAAGAAGCAGGGAGGCGGGAAAATGGCGCGGACAGCTGCGATTGGGATTCAGAGCTATTGCGACATCATTGAAAAGAATTGTTTTTATGTGGATAAGACCGATTTTATCCGGGAATGGTGGGAGAGCGGAGACAGCGTTACATTGATCACCCGCCCCCGGAGGTTTGGGAAGACCCTGACCATGAGCATGGTGGAGCAGTTCTTTTCGGTGGAGTACGCAGGCAGGAGCGATCTGTTTGAAGGGATGTCCATCTGGCGTGAGGAGGGGTACCGGGAGCTGCAGGGGACGTACCCGGTAATCAGTCTTTCTTTTGCAAATGTGAAAGAGATAAGCTATGAAAACACCAGAAAAAGAATATGTCAGATGCTGACGGATCTATATGCGGATCATACATTCTTGCTGGAAAGCATGGAGCTGGAAGAAAGCGACAGGGAGTTTTTCAGAAGGATCTCTGTAGATATGGATGATGTGGATGCTGCTATGGCCATTCATAATATGTCGAAGTATCTAAGCCGTTATTATGGGAAAAAGGTGATCATCCTTCTGGATGAGTACGACACGCCTATGCAGGAGGCTTCTGTGGACGGATACTGGGAGGAATTTGTGGCCTTTACCAGAAATCTGTTCAATTCCACCTTTAAGACGAACCCCTGGCTGGAGCGCGCCATTATGACAGGGATTACCCGGGTCAGCAAGGAATCTGTCTTTACGGATCTGAACAATTTGAAGGTAGTCACAACAACGTCAGATGAATATGCCGTGTCCTTTGGCTTCACGGAGCCGGAGGTTTTTGCCGCTATGGACGAGTACGGCTATGAGGAGAAGGAAGAAGTAAAATGCTGGTATGACGGTTTTACATTCGGGACACACCGGGATATTTATAATCCATGGTCTATTTTAAATTATCTGAGTAAGCGGCAGTTTCTTCCCTACTGGGCAAACACCAGCTCCAACAGCCTGGCAGGGAAATTGATCCGGGAGGGAAGCCCGGAGATCAAGACGGCTATGGAAGATTTATTGACCGGAAAGACCCTGAAGACGCAGATAGACGAGCAGATCGTATTCAGCCAGCTAAGCCAGAAACGGAGCGGCATCTGGAGCCTCCTTTTGGCCAGCGGTTATCTGAAGGTAGAAAAATACGAACTGGATCCAAAGAAGGGAAGGCCGGAGTATGAATTGACGCTGACCAATAAAGAAGTCCGGATCATGTTTGAGGACTTGATCGCGGACTGGTTCGCGGGGGACGACGTCCCTTACAATGAATTTCTCAAGGCTCTGCTTCTGGGAGACCTGGACGCTATGAACGAGTATATGGACCAGGTGACATTGGAGACCTTCAGTTCCTTTGATACTGGCAGGCATCCCTCTGGGTTGACGAAGCCGGAACGCTTTTACCACGGCTTTGTTCTGGGGCTGCTGGTAGATCTGCGGGACAGATACAGAATTACCTCCAACCGCGAGAGCGGGTTTGGGAGGTATGACGTGGTGCTGGAGCCGATTTTGGCGTCAGACGACGCAATCATCATAGAATTTAAGGTTTATAATCCCAGGAGGGAGGAAAACCTGGAAGAAACTCTGCAGAATGCATTGCGGCAGATCGAAGATAAGAAATACGAAATAGACCTACTGTCCAAAGGGATCCCGGCAGAGCGTATACGAAAATATGGATTTGCCTTTGAGGGGAAAACAGTGCTGATAGGTTGAATATCTGGGATTTGCCCTTTAAGATTAAGGCTGCCGTTGTGGGAATACCATTCTCACAGCGGCAGTTTCTATGTGCGCCGAGTTGGCGTTGCTTACACCGGTTTGAGGACGGAAGTTTGTCAAAAATGCAAAACTTAAGGAGCTGATATTTGTCCGAAAATGCACAATATATGACTGGATATAGGCACTTGAGAGAGAATATATATGGTAAAATTCATTAATAGAAAAGTAAACTTTGTGCACAAAATAAACAAAAATTTTTCTGACTAATTTATGAAAAAAGTGACTTCCTGTATGGACAGTTTGTGACTTTTTTAAAGGACAGAAATTACATTTCATCATGAAAGAATATGGAGGACAGAACGATGAGCATGAAAGAAAAAATGCACACAGGAGATTTGTATCTTCCCAATGATCCGCAGATTGTGGAGGAACAGACGAAAAAGCTGGAAATGCTTTATGATTTTAACCAGACCCGGCCCGGCGAGATGGAAAAGCGGGAAGCGATGCTGAAGGAGATGCTGGCGGAAATAGGGGAGAACTGTTATGTGGAGCCTCCCTTCCATGCGAATTTCGGAGGCGCTCACCTTCACTTCGGAAAAGGCGTTTACGCTAACTTTAATTTTACTGTGGTGGACGACACACATATTTATGTGGGCGATTATACGATGTTCGGCCCAAACGTCGTGCTTGCCACGGCGGGACATCCGATTCTGCCGGAGCTGAGGCAGCAGGCCTATCAGTACAACATGCCGGTGCATATTGGAAAGAACTGCTGGCTGGGAGCCGGGGTGGTCGTTCTTCCGGGAGTGACCATCGGAGACAATACGGTGATCGGAGCGGGAAGCGTGGTGACGAAGGACATCCCTTCCAACGTGGTGGCGGTGGGAAATCCCTGCAGAGTCCTCAGGGAAGTCAACAGTCATGACCGGGAATTTTATTTCCGGGACAGGAGGATCGATCTGGAGAAGAAAGAGGACTGATTCCTGTCTCAGAATCACAAGAATATAGACAGAAAAACAGGCCTGGGAGACCGGGCCTGTGCGATTTGCATAAAATTTGTATAGTGAGTTGTGAAAATTATACAAATAATGATTTTTTGATAGAAAGTAATTGACGATTACTACTGAAAATGATACTATTAGACCCATAAGGAAAACCTTTTCCCACTAACGCAGCAAGGAGATCAGTTATGGCAGTAACCATCGAGGACATTGCCCGGGAAGCCGGCGTATCGATTGCCACGGTATCAAGGGTGATCAATAAAACGAAGCCTGTAAGCGCCCAGCTTCGGGACAGAGTTTACGAGGTCATAGAGCGCAATCATTTCAAGCCCAACAGCCTCGCCCAGGGACTGATCACCAAGAAGACCAACACCATAGGGATTATTGTACCCGATATCTCCAACGCCGTATTCGGCAAGCTGACCAAGGGAATGAACAGTATCTTCGCGAAGCAGGGATATACGGTTGTCCTGTGCGAGTCCCAGGGGAAGCTGGAGAAGGAGCTTCAGCTTTTGGGGATCCTGGAGGAAAAGCAGATAGAGGGGCTTCTTTTCGCGGGTGTGGATGTGAATCATACGCTGGTAAACGCCATGCTCCAGAGAGATTATCCGGTGGTGCTTGTAACTCAGGAGGCCTCGGAGGACGAGGGCGTGATCAACACCGTGATACACAATAATGTAGAGGCTATGTACGACGCGGTTCGTTTCCTTCTGGACAACGGCCACAGAAGGATCGCCTATCTGGGCGGCCCCAGGAACGATTTTTCTTCCGGGAAAAAGAGACTGAAGGGATACCGCAGAGCCCTGGAGGAGGTGGGAATTCCCGTCAACGAGTCCTACATTGTGCAGGGAGAGTTTTCTTTTGAAGCAGGATACCAGGGAATGAAGACCCTGTACGAGGAGAACAGCAAGCTTCCCACCGCGGTGGTGACCGGAAGCGACGTGATCGCCGTAGGCGCCATGCAGTATCTTGATAATATGCGGGTGCGTATCCCGGACGATATTTCCATACTGGGATTTGACGATTCGGAATTTGCCACCTATATTAAGCCGGAGCTTTCCACAGTGAGAATCTCTTACTACGACGAGGGAGTAAAGGCTGCGAAAATGCTGCTGCGGATGATGAAGGGGGAAACAGATCTTCCCGTTACGGAATATGTATCCCACAAGATCATACGGAGAAGCACCACCAAAAGTCTGAATTGATTAATATGCCCAACATCATTTACATAGAGTAACTATGCGGAGCTGTAAATACAGCTCCAGCTTTTCCGGGAAAAGGAAAGCGTTTTCCCATCTACTTGTACAAAATATATAAAAATTTATACAAAAAATTGGTAGAATAATCCAATAAATAAGAAATAAAACACTTATTTTTTTAAAGAAAAATGTAAACGTTTTCCTATTCAATCAAAATATATGTATAAAACACACGCAATCAAAACGTACCTTTTTGCTGCACAGCAGTATGAAAGAATATAAACATTTAAAGGAGGGAACAAACATGGCAACAAAACATTGGAAACAGGCGGCGTCTCTTTTATCAGCAGGCGCGATGGCGGCATCCCTTTTTGCGGTACCTCTCACGGTAAAGGCGGACGACGCGGTAACGATCAGTTTCTCTTTTGATCAGGGCGTGGGCGAAGCCACCCAGCAAATGGTAGACGCTTACAACGAAAGCCAGGACAAGGTGAGGGTAGAAACTGTGATCCTGCCCCAGGACGCTAACACCGTACATGACGATTTCGTGAATAAGCTTGCTTCCGGAGATACCAGCGTGGATGTAATGGGACTGGACGTTACTTATATCAGTGAGTTCGGCTCCGCGGGATGGCTGGCGGATCTTACGGATCTGGTTGATCCTTCTCTGACGGAAGGAATGCTGACAGGTCCGGTAGAGGGCGCTACCATTGACGGAAAGCTTGTGGCAATGCCCTGGTTTACAAACTCCAGCGTACTGTTCTACCGCTCCGATGTTCTGGAAGAGCTGGGCGCGGAGGTTCCAACTACCTGGGAAGGCTGGATGGAACTGGCGGACAAGGCTGTGGGCGTAAACGGCGTGGAGTACGGCGCTGATTTCCAGGCCGCGCAGTCGGAAGCTCTTGTATGCAACTGGGTAGAACATGTGTGGAGCAACGGCGGGGATATTCTGGATGCGGACGGAAATCCTGTGGTAAATTCCGAGAACAACATTGAAGCCACAGAGCTTATGAAAAAGCTGGTGGACGAATACGCTCCGGAAGGGGTTACCACCTATACGGAGACAGAAAGCGAGCAGGTGTTTAAGGAAGGCAAATGCCTCTTCATCCGCGACTGGTCAGGCTTCTGGAGCAGCGGACAGGACGAGGGCTCCAAGGTGACCGGAAAGATCGCCGCTACAAAGCTTCCTGTAGGACCCAGCGGAACAGAATCCCATACCTGCCTTGGCGGTCTGGATCTTGTGATCAACAATAACATTGACGACGAGCATAAAGCAGCGGCGGCTGATTTTATCTCTTATATGGCAAGTCCGGAAACTCAGAAGGAGATGACTTTGATCTCCTCCCAGCCTCCGGTTGTGGAATCTGTATATACGGATCCTGAGATCCTGGAAGCGATCCCGTTCTATGAAGAATTTGTGGATATTATCGCGACAGGTAAGTCCAGACCTCTTTCTCCGCAGTACGCGAAGCTTTCCGACGCGATCCAGAGAAACATCCATCAGGCGCTCACCGGAGAAGCGGAGGTGGCGGCAGCCATCGAAACCCTGCAGGGTGAGCTGGAGGAACTGAACAAATAATACGGGGTTAGCTGGAATAAAGCGAAAAGAAAACAATCAGGGAGCCAGACAGGTAGCGTCCGGTCTGGCTCCGGTTTCTGCAAAAAAGAATTGTCCGGAAAAGGAGGGAAATAATGAGTAAAAGGAAAAAGGCGCGCGGCTCGCTGGAAAAGACGGAGACCAGAGACGCATGGATCATGATGACTCCGGCGCTGATCTGCCTTGGGGTAGTGGCCGTTTATCCGATCCTGCGCACGTTCTGGCTGAGTCTTCATGAGATGGTTCTGACAGATCCGCTGAGCGGGTATCCGTTCATTGGTCTGAGCAATTACGCAAAAATTTTCCAGGATAGCCGCGCACTGGACGCAATATTGTTTACCCTGAAATTTACAGTGGTAACGGTTTTTTTTGAACTGCTGCTGGGATTCGCGTCGGCTCTGGTCATGAACCAGGGATTCCGGGCCAAGGGGCTCGTTCGGGCGGCTATCCTGATCCCCTGGGCGATCCCTACCTCTGTATCGGCGATGATGTGGAAGTTTATTTATAATGACCAGTACGGATTGTTCAACGACGTTCTGTACAGGCTGGGCGTTATCGACAGCTACAAGGCATGGCTCAGTACCGCCGACGGTTCCTTTATGGCTCTGGTGATCACGGACGTATGGAAAACAGCGCCTTATATGGCTCTTCTGATACTGGCAGGACTTCAGATGGTGCCCGACGAGATGTACGAGGCGGCGAAGATAGACGGGGCGAATGTATTTCAGAGATTCCGCTATGTGACGCTGCCTACGGTAAAGACTACTGTCCTGGTGGCCCTTTTGTTCCGTACGCTTGACGCTTTCCGGGTGTTCGACCTGATCTCCGTAATGACAGGAGGAGCCAACGGAACGGAAAGTATTTCCGTGTATGCTTACAATAACCTGATGAAATTCCTTGATTTTGGATATGGATCTTCCCTTGCGGTTTTGATCTTCGCGGTGGTATTTGTGATCAGCCTGATCTACATGAAGCTGATGGGAAATCGTCTGACAGAGATTTAGGAGGTGGAAGTGATGACAAAAGCAAGAAGTATTCTGGGAAAAATCGCCTTCGTGATTTTTGTGGTTGTTTTTGTGGGAATCATTGTGCTCCCGTTTTTCTGGCAGTTTATGACCTCCGTCAAACCTTTGTCTGAGATCTCCGCGATTCCGGCAAAATGGATACCAAGCAGCGTGCATGGGGATTTTTATGTAAATGTATTTACCAAGCATCCTTTTGGAAGATATCTTCTGAACAGCTTTATTGTAGCTCTGACGACTACTGTGTTAAGTATTCTGATCGGCGCGTCGGCGGCATACGCTCTGGCCAGGCTCCGGTTTAAAGGAAAGAAATTTATGCTTATGGCGATCCTGAGCATCTCCATGTTCCCGACTATCGCCACACTGAGTCCTATTTATCTGCTTTTGAAGAATCTGAGACTTTTAAATACATACGCAGGTCTGATCCTGCCTTATATCACCTTCGCGCTGCCGCTGGCGATCTGGCTTCTGACGAATTTCTTCGCCCAGCTGCCAAAGGGCTTTGAGGAGGCGGCCGCCATCGACGGGTGCTCCAGAGGAAAAATTTTCTTTACGATCATGCTGCCGCTGATCAAACCGGCGATCTTCTCCGTGGCGCTGATCGTGTTTATCAATGCATGGAACGAGTATCTTTACGCGCTGACGTTTATGACCAACGACAACATGAGAACGGTTCCTGTGGGGATCGCCCTTTTCCCAAGCAATTACGAGCTGCCCTGGGGAGATATGGCGGCGGCGACGGTGGTCGTTACAGTGCCTCTGATCATACTTGTATTGATCTTCCAGAAAAAAATCATTGCCGGACTGACTACGGGCGGCGTAAAAGAATAGTAGACATGTAAAGGAGAACGAGACATGAAGAAAATCAAATTATCGGACCGTCTGGAATTGTCCCAGGTGGTTATGGGATGTATGAGGATCGCGGACGCCGGGATTACGGAAAAAGAACTTCTCGCGCTGGTGGAAGCCTGCCTGGACATGGGAGTGACCTCTATCGACCACGCGCCGGTATACGGAGGCTATACCTGCGAGAAAATCTTCGGGGACGCGGTTTTGAGAAAAAGACCTGAGCTTCGCGAAAAAATGCAGCTTATCACGAAAGCCGGGATCGTCTGCCCGGGGCACGAGGGAAACAGGACGATCTATTACAACAGCACGAAAGCGGAGATTTTAAAGGAGATGGATCAGTCCCTGGAAAAGCTGGGAACCGACCATGTGGATCTGCTCCTGATCCACCGTCCCGATCCCCTGGCGGATCCTGCGGAAACGGCGGACGCCCTGGAAACCGTAGTAAAAGAAGGAAAGGCCCTTCATGTGGGAGTGTCGAATTTTATGCCTTCCCAGACGGCGATGCTCCAGAGCTGTCTCAGCATCCCTCTTGTGACGAATCAGGTGGAGCTTTCTGTGAAAAATACAGAGAACTTTTTTAACGGAGTAGTGGATGACGCGTTCACAAGGAGGATTCCTCTGATGGCCTGGTCTCCTCTGGGCGGCGGCGAGGTGTTCTGTAGCCAGGAGGAAAAGTTTGCCCGCCTGCGGAGCGTGCTGACGGAGATCGCCGAGGAGCATGGCGCTTCCATGGACGAGGTGATGTATGCCTGGTTGTTCCGGCATCCGGTGAGGATCGCCGCTCTCACAGGAACAATGAACGTAAACAGGATCAGGGCCGCTGCGGATGCCGCGGATCTGGAGCTGTCCTATGACGAATGGTACCGGATACTGGAAGCCTCCCGTGGATTTTCCGTACCGTGATCAGGAGGGAGACACAATGGGAAAAATACGATTTGGTCTGATCGGTTCCGGCTGGCGGGCGGAATTTTATATACGGATCGCCAAAGCCCTGCCGGAGATTTTTGAGCTGTCGTCGGTCCTTATCCGCAGCATCGATAAGGGAAGGTGCTTTTCTGACAAGTTTGCCGTTCCGGTGGTGAATTCCCTGGACGAGCTTGTGGAAACAAAACCAGAATTTGTAGTTCTGGCTATTAAGAGAGGAACGGTGACGGAATATCTTCTGGAACTGTTTCAAAGAGGAATTCCGGTATTGTCTGAGACGCCGCCGGGGGAGGATCTGGACGCTCTTCGCAGGCTCTGGGCGAAATATCTGGAATTTCAGCCAAAGATTCAGGTGGCGGAGCAGTATTTTCTCCAGCCCTTATATGAGTCCTGGCATAAGGTGCTCCTGAGCGGAAAGCTGGGAGAGGCGGAAAATATAAATATCTCGGCGCTTCACGGCTATCACGGAGTCAGCATCATCCGCCGTTTTTTGAAAACGGGATTTGAGAACTGCAGGCTGTATGGAAAACGTTATTGGTTTGACGTGACGGAGACATACGGGCGGGACGGCATGATCTTTGACGGGGATGTGGTAAAATGCTCCCGGGACAGGATCACCATGGAATTTGACAACGGTAAAACCGCCTTTTTTGATTTTTCGGATCCCGCCCAGTATCATTCCTTTATCCGGACAAGACAGTTAAATATTCAGGGTACCAGAGGCGAGATCGATGATCTTACCATCCGTTATCTGAATCAGAAAAACATTCCGGTCACCCAGCAGCTTCACAGGATCGATCTTGGGGTTTACGGAAATCAGGAATGGTCCCATTACGGGGTGATGCTGGGAGAAGAATTTCTTTTCCGCACGCCCTTCCCCAACGCCAGGTTCAACGATGACGAGATCGCGGTGGGCTCCTGTCTTTTGAGGATGCATGAATATCTGGAATCCGGACGGGAATTTTACGGGCTGGCGGACGCCCTGCAGGATATGTACCTCTGCCTGAAAATGGACGAGGCACTTGAGAACCCTCTGGCGGTCATAGAGACAGAGACTCAGCCGTGGGCGGGGGAATTGTAGAAAAATTCCTGGTATTGATACCAGGGGCAAAAGTCTGAAGCCACGCCATGCCTGTATGGCTGAGCACCGCGATGGTCTGCTGCGGAAAAGACTTTTCCAGTGGAGCTTCCGGCGAAAAAACAGAGAGGCGCAGGTTCTTAGAAATGAAGGAACCTGCGCCTCTCTTTGCAGCTATATCTGTGTGGGCGGGCCTCCGAATTGTTTTTTGTAGGCGCGGACAAAAGAGGTGTAGTCCCGGAAACCGCTTTGGGCGGAGGCTTTCATCACAGGAAGGCCCTGGGTGATCAGAGAGCGGGCCAGAAGAAGCCTTTTGCTGACAATGTAATTGTGGACCGTATAGCCGGTTGCTTCCTTGAATTTCCGCATCATATGGTATTTGCTGAAGAAAAAATCCTCTGCCAGCCGGTCGATGGACAGATCTCCGTCCAGATGAAGGTTGATATAACGAAGGAGCGATTCTATCTGGCTGTCAGAAGAATAGGAGGCTTTGTCCGTGATATAGGTTTTTTCCAGAAAGATCCTGTTTATGTAAATCATGAACTGGGTAAAAAGGGCAGTTTTTAAAAGGGAATCGCCGAAGGCGCTTCCGGAGAGAGAACGTTCCAGCTCAAAAAGAATGTCCTTCAGCCGCTCCAGAAGGCGGGAGTCCAGACGGATCAGACTGAAGCTTCTGTCGTTGGCTTTTTGGAAGCAGGTATTCAGTTCCGTATTTCCGATATCCTCCCGTATCCACAAAACAAATCGCTCATATGGAACGGAAAAGTCTATCTCCGGCTTATGGATGGCTCCCCGGCTGACCAGCAGAATATCCCAGGGGCTTAAATGGTAGGTCTTTCCTTCAATATGATAGCTTACTTTTCCTGACAGAAAAATAATGATCTTGTGGAAATCGTGATAATGAAAGCTGTAATTTTTCTGTGCCTGATCCCGCAGATGAAAGAGACGGAAATCCTCATCCAGATAACCGGATTTTTCGGAGGGATCCAGAGTATGCTCCATAGACATGCCTCCTTGTCCGAGTGTTGAATTGATTTCATACTATCACAGAGATATGAGCTCCGCAAGAGCGGGGTGGGGAAAACGGACAGTATAGCGGAAAAGACTGACGGTACAGCAGCGCGCTGTGGGAGTTTTAGTAGTTATTTTTTACTATATGTGGTAAACTATAAAATGAAAGGTATTATGAAATAAAAATAGTCAGGAGGGATGATGATGTGCCAGATAGCATTTAGTGTACCAGATGAAGTCCTTTTCGATACCAAAATGAGCAAAGAGCAAGCGAACCAGTTTGCAAGGCGATATGTAGCATTGGGTTTTTACAAACAGCGAGGAGTATCCATTGGATATTGTGCACAGATTGCCGGAATGACAGAAGAAGAATTTATAAAATATTTAGGACAGAATGAAATCTCTATCTTTCAGTTTGCTGACAAGGAAGAATTCCTGGAGGAATTAGATCATGCGTAAAGTAATTGTCAATTCAACACCTTTGATCATTCTTTGCGGGAGTGGTAAATTAAATATTCTGAAAGAGATGTATGGGGAAATTATAATTCCGTCCGCAGTGTTTAGAGAAGTGACAGCGAAGGATGATTCTGCCTGTGTCCAGATCAGGTCAGCGGGAGATTGGATCCATGTAGAACAAATTAAGGATCATAGTGAAAAGAAAATGTATAAAGCGAAACTTCATGATGGAGAAGTAGAAGTAATGATCCTTGCCCAAGAGAGAAATGCAGATTTGGTGATTTTGGATGACAATGCCGCAAAGAAGACCGCTAAATATTTAGGTCTTACTGTTACAGGAACGCTGGGAGTTTTGGTGAAGGCAAAACATCGGGGAATCATAGAAGAAGTCCGCCCGCTTTTATCTGAGATGAGACAAAATGGTTTTTATATCAGCAAAGCAGTTGAGGATATGGTTTTAGAACAAGCAGGCGAGTAGTAATCTGAAACGGTGGTATTATCTTCGTAAAGCATTTTTTGCAATATATTTCGCATTTTATCCTATATACATTGAAAAAATAATTGTTATAATAATTCTATACGGCCAGTGTAATGCAGAAGAAAGGAAGGGTGCGGGTATGGCAGACTGTATGGTAATGATGAAATATCAGGGATTGGGGAATGATTATCTGGTGCTGGATCCCAACAAAAACGCGTCACATCTCCACGGGAAGAAAATTGCCCTGATGTGCCAGAGAGGATTTGGCCTGGGGGCGGACGGAGTGCTTTACGGCCCGGTGGATATAAATGGAAAAATGGGAGTTCATATTTATAACGCGGACGGAAGCGAATCCGCCATCAGCGGCAACGGAGTCCGGATCTTTGCCAAATATCTGATGGATCAGGGATATATAAAAGAGAAGAAGTTCAGCATTGAAACTCTGTCCGGGCCTATTGAGGCGGAGTGCCTGAACAACCGGGCCACGGAATTCCGGGTGAATATGGGGAAGGCTTCTTTCCTTTCGAGAGAAATCCCTGTTACTGGGGAGATCCGTGAGGTTATCAATGAGGGCTTTACCTTTAATCATAAGGAATATCAGGCCACCTGCCTTACCGTGGGAAATCCTCACTGCATTATTTTTACAGATGAGGTAAATGCGGAGAAGGCGAAAGAACTTGGACCCTATGTGGAAAACGCGGAAGAATTTCCGGAGAGGATGAATCTTCAGCTTTGCCGCCGGATCGATTCCGGAAACCTGGATATTGAGATCTGGGAGAGAGGCTCCGGCTATACCAAGGCGTCGGGAACAGGGAGCTGCGCGGCCGCGGCTGCGGCGTACCGTCTGGGCCTTGTGGAGAGCAGAGTTAACGTCAATCAGCCCGGCGGGATGATCCAGATCGATATCCAGGAGGACGGAATCATCTATATGACCGGAAGCGTAGGCTATGTGGCCGATATCAGTATTGCAGAAAGCTTTTTTGCCTGATCCGGTAAGAAATAATGAAAGATAAATAAGCTTATTTGTAAAAGAGACGAGGAAAAGAGACGCGGCAGTGATGCATTTGCAAGCTGCCGCGTCTCTTTTGTATGGCAATAAACCACTTGCGCTTCGGTAGTTACGATTTATCTAATAGTGCATAATTTGTCGAAAAACACAAATTTATGCTTTTGACAGCATTAAATTGATTGTTTGACGATCGGCTGAAAGGAAAACCCAAAATGACAGAGCATCTGGAAGAACCTTGGTGCAGACGACTATCTGATCAAGCCGTTTAGTCACAGCGTTTGATAAGGAGAACCAGTCTCAGGAAAAGCTGGAAGAATTATATCAGCTCGGAAAACGTCTGTAAAAAGCTGTGGCTGACACATCAATCGTAGATGTGCAGCCACAGTTTTTTATGGTGTTTCAGCCATTGTTTCCGCTAACTCAAAAGAATCTGTAAGTACTTCGAGAAATTTCCGGGCCGGTTTCGAGAACACCTGGTATTTTTTCCATACAATATTCATTTTTACTTTCAGGTTTGGCTCAAAAGGCCGGAAACAAAGGTTGCTGTTGCCAGAAGTGTTGATAATTTTATCCAGACCAATCGCATAGCCCAGTCCCTCATCTACAAGCAGAGATGCATTAAAGATCAGGTTATAGGTCGCTATGATATTCAGCTTTTCCGGATCTCGTCCGAGCCACTGCGTGAGAGTACCACCTTGCGCTTCCTGCTGGGAAAGAATGAGAGGCTTGCTTCTCAGATCCTTTGGAGTAATATAATCTTTTTCTGCAAGTTCGGAATCTTTTCTCATCAGAACACCCCATGTGTCAAAATATGGAGTGTCTAAGGCATTATATTTGGTAAGATCCAGATCGCCGAAAATCAGTCCAAAGTCGATGAGCCCTTTGTCCAGATGTTCAAATACAAAATCTGCGTTTCCACTGAAAATATGATAGTGGATACCGGGGGACTTGTTTTGCAAAAGGTGGGCGGCTTTCGCAATCAGACGGATTCCGTCAGTCTCACCGGTCCCGATATAGATATCCCCTACAAGGATGTCATCATTCATAGTGATTTCCTGTTCTGTGCGGCTGACCAGATCAAGGATTTCCTCTGCACGTTTCTTTAAGATCATTCCTTCTTCGGTCAGTGTAACCTTCCGCGTACCGCGTGTACCGCGGATAAAGAGCTGCTTTCCCAGTTCCTCTTCAAGATTTTTGATCTGAGTAGAAAGAGTGGGCTGTGAAAGATGAAGAGACTCAGCGGCATGAACAATACTTTGTTCCCTTGCAATAGCAAGAAAATAGGTGAGAACTCGCAGATCCATAGTGATACCTCCATTTCTTTTTCTTGTATTATAACGGAAGAAGTAAAAGAAAACAAGAAATAAAATAGTTTTATCCTATGGAAATATATATAATATAAGTATTTGAAATGTTAATAGCTCTGGGATAGAATATAGATGAACAGAAAACAAGCAGAGAGAAGGACGATAATCATGCAGAAATGTGTACTGATCATATCTTCCAGTATGAGGAACAGAAGTAACTCTGACAAACTGGCACAACAGTTTGCAAAAGGAGCGGAAGAAGCAGGAAACAAGGTGGAAATTGTAAAGCTAAAAGGGAAAAATCTGGCTTTTTGTCAAGGCTGTCTTGCCTGCGCTAAGACCGGGCATTGTGCGATCAATGATGATGGAAATGAAATCGCAGAAAAGATGAAACAGGCAGATGTGCTCGTCTTTGCAACACCGATTTACTACTATGAGCTGAGCGGCCAGATGAAAACGATGCTGGATCGTGCGAACCCTTTGTATTTTGTAGATTATGCATTCCGCGATGTCTATCTGCTGACAACAGCGGCGGATCAGGATGCCGTGACGCCGGAGCGGGCGGTAAATGGTCTGGAGGGCTGGATTTCATGCTTTGAGAAGGCGGGACTTGCCGGGACATTATTTGCCGGAGGAGTAGATGCAGCCGGAGAGATTGAAGAAAACCCGGCGGTGGAGAAAGCATACGAGATGGGAAGACGAGTATAGGACATAACAGGTATAGAGCATTTTAAAGCAGAGTGTGTAAAAGGAGGAGTACAAAATGGATGCAAAAATGTAAGAAGGAAAAACAGCGATCATTACAGGTGCAAGTTATGGTATGGGACAGACTATGGCGGAGCTCTTTGCGGAGGAAGGGGCAAATGTCGTCCTTACGGCCAGAGGGCAGGATAAGCTCGATGAGGCAGTGGAGCGCATCCGCGCAAAGGGCGGAAATGCGGTAGGCGTAATAGCAGATGTGTGTTCCACGGAAGATACAAGAAAGGTTATGGATACGGCATTAAGGGAATTCGGGGATCTGGATATCCTGATCAATAATGCGGGAATCGGAGAGCAGAAAATGATCGATGAGACAGAGGATGACTGGATGCGGTTTGTCATGGATACAAATTTAGGAGGGCCTATGAGATACATCCGGGAAGCGCTGAAGATTTTTCTTCCGAAAAATGTAGCTATGCGTCTTGTAGATACCAATATCCGCTGCAACGCAGTGGCTCCGGGAGCGACGGTAACGCCAGCGCATCTGGCAAATAAGGCAGGGGAGCAGCCGGGAGGAGCAAAGATGCTGGAATACAGCGGCCATTATGTCTATTTCCCCGGACCGGAGTGTGATCCCATGGATCAGGCATATGCGTGTCTTTATCTTGCAAGCAAAATGGGACGGGCGGTACGCGGACAGGTGCTGCAGGTATGTAACGGGGCATTTTTGTAAGACATGTGAAAAAGAACGCTTAAAATCCGGCGTTCTTTTTCTATACAAGAATTTCTGAACAGGAATTTATTTTTCTCATTTGGTTTAGAAATTGTTCATTTTTCTGTTAGCCGGATGTTATTTTGCCTCCTTAAAATAGCATCAGATGACAGGGGACAGCGACTGTCATATATCAAGAGAAAGGACAGGACAACATGAAAAAAAGACAATATATCCTTTCCCTGACAGTTCTTGCGGCAGCCGGGCTTCTGATCACCGGATGCAGCCGTGCAGGCAGGGGAGAAGAAAATGGGACACAGGGAGAAGCGGGTATGACACATCAGACGGAGGAGCTGGGCAGCACGTTTATCGCTCCTACAGAAGATATTACAGAACTGGAGGAAGGACTCTCCATCGTGCGCTATGAAGGGGATCACGGATTTGATGGATTTCTGGAGCAGGGAGGCGCAGATTCCGACGCAGGAGTCGTATCGTATGTCAGTGACCGGATCATGGGCAATCTTCCGGGACTGATTTTTGGCGGGGATCCATTTGGCTGCAGTACCCTGTCCGTACAGGGGGCAGACGGTGGATATCTATTCGGAAGGAACTTTGACTGGGACACCTGTAACGGACTGATCATCAGCTCAAGACCGGAAAATGGATATGCGTCTGTTTCCACAGTGAATATGGACTTTATTCAGGCGGGAGGCGCAGATATCTCCGGACTGCCGGACCGTGTACAGGCGGCGGTTGGGCTTTATGCGCCTCTTGATGGTATGAATGAGGAAGGGCTGGCTGTTTCTGTAAACATGATTCAGGATTCGGAAACAATTAACCAGAATACAGGGAAACCGGATCTGACGACCACAACAGCAGTTCGGCTGCTTCTTGACCGGGCGGCAGATGTGAATGAAGCAGTGGAGCTTCTTGGACAGTATGACCTGCATGCTTCTATGAACATGATGATTCATTTTGCATTGTCGGATGCTTCCGGCAGAAGTGTCGTAGTGGAATATGTGGATAACGAGATGACAGTGACAGAGACAAAGGTGGTAACAAACTTCTATCTGACAGAAGGAGAAAAATACGGCATCGGCACTTCCCAGTCCCATGAG
This sequence comes from Candidatus Blautia faecipullorum, assembly GCA_019115125.1. Lineage (GTDB taxonomy): Bacteria > Bacillota > Clostridia > Lachnospirales > Lachnospiraceae > Blautia_A > Blautia_A faecipullorum. The sequence goes on from DXEG01000037.1 coordinate 138,328, forward strand.
AGATACGACATCCTGCAGCAGATACTTGCCGGACAGGAAAGCATGACAGAAGCTGAGATCAGAGATGCATTAGACAGTGTAAGTAAGGATAACTTCGGTGATGAGTTCGCCTCTACGGAGTGGAGCATTGTCATGAATCAGGAAACAAAGGAGCTGACTTATTTTCACAGAGAAAACTACGAGAACGGATATACCGTTTCCGTAGAGTAAGGAGGAAAACATGAATTATCTGAACACACTGCTGGAATTAAACCGATTGAGGAAACAAGCAAAATTCAGTCCTGAGAGAATCAAAGAGTTACAGGACCAGAAACTGAGAAGGCTTCTGCATTACGCGTGGGAACATTCGGCGTATTACCGGAGGACATTTGAGCATGCCGGGATCACGGAAGACCAGCTTGACACACTGCCGCTGTCCTGTTTTCCCACAATAGATAAACAGGTTCTTCTCGCACATTTTGATGAACTGATCACACTGCCGGATGTGACACAGGACGAATTAAGAAAATTTGATGAGGAGACAGCAGCCGACCGAAAACCTTATGACGGAAAATATCATGTGGTCCATTCTTCCGGAAGTACCGGGACACCGGGATACTTTTTGTATGACGAAAAAGCATGGAACAATATGCTGATGGGAATCATCCGGGCAGCCTTGTGGAATATGACCATGCCGCAGATTTTAAAACTGCTTCTGAAACGGCCGAGAATTGTGTATATAGCGGCTACCGACGGAAGATACGGCGGAGCAATGGCCGTGGGAGACGGCATAGACGGAGTCGGAGCGAAGCAGATGTATCTGGATATTAAGACACCTTTGAAGCAGTGGGTGGAAAAATTATCTGAATTCCGACCTAATATTGTGATCGGTTATCCTTCCGCCGTGAAGATTATGGCGGAGCTTGTGGAACGAGGGGAAGTAAAGGCAGACGTAGAGAAAGTCATTTCCTGCGGAGAACCTTTGGGCACGGGACTTCGGAATTATCTGGAACAGGTATTCCATACAGAAGTGGTCAATGTCTATGGGGCAAGCGAGTCTCTTGCTTTGGGTGTGGAGATGGATCCGAAAGAGGGGATGATCCTTTTTGATGATCTGAATGTGATCGAGATGGAAAGCGGAGTCATGTATCTTACCTCCCTTTATAATTTCGCCCAGCCCCTGATCCGTTATCGGCTGTCAGACCATCTGACACTGAAGGCGGCGGATGAAACAGACCGATATCCTTTTACCAGAGCAGTAGGGCTTCTGGGAAGAAATGAAGATATCCTCTGGTTTGAAGATGGATCGGGACACCGGGAATTTTTACATCCTCTTGCTATCGAAGGATTTTGTATAGAAGGACTCAAAGATTATCAGTTCCGGCAGATCACGCAGGACTCCTTTGAGATGTATGCGGAAATTACAGCGGAAGCATCGAAAAGCATGATCCGCTCTGAAATGATGCGGCAGATGGGGCGTATCCTGGCAGAAAAACACTTAGATTATGTACAGTTCTATGTGAATTTCGTGGATGAGATCCTGCCGGATCCGAAAACCGGGAAGAAACCATTAATCCTTACAGAAGGAAAGGAAGAAAACCATGAATACAATCTTGCAGGGTAAAAAGGTGAGCCGTATATTCCGGCAGGGCTCCATGAGAAATACGGTACTTGATCAGGTGGATATCTCTATCTATAAAGGGGACTTCACAGTGATCATGGGTTCTTCCGGGGCAGGAAAATCGACACTCCTCTATGCCCTCAGCGGTATGGATCCTGTTTCCGGGGGAAAGGTCTTTTACAAAGATAGAGAGATCACTTCCTTAAAAGAAAAGCAGATGGCTGATCTGCGGGCAAAGGAATTCGGTTTTGTATTCCAGCAGACCAATCTGGTGAGCAATCTTACTTTGTTTGAAAATGTGGCTGTGGCTGGGTATGTGGGAAAAAAGGGAAGTACGGAGGAAATACGGGACAGGGCTGGGAGGCTGTTAAGGCAAATGAAAATTGACAAAGCACAGAACCGGTTTCCCTCTCAGGTATCAGGCGGGGAAGCACAGCGGGCTGCGATCGCGCGGGCTATGGTTGGAAAGCCGGGACTTTTGTTTGCCGATGAGCCTACCGGAGCGCTGAACCGGTCTAATACGACGGAAGTGCTGAATCTTCTGACAGACTTAAACCGTTCCGGTCAGAGTATCCTTATGGTCACCCACGACATGAGAGCAGCGGCAAGGGGAAACCGCATTCTGTATCTGGAGGACGGGAAGGTTCTGGATGAACTGAGGCTTCCGCCATACAATGAGATCAGAGAGCAGAACAGAGAGAGCCAAGTGAGCGGCTGGCTGTCCGGGCTGCGGTGGTAAAAGGAGGCAAAGCGTTGGAAAAGAATATTCTCTTTCGCAGAGGAATAAAGAGGCAAAAAGGGAGCCTTATCGGGATCAGTCTGCTGGTATTTTTCACAGTGCTTTCCCTGTTTACAGTTCTTGCTGTTTCCCTGAATGGAAATGCTTATATCCGAAGCGAGATGGAGCGTGCAGGCTTCGGTCAGCTTACGGCATGGGTATCTGATGTGCCGGATGTGGGAGACTTGCTGCAGGAAATATCATCTCAGGAGGGAATTGGGGAGGTGCAGAGCCAGAATATTATTTTCTCCGAATATGAAGGGAATGGCATCGAGTCGGACAGTGAAGGACAACTGATCCTATGGCAGCCGGGAGAGACAAGATACCGATTCTTGAACGATGATATGGACGGTTACAGGCAGGCGCCGGAGGAAATCCGGCAGGGAGAGGTGTATGTCTCACCGTCCATGGTCTCCATCATGGATCTGCAGGTTGGGGATACTATTACCTTCCCTGTTGCGAGAGGAGGAATGAATGTAGACCTGACAGTTGCCGGCTACTATGAAGATCCGTTCATGGGCAGTTCGATGATCGGGATGAAAGGATTCCTTATCTCCGGGGCGGACTATGGACAGATCATAGAAACCGTGGAGCAGGAAGGGGCAGACGCCCTTGCCCGAAGCGGTGCGATGCTTCATATTTTTGTTCAGGCAGATGGAGAAGCTGAGATTGACCAGATCAATCAGCTTTTGAACAGCCAGACATCGCTCCCGGAATATATAGTGGAAATACACAGTGCCTATACGATCGGGAGTTTCATGATGATTCTGCAAAATGCATTCTGCGCGATCCTTGCGGCATTTGCATTGATCTTATTGCTGGTGGCAATGGTCGTTCTGGGGCACAGTATCTCAGGGATCGTGGAACAGGAACAAAAGAACATGGGAATCTTAAAGACATTGGGCGTGACCGGGCGTACACTGGTTTTGGTTCAGGAAATGGAATATCTGGCGGCAATTATTCTGGGGAGTATCATGGGAACTTTTGCAGTGATCCCATTTACTCGCGTGATATCTGCTATGACAGTTACAACTACCGGACTTCTCATCCCATCAGGGATCCCGGTGCTCCCGTGTCTGGGTGTGTTTTCGGCAATCCTGCTGTTGCTTGGAGGATATGCGGCGCTGCGGATGCAGAGGATCCTGCATATATCACCGATGGAAGCGATCCATGATACAGCGGTTTTTATGAGAATCGAAAGCAGAAGAAAAGCAAAGAAAAAATCAACATCTGTAAGCAGAGGCATACAGAAAAACGGGCTGGTATTCCATCTGGCGGTACGGCAGTTATTATCGGGAAGAAAAAGGTATTTAAGCGCCTGCCTTGTGGCCTGCTTCCTTGTCTTTTTTGCCTCCCTCGCGGGGCGTATGAACAGCTGGCTGGGAACGGACGGGCAGGGAATGATGGATGCTTTCAATCCGGCGGATCTGGATCTGGGAGTTCAGGCAATGGGAGAACTCAGCGAGGAAGAGATGGAAGCGGTGGTGCGCTCTTACAGCACGATTACGGACAGTTATGATCTGGCTATGCCCACGGTTTCTGTAAACGGAACGAACTATACGGCAAATGTGATCACAGAACCGGAACGCTTTCATATCAGCAGAGGAGAGACTTGCATGGATCCGGACCAGGTGGTGCTGACAGAAGTCACTGCGGCAGATCTTGGCGTGGACGTAGGCAGTACCGTGATGATCCGGGGAGATATGGGAAGCAGAGAATACACTGTTTCCGGTATTTATCACTGTGCCAATGATATGGGCGCAAATCTGGGAATGCGCAGGGAAGGATATCTTTCCATCGGTCAGGATGAGCCAAGGATCTGGTGCCATCATTATTTTCTGGAAGATCCGTCCCAGAAGGAAGCAATCACAAGCGCTCTGGAGACAGCTTACGGCGGAGATGTCCATGTACACCAGAATACATGGCCGGGATTATCCGGGATCATTACGGCAATGCATCTGTCATTGGCGTTCATGTATGGGATGATCACAGTATTTATTGCCATTGTTACCGTGATGGCAGGAAAAAAGATCCTCAATGCAGAGCAGAGAGATCTGGCGATCTACCGTTCTATCGGATGTTCAGCAGGAATGCTGCAGGTTTCATTTGCAATCCGGTTTGGAATCACCGCTTTTGCCGGAGCTGTGGCGGGAACCATCTGTGCCGCGGTTCTTACAGATCCTTTCGTATCAGCGGTAATGAGATTGGCCGGGATCAGCAATTTTGCATCCCATCCTGCGATCAGCAATCTTCTTGTGCCCGGCGCGGCAGTGACACTGCTCTTTTTCGCGTCAGCATGGCTTCTGGCAGTGAAAATACGAAGAACAGATATGAATGTGCTGACAGCGGAATAATACAAATCAGAACAAAGAAAGTGAGGAAAACCATGAAAAACAAATTTGTAAAAAGAATGATCACAATGACTGCAGCCACGATGATTTCCATAGGACTTCTTGCCGGCTGTGGACAGGAGGAAGCGTCAGATCCGGGAAATACACCGGCAGATACGAATGTTTTCTCCGATACAGATACAATCGTACAAGGCGGAGATGGAGAAACACAGGCAGTACAGGCCGGGGCAGACGTAAGTGAACTGGAGGTGCATTTCGGAGACAACGGTGATGCGTTCATGATGCGGTTGGAGGATAACGATACGGCAAGGGCGATCGCCGGATATGTAGGTACATCAGACTGGAGGCTTCCGATCTATGAGCGTGATGACGATGCGGACTACAGCGTACTGCAGTATTATGACATTCCAAGCCGTTACGAGATTCCTTCCGGGCCGCAGACCGTAACAGAGGCAAAGGCAGGAGACGTCTACTATTCTGATCCGAACCGGATCGTACTGTACTATCAGGATGCGGAAATTTCTGAAGAGTATACAAAGATCGGAACTTTTGACGCGACCGAAGAATTTGTAACAGCGGTGGCGGAGAACCCTGAACTGGAGGGATGGGGAAATAAAATCATTCTGATCAGCCGGCCATAGAGCTTGGCGGGGAAAGAAACTATTCAGAGCTTCTGCTATAAACGAGTAAACAAAAAGGACATTTATAATATAGAAATCAGGAGGATGTTAACTGATGAAAAAAGAGATAAAAGAAATCAGACAGCAGTTTTTAAGAGGAGAACGGGCTTTATTTCAGGGGAGAGATCTGAAGATCTACGATACGATCTTTGATGACGGCGAGTCTCCTTTGAAGGAGAGTCAGGATATTGAACTGTACGGCAGTATGTTTAAATGGAAATATCCGCTCTGGTACAGCAGGAATATCCTTGCAGAAAACTGTACATGGTTTGAGATGGGGCGCGCAGGCGTCTGGTATACGGACAATATCACCGTGAGAAATGCGTTGATCGAGGCTCCGAAGAATTTCAGGAGATGTCAGGGAGTAACGTTAGAGCATGTTGAGTTCCCCAATGCATCCGAGACATTATGGCACTGCAGCGATGTGAAGATGGAGCATGTGACTGCCAGAGGCGACTATTTCGCCATGAATTCGCGGGATATGGTAATCAGGGATTTTCAGCTTGTGGGTAATTATTCCTTTGACGGGGCAAAAAATGTGGAGATACATAACGCAAAAATGCTTTCCAAAGATGCGTTCTGGAACAGTGAGAATGTAACCGTATATGATTCTTTTATTTCCGGGGAATACCTTGGCTGGAATGCGAAAAATCTGACGCTGATCAACTGTACGGTTGAGAGTCTTCAGGGAATGTGCTATATCGAGAACCTGACCATGAAGAACTGCCGTCTGCTGAATACGACGCTTGCTTTTGAGTATTCCACGGTAGATGCAGAAATTAACGGGAAGATCGACAGCGTTATGAATCCGGCCGGCGGTGTGATCCGCGCTGATGAAATTGGAGAATTGATCATGGAAAAAGAAAAGGTGGAGCCGGAAAAAACAGAAATTATATGCCCACAGATCGGAAGCAGATCAGAACGCTTTTGTGCATAGAAAACAGACATTCCGATGATTTGAGAGGTAAGAGGATGACATTTTTTTTGCAGGGAATACTCATAGGTCTTCTGTTTGGCGTCCCTGCGGGAGCAGTGGGGGCGCTGACTGTCCACAGGACATTAAAGAAGGATATCCGTGCAGGACTTGTAACCGGACTGGGATCCTCCGTAGCAGACTGTTTCTATGCCTGTATCGGTGCCTTTGGCTTAACGATGATTTCGGATTTTTTATCAGAATATGAGAATCCCATCACTTTCGCGGGAGGCTGTCTGATCATTGTTATGGGAATCTGTCTGCTGTTTAAAAAGGAGAAAGCGGTATCAGATAAAGAAGACTCAGGTCTTCGCATGTTTTTTACATCGTTCGCGGTAGGAATTACCAATCCGGCGGCGGTCCTTACATTTTTATTTGCATTTTCATGGTTCGGGATATCGGGTAATCTGGGCATAAAAGAAGGAAGCCTGCTTGTCTTTGGCGTTTTTGTCGGCACCTATATCTGGTGGGGCATTTTGTCTTCCATGACGGCCCTTTTGAAAAGGAGAGCTGGAAATGTGCAAATAGAAAAGATGAACCGGATATTCGGAACAATACTCGTTGGATTTGGAATGATTATTTTTTCACGTTTAGCCGCTGATATATTGTAAAACACAGAGAAGGGAATAGAAAAATGAAGTATGATTTTGACGAAATAACAGACAGAAGAAACACAGGCTCAATGAAATGGAATGTGGGCGAGGATGAACTTCCGATGTGGGTTGCTGACATGGATTTTCAGACCGCGCCGGAAATCATCCAGTGCTTGAGCGAGCGTGTGGCTCATGGCATTTATGGGTATACAGAGCCGGATAACCGCTGGTATGAGGCGTACAGGGCATGGTGGCGGAAAAGACACGGATTTGAGATCAAGAAAGAATGGCTGCTCTTTTGCACGGGTGTAGTTCCGGCAATTTCGAGTATCGTCAGGAAAATGACGACACCGGCAGAAAATGTTGTGGTGATGACACCGGTATACAATATTTTCTTCAATTCCATTTTAAATAATGGCAGGAATGTGCTGGAGAACCGGCTTGTCCTGAAAGACGGTAATTATGAGATTGACTTTGAGGATCTGGAAAAGAAGCTGGCTGATCCGCAGACATCCATGTTGCTCCTGTGTAATCCGCATAACCCTGTCGGAAAAATATGGACCAGAGAGACTCTGGGGAAAATAGGGGAGCTTTGCAGGAAACATCATGTGCTTGTATTGTCGGATGAGATCCACTGCGATCTTACTGTGCCTGGGACGGAATATGTCCCGTTCGCTTCTGTCTCAGAGAAGTGCAGAGAAAACAGTATCACCTGTGTTGCCCCCACAAAAGCATTTAATCTGGCAGGGCTCCAGACGGCGGCGGTGATCGTCCCCAATGAAAATATCCGCCATAAGGTGAACCGGGGACTGAATACAGATGAAGTCGCTGAGCCAAATGTTTTCGCGGCAATCGCGCCCGCGGCTGCATTTGAAAAGGGAGAACCGTGGCTGGATGAACTGCGGGAATATCTCTTTGAAAACAGAAGATATGCGGAAGATTTCATTACAGACCAGATAGAAGGAATCCGTCCGGTATCAGCGGATGCCACCTATCTGCTCTGGCTGGACTGTCGGGAACTCTTAGGGGATTCCTCTGAGCTGTGCGGATTTCTCAGGACACATACCGGACTCATTCTCTCAGATGGAAAGGAATACAGGGATGGAGGCGGATTCTTAAGGATGAACCTTGCCTGCCCCAGAGTCCGGCTGGAAGACGGATTAAAACGTCTGTCATCCGGCGTCAGAAAATATCAGGAATGGATTAGTGAGCGCTGCTAAAGAGGCAGCGCTTGAGGTCTGTTCAGAATCCAGATAAAACAAAAAAATATATAATAAATAACTATGCAAATTTATAAATTATAAGTATTTGCTATTCGTTGTGAGCCGACATATACTGGACATATAAACAGAAATAAAAAATTTAATGATGAAAGAGGGGATGAAAATTGTTCAATGAATTTTCTGTTCAGGCAGTCACCGAAAACCTGAAGGACGCTGGATGCGATTCGGAAATGATAACAGAATTTTTTGATAAAAGCAGAAAAAAGGACGAGCAGCTCAGGATTCTTAAAAGACATAGACAGCAGCTTTTGGACCGGGTTCATAAAGAGGAAAAACGGATTGACTGTCTGGACTACCTTGTTTATCAGATGACAAGATGAAAGAGGATGCATAATCCAATGGATATCGTTAGGAAAATCAAGAGAACAGCTCTGTTTATCACTTGTATAGGGGCAATGATATTACTCGCGGCATGCGGCACAGCAGACGGACAAAGTGATTCCGGTCCGGACGAGGATGTTCCCGATATACAGGCAGCCGAAGAAGGATTGACGGATGGACAGGATGCAGAGATTTCAGAAGAGGATGCGGAAATGAAAATGAATGTGCAGGTCGGAACAGAAAATTTTACAGCCACACTGGAAGATAACGAGGCTGTGGCCGCTTTTGCTGAAATGATGAAGGAAGAACCGGTGGTCATACAGATGAGTGACTACTCCGGTTTTGAAAAGGTGGGATCGCTTGGAACGAGCCTTCCGGCAAGCAACAGCCAGATCACAACACAAGCCGGAGACATTGTCCTGTATAACAACAGCCAGATCGTTATCTTTTACGGCTCTAACTCGTGGAGCTATACAAGACTTGGCAGGATTGATGATCTGACCGGTTGGGAAGAAGCGCTTGGAAGCGGTGATGTTACGGTTACGTTTTCAATCGGAGAATGAAAGCGTTTGGTAAAAAAGAAATGATTCATGATTATGGAGGGAATGTGTAATGAGTAATTATATTTTTCGCTTAAATGAGAATGTAACAAGGGAACATGTACGGTATCAGAACCGTTACGGGATCATGATTGCAGGAGACCTGTATACCGCAAAAGATCTGGATGAGACACAGAAATATCCGGCATTGGTAGTGGGACCTCCCTATGGAGGAGTAAAAGAGCAGGGCCCCGGTGTCTATGCAAACGAGCTGGCGCAGAGAGGATTTGTTGTATTGGCTTTTGATCCATGCTACATGGGAGAGAGCGGCGGCGAGCCGAGACATATTTCCTCCCCGGATCTTTTTGCAGAGAATTTCAGCGCCGGAGTAGACTTTTTGGGAACGCTTGGTTACGTTGACAGGGAAAAGATCGGCGCCATAGGGATTTGTGGCAGCGGCGGCTTCGCGTTAAGTGCGGCGCAGACAGATGCCCGTATTAAAGCAGTTGCCACAAGCGCTATGTATGACATCAGCGGATTTGCGAGTATGCTGGATCATGACCAGTGGAATGATGCGATCCAGAAGCTGGCACAGCAGAGATGGGCTGATGTGGATAATGGAAAACCATTGTATATCCCGTCTTTTCCGGAAGAACCGGCGGAAGAAGTGCCTGCAGAACTTGCTGGTCCGGCGGAAGAATTTTATGAGTTTTACGGACTGAAGCGGGGGCACCATCCGAATGCGTCCGGAGGATTCACTGTAACCAGTGAAATGGCGATGATGAACTTTCAGTCACTGAACCATATCGCAATGATTTCGCCGAGACCGATCCTGTTTATTACAGGGGATATCGCCCACTCCCGTATGTTCAGTGAAACTGCCTACGGAACTGCCGCAGAACCGAAAGAATTGTATGTCGTAGAGGGAGCGAGACACATTGATCTCTATGACGATACAGAAAAGATTCCATTTGATAAACTGGAGCAGTTTTTTAAGACCAGATTTTATGGATAAATCAAGTAAAGGAGGAGAAAAAACATGTTGGATTTTTTGATTGATTTGCTGACGCCCGTTTTTACAAACCTGGGAGCAAGCGCATCAGATGTGGAGCTGTATGTACATACTTTGAGCGGATACATCTATGCGATTCTGATCACATTTATCCTGGCGGTTGTGATTATGGTCGCTGCACACTGGATTGTGAAGAAAGGGACTCGTCATGTGGTACGCTGGGGAACAGGGATTGCATGGATTCTGATCGTGACGGTACTGGTCAATGTGATTTGCTTTGGCCCTATGTATAACAATATCGCTCCGCTGCTGAATGCAAGGGCATCTGTTTCGGAAGAATCTGTATCAGCGTCCAGAGATATTATCAAAGAGACAGGAGAAGAGGGAATCGCTCTTATTCAGAATGACGGAACACTTCCTCTGGAAGCTGACATGAACATTAATGTATTCGGATGGGCGTCTACCGCTCCGATCTATGGAGGCACTGGTTCAGGATCAGCTTCCAGCGAAGGGAATGTAGATATTATTACTTCGCTGACGGATGCAGGTTTCCATGTAAATGAAAGCCTTACTGATATGTATCGGGAGTACCGGCCGAGCAGAAATATCGGAGGAAATGTTGTCAGTGTATTCTATACAGACTGGACATTACCGGAACCGACAGTAGATTACTATACCGATGATCTTATGAATGACGCGAAGGAATTTTCAGACACATCGGTGATAGTGCTTGGACGTTCCGGCGGAGAAGGACAGGATGTTCCTACTGATATGAATGCGGTAATCCATGGAACCTACGATCCACGGGACGAAGTGGCCGGGGGCAACAGTGAATATAATTACTATGCCTGCAGTTATGAAAATAACGGAGATTATGATGATTTTGATGAAGGAGAAAGCTATCTCGAATTATCAAATACAGAAGAGGCGATGATTGAGAAAGTCTGCTCTGAATTTGAAAATGTCGTGGTTGTCATTAATGCAAACAACCCGATGGAACTTGGCTGGGTGGAAGATTATGAGAATATCGGATCCGTTCTTTTAGTGCCGGGAACCGGAGCTACCGGTATGGCGGCGCTGGGAGAGATCCTGAATGGTTCTGTGAATCCATCCGGAAGAACGGTAGATACCTATGTGTATGATCTGACGTCTACGCCGACCTACAATAATTACGGCAATTTTTCCTACACGAACGTAGATGACCTGAAAGATGCCATTTATGCAGCCGATGAATCCTATCAGGGCGGTATGGCCTTTGTAAATTATGTAGAAGATATTTACGTCGGATATAAGTTCTATGAGACAGCGGCAGAGGAAGGATTTCTGAATTACGAGGAACATGTTCAGTTCCCGTTCGGACACGGGCTTTCCTACACTACATTTTCTCAGGAGATGCAGAATTTCTCGGATAACGGAGACAGCATTTCTGTGGATGTGGAAGTGACAAACACCGGTGAGACGGCGGGAAAAGATGTGGTAGAGCTTTACTATACACCACCGTATACAAACGGAGGGATTGAAAAGGCGTCTGTCAATCTAATCCAATTTGATAAGACGGAGCTGCTGGAGCCGGGACAGTCCCAGACGATTTCCTTTGAGATACCGAAAGAGGATATGGCGGCTTATGATTCAAGGGCGCTGAAAACAGAAAATGGAGGCTACATACTGGAGGCAGGGGAATATGTGCTTTCCCTGCGGTCAGATTCACACACAGTTCTGGATGAAGAGACTTTTTCTGTGGAAGAGGATATTGATTACAGCGTGGACGGAAGAGCGTCCGACGATGTCACGGCAGTCAACCAGTTTCAGGATTACGCTTCGGGCAATGTGACTTATCTTTCCAGAGCAGATCATTTTGCGAATTATGACGAAGCAACTGCCGCTCCTTCAGAAGAGATGTATCAGATGGACGATGAGACAAGAGAGCACATTGAAGAAAAGTCCATGGCAGGTTATGACTCCACAAAATATGACGATCCGGAAGATGAGATGCCGGTGACAGAGGCGGACAACGGTCTGACACTGGTCGACCTGACAGGAAAGGACTACGACGATCCCATGTGGGAAGATCTTCTTGACCAGTTGTCTGTGGAAGATATGGTTAGTATGGTAAATCTTGGCGGATTCCAGACGGTAGCTGTAGAGTCCATTGGGAAGATTGCTACATCGGATTCCGATGGAACATCCGGTTTAAATGACTGGTATATTCAGGTATATGGAACAGCGTTCTCCACAGAACTTCTGATCGCGCAAACCTGGAATAAAGATCTGGCCTATCGGATTGGCGAGGCGGAAGGACAGGAATTCGCGGACTGCCGGATTTTTGGAGCCTACGCGCCGGCAATGAACATCCACCGATCGGCATTTACCGGACGTAATTTTGAGTATTACTCCGAAGACGGTGTGCTGTCCGGCTATATTGCTTCCAATACGGTAAACGGGATGTCCTCAAAAGGAGTTTATCCATACATCAAGCATTTTGTACTGAACGATCAGGAAAGCAACCGGTGTACCTTCCTTCTGACATACAGCGATGAGCAGGCTATGCGTGAAATTTATCTGAAACCATTTGAAATTTGCGTGAAGAATTTCGAGGGTTCGTCCGTAGCTGTGATGTCATCCTTTAACTTCATCGGCTACAAGGCGGCAGGAGCGAACCCGGAACTGCTGAATACGGTCCTCCGGGATGAATGGGGATACCGCGGTATGGTGCTTTCTGACTGGAACGGTTCCTATGGTTATCAGATGACGGATGATTTTGTCAGAAACGGAAATGATGCCATGCTCGGATTTAACACCTATGAATCCAATCGGATTACCAATACGTCCGCGACTATGGTAAAGGCGATGCGTCAGGCGGCCAAAAATATCTGCTACACCATCGCGAACAGCGGCAATTATACCATCCCTGATCCGAATGCAGGAAAGATGCCGTTTATGAATAAATTGTTCATCGGCGTTGACGTCGGAATTGGCGCTGCGGCGGCCGCAGTCATGATACTGGTGCTTCTGAGATGGAAGAAGAAAAGGGCAGCAGAGCCGAAGCTGACTGTGGAATCTGCGGATAAGAAATAAGAAGACAGGCGGAATAGAAAGGGAACGGGACTTCCTGTTCCCTTTCGCGCGATAAGGAGCGTGGTATTGTGAAACATCAGGATCTTATCAATAAAATGACAATCGAAGAAAAAGCTGCCATTCTCAGCGGAAAAAGCGAGTGGGAGAGTCGTGATATTCCCAGACTTGGCATCCCCTCTATCTTTTTGTCAGACGGGCCTCACGGAATCCGAAAGCAGGAAGGGGCGGGAGACCATCTGGGCCTGAACGCCTCGGTTCCGGCAACCTGCTTCCCAACGGCGGCAGCCATAGCAAACAGCTGGAACGAGAAGCTGGGAGAACAGATCGGAGAGGCTCTGGGTGAAGAAGCCTTTGCGCTTGGGGTAAATGTTCTCCTGGGTCCTGGCTTAAATATGAAGAGAAGCCCCCTGTGCGGAAGGAATTTCGAGTATTTTTCGGAAGACCCCTATCTGGCAGGCAAGATGGCTGCGGCCTATGTGCGGGGAATCCAGAGTCAGGGAGTATCTGCCTGCCCGAAACATTTTGCGGTAAATAGTCAGGAAGAACGGCGGATGGCGATGAATGCGGTGGTGGATGAGCGGACTCTTCGGGAAATTTACCTGACAGGCTTTGAGATCGCGGTCAAAGAGGGAAAGCCAAAATGTATCATGACCAGCTACAATGAGGTCAACGGAGTCTACGCCAATGAAAATAAACATTTATTGCAGGAAATTCTTAGAGACGAATGGGGATTCGACGGTTTTGTCGTGACAGACTGGGGAGCTTCCAATGATCATGTAAAAGGCGTGGCGGCAGGTTCGAACCTTGAGATGCCAAATCCCGGACTTGACCCGGCAAGAGAAATCCTGAAAGCGATTGAAAACAAAACCCTTACAATCGAAGAACTGGATAATTGTGTGGATCAGCTTCTGGATGTGATCCTGGCTTTGACAGGCAAAAATGAGGAACGGAAACATTCCTTTGATGAGAAGATGCATCATGAACTCGCTGGAAGAGCGGCGGCAGAAAGCGCAGTCCTTCTGAAAAACCAGGATCATATTCTGCCGTTAAAGCCAAAAACGAATGTGGCCGTCATAGGAGATTTTGCTTTTGAGCCAAGATATCAGGGTGCCGGCTCGTCTGTGGTAAATCCTACGTTTGTAGAGACGATGGAAAAACAGTTGGAACGCTATGATATCCAGGTGGTCGGGATGAGCCGCGGATATATCAGAACCGGAGGAGCCGATGCGGCTATGAGGAAGGGAGCACTGGATCTGGCAAAGGAGGCGGAAGTGGTCATTTACTGTTTTGGCCTGGACGAGATCAGCGAATCCGAAGGTCTGGACCGGACTCATATGAGGATTCCGCAGAACCAGATCGAGCTTCTGGAGGCAATTGCCCAGGTGAATCCGCATGTTGTCGGGGTGCTAAGCGCCGGATCTGCCGTGGAGATGCCATGGCAGGTGTCCTGTCAGGCAATCCTTCACGGATATCTGGCGGGACAGGCAGGCGCAGGCGCTATGTTGGATATTCTCACCGGGAAGGTCAATCCGTCCGGGAGGCTGGCAGAGTCTTTCCCGATCCGGTATGAAGATACTCCTGCTTATCGTAATTTTCCTGCGTCCCAGCGTAATTCAGAATACAGAGAAGCACTCTATATCGGCTACAGATATTATGACACAAGCAGAGTGAAGGTACAGTATCCTTTTGGATTCGGTCTGTCCTATACAGAATTTACTTACTCTGATTTAAAAGTAGATTCCCGGGGGATTTCCTGTAAAGTTGCCAACACAGGAGATAAGGACGGCGCGGAGGTAGTCCAGATGTATGTGGGGCTTACAAATGCTATCGTTTTCCGGCCGGAAAAAGAGTTAAAAGGGTTTAAAAAAGTCTTTTTAAAGGCAGGGGAGAGCCGGGAAGTACAGATTCCGTTTGATGACAAAACATTCCGCTATTGGAATACGAAGACCGACAGATGGGAAGTCGAGATGGGAACGTATCAGATCATGATCGGGGCAAGCTCTGCGGATATCCGTCTGCGGGCCGAATGGGAAGTGGAAGGAACGACGGAGGAATACCCGTATAATCCCGCTTCCATGCAGTATTATTATACCGGCATTGTTCAGAATATCTCAGATCAGGAATTTGAAAATCTGCTGGGATATCCCATTCCGTCAGGCCGATGGTCCGGAGACTTAACACTCAACGACGCGATCTGTCAGATGTATTACGCGAAAAGCGGCGTAGCCAGATTTATCTATAAACGTCTGACGGCATTGAAGAAAAAAAGTGAGGAGGAAGGAAAGCCTGATCTGAACGTTCTGTTTATTTATAATATGCCGTTCCGGGCCATTGCGAAGATGACGGGAGGCATGGTGAGCATGGAGATGTCAGAAGGTATGGTGATGGTAGTAAATGGTCATTTCTTCCGTGGGATCGGGCGTGTAATCGGAGGTTTCTTCCGTAACCGGAGATTGAATAAACAGTATGTAAAGAAACTAACTGTGAAAAAGGAGGGAACAAGCAATGGCTGATAATGGAAGAGACATGGAAAGAAACATCAATAAGACGGATGGAGCAAACGCAACAGGCGGCGTCAGAGAGAAGTGGACGGCAGGTTGGAAGAAGTTTGAAAGCGGACATCCGAAGCTGGCAAAATGGGTGTACCAGATCTTTTATTTCTTTGTGTTCAGTATGGGTGTGACTATATTCCAGTATCTTGTGTTTACATTCATGCCCCATCTTTTGGGAGAAAGAATGGCAGGGACAGAGTTCATGTGGCCGCAGGCAGAGATGGAATTGTTCGGGGTTCCCTTTACATGGAGTCTGTTGGGGTACGAAGTGCTGACAGATCCGGCAACCGGAGCGATTCTCATCGGCGGCGGGCTGGGATACTTTATCAGTTATGAAGTGGGTTCCTTCCTCGCCCAGTGTATCAACTTTCCTTTACAAAGGAACATCACTTTTAAAAGCAAAGGAAATCCAGTCTATCAGGCAGTCTGGTATTTCATCGCATGGGTGGTGATCTCGCTGATCTGCAACGGATTCAATAACCTGTGGATGCCGATTGCGGCGGTATATGTAAGTCCGGCAGTATACAATATCCTTGTGACGTTCATTACCGGCGGAGTCTCCATGATTATCTTCTTCTTTGTATTTAAGATCATTTTCCCGGAAGGGGAGACAGGGAAGAAGTGAAAATTGTGATTTTCAGAAGAAAAAAGCATTTTTAAACAGCAAAGGCGGGAAAGCCCTGAAGCAGCTTCCCGCCTATTTTATTCTTGTCCCTCAAAATAATTTACAGTATAATTAGCATGAGCGCACAAAAGGAAAAACGCCTTAAGCCGTATTGCTTCTTGTACGCGGATACTCAGGCTGTACGAAAAACGAGAAATGAGCCGGACGGCAAAGAATTGGAGACGATTATGAAAATTACCATGCTTGGAACAGGAAACGCCCTTGTGACGGAATGTTATAATACATGCTTTGTATTGGAGAATGAGAAGAAGTGTCTGCTGGTGGACGGAGGCGGCGGCAATACCGTCCTGCGTCAGCTGAAGCTGGCTGGCTATGACTGGATGGATATGCGGCAGATTTTTGTCACCCACAAGCATGTGGATCATTTGATGGGAATTGTCTGGATGATCCGCATGATCTGTCAGTATATGCGCCAGGGACAGTATCAGGGAGAAGCCTGGATATACGGACACGACGAGGTGATCGCTCTTCTGAAGGATATGGCGGGCAAGCTTTTGTCCGGAAAAGAGACCTGCTTCATCGGCAGCCGCCTGCATATGGAGACGGTGCGGGACGGTGAGAAGAAAACGCTTATCGGAAAAGAAACAACGTTTTTTGATATTGGTTCCACGAAGGCGAAGCAATACGGCTTCTGTATGGATATGGGAGACGGAGAAAAGCTGACCTGCTGCGGAGACGAGCCCTACAGTGACTGTGAGGAGATTTATGCCCGGAACAGCAAGTGGCTGCTCCACGAGGCATTCTGCCTTTATGACGAGGCGGAGCTGTTCCATCCTTATGAAAAACATCATTCCACCGCGAAGGACGCCGGTGAGCTGGCGGAGAAGCTGGGAGTAAAAAATCTGATCCTTTATCATACAGAGGATAAGAATATTTTAAAGCGCAGGGAGCTGTACACTGCGGAAGGAAAAAAATATTTTCATGGAAATATTTATGTGCCGGAGGATCTGGAGACCATCGAACTGTAGGCGCCCTCATATCGCTTTTTCCCTTGCAGTTTTCGGGATGATATGGGGATTTAAGAGGATTTTTCTTTAAAATTAGATATGGTTTTAACGGCTCTGAAAGTCTTATAAACATAGTGTTGTCGGTGATTATAAGATTTTCAGAGCTTTTTATTACCTTAAAAGATATGATAAAGATATCAGTTCAAACCGTCAAAAATTATTTCAAATTGAGTAATATTTACCTTTAAAATAATTGAAATCTTTTTTTAAAATAATCACAAAAACTTTAATATTATAAAGTAGTAAAATGATACATAGAAGTTACGGTTGGTTAGCCGCACGAAAAGGTAAAAGAATGGATAACTCCTTATTGACGGTAAGGGAGATTAACCATAAATATTTTATAACAGGGAGGAGAGAAAGAATGAGTATGAAAGAGTTACGAAGACGCTACATGGCTATGGGACTTTCCCTAGCTTTGATGTGTTTGCTACTGACACGTTGAAATTAAATTATATTGATTATTACCGCGTATTGCCGGGCAGCAGCGTCAGTCTCTCTGTGACGGCGGTGGCTCCGCATCCTCCAGTTACCTATCAGTGGTATCAGGTAGATGAAGAGAATGAACGGGAAGAGATACCTCTGGAGGGGGAAACAAACGCTGTGCTGGAGCTCTTGGATGTACGGAAAGACGGAAGGTACCGCTGCATCGCCGAGGACGCTGCTGGTAATACGGCAGAGGCTTATATCTATGTTTATGCAGACAGCGGTCTCACTCTGGAATATGATGGCGTTAAGCGAGTGAAATTGGGAACAGATGTGACGCTGAAGGTGGAGGCCTCCAGCAAGATGGTGGATCAGGAGCAGATCACTTATCAATGGAGCCGTCAGATCGAGGGGGAGGATTATGAGGAAATTCCGGGAGAGACGACCAACACTTTAACCCTAAAGAATGTGCAGCGTACGGGACAATATAGGTGCAAAGTAAGCGATTCTTATATGGCGAAGACTGTCGAATTTTATGCGTGGATAGATACGGGGCTTTCCGCACAGGCGGAACAGTCTAAAATAGTGGTGGAACCAGGAGAAACGGTGACAGTAAAAGTCAATGCTTCCATAGATAAGGGCGTTCTGACGTACAAGTGGGAAAAAGTAAACTACGAGTGGGATGACTGGGGCCGTAAGTATGATATTCTGCCGGAAACAGGGAATACAGCTACGATTCATGACGTGACGGCGAATGTAAGGCTTCGCTGTACGGTAAGTGATGAATACGGAAATAGTAGAATTATATATGTGTCGATCATAGCCGTGGGAGAAACGGCGCCAGATATGGCCAGCGCGGTGGAATTAAAGGTCGGCGATACAAAGCTTGCCTCTGTGGCAGAGTCGGAAAAAAAGATGTACTTTAAGATCGTTCCGGAAACATCGGAAACATATGTCTTTTCTTCCATGTGTGGGGATGGGGATCCTGTCGGTTATCTTTACGATGCCGATGGAAAAGAGCTGGCATATAGCTATGACAGCGATGAAGGCTTTGACTTTCGTATTTCCAATTATCTGGAGGCGGGAAAAACCTACTATCTTGCCGTGGGCTTTTCATGGTACGAGGAAATCGGAAGCTTCTATGTATTAATGACAAGAGAAGGGGAAACAGCATGTATCCATGAATGGGAGTACATTAATGTGACGGAGCCCACCTGTACCGCAGCCGGAAGTCGCACGCCGAAATGCGCGAAATGCGGCGTGACCAAGGCGGCTGAAACATATGGAGCGGCTCTGGGACATGCGGCTGGAGCATGGAAGGTGACGAAAAAGGCTTCCTGCACCGCAGCCGGACAGAAGGCGCAGATCTGCAGCAGATGCGGTAAGACAATGAAGACGGAGACGATCCCGGCTGCCGGCCATAAGTTCTCCGGTTGGACAGTGAAATCCAAGGCTACCGTATTCGCGGCGGAAACCCAGACGAGAAAGTGTACGGTCTGCGGCAATGTCCAGAACCGCACAGTAGGGTCGAAGCTGAAGCCCACCATAACCGTGAGTGCCACAACGATCCCGCTGAAGACGAAGCAGTCCACCACCAAGCTTAAGGTGACTGGTCTGGCAGCAGGGGACAAGGTAGTTTCATGGAAATCCAGCAATACAAAGATCGCCGCGGTAAACAGCAAAGGCAAGATCACAGCTAAGAATAAGACCGGAAAGGCCACGATCACCATTAAGCTTGCCAGCGGACTGAGCAAGAAGGTAACAGTGAAGGTACAGAAGACGGCGGTCAAAACAACGAAGATCTCCGATTTGAAGAAAAAGGTAAGTCTGGCTAAGGGCAAAAGCCTGACATTGAAGCCGGTGATCGCGCCGATCACCTCCGTAGAGAAGGTTACTTACACTTCCTCGAATAAAAAGATAGCGACAGTGACAAGCAAGGGCGTGGTTAAGGCGAAAAAAGCTGGAACCGCCAAGATCACAGTGAAATCCGGTACAAAGAAATTTGTAGTGACGGTGACCGTGCCGAAGACTAAGACGAAGGCAATCACAGGAGTACGTTCCTCCCTAAGCCTGAAAAAGGGTAAGACCTATAATTTGAAGGCTAAGTGTTCGCCGGCTAACAGCGATGAGAAGATCACCTATAAGTCGTCCAACAGCAAGGTGGCTGCGGTGAACGCTTCTGGAAAGATTACCGCCAAGAAGAAGGGTACGGCAACGATCACCATAAAATCCGGCAAGGCCACAGTAAAATGCAAGGTGACAGTGAAATAAAATAAAAAAGAAATAAAAGAGAAACAAGGACCGCGGCTCTTATTTTCATGGGAGGGCCGCGGTCTTCCTATGTAACAGTAACGAACTATTGGCAAAAAAAATAAAAAATATCACTTTTAGCACTGTAGAAAGCGTGGTACAATAATCTTATCATTTTGACAAGGAGTGAAGCAGAGTGTCCGAGATACTGAAAAAAGACGGTTTATCCATAACTCTTTTGGGAAAATTGTCTTATCGTTCAGAGCTAGGCGTTAATCTAAAGAAAAATCTTCACTATTTTGATAAAGAAGCTTTGTTTGCAGAATTGGAGAAAGTCAATACATGGTATGACAGAACGGAACTTTTACCTGACTTGACGATTGATTACCGTATTAAAAGTATGCAGTCTGCGTATCTGAAATATTCAAGGTATTATCCCGACCACCAGACAGGTAAAGTGTTTAATGATATGCTGGGATTTCGTACTTTATGTGATGATTATGCAGACGTGGTAAACTTGGGGTCTTTGAAACATATTCGTGTTGCAGATATGTCGAAAGGAAAAGCAAATAACGACGGGTATCGTGGCGTACACATTTATTTTCAGTTAGATAATTTCCATTATCCGATTGAAATTCAATATAATACTTATTATGACCGACAACTTAATAACTGGCTTCATAAGTATGTTTACAAAAAGGGGTATGATAACGAAATCGGCTGTTTCTTGCGTACTACCTACGAAAATGGTATAATCAAGACAGAACAAGAATTTAAGGAGGTGTTGCACAGTGTGTTACTTGATAGCAAAAAGGTTTGATAAGACTGGTTGTCTTGCCTTACAGACTACTCACGGGCAGCATTTGGCGGATTTCAAAAAGAAGCTGATACAAAAAGTGGGATATGATACCATTCAGCTCGTAACAATTAGCCGTCCCTCTGCTTATGGGGAATATGAACCCTATCATTTTGTAGATACGGAAGCTGAATTTGAACAGGAAGTTATTAAAATGTAGTCATGAAAAGTTGATAAAAAATTTCATACGTACATTGTAAAGCGGTTAGTCTATATGATTGACCGCTTTTTTCATACCTTGAACGGGTACATACGGCATTGAATCTTGCTGAAGACGCTGGACTTGCCGGACGTGTCGAGGTATGGGATATTCAGCAGTTTCTTTCAGCCAACGTGTATGAGCATAGTCTTTTTGATGAGAGTAAAAGAAATTCTACGCTTTCAGATATTATTGGTCGTTACAATAAAATCGTTCTTGAGGCGGAAACTGATCCGAGCCTCCGAATCGAATTTGAGGCGAGATGATATCTTGCAGTTTCGCGGTTGATATGATATGCTAACCAAAGACCCGGGACGGCCGCGCCGAAAAACGCGGAAAATCCCGGAGGATCTTAATATATAGAAAGAAGGTGAAGCTGTGGTTGAATTAGATCAGTTCAAGAGTATTCTTGCGACTTACACAGAACCATTAGTGGAAGTGAGGGATTCACTTTGACCTCGCTAATAAGGAGCAGAGGGTCGAAGAATTAGAGCGCGAGATGGAAGCGCCTGATTTCTGGGACGACGCGGAGCAGTCTCAGAAGAAGATGAAGGAACTGAAAAGCCTCAAGGACGACATGGAAACCTATCAGAATCTGGTGACGCAGATGGACGACATGGAGACCATGATCGAGATGGGCTATGAAGAAAACGATCCGGATCTGATACCGGAGATCCAGGAAATGCTGGATCAGTTCCAGACAGATTTTGACAATATCCGGGTAAAAACCCTGCTGTCCGGAGAATACGACAGTGAAAACGCCATCATTAAGCTCAACGCGGGAGCGGGCGGAACAGAGGCCTGCGACTGGTGCGGGATGCTGTACCGTATGTACAGCCGCTGGGTGGACAGGAAGGGATTTTCTCTGGAGGTTCTCGACTATCTGGACGGAGACGAGGCCGGCGTAAAATCTGTTACCTTCCAGGTAAACGGAGAGAACGCATATGGGTATCTGAAATCCGAAAAGGGCGTACACCGCCTTGTGAGGATCTCGCCCTTCAACGCGGCGGGCAAACGCCAGACGTCCTTTGTATCCTGCGATGTTATGCCGGATATCAAGAAGGATCTGGATGTGGAGATCAATGATGAGGATATCAGGATCGATACCTACCGAAGCAGCGGCGCGGGCGGACAGCACATCAATAAAACCTCATCTGCTATCCGTATTACGCATTTTCCCACGGGAATCGTGGTACAGTGCCAGAATGAGCGTTCCCAGCATATGAACAAGGACAAGGCCATGCAGATGCTGAAAGCGAAGCTTTATCTGCTGAAGCAGCAGGAGGCCGAGGAGAAGCTTTCCGGCATCCGGGGCGAGGTTACGGATATCGGATGGGGCAATCAGATCCGTTCCTATGTTATGCAGCCGTATACAATGGTGAAGGATCACCGGACCAATGAAGAAACAGGAAATGTGGACGCGGTGCTGGACGGAGGCATTGACCTTTTTATCAACGCGTATCTGAAGTGGATCGCTCTTTCCAAAAAACAGGAGCAGTAATCCCGCGGCAGCTCATATCATATGTGAACAGCGGCGTAACCCAGCCTGTTTGGAAGCCGTCGAAGGCGGCTGAAAAAAGACTTGCACACTTTCGCCAGGTATGGTAACATATCCCTCGTAGGAAAACAGGTGTCTTTTCTTAACGGACATCCCCTGCGGGGGATTTTTTATGAGCGCCTGTTTGTTGGTAGGAGTTTTCAGGAACAGGAAGAAGAACATGGGAAAAGCGGAAGAAAAAAAGAAGTATTTTGTAGTGAGGGAGCGGGCGGTGCCGGAGGTGCTTCTGAAAGTGGTGGAAGCCAAGCGCCTGCTGGATTCCGGAAGGGTGCAGACCGTGCAGGACGCGGCCGAACAGACGGGGATCAGCCGAAGCTCTTTTTATAAATACAAGGACGATATTTTTCCTTTCCATGAGCAGGCAAAGGGAAAAACCATTACTTTTATCATTCAGATGGACGACGAACCGGGGCTTTTATCCGGCGTACTGAAGACCATCGCGCATTTTCACGGCAATATACTGACCATACATCAGAGTATTCCCATCAACGGGATCGCCACGCTGACTCTCAGTGTGGATATTCTCCCGGGAGAAGGGGATGCGGAGGCGATGGTGGAGTTTATTGAGCAGAGCGAGGGGATTCATTACCTGAAGATCCTGGGAAGAGAATAGTGTACAAATGCGGCGGCAGGCAGCAAGGAGGATAATATGATAAACATAGCTGTTTTAGGATACGGTACTGTTGGAAGCGGCGTGGTGGAGGTCATCAACACCAACCACAAAAGCATCAATAAGCGGGCCGGAGCGGAGATCAATATTAAATATGTTCTGGATCTGAGAGAGTTTCCGGGGGATCCGGTGCAGGAGATCCTGGTGCATGATTATGAGATCATCGCCAACGACCCGGAGGTGGATATAGTTGTAGAGGTGATGGGCGGGATCGAACCGGCCTACACCTTTGTGAAGAGGGCTCTGGAAGCGGGAAAGAGCGTCTGCACCTCCAATAAGGCTCTGGTGGCCAAGCACGGGCCGGAGCTTATGGAGATCGCCCGGGAAAAAGACATTAATTTTCTGTTTGAGGCAAGCTGCGGGGGCGGAATTCCCATCATACGCGCGCTGAACTCTTCTCTGACCGCCGATGAGATCGACGAGATCACGGGGATCCTCAACGGAACCACCAATTATATGCTCTACAAGATGAGTACGGAGGGCTCTGATTTTAACAGTGTTTTAAAAGAAGCTCAGGAAAAGGGCTATGCGGAGGCAGATCCCACCGCTGATGTGGAGGGCTATGACGCCTGCAGGAAGATCGCGATCCTGTCCTCTCTTGCCTACGGGAAGTTCCTTAATTATGAGAATATCTATACAGAGGGAATCACGAAGATCACTCCGGAGGATATGGCTTATGCCGCCGACCTGGGAATGTCGGTGAAGCTTCTGGCTACCAGCCGTAAGGTGGGAAGCGACGCGTTTTACGCTATGGTGGCGCCTTTCCTGGTAGGAAAATCAAGTCCGCTCTACAGTGTGAATGATGTGTTTAACGCGGTCTTTGTACATGGAAACGTTTTAGGCGACGCGATGTTCTACGGCAGCGGGGCAGGCAAGCTGCCTACAGCCAGCGCGGTGGTGGCCGACGTGGTGGACGAGGCCAAGCATCTTCACAGAAATATCATGACCAACTGGACCAGCCGTCCCCTGGAGCTGATGGATCTGGACGAGGTAGAGGGAAGATTTTTCGTGAGAGTGAAGGGCGCGACTGTGGAGCAGGTGCAGGACATCTTCGGGGATACCCAGATCGTGAACCTGAAGCAGCTTCCGGGAGAGTTTGCTTTTATTACTTCCAGTATGAAGCAGGGAGAATATCAGGCAAAGGTGGAGAAGCTCAATGGAAAGGTGATCACCATGATCCGTGTGAAGGATTGAGAAAAGCCTGGTTCAGAAGAGGAGGCAGATGATTATGAAATATGTAGTGATTTTGGGCGACGGAATGGCAGATTGGCCGCTGGAATGCCTGGGCGGAGGGACGCCGCTTTCCTGCGCGGAAACTCCGGTCATGGACGCCCTCGCGAAGGTTTCTGAAATCGGGACGGTTCCCACTATTCCTCAGGGAATGGCTCCTGGAAGTGATACGGCGAACCTTTCCGTGATCGGATATGACCCAAGAAAATATTATACAGGGAGATCGCCGCTGGAGGCCCTGAGCATCGGCGTGGATATGAAAGACAGCGATGTGGTGTACAGGTGCAATCTTGTGACGCTTACGGAGGAGGACGCTCCTTACGAGGAACAGACCATCCTGGATCACAGTTCAGATGAGATCAGCACCGAGGACGCGGAAATCCTTCTGAGAGATGTGTGCAGAGAGCTGGAAAACGAGAACTACCGTTTTTATACAGGAACAAGCTACCGCCACTGTCTGGTGTGGGACAGGGGACAGGTACTTGAGCTGACGCCTCCCCACGATATTCTTACGAGAAGGATCGGGGAGTATCTTCCAAAAGACGAAACCCTGAAATATATGCAGAAAAGAAGCTATGAAATTTTGAAGGATCACCCTCTGAATATCCGCCGGAAGGAGCAGGGACTTCATCCGGCCAACAGCTTCTGGTTCTGGGGAGCGGGCACGAAGCCTATCCTTACGTCTTTTGAGGATATTTACCATAAAAAAGGCGTAATGATCTCAGCGGTGGATCTTCTCAAGGGGATCGCCGTGGGAGCGGAGATGGACCGGATCGAGGTGGAGGGAGCCAACGGCGGTCTTCATACCAATTATGAAGGGAAAGCAGAGGCGGCTGTGAAGGCTCTCACGGAGCAGGGCTATGATTTTGCTTATATCCATGTGGAGGCTCCAGATGAGATGGGGCATCAGGGAAGCGTGGAGAAAAAAATCCAGGCGATTGAATATCTGGATCAGCGGCTGATACGCCTGGTAAAAGAGGGACTGGACGCTTCCGGAGAGGACTACCGGATGCTGATCCTTCCGGATCACCCCACGCCCATCAAGGTGCGTACCCATGTGGCGGAGCCGGTGCCGTACCTGCTTTATGACAGCACGGCGCTTCAGGCGCATACCTGGCGCTATAATGAAAAAGAAGCTGCTGAAAGCGGAAATACGGTAGCCCATGGATGGGATATGATGAGGTACCTGTTTTCATAAAAAAGGGCCGGAAACAACGGAGGACGGAGCAGTGCCGGAATCCGGGAAATAAGATGCCGCTCCGGCACAGGCCGGCGCGGAACATCAGGAGGTAATGATGTTAATTGTAAAGAAATTCGGCGGGACTTCCGTAGCGAATAAAGAACGGATCTTTAACGTTGCCGGAAGATGCGTGGAAGAATACAAAAAAGGAAACAACGTGGTGGTGGTTCTTTCCGCCATGGGAAAATATACGGACGAGCTGATCGCCATGGCTGAGGACATCAACCAGAAGCCCCCCAAGAGGGAAATGGATATGCTCTTCACCATCGGCGAGCAGATGTCGGTAGCTCTGATGAGCATGGCGCTGGACAGTATGGGCGTTCCGGCCATATCGCTGAACGCCTTTCAGGTGGCGATGCATACCACCAGCGTTCACGGCAGCGCGCGGCTGAAAAGAATTGATACAGAACGTATCCGGAGAGAGCTGGACAGCAGGAAAATAGTTGTGATCACCGGTTTCCAGGGAATCAATAAATATGACGATTATACAACGCTGGGAAGAGGTGGATCGGATACCACTGCGGTTGCCCTGGCGGCGGCGCTCCACGCGGATGCCTGTGAGATTTATACGGATGTGGACGGCGTTTATACGGCGGACCCGAGAAAGGTTCCTAACGCGAGAAAGCTGAAAGAGATCACTTATGACGAAATGCTGGATCTGGCCACCCTGGGAGCGGGAGTGCTCCATAACAGATCCGTGGAGCTGGCGAAAAAATACGGAGTGCCTCTTGTGGTGCGCTCCAGTCTGAATAACAGTGAAGGAACCGTGGTAAAGGAGGAAGTTTCAGTGGAGAGAATGTTGATCAGCGGCGTGGCTCTTGATACAGATGCCGTGAGGATCGCGGTACTGGGCCTCAAGGATGTGCCGGGAATGGCTTTTAAGCTCTTTGATGTGCTTGCGGGAAAACACATCAATGTGGATGTGATCCTTCAGTCTATAGGCCGGGCCGGAACAAAGGATATTTCATTTACAGTAGATAAAAAGGACATGGACGACGCGGTGGCCGCCCTGGAGGAGAACAGCGCGAGACTGGGGTACAAGGAGCTTCATTCCGAGCGGAATATCGCCAAGCTTTCCATCGTGGGCGCGGGAATGGTGAGCAATCCCGGAGTGGCGGCGAAAATGTTTGAAAGCCTTTATAATGAGGGCGTGAACATTAAGATGATCTCCACCTCGGAGATCAGGGTGACTGTGCTGATAGACGAAAAGGACGGCGTCCGCGCCATGAACGCGGTGCACGACGCGTTTCATCTTGCCGAATAGGGAATGATGGAGGAAATAACCTCTGGCAATAAATGACAAAAATCGGGACTTCTGAGGAAGCCCCGATTTTTTTGCGGGAGGGTACTGATGATGAAACAAGATTTTAGAACTTCCGCACAAAAATTATATGGAAGTATTTCCCTGATTCCGATATAATAAAGACGGAATCACAGGAACGTTGTTTTCCTGAAGATCTTGTACAGCCGGGATGACCCTGCGGAACAGGAGAATGTTACAGTTCACGCCACATAAGAACTGCTGCAGGAGAATTCCAGAATAAAAAAGCAGGAGGTAGATTACATGAAAAAGAAATATTCAGCGGTTTTGGCGGCAGGTATAATGCTGCTGGCGGCGCCATCAGGGGTGTGGGCGGCGGAAGAGAGTTCCGCGGCGAATGGCCTGGGAGACGATATCTATAGCTTTCAGGTGGAGTTTGACGGCGATATTTTGTCTGTTCCTATGACCTATGAGGAGCTCACGGCGATGGGATGGGAGGCCAGCCATCCGGAACAACTGGAACAAATGGTGGAAGCCAACACCTATGTGTTTGGTATTGTTTTTGAAAAAGGGGATTATCGTCTTGAGGCGGACATGCTGAATCTGGGCATTAACGAGGCTCCGGTAAGCGAGTGCCTTGCGGCCGGAATCACTATTGACGCCTGTGATTTTGACAACGACCTTATCGGAAATCAGGTAGGACCGGATACGCTGATGCTTCCCGGCGGCATCGCGGTGGGAACGGCGGATATCGACGCCATCAAGGCCGCCTATGGAGAGCCCAGCGATATTTATGAAAATGAAACCTACAGTGAGCTTACCTACGAAAAGGACATCTACGAAAAGGTAGAGCTCACCGTATATAAAGAGACAAATACGCTGCTGGAGGTGGAAGTCACAAATTTTGTGGAGCCGGAGGGCTTCGACCCGGGGACTGTCAGCACGGAGACTCCCGCTATTGTAGCGGAATATCAGGCGCCCTCCGCTCCGGGGGCGGATATTATGGATCCTGTTGTGGAGTTCATGGGAGATCTCTATCAGCTTCCCGCGCCGGTGTCGGCTTTTGAGGCAAACGGCTGGAAAATACAGGATATGGGCGAGGACGCGTTTGCCGAAGGCGGCGGTCTGGAATTTATTGATATGATGAAGGATAATCAGACGGTACGCTTTTCTGTCTACAATTTTACAAAAGATGCCGTGACTCTCAGCAACTGCTTTGTGACAGAGCTGGATTATGGAACCTATGATCCTGAGGTGCTTGCTCTGAAGCTTGCGGGGGACGTTACTCTTGGAGTGTCTAAGGATGAGCTGAAGGCGATGGCGGAAGAAAAAGGCTATATCTGCGAAGAGGATGAGGATTATCTGCAGATTTACAAGAATGAGGACTCCAGGCTTGACGATTATCTGAGTATCTGGTTTAATAAGGACGAAGATCCGGACAAGGCCGCCAGCATTACCGTACATCATGAGGTGCTGGAAAATTCATAATAAAAAACTGCGCGGAGATTTAGAACTGACAGGAATATATCGCGGAAAAGATCGGAGAGAAAAATGAGCAAAAATAGAAAATTCTGGAAATCACACGCAAAGGAAAGCTTAAGAGGAAGATGGGGACTGGCTATCCTGGGTATGCTGACCGCGTCGGCTATGAATTTTGCAGGAAACTATCTGGCTTCCGGATTATTTCCGGGGGAATCTGTTCCGGCACTGGTGCTGAGCCAGGTGTTCATGTTTATCGTATCTCTGATCGGAATGATCCTGTCCACCGGGTATTGTTATATGCTGCTGAATATGTCCAGAGGCAGACGGGCGGTACTGGCCGATGTTTTTTACCTGTTCCGGAATCAGCCGGACAGAGTGCTTGTGGCGGGGCTTGTCGTTTCGCTGCTTGATACGGTTGTGATGCTTCCGCTCAATTACTGGACGATTATGACAAACCCTGAGGCTCAGACATTCGAGGCCCAGCTCGCCTGGCTGCAGACAGCAATGCTCTTACTGGTCCTGGGGATGATCCTGGGGATTCTGATCAAGCTGCCGCTGGTCCTGACCTTTTATCTTCTGGCGGACAATCCGGAGATGGGCGGGGTGGAAGCCCTGAAAACAAGTATCCGTCTCATGCGCGGAAGAAAATGGAAATACGTTGTGCTTCAGCTCAGCTACCTGCCGTTGGTAGTTCTGTCTGTTTTTACTCTCTACATTGCTTTCCTTTGGCTGCTTCCCTATATGCAGGCGGTGGACACAGCCTTTTACATGGATATTCTGGGAGAATTCGACAGAACGGAGCCCGGATATGATGACGGCGGCGGATACCTTTCAGAGAGCAGCGCAGGAGACGACTACAACGCGGAAGCGTAATCAAATCCGGCCGCGGAGGCTGGCGGACATATATAAGACGGAAATATGAATTACTGGAGGATGTTATGGATATTATTCTGGAAATCACAAAGGAGCTGTCAGCAGAGCGCTGGCAGGTGGAGGCTGCGGTAAAGCTCATCGATGAGGGATGTACGATTCCCTTCATTTCCCGCTACCGTAAGGAGGCCACCGGCTCTCTCAACGACGAGCAGCTTCGTTCTCTTCATGAACGGCTCCTTTATCTCAGAAATCTGGAGGAAAAAAAGACACAGGTTCTCAGCAGCATTGAGGAGCAGGGAAAGCTTACGCCGGAGCTGAAAAAGCAGATCCTGGACGCGCGGACTCTGGTGGCCGTGGAGGATCTGTACCGTCCCTACAGGCCCAAGCGCCGTACCCGGGCTACCATAGCCAAAGAAAAGGGGCTGGATCCTCTGGCGGGTATTCTGATGCTCCAGATGACGAAGAAATCACCTGAGGAGGAGGCGAAAGCCTTCCTGTCGGAGGAAAAGGGCGTGGAGACCATAGAGGACGCCCTGAACGGCGCCAGGGATATTCTTGCGGAGTATATCTCCGACGAGGCGGAGTACAGAACCTATATCCGTAAGCTGACAGCCTCCAAAGGAACTGTAGCGTCCGCGGCCAAAAAGCCGGAGGAGTCTTCTGTATATGAGATGTATTATGATTTTGAGGAGCCTGTGAAAAAGCTTGCAGGACATCGTGTGCTGGCGCTGAACCGCGGAGAAAAGGAAAAGCTCCTTACCGTGAAGATCAACGCTCCGGAGGAGGAGATCATCGGCTGGCTGTGCCGTCAGGTTATCAAAAAGGACAACCCAAATACCTCGCCTGTCCTGAGAGAGGTGGCGGAAGACAGCTACAAGCGGCTGATCGCTCCGGCCATTGAACGGGAGATCCGCAATGACCTCACAGAAAAGGCGGAGGACGGAGCCATCCGTGTATTTGGCAAAAATCTGCAGCAACTTCTGATGCAGCCGCCCATTGCCGGAAAAGTAGTGCTGGGGTGGGATCCGGCTTTTCGTACAGGCTGCAAGCTGGCCGTGGTGGACGCCACCGGGAAGGTTCTGGACACTACGGTGATCTATCCTACCGCGCCTACCTCTGAGGCAAAGATACGGGCGGCCAAGGATACGCTGAAAAAGCTGATCAAAAAGTACGGCATATCCCTGATCTCTCTTGGAAACGGTACGGCCTCCAGAGAATCCGAGCAGATCATTGTGGAGCTTCTGAAGGAAATCCCGGAGAAGGTATCCTATGTGATCACCAATGAGGCGGGAGCCTCCGTGTATTCTGCCAGCAAGCTGGCTACGGAGGAATTTCCCAATTTTGACGTGGGACAGAGAAGCGCGGCGTCCATAGCGAGAAGAGTCCAGGATCCGCTGGCGGAGCTGGTGAAGATCGATCCCAAGTCCATCGGCGTAGGCCAGTATCAGCACGATATGAACCAGAAGAAGCTGGGAGAGGCTCTGACAGGCGTTGTGGAGGACTGTGTAAACAAAGTAGGAGTGGATCTCAATACAGCGTCCGCCTCCCTTTTGGAATATATTTCCGGCATCAGCAAGACTATCGCGAAAAATATTGTAGTCTACCGTGAGGAAAACGGCAGGTTTGAGAGCCGTCAGGAGCTTCTCAAGGTGGCGAAGCTGGGGCCGAAGGCTTTCCAGCAGTGCGCGGGATTTATGAGGATCACGGGAGGCAAAAATCCTCTGGATTCCACAAGCGTTCACCCGGAGACCTATGAGGCGGCCTCCTGTCTTCTGAAGAAGCTTGGCTTTACCACAGAGGATGTGGCTCAGAGGAAGCTTTCCGGCATTTCCAGACAGATAAAGAATTATAAAAAACTGGCGGAGGAGCTGGGAATCGGGGAGATCACCCTGAGAGATATTGTGAAGGAGCTGGAAAAACCGGCCCGGGATCCCAGGGACGAAATGCCGAAGCCTGTGCTCCGGACGGACGTGCTGGATATGAAGGATCTGAAGGAAGGAATGATCCTGAAGGGAACGGTCCGCAATGTGATCGACTTCGGAGCTTTTGTGGATATCGGCGTCCATCAGGACGGCCTTGTGCATATCTCCGAGCTCAGCGACAAATTTATCAAACATCCGCTGGAGGCGGTCAGCGTAGGGGATGTGGTGGACGTCCGGGTGCTGGGCGTGGATATGAAGAAAAAGAGGATCAGCCTTTCTATGAAAGGGATCAAATAAAAACGGATAAGAGAGAACGCAAAAAGCACAAATTATAAAAAACAGATAAGAAAAGCAGATAAAAGAAAACAGGCAAAGAAAAAAGGACCGGGGCGCTGGAAACAGCGCGCGGTCCTTTGGGTTTTTACGGGAAGAAGATATATGCGCATACATCTTCTCCCAGAAAGCTTTGTCTTGAAAACTCAGCTCAGCAGAGCGGCGTCATTGGAGAATTCCTGACCGCTTGCCTTTTCAAACTGATCCAGAAGATTGCGGACAGTCAGTTTTTTCTTTTCCTCGCCTTCGATGTCCAGAATGATCCGGCCCTCCATCATCATGATCAGACGGTTGCCGTGTACAATGGCGTCGTGCATATTGTGAGTGATCATCAGGGTGGTAAGATGGTCGCGGTTTACGATTTTTTCCGTGATATCAAGAACCTTGGCTGCGGTCTTGGGATCCAGAGCCGCCGTATGTTCGTCCAGCAGCAGCAGCTTGGGCTTCTTCAGAGTCGCCATCAGAAGCGTCAGCGCCTGACGCTGGCCGCCGGAGAGAAGGCCCACCTTGGAGGTCAGACGGTCCTCAAGGCCAAGATCCAGGATCTTGAGCAGCTCTCTGTATTCCTCCCGCTCCTTCCGGGTGATCCCGGCCCGGAGGGAGCGGATCTTGCCCCTCCGTTTTGCCAGAGCAAGATTTTCCTCGATCTCCATAGTCGCGGCCGTTCCGGTCATGGGATCCTGGAATACCCGTCCGAGATAAGCGGCTCTTTTATGTTCGGAAAGCTTGGTGACGTCATTTCCGTCAATGATGATCTGCCCCTCGTCCACCAGCCAGGTTCCGGCTACCGCGTTCAGCATAGTAGATTTTCCGGCGCCGTTTCCGCCGATCACCGTGACAAAATCCCCCTCCTTCAGCGTCAGGGAAAGACCGTTCAGGGCAAGCTTCTCATTTATAGTTCCAGGGTTAAAGGTCTTATAGATGTTTTTCAGCTCAAGCATTTGTGTTTCCTCCCCGTTTGATTGGTTTTGAGAAATATTTCGCTTTCCAGTACGGAACTGCAAGGAAGACAGCTACAACGACAGCGGACAGCATCTTGAGAAGGTCGGTGTCAATGCCCAGCCAGATCACAGTCTGAAGCACCAGATAGTAAAGGATGGAGCCGATCACTACGCTGACCAGACGGAGGGCAAAATTGCGGAAGATGCGGCTGAAAACAGCCTCTCCGATGATTACCGCGGCAAGGCCGATGACAATCGCCCCGCGCCCCATGTTGACGTCCGCGAAGCCCTGATACTGGGCCAGGAGGGCGCTGGAAAGAGCTACAAGTCCGTTGGAAAGCATCAGCCCCAGAACCTTGCTCACGTCTGTATTGATGCCCTGAGCCCGGGACATGTGGGGATTGCAGCCGGTGGACCGCAGAGAGCAGCCCAGCTCTGTGCCGAAAAACCAGTAAAGAAGAGCGATCAGCACAACGATAAAAATCGCTACGATCAGAATGGTATTCTGATAAAAAGGAACGTCCTTAATATAGCGCAGTGAAACAAGAAGGTCATATTTATTTACATTGACAGCCTGATTTGCTTTTCCCATGATCTTCAGATTGACAGAGTAAAGGGAAAGCTGCGTCAGAATTCCGGCCAGGATCGCCGGGATTCCCATGACTGTGTGAAAAATTCCTGTGGCAAGTCCGGCCAGCATACCTGCGCCGGTGGCTGCCAGCATGGATATCCATATATTGTGGCCGCTCATCAGCATCATGATACAGACGGCGCCTCCGGTACACATGGTTCCGTCTACGGTGAGATCGGCAATATCCAGGATCCGGAAGGTAAGATAAACGCCGATAGCCATAATGCCCCAGATCAGACCCTGGGCAGCGGCTCCCGGCAGCGCGTTTACTAAGCTCATAATTTCCATGGGGATGTCCTCCTGAATGAACACAGACAGCGAGAAAGGATAATCCTTTCCCGCTGAGAGTGGACATATATATTTTTGTATGGTAATCATCGCGCCGAAAACGGCGGCTTATTCTGATCAGCTCCGGCAGTTTTCACGTAAGGGAACGCTGCCGGACCGTCTTTTTATTCTTCAGCAGCCTCTTCTTCTGCCGCGGTATCGTCGGCAGCTTCTGCTTCATCGGCAGCTTCTGCTTCATCGGCAGCCTCGTCTGTTTCAGCAGCTTCCTCTGTTCCATCCTCTTCCGCGTCTTCTGCTGCGGCCTCTTCCTCGCCGTCTTCAGCAGCCTCCGCGTCCTCGCCGATAGCTACATAGTCGTCCGGAATCTCAATTCCAAGTTCCTCGCAAAGCTCTGCGTTATACTTTTTGGTAAAGCTCGGAGCGTATTCCACAGGCATTTCGGAAATATCCTCGCCGTCCTGAAGAATGCGGGCAGCCATTTCTCCAGTGGCAACGCCGAGATCATAGTAGCTGATAGAGAGTGTGGCAACGCCGCAGCCTCCGCAGATTCCTTCCTCACCGGCAATGATCGGAACGCCTGCCGGAGCGCAGATATTATTGATGATCTCTGTATTGGAAGCCGCGGTATTATCGGTAGGAACATAAATCACGTCACATTCAGAGGACGCGGTGGTGGCAACGGAGGAAAGATCGTTGGAATCTGAGAACGCATAATATTCGCAGGTATATCCCATTTCCTCAAGAGCCGCCTTCACGGTATCCACCTGATACTGGGAGTTGGCTTCCGCGGAGCAGTAGAGAAGTCCTATGTTTTCAGCGTCCGGAAACAGCTCGTTGAGCATAGCCGCCTGCTGATCCAGTGGAGCGAGGTCGGAGGTACCGGAGATATTGCCCCCTACGGTGCCGTCAAAATCATCAAGATCCAGGGCTACGCCGTATTCTGTTACACAGGTTCCAAGAATCGGAATGTCGCTGGTTCCCGCCGCTGCTGCCTGGAGCGCCGCGGTGGCGTTGGCCAGGATCAGATCCACATCGTCAGCCACAAAGTCGTTGATGATCGTAGAGCAGGTATTGGAATCTCCCTGGGCGTTCTGCTCGTCAAATGTAACCTTGTCGCCCAAAGCCTCTGTAAGCGCGTCCTTAAATCCCTGAGTGGCGGCGTCCAGCGCTACATGCTGTACAAGCTGGCAGATGCCGACTGTGTATGTATCGTCTGCGGCGTAAACGCTGACTCCGCTTAATCCTGCAGCCATGGAAGCGGATAAGGCCACTGCTAAAATTTGCTTTTTCATGTTGAAATCCTCCTCTTTATATCTCGTTCTTATGTAATATTCAGCATAAGAATTCTCTCTGATTTTTGTAGTATAACGCTTTAAAGCCCAAAAGTCAAGGCGTAAAAAAATAATAATAGGTATACAAAAAAAATTAGCGCTGCTCAAAAATAGTAAGAATTTTCTAATTATATTGACAATTTATGCTGTTTTCGGTATGATAAAGGTACTTACAGAGAGGCGTAACGCGGCGGGTGTTGGGCCTCTTTTGTTTCATTATCCTAATGACTTTGCATTAAGACAAGAGAAGAAGGAGGAATCAGGAATGAAAAAATTATTAGCAATCGGACTTGCGGCAGCGATGGCTGTGTCCATGACAGCCCCTGTATACGCGTCCGAAGGAGAAGGCGTTGCCAAGGAGGATCTGAAGATCGGAATCATCTATATCGGTGATGAGAACGAGGGATACAGCGCGGCCCACATGGCAGGTATTGACGAGATGGTGGAGAACCTGGGACTGGATGAATCACAGGTGATCGAGAAAACTCTGATCGGCGAGAACGAGGCCTGCTACGACGCAGCCTGCGACCTGGCTGACCAGGGAGCCCAGATCGTATTCGCCAACAGCTTCGGTCATGAGACCTATGTTCTGCAGGCGGCGGGAGAATATCCGGACGTGCAGTTCTGCCATGCCACAGGAACCCAGGCGGCGGCCAGCGGACTGTCCAATATGCACAACTATTTTACGAATATCTATGAATCCCGTTATGTTTCCGGCGTGGTAGCGGGAATGAAGCTCAGCGAGATGATCGAGGACGGAACGATCACAGAGGATGAAGCCAAGATCGGTTATGTAGGCGCTTATCCTTATGCAGAGGTTATTTCCGGATACACCTCCTTCTACCTGGGCGCCAAGAGCGTATGCCCGTCCGTAACCATGGAAGTAAAATACACCAACAGCTGGGCAAGCTTTGACCTGGAAAAAGAATGTGCGGACGCTCTGATCTCCGACGGCTGCGTACTGATCAGCCAGCACGCGGATACTACCGGAGCTCCTACGGCATGTGAAGCGGCCGGCGTTCCCTGCGTTGGATACAACATTGACATGATCTCTGTTGCTCCGAACACAGCTCTTACCTCCGCGTCTATCGACTGGGGCGTATACTACACCTACGCGGTACAGTGCATGATCGACGGAACAGCCATCGATACAGACTGGTGCAGAGGCTTCGCGGAAGGCGCCAACAAACTGACCGCTCTCAACGAGGACGTTGTAGCGGAAGGCACGGCGGAGAAGGTTCAGGAAGTTGAGGACGCTATCATCGACGGTTCTCTTCATGTATTTGACACTTCCACATTTACCGTTGACGGTGAAGAGGTTACTACATATGAGAAGGACGGAACAGAATATATCTCTGACGGTTATTTCCATGAGTCAGAATTTGCTTCCGCCCCGGCATTTGATCTTGCCATTGACGGAATTACATCTATTGTAGAAGAATAAGCGTAAAAACAGCGGAGCTGCTTGCCAGCAGCTCCGTTTTTCTGATAAAATTCAAATATCAGAGGATTTCCCGTAAGGAAAGCTTTTGATATTTGAATTCTATCACAATTTTGATATATGAATTCTGTGAAATAAAGGAGGGAATGGAAGTGGGAGACAATTATGCTCTTGAACTGCGGCAGATTACAAAAAGCTTCGGCTCTGTTCTGGCCAACGATCATGTGGATCTCACTCTGAAAAAATCAGAGATCCTTGCAATTCTGGGAGAGAACGGAAGCGGTAAGACTACGCTGATGAATATGATCTACGGAATTTATTACCCGGATTCCGGTCAGATCCTGGTGGACGGCAAAGAAGTAACCATCCGTTCGCCGAAAGACTCATTTGAGCTCGGGATCGGTATGGTGCATCAGCATTTTAAGCTGGTGGACGTGCTGACGGCGGCGGAAAATATTATTCTCGGCCTGCCGGGAAAGAAAATGCTGAACATGAAGAAGGTGACGGAGGAGATCCAGGTTCTTCTGGATAAATATGGATTTGATTTTGATCCGTCTGAGAAAATTTATCAGATGTCCGTTTCCCAGAAGCAGACGGTAGAGATCGTAAAAATGCTTTACAGAGGCGCCCGTATCCTGATCCTGGACGAGCCTACGGCAGTACTGACTCCCCAGGAGGCGGACCGGCTCTTTGAGATTCTCCGCAATATGAAAAAAGACGGATGCTCCATTATCATTATCACCCATAAGCTTCAGGAGGTGCTGGCGCTTTCTGACAGAGTCGCTATCCTGAGAAAGGGGCGGTACATAGACACGGTAGAAACCGCGGAAGCGGACGTGCAGAGCCTTTCAGAGATGATGGTGGGGGCGAAGGTGGATCTGGATATCGACCGCCCCGCGCCGGAAAACATGAAAAAACGTCTGGAGATCCAGGGACTGACCTGCCGGGATAAGGAAGGCGTCAAAACTCTTGACGACGTGGATGTAGAGGTGAACAGCGGCGAGATCCTGGGTATCGCGGGTATTTCCGGAAGCGGACAGAAGGAGCTTCTGGAAGCTGTGGCCGGTCTCCAGGCCTCTGAAAGCGGTAAGATTCTGTTTTATGATAATGACGGCAGTACGAAGGATCTTGCGAAAATGAACTCCGTGGAGATTCAGGAGCTGGGCGTCAGCCTTGCCTTTGTGCCTGAGGACCGTATCGGTATGGGACTCGTGGGCGACATGGATATGACAGACAATATGATGCTGAGAAGCTATCATGAGGGCAGGGGAGCTCTTCTTGACAGAAAAGCCCCAAGAAAGCTGGCCGCGGAGATCAAGGATCAGCTTGAGATCATGACGCCCAGTATTTCCGCTCCCGTGCGTCAGATGTCGGGAGGAAATGTGCAGAAGGTTCTGGTCGGAAGGGAGATCGCCCAGAACCCGAAGGTACTGATGGTGGCCTATCCCACCAGAGGAATTGATATCAATTCCTCACACACCATCTACCGCCTGCTGAACGAGCAGAAAAAGAACGGCGTCGCTGTGATCTGCGTGATCGAGGACCTGGATGTGTTGCTTGCCCTCTGCGACCGTATCGCGGTGCTCTGCGGCGGCAGGGTCAGCGGCGTGGTGGACGGACGAACCGCTACAAAAGAAGAAATCGGACTTCTTATGACGAAACATAAAAAAGGAGGGGAACAGTAATGCATAAAGAACCTTTCTTGAAAATGTCCAAAAGAGACCACATTGGCTGGCAGAAGAGACTGCTGATCCGCATCGCGGCGCTGATACTGTCTCTGATCGTCTGCGCGGGCGTGATCTTTGCCCTGGTGAGAATGAATCCAATGGATGTCTATAAAGCGATCTGGGACGGGGCGCTGGGCTCGGAGCGCCGTATCTGGACGACCCTCAGAGACACTATGGTGCTTTTATGTATCTCTATCGGTCTCGCTCCGGCGTTTAAAATGCGTTTCTGGAATATCGGTGCGGAGGGGCAGATCCTGATCGGAGGAGCCTGCGCCGCGGCAGCCATGATCTATGCGGGCGACGCCATGTCCCCGGCTCTGCTCCTGATCGTCATGTTTGCGGTCAGCGCTGTGGGAGGCATGATCTGGGGGATGATCCCGGCGGTGTTCAAGGCGTACTGGAATACCAACGAGACGCTGTTTACGCTGATGCTGAACTATGTTGCCATGCAGGTAGTCACCTATTGTATCGTATTCTGGGAGAACCCCAAGGGCTCCAATACCGTGGGTATCATCAACCAGACTACGCAGGCGGGCTGGCTTCCTGAGTTGTTCGGCCAGAAATACGGCTGGAACCTTTTGATCGTGCTGGTGCTTACGGTGGTGATGTTTATCTACCTGAAATACAGCAAGCAGGGATATGAGATCGCGGTTGTGGGCGAAAGTGAGAATACGGCCAAATACGCGGGAATCCACGTAAAAAGAGTTATCATCCGTACAATGGCTATTTCCGGCGCTATCTGCGGTATCGCGGGCTTTGTCATCGTCAGCGGCGCCAGCCATACTATTTCCACAATGACTGCGGACGGGAGAGGCTTTACGGCTATCATCGTCGCCTGGCTGTCAAAATTCAATACCTTTATCATGCTGGCGGTATCCTTCGGTATTGTGTTTATGCAGCAGGGAGCCGTACAGATAGCGTCTCAGTACGGCCTCAACGAAAACGCCTCGGACGTTATCCTGGGAATTATTCTGTTTTTCCTGATCGGGGCGGAATTCTTCATTAACTACAAATTAGAGCGTACAAAGAAATAGGAGGAAGATGCGATGAGCGTACTTATTATCTTTATTCAGAAGGCCATTGTACAGGGCATCTGTATCCTGTACGGCGCTCTTGGCGAGATCATGACGGAAAAATCCGGAAACCTGAATCTGGGGATTCCGGGAATCATGTATATGGGCGGTATCGCCGGACTGATGGGAGCTTTTCTCTATGAGAAGGACAATCCGGATCCCAATGCTCTGGCGGGCGTACTGATCTCATTTTTATGTGCTTTCGCCTGTGCGGCGGTGGGAGGACTGATCTACAGTGTCCTGACCATTACTCTCAGAGTAAACCAGAACGTGACCGGTCTTGCGCTGACGATTTTCGGCACTGGCTTCGGCAACTTTTTCGGCGGATCTATCTCCAAGCTCGCAGGCGGTGTGGGGCAGATTTCCGTAAAGGTGACGGGAAGCGCTTACACAGCTAAGATCCCGGGACTTTCCAAAATCCCGGTACTGGGCGACGTTCTGTTCAGCTATGGATTTATGACGTATCTGTGCGTTATCGCGGCGGTGATCCTCTCCGTTTTCCTGTTCCGCACCAGATTCGGGCTGAATCTCCGGGCCATCGGAGAAAGTCCGGCCACAGCGGACGCAGCCGGGATCAACGTCACGAAATATAAATATCTTGCTACCTGTATCGGAGCGGGGCTCGCGGGGCTGGGCGGCCTGTATTTTGTAATGGAATATTCCGGCGGTACCTGGACGGACAACGGCTTCGGCGACAGGGGATGGCTTGCGGTGGCTCTTGTTATCTTCGCTCTGTGGAAGCCCCTGAACGCGGTATGGGGCGCGTTCCTTTTCGGCGCGCTGTATATTCTGTATCTGTATATTCCCGGACTGGGAAGAAGTATGCAGGAGGTGTTCAAGGCGCTGCCCTATGTGGTAACGATCATTGTTCTGGTATTTACCAGCTTCCGTAAGAAGAAGGAGCATCAGCCTCCGGCCGGGCTGGGACTTCCTTATTTCCGGGAGGAGAGATAAGACTATACTGATTTTTGTAAAAAATTCTTGAAAATCTTTCTGACTGGGCTTATAATATTTCATGTAAAAGAAAATTCTTCGGGGCAGGGTGACTGTGAACCTCCGGTTTGCGAGGCTGACGGAATTCCCTACCGGCGGTAAAGTCCGCGACCCGCTTAGGCGGCTGATTTGGTGACCGGAACGCTGATTCGGCGAGAACACCGGAATTCCAAAACCGACAGTATAGTCTGGATGAGAGAAGAACACAGATTGTTTTAAGTGCTCATTTCCCCGGGAATTATCCCGGGGATTTCTTTTTTGCAGGAATTTTCTTTTATAAGAATTTTTCAGAAAAAAGGAGAGGATAGTAATGAGTGAACAGGTATTAAGAAGTGGAAACGCAATGGACAGGAGCCGGACGAGGACGATCACGCAGATCGCCATGCTGGGCGCGGTTGCCGGAGTGTTGATGAATTTTGAGTTTCCGATTCCCTTCCTGGCGCCGTCCTTCTATCAGTTGGATTTTTCGGAGATCCCGGTTCTGGTGGGAAGCTTTGCTATGGGGCCGGTAGCCGGAGTGGTGATCGAGCTGGTTAAGATTCTGGTGCATCTGGTGACCAAGGGAACGATCACAGCGGGCGTGGGCGATCTGGCCAACTTTATTTTCGGCTGCACCTTCGTGGTTCCGGCAGGAATTCTGTACCGTCTTCACAATGTGAAGAGCAGGAGACATGCTGTGGAGGGAATGGCAGTGGGAACTCTGCTCACAACGGCGGCAGCCTGCCTTATGAACGCCTTTGTTCTTCTTCCCGCTTACGGAAAGGCTTTCGGAATGCCCATCGAGGCGTTTATCGAGATGGGGGCGGCAGTACATTCATCTGTGGACAGCCTGCTTGGCTTTGTGGCGCTGATCATTGTTCCGTTTAATCTTTTTAAATACATTCTTACCTCGGTGATCGTATTCTTTATTTACAAGAGAATCCGCGTTATCCTGAAGGGAGACTGAAACAGAAGAATAAGGTCCGTCCCGCATAAGGGATAAGCGGCCGTCGGATACGGACTGGTACGGTTCGGATCCGGCGGTTTTTTGTTTGATCCACAGTTTGAAAAACAAATATCTGCTTCGCAGTTGCCTGTTTTTCTGTTCGCATGGTATAATGTACTCGAAAATCCAGCCGCTTCGCGTCTGCTGCGCCGGAGCGCTGCAAAATGAGCAGAATACGGGAGAATATCATGGGAAAAATAAATCATGTGGAAAAGCTTACAGACAACCGTTTTGTAAATCTGTATCATGTGGACGCCACAAGCGTGCATGATACGCCGGTATCCTATTATGTGGCTTCCAGGGCCAGGAGCGTCGGCGAGCTGAAGCTGAAAACAGGAAAGAACACGCCGGACGGTGTGATCATCTACAGCATTTATGGAGAACAGAGGGACAAGGTGGTTCTGATCCGCCAGTACCGGTATACGCTTG
Source organism: Candidatus Blautia faecipullorum (assembly GCA_019115125.1). Classification (GTDB taxonomy): domain Bacteria; phylum Bacillota; class Clostridia; order Lachnospirales; family Lachnospiraceae; genus Blautia_A; species Blautia_A faecipullorum. Next base: position 179,916 of record DXEG01000037.1, read on the forward strand.
GGGGATATATCTACGAATTTCCCGCTGGCCTGGTGGAGCCGGGGGAAGATTTCCGTCAGGGAGCCGTCCGGGAGATGTATGAGGAAACCGGGCTGAAGCTGGAGACCCTGAAGGTGGATGAGGCTTATGAAAAGCCATATTTTACCACAGTCGGAATGACAGACGAATCCTGCGCCACGGTATACGGCTATGCCAGCGGGACGGTCAGCAGGGCCGCCCAGGAGGATTCTGAGGAGATTGAGGTGGTTTTTGCGGACCGGGATGAAGTCCGCCGGATTTTAAAGGAAGAAAGAGTGGCGATCATGTGCGCCTACATGCTGATGCACTTTCTCAACGATGAGGAGCCCTTCGCATTTTTAAAGTAGCAGTTCAGCTCCTACAGATGTCCGCTCGCAAAAACATGCAAGCATGTTTTGTGCTTCCCGACCACTGTATGGCAGAATTGTAGCGAAATTGTTCTTGTTCAAATCTGGCATTTTCACTTGCTGAAAATGCACAGGCCAGTATGAAAAACAGCCAAAGAATCCAGCCCCTCGCCGTAGGCGATTTGAAATGGGCTGGATTCCGTTGCAGTTCACAGATACCTGTGAACTGCAACAAATTCTGCAACTTGACAAATACCCTTGCCCGTGGTATATTCAATTCAGTTGTAGTGTGTAACTCGCAGGGAGGCATTAACTATACATAACAAGGAGTGTTTATGTGTATTAATGTCTCTTTTTTGTACACAAACCGGTTGAAACGGGATTTTAACGCACATGCTCACTTCCGAAAATAAGAGGAAAAGAAGGAGTGAACAGTCGCATGAAAGACAAGATTTTCAGTGTCCTGCAGCGTGTGGGACGAAGCTTTATGCTTCCTATCGCAATTCTTCCGGTCGCAGGTCTCCTGCTGGGTATAGGAAGCTCTTTTACAAACGCAACTACGATTGAGACCTATGGCCTGACGGCAATTCTGGGAGAAGGAACCCTTCTCCATAACCTTCTGGTTATCATGAACAAGGTGGGAAGCGCGGTATTTGACAATCTTCCCCTGATCTTCGCCATCGGCGTTGCCATCGGAATGGCCAAAAAAGAAAAAGAGGTATCCGCTCTTTCCGCCGTGATCGCTTATTTTGTCATGAATACAGCCATCAACGCTATGCTTACCGTTACGGGACAGATCCTGGACAATGGTGAGATCGCGGACACGGTGCTGGAAGGAACTATCGCTTCTGTGTGCGGTATCCAGTCCCTTCAGATGGGTGTTTTCGGAGGTATTATCGTAGGACTGGGAGTGGCTGCGCTTCACAACAGATTCTACAGGATACAGCTTCCCAACGCCCTGTCATTTTTCGGGGGCACCAGATTTGTACCTATCATTTCCACCATCGTTTACATGTTTGTGGGAATTCTGATGTTTTTTGTATGGCCGGTGGTACAGAACGGCATTTACGCGCTGGGAGGCCTTGTGACAGGCTCCGGTTATGTAGGAACGCTGATCTTCGGCCTGATCAAGAGAGCGCTGATCCCCTTCGGCCTTCATCACGTATTTTACATGCCCTTCTGGCAGACGGCTGTGGGCGGCACCATGGAGGTGGCGGGCCAGATGGTTCAGGGCGGACAGAATATTTTCTTTGCCCAGCTTGCGGATTCAGCCAATATCGCGCATTTCAGCGCGGACGCCACAAGATATTTTTCCGGCGAATTTATCTTTATGATTTTTGGTCTTCCGGGAGCTGCTCTTGCGATGTATCACTGCGCGAAGCCTGAGAAGAAAAAAGCGGCGGGCGGCCTGCTTCTGTCGGCGGCTCTGGCGTGTATGGCCACAGGCATTACCGAGCCTCTGGAATTTTCCTTCCTGTTTGTGGCTCCGGCGTTGTTCGTGGTACAGGTAGTGCTTGCCGGAAGCGCTTACATGCTGGCGCACATTATGAATGTGGCGGTGGGCCTGACATTTTCAGGAGGATTCCTGGATTTCTTCCTGTTCGGTATTCTCCAGGGAAACGAAAAGACAAGCTGGATGAGAGTCATTCCGGCGGGAATTATTTATTTCCTGCTTTATTATTTCATCTTTAAATTCATGATCCGCAAATTTAATTTCAAGACGCCGGGCCGGGAGGATGACGATACAGAGACGAAGCTCTACACAAAAGCGGACGTAAACGCCAGGAGAGAAAGCGCCGGAGCTGCCGGAGCCGCTTGCGCGGACCCTGTCAGCGAGGCCATCACCAGAGGGCTGGGCGGCAAGAAGAACATCAGCGATGTGGACTGCTGCGCCACAAGGCTGCGCTGCACGGTAAAAAACGCGGAGCTGGTAAACGACAGCGTTCTGAAGGCTACGGGAGCGTCAGGAGTCGTTCATAAAGGAAACAGCGTTCAGGTGATCTACGGGCCAAATGTAACGGTGATCAAATCCAATCTGGAGGATTATCTGGAAACAGCGCCGGATACGCTGGAAGAGCCCGCGCAGACTCCAGGGGATGTCCGTGAAGAAAAGAAAACAGAGGAGACACAGAGAAAGGTAGTCAGCACGATCACAATCTCCAGCCCCATCACGGGAACAGCGGCGGATCTTTCCACAGCCCCTGACGAGGCCTTTGCGCAGAAGATGATGGGGGACGGCGTCGTGGTTACGCCGGAGGACGCGGTGGTGCGCGCGCCGGAGGACGGCGAAGTGGCCTTTGTGTTTGACACCAAACACGCCATTGGCTTTGTCACAGACTCCGGGATCAGCCTGCTGATCCATGTAGGAATTGATACTGTAAAACTGAATGGAGAGGGCTTTGAGGCTCTGGTAGAGAGCGGACAGACAGTGAAAAAGGGAGATCCCATGCTGAAGCTGGATCTGGATTACCTGAAGAAATACGCTCCGTCTGTCACATCTCCGGTTCTCTGTACGGAACTGGAGGATAATCAGAGAATCCGCCTGCTGAAGGAAGGACCGGTGAAAGCAGGAGAAGCACTTTTTGAGGTGGAGATTCTCCAGTAAGCGCCGGTCCGGGATGGGAAGAGATACGGATGATTTTCAGGATAGCAAAAGTATTAAATCATAATTCTTTTATTGGGATTGAGAACGGCAGAAAAAAAGAATTTCTTGTGATGGGAAAGGGTATCGCGTTTGGCAAAAAGGTCACTCAGACGGTTGAGGCGGACTCAGGGACGCGGGTGTACTCTCTCGAGGAGCTGACAGAACGGGGAGACGCCAGAGAAATCATCCGGTCCGTGCCTCCGGAATGTCTGGAGCTTGCCGGGGAGGTGCTGGACCGGGCCGAGGCGGAGTTCGGAGAGCTGGACCGCTCCATCCTTTTTCCCATGGCGGATCACATTGCCTTTGCCGTCCGCAGGATCCGCAATAATGAGCAGATCAGCAATCCTCTCACGGAGGACATCCGTGTTCTCTTCCACAAGGAATTTCAGGTGGCGCAGTGTATGGAGCAGCTTCTCCAGGAACGCTTTCAGCTTCAGATAGACGAGCATGAGGTGGGATATATCGCCCTGCATATTCATTCGGCGATTATGGACGAGAAGGTTTCCCAGGCCATGCAGATGGCCCGGTCTGTGCGGGACTGCATTTCTCTGGTGGAGAAGGAGACCGGAAAGAAGATCGACGTGATGTCGCTTTCCTACAACCGCCTGATGAATCATGTGCGCTATATGGTGGCCCGGGCGGTGAGCGGGGAGAAGCTGAAGGTCAATATGAACGATTATATGGCGGTGAAGTTTCCGGAGGCATTCAAAGCGGCGGAGCAGATCTGCGCGGAAATGGAGAAAAATCTCAGACTTCCGCTGTATGACGTGGAAATAGGATATCTCGCTATGCATTTGGAGCGGGTGCTGGATACAGAACTTTCCGAAAAAAATGCATAGAAGAATTTACATAACGGGAAAAATGTATTATTATTAAGTAATAAAGAGTAAAGGAGAATACTATTATGAAAACATTTGACTACACAATCAAGGATGAACTTGGTATCCACGCGAGACCGGCAGGCCTTCTGGTCAAAGAGGCAAAAAAATTCGCGTCTGAGTGCACGATCACCAAGGACGGCAAGAGCAAAAAACTGACCCAGTTAATGATGCTTATGTCCCTTGGCGTAAAACAGGGCGATACCGTTACAATTTCCGCGGAAGGCGCAGATGAAGATACGGCTATCGAGGCGCTGAAAGATTTCTTCGAAAAGAATCTGTAATACAGGGGGGATAAGGTATGCAGTGTTTCCAGGGGAAATCCGTATATAAAGGAATTGTTCTGGGGCCGGTGGTAGTTCTCCGCAAGAACGACTATCAGGTCAAAAGAACAAAAACTGAGGATCCGGAAGCAGAGATTGGGCGTGTGCAGAAAGCCATTGAGGATTCCAAGGGACAGCTCCAGAAGCTGTATGATAAAGCCCTGAAAGAGGTAGGGGAAGCCAGCGCGGCGATCTTCGAGGTACATCAGATGATGCTGGAGGATGATGATTATGTGGACGCGATCCAGAACATGATCCGTACAGAATCGATCAACGCGGAGTATGCCGTGGCTGTGACCGGAGATAATTTCTCCGAAATGTTCGCGTCCATGGACGATGATTACATGAAAGCGCGGGCGGCGGATATCAAGGATATATCTGAAAGAATTGTCAGGAACCTGAGCGGTCAGGGCGATACAGATTTAAGCTCCATAGATCCCTCTGTGATCGTGGCGGATGATCTGACTCCCAGCGAGACGGTGCAGATGGATAAGGAAAAGATCCTTGCCTTTGTAACGGTTCACGGTTCCACGAACTCCCATACGGCCATCCTTGCCAGGATGATGAATATTCCGGCGCTGATCGGCGTGCCTCTTGATCTGGATAAGCTGGAGAACGGCATGACGGCCGTAGTGGACGGCTTCCAGGGCAAGGTAATTTTTGATCCGGACGAGGAAACCCGTGAGAAAACTCTTCAGAAGATGAATGAGGAGGCGGAGAAGCTGAAGCTTCTTCAGGAGCTGAAGGGCAAAGAAAATGTGACTCTCGACGGACGCAAGATCAATATTTACGCAAATATCGGCAGTGTGGGCGATATTGGCTATGTGCTTGAGAATGACGCGGGGGGCATCGGCCTTTTCCGCAGCGAGTTCCTTTATCTGGGAAGAGACGACTTCCCCACCGAGGAGGAGCAGTTTCAGGCGTACAGACAGGCTGTACAGATGATGGCGGGCAAAAAGGTGATCATCCGTACTCTGGATATCGGGGCCGATAAGCAGGTGGATTATTTCAACCTTGGAAAAGAGGATAATCCGGCGCTTGGATACCGTGCCATCCGTATCTGCCTGAAGCAGCCGGATATTTTCAAAACACAGCTCCGCGCCCTTCTGCGCGCCGCTGTTTACGGAAATCTTTCCATTATGTATCCGATGATCACCTCCACAGAGGAAGTGAAACAGATTTACGCCATTGTAGACGAGGTGGAGGCTGAGCTGAAGGAGCAGGAGATCCAGTACAGGATTCCGGAGCAGGGAATTATGATCGAAACTCCGGCGTCTGTTATGATCAGCGACCGCCTTGCGGAGCTGGTGGACTTCTTCAGTATCGGAACCAACGATCTCACCCAGTATACGCTGGCTATAGACAGGCAGAATGAAAAGCTGGACGACTTCTATAATCCGCACCACGAAGCGATCCTGCGCATGATCCAGATGGTGACGGACAATGCCCATAAGCATGGCAAATGGGCGGGTATCTGCGGTGAGCTTGGCGCGGATACAGAGCTTACAGAGCAGTTTGTCCGCATGGGCCTGGACGAGCTGTCCGTAGCGCCTTCCATGATCCTCAAGCTTCGTAAGATCGTACGTGAGATGAAGGCGGAAGAAGAATAAAATTAAAAATAATCATACAAAAACCTGCCGGAAGAGGAGAGCGAACCCCTCCTTCTTCCGGCAGGTTTTTTATAGTAAAATTTTATTTTTCGTCCACATATGCGGAAGGAGCCGGGGCTACGCCGCGTCCCCACTCGATAAAGTTGACGATAAAGAATACCACAACGCTGACTGCGCATCCAAATACCACAGGCAGGATACCGAACTTGAAGCCGCCGCCGCTGATGAACTGCCAGAAGCAGAAACCAATGGTACCGCCGATCAGAGATATGATGCCGGAGTTTCTGGTGGCCCTGGGAACGATCAGTCCAAGTCCGTAGGCCGCGAAAGGACCGGCGCAGCGGATACCGAAGGCGAAGGTGTTCATAGTTACGATCGGAACGCCCGCCATGGAGATCAGCATTGCGATCACAGCCGATACAACGTTGCATGCCCTGGTGTATGTAATAACCTGTTTGTCGGTGAGCTTTTTGCCGCCGTATTTCAGATACAGGTCGTTCATGAGCATCGTGGACATACACAGCAGGTTGGAGTCCGCCGAGGACATTGTGGCGCAGATGATAGCCGCCGAAATAATTCCAACGATAACGCCGGGGGCATGGGTGGAGGTAACTGCCATCATAGCGTTGGCGCCGCCGTTTTCAAGATCAGGCATAGTGGCCAGCGCCGCCAGACCCAGCAGGGTCGGGAAGATGGACATTGCGGCCATAAGAACCGCGGAAAGCCATGCGGCCTGCTTGGCCGTTTTTTCGTCCTTGGCTGTTTCGAAACGGGATACCATTTCGGGACCGGCAAGGAAGGTACAGAAATAGTTAAATACATAGCCGATAATAGTTACCCAGCCGATCTTTGTGAAGCTGAGCTGTACGGGAGGCAGAGCCTCGGAGATCGCAGCCCATCCGCCGCAGCCGTTGATTACGAAGGGCGTGGCGATTGCCAGACCTACCAGGATAATGATGAACTGTACCAGGTCTGAGATCTGGTCGGCGATCATGCCCCCGAAGGTGGTATATATAATAACCACGGCGCCGGCGATCACCAGAGCCACATTTGTGGGAATTCCGGTGAGGCTTGCCACTACCGTACCGGAAGCGGCGATCTGTGAAGAAGTCAGGCAGAAAAGAGACAGGACGCTCAGAACTGCGGTCAGCGTGCTGGATACATGTCCGAACCGGCGTCCGACGACCTCCGGGATCGTCACTGCCATAGTCTGGCGGATCTTCGGCGCGAAGTAAGCCAGCGGGATCATTGCGACGGATGCGGCAAGCACATACCAGATCGCGCTCATTCCCCATTCGCCGAAAGCCTTCTGCGCAAGACCAGTGGTCGAGCCTCCGCCGATATTATTTGCGGAGAGGGAGAATGCTACCATGAAGAGCCCCATCCGACGACCTGCAAGCATATAGTCGCTGCTGTCCTTGATCTGCAGCTTGCCCACGATGAAGCCTACCAGCAGCATACCTACCAGATAGGCCACAACAATGATAAGAGCTTGGGTTTGAATAACCATAAACAAGTCCTCCTTAAATTATAAAAAATTTATAAAAAATATAAGGAAATTATAACGTATTTTAGGGAAAAAGTAAATTATTTTGTGGAAAAAACGTTATATTTTTGGGAAAGTATCTATTATTTTCTTCTATATGAAATTATTATTTATGTTCTGCAACAAAGCGGAGGACGATATAGTTTAATGATTCGTTGTTTTCGGGATCATCTGCTGAAATATGCGGCAGGAGGATTGTATGGAAGATCAGAAAATGGATAATCTGCTGAATCTGGCCCTGGATTCCACAAACCAGGAGCGTGAGAAATCCGGGAATCTTAATGTGGGCTACGAGGAGGAGAGCGGGCTGTGGGATGTGGTAGTGAAATACAGCGGCGATATCCGCGATTTATCCGGGGAAAGGATCCGGGCGGTTCCTCTTCTGGGAGGCTATGCGGTTGTGACGCTGCCGCAGGAGGAGCTGGAGCGCTTTTCTGACCGTCCCCAGGTTGAATTTATGGAAATGCCCAAGAGGCTTTATTTTCAGCTTCTTCAGGGAACGGAGGCGTCCTGCGTCCGGTCAGTGCAGGAGGAGATCGGCAGTGAGCCGGGTCTCAGCGGCAGAGGAGTGCTGATGGGAATTGTGGATTCCGGGGTGGATTACCGGCATCCGGATTTTTGCAATGAGGACGGAAGCAGTCGCATCCTCAGGCTGTGGGACCAGAGCGCCCGAGGGACGGAGGGAAGCCCGCCGGAGGGATATTTCCTGGGGGTGGAATACACGAAGGAGGATATCGACCGGGCGCTTGCGCTGCCGGAAAACGAAGGGAATCTGATTGTGCCCCAGCAGGATCTGAGCAGGCATGGAACCTCTGTTTTGGGAATCGCCGCGGGGAACGGGAGAGCGTCGGGCGGAGTTTACCGGGGAGTGGCTTATGAAAGCGGGATTATCGCGGTGAAGCTGGGAACGCCCCGTGAAAATTCCTTTCCCAGGACCACAGAGCTGATGCAGGGGATCGATTATCTGGTGCGGCAGGCTCTCGCGCTGAAAATGCCGATGGCTATTAACCTCAGCTTTGGGAATAATTACGGTTCCCACAGAGGGGATTCTCTCTTGGAAACTTATCTCAGCAACGTATCCAATGTGGGGCGTACGGCAATCTGTGTAGGGACAGGAAATAATGGAAACGACAGCCTTCATGCATCCGGCCGGATCGCGCAGGGAGAAGCCAGGGAAATAGAATTCAGCGTAGGCCCTTATGAGCCGGTGCTGAACGTGCAGCTCTGGAAGTCTTACACAGACGAGATGGAAATTTTTGTGGAGACGCCCTCCGGACAGACTGTGGGGCCGTTGTCGGAGCAGCTTGGGACTCTGAGATACTCGCTGGAGGATACGGAGCTCTTGATCTATTACGGGAAACCAGGGCCTTTTCAGGTAACTCAGGAAATTTATTTTGATTTCCTTCCGGCCGGATCATATATAAGAAGCGGAATCTGGAAAATCCGGCTCAGAGGGAGGCGGATCAGGGAAGGCGGATATTATTTGTGGCTTCCGGGCGGCCGGGTTTTAAATACCGGGACCGGGTTTTATTCCCCAAGCGCCGGGGAAACTCTGACGATCCCATCCACTGCGGCGAAGGTGATTTCTGTGGGTGCTTACGATTCCCGGCTGAACGCTTTCGCGGATTTTTCAGGAAGAGGGGGAGGAGCGCTGACTTATCCCAAGCCTGATCTGGCGGCGCCGGGAGTGGATATTACCGCTCCGGTGCCAGGAGGAGGATACGGGAGCGTTACAGGTACTTCCTTTGCCACGCCTTTTGCTGCCGGCGCGGCGGCTCTTCTGATGGAATGGGGAATTGTCCGGGGAAAGGATCCCTTCCTCTGGGGAGAGAAGGTGAAGGCCTATCTCAGACGGGGCGCCCAGCCTTTAAAGGGCTTCGAGGTTTATCCAAATCCGGAAATCGGGTATGGAACTCTGTGCCTGCGGGAGAGTATACCGGTATCCTATTTGTGAAAAAAGAACGAATTTTCATCCCTTTTTCTTGTAATTGGAAAAAACGCGTGCTACTATTTTGTTAAGAAAGTATTAATAGTATTGAGAAAATATTACAAAAGAGAGTGGGGACAGCATGAGGAAAAAGGACACAGAGGATGAAGCTTCGCATTATGATGAAAAAGAATCTGATAAAAAAACAAATCTCATAAAGTATTTGAGCAGGATATTCGCGGATTATACAGAGAAGCTTAAAAGAAAAGCCGCCGCCCGGGGGCAGGCGGAAGAGAGCACAGTCATTGACAGAGGGAATTCAGGAAAAAAAGAGAATAGTCAGCCTGACGGACGAAAAGCCCCGCAAAGGCAGAACGCCGGAAATTCAGAGCATGAAGATCATTCTGAGCGGAAAGAGCAGAGGAAGAACGAAGTCATGAGACAGGGACTTCTGCTGGGATCGGCGGCAATCGTCATAATTGTGATGATCGTGGTTGCCCTGCAGCCGGAACCTGAGACAAAAAAGACTGCGTCGGAAGCGGCCGGGCAGACCGCGGAGGCGGAAGCGACGCCGACGCCGGCAGAAGAGTGGGTGGAGGAGCCCTTCATAAATATTCTTGAAAAGAATAATACGGAAATTGGCGTATCCTGGGGCGAAGCCATCCGAAAAACCTCCCTTACGGAGATACTCGGAAATCTGGAAAAAGAAATAGGCGCTATGGCGGCCAGAGGTTATTCTGTGAGCTTTCTGCTGTATGATGTGAACACAGGAGGAGGGATCAGCTACAAGCCTGAGGAGATCTACTACAGCGCCAGCGCCATTAAGGCGCCCTATGTCGCATGGATGGCGGAGACATATCCGGAAGCTGCGGAGGATTACTATACAGAGATTGAAAACGCTATTATGTGGTCCAGCAACGAGGATTATTTTGCCCTGATCAATAATTTTGGAAAGACCGGCTTCAATAACTGGGCGGCGGACGCGGGCAGCCCGGATATAGAGCTGTCCGATGGTTCTTTCGGGCCGGTGACCTGCCGGGATTTTACCCGGCTGTGGCTGAAGATTTATGATTTTTTTACTTCCGGGAATGAAAGCGCCGCGGAGATCCGTGATCTGTATACAGGAACGGACGAGTCTCCGATCTATGAGGCTCTGGGAGGGGGATATACGGTTTATTCCAAGGCCGGCTGGTCCTATGATGAGGAGGAGCCTTATTATACGGTACAGAACGACGCGGGAATTGTGATGAAAGGAGCGCATCCTTATATCCTTACCATTATGAGCGACGCGTACGAGGAGCTGGAACTGCTGGAAGGAGTTGTGGAGGAGCTTGATCTGGCTCATTCGGAGCTTCTGGCACAGGAGCAGTACGAGAAAAGCGGCAGCTCAGCGCCGGACTGAACGGTCAGTTAAACTCACCCCATATATGGAGCGCGGCGGGATCCATCCCATTTAAAGCCGTCTTCGAAGAGGGGCAGGATTTTGCAGGTTTACTTGCATCCCCCACATAAATATAGTATTATGATACCATCTCCTAACAGATTGAGGCGTTTATACTCCTGTTTTGAGATGGTATCATTAGTATGCGGATAAAGCCTGATATAAGCAGATTGAGAGGGTAGCTATGTTTAAAGAAATCGGGGATGAGAGAGCGTTTAACGGAATACTTGAGCAGATAATTGATAATATACAGAAGGGAAATCTGAAGGCAGGGGCCGGACTGCCCGCTGAACGGACTATGGCGGAGACCATGAAGGTATCCAGGGCGGCCGTGCGGGAAGCTTTAAGAGCCCTTGAGCTTCTGGGGATCGTCGAGGCAGTTCCAGGGGGCGGGAACTACATTACCAGTGATCTGGATACCTGGCTTATTGGTCCGCTGACGATCCTTTTCAGACTGAATAACGGATATGTGCGCCAAAACCAGCAGCTAAGAGCGGCGCTGGAAAGACAGAACGCCATTCTGGCGGCAAAAAAATGTACGCCTCTGGACGCAGCGGAACTGCTGATGATCCTAGGCAGGCTGGACGCCGCCGAAAATGAAAAGGAAAGAGGGATCCTTGACAAGGAGCTCCACGCCAAAATTGGAAAAATTGCGGATAATCCCATGATCTACAGCGTCCTTGCCGCGGCGGACCAGCTTACAGATAATATCATTTCGGGTACCCGGGATTATATTATGCAGAAAAATCAGTCCTCCGACCAGGTAGATGAACAGCATCACCGTCTGGTGGAGGCTATCATCAATGGAAATCCGGAGGAGGCGGAGCGCTGCATGTCCGAGCATATGGATACGGTGGAAAAATATATGGACCAGATGCTGGAGGAGGATCCGGAAGAAGGGAAGAGGATATAGGAAGCGCTTCTTATATCATAGGAAACACTTTGTGTACTGTCTTAAGGCGTCAGAAGATATTGGACGGATTGTCCGGCGCTTAACAGAAAATGATCAATAAAAATCCCAGGGAGGATATACAAATGGATTATGCAAAAGAGTCATTAAGATTACATGATGAGTGGAAAGGAAAGATTGAGGTAGTGACGAGAGTCCCGGTGGAGACAAAGGACGACCTGTCCCTTGCCTACACACCCGGAGTCGCGCAGCCCTGTCTGGAGATCCAGAAGGATATTGACAAGTCCTACGAGCTGACAAGAAGATGGAATATGTGTCTGGTAGTTACAGACGGCTCCGCGGTTCTGGGCCTGGGCGATATCGGGCCGGAGGCGGGAATGCCGGTTATGGAAGGAAAATGCGTGCTTTTTAAAGCCTTTGGCGATGTGGACGCTTTTCCCCTGTGTATTAAGAGCCATGACGTAGATGAGATCGTCAATACGATCTATCTGATCTCCGGTTCCTTCGGAGGCGTAAATCTGGAGGATATTTCCGCGCCCAGATGCTTTGAGATCGAGAAGAAGCTGAAAGAGAAATGTGATATTCCCATTTTCCACGACGACCAGCACGGGACGGCTATTATCACCCTTGCGGGCCTGACCAATGCCCTCAGGGTTGTGGGGAAGAAAAAAGAGGACGTCCGCGTTGTTATGAACGGGGCGGGCGCGGCGGCGATCTCTATCGCGCGGCTGCTTCTGAAGGCCGGATACAGGAATATTACTCTCTGCGACAGGAACGGCGCTATCTATGAGGGCCGTCAGAAGGGAATGAATCCTGTAAAGGAAGAGATGAGCAAGGTGACCAACCGGGAGAAAAAGGCCGGAACCCTTGGAGATATGCTTGTGGGCGCGGATGTGTTCATCGGAGTTTCCGCTCCGGGAGCCGTTACTACGGAAATGGTCAGAACCATGGCCAGAGACGCGGTGATTTTTGCCTGCGCCAACCCTACGCCTGAGATTTTCCCGGAGGACGCGAAAGCGGGCGGCGCCAAAGTGATCGCTACAGGAAGAAGTGATTTCCCGAATCAGATCAATAACGTGCTGGCCTTCCCGGGAGTGTTCCGGGGCGCTTTCGACGTAAGGGCGAAGGATATCAATGATGAAATGAAGATCGCGGCGGCGGAGGCCCTTGCAGGGCTGATCTCCCAGGAGGAGCTCGCTCCGGATTATATTATTCCAAAAGCCTTTGACAAGAGAGTCGGGCCGGCGGTAGCGAAGGCGGTAGCCGAGGCCGCGAAAAGCACAGGAGTCGCCAGACTCTGACTGCGGCATACCGAAAGAAAGCTTCCTGTATACTTTAAATCAAGGAGTTGACCAAAGAAAATACCTCAAGTAAATTTAGATTATTACTGACCTGGCGAGTTGGTAAAATCTAAAAACACAAGAGGTATCTAAAATGAATAGTAA